>JBBASJ010000020.1:7962-32829 GCA_040399325.1 Prochlorococcaceae cyanobacterium
TGGCCATGTTCGAGACGATTCTCCTGCCCATTGATCGCAGCCGTCAGGCTGCAGACACGGCGGCCATGGCCTTGAAGCTTGCTCAGCAGTCCAACAGCAGGCTCGTGTTGCTGTCGGTGCTTGAGTCAGGGGAGGACGACCCCCTACAGGTGGCCCAGCTGCTCGATCAGGCCCGCTCCAGCTTCGAGCAGGCCGGTGTCGCCTGTGAGGTGTTGGAGCGCGAGGGCAAACCGGCCTTTGTGATCGGCGATGTTGCCGACGAGATCAATGCTGACCTCATCGTCATGGGCACCCGCGGCATCACCGTCGAAACAGACCAGCACAGCACCGCTGCCCGGGTGATCCAGCTGGCGCCCTGCCCTGTGCTGGTGGTGCCCTAATGGGGACTCCGCAGATCCAGTGGTACCCGGGCCACATCGCCAAGGCCGAGAAGGCGCTGCACGAGGCTCTGGGCAAGGTGGATCTGGTGATCGAAGTGCGCGATGCCCGCATCCCGCTGGCGACCGGTCATCCGCGGTTGCAGCGTTGGATCAACGGCAAACTGCATCTGTTGGTGCTCAACAGGCTCGACATGGTGCCCGCCGCTGTTCGCGAGGGCTGGAGCGCCTGGTTCCGTGAGCATGACCAGCAGGTGTGGTGGTGTGATGCCAAGTCGGGCACGGGCGTCAAGCAGCTGCAACAGGCGGCCATTCGCGCCGGCGAAGCGCTCAATGCCCGACGCACCGGCCGCGGCATGAAGCCACGGCCAGTGCGGGCGCTGATGCTCGGTTTCCCCAACGTGGGCAAATCGGCCCTGATCAACCGGTTGGTGCGTCAGAAGGTGGTCGACAGCGCTCGGCGCGCCGGCGTCACCCGCAGCCTGCGCTGGGTGCGGCTGGGCCAGGCGCTTGATCTGCTCGATGCCCCTGGTGTGCTGCCCCCCCGGCTTGACGACCAGCTGGCGGCCCTGCGACTGGCCCTCTGTGATGACATCGGCCAGGCGGCCTATGACAGCGAGGCGGTGGCGGTGGCGTTTGTGCACTTGTTGGCCCAGTTGGCTGCGGTGCCGGGTGCCGGCGTGGCGGCCGATCTGCTGCAGCAGCGTTATGGCATCGGGCTGGGCCGACTGAGCCAGGGCGGTCCCGACGGCGAGACCTGGCTCATCGACGCTGCGGCGCGGCACACCAGCGGCGACACCACCCGCATGGCCACCAAGCTGCTCGATGACTACCGCTGCGCTCGGCTGGGCTCGATCGCCCTTGAACTGCCCGGCTCCCTGCAGGATCCGGCAGACCTCGATGCGTCAGCGCCGCGCCCGCGCTGAGCGGTGCGCGTTGGTCGAGTGGGGCCCTTGGGTTGCTCTGTACGGTCGATGCAATGACCACGGAAAACCGCGCAACGCAGTTTGGAGAGGGCGAAGGCGAGCTGCTGACGCTCAGCTACCCCAGGCCCCTGCCGATGCGGCTCGACCGGTGGCTGGTGAGCCAACGCCCCGAGCAGAGCCGCGCCCGCATTCAGAAGTTCATCGACGCGGGGTATGTGAGGGTCAACGGCAGCACGGGCCGCGCCAAGACGCCCCTGCGCACGGGTGATGTGGTCGAGCTTTGGATGCCGCCGCCCGAGCCCCTGGAGTACCTGGTGCCCCAGGCGATGCCCCTCGACGTGCTGTTTGAAGACGCGCATCTGATCGTGCTCAACAAACCCGCAGGTCTCACGGTGCACCCGGCGCCGGGCAACAAGGACGGCACCCTGGTCAATGGCCTGCTGCATCACTGCCCCGACCTGCCGGGCATCGGCGGTGAACTGCGGCCGGGGATCGTGCACCGCCTCGACAAGGACACAACCGGATGCATCGTCGTGGCCAAGAGCCAGCTGGCCCTGGTGCGGCTGCAGGTGCAGATCCAACAGCGCATCGCCAGCCGCGAGTATCTGGCGGTGGTGCACGGTCAGCCGTCGGCCGACCACGGCACGATCATCGGTGCGATCGGGCGTCATCCGGTTGATCGCAAGAAATATGCGGTGGTGAGCGATGCGAGCGGCCGGCATGCCTGCACCCATTGGCGCGTGCTCGAGCGTCTGGGCGACTACGCCTTGCTGCGCTTCAAGCTCGACACCGGCCGCACCCACCAGATCAGGGTGCATTGCGCCCACATGAACCATCCGATTCTGGGTGATCCGGTCTACTCGCGCTGCCGCAACCTGCCGCTGGCGTTGCCGGGTCAGGCCCTGCATGCAGTGCAGCTTGGTCTTGACCATCCGATCACGGGTGAGCGCCTGGTGTGTCAGGCCCCCTTGCCCCCTGTCTTGGAGACGTTGCTGGCCCTGCTGCGCCGCCGCGCCGGCGTCAGCAGCCCGAATCTGTCGGCTGACGATCCAGACTCCAACAACCCTTGATGAGCCCCACGCCCATGTCAGCAGACGCCTTGCAGCTGTTCATCGCGGCCGTTCGCCAGGACCCTGATCTGCAGCAGGTCATGGGTACGGCGGCGGCGGCCGATGTCGATGCGGTTGCCAGGCACGCCCGTGAGGCGGGTTTCGAGGTGGTTAGCCGCGACTTCGTTGACCACAACGGCGGCTCCCTGGTCGAGTACGAGGATGAGGACTATTTCCTCAAGGCCTCCTGGTGGACCCTGGGGTGATCAGCACGTCACCCGAGCGTTGCTTCAGCGGGACCGCTGCAGCAGGGTGGGTGTCGCTCACGCTGGTGACGGCTCGGGCAACCACATGAACAGCCGGTAGCGGTTGCGTTGGTTGCTCCACGCATAGTCGACATGGTCGACCGACTGCTGCACCAGAAACAGTCCCAGCCCGCCGATGGGCCGCTCCTGAATCGGTTGCGTGGTGTCGATCTGGCGCTCCCGATCGAGTTGGGGATCGAAGGCCGGTCCGTTGTCTTCCAGTTGCAGAATCAGGGCCGGTTTGCCTTGAAGCTCCCCATGGAGAAAGGTCAGCCAGAGATGCAATGTTGCTTGGGTCTCGTCGCGATCTGCCGGTGCATAGCGAATCACATTCGACAGCAACTCCTCGGTGGCGAGCCTGAGCTTGTAGAGAGCTGGGCTTGACCCCAGCAGCTGTTCGCCCTGCTCGGCCACAAACGACTGGATCTCATCCCATGACTCCATCACAGCCTCGCGATCAAGCGAGGCCAGTGGGGTCATGGGTTCGGGTTCACCCATGGCGATCCGCTCTCAGCTGAGAAGACTGACGTCGGCCACAAGTGTCACAGCTTCGGTCAGGCCGGTTTTGGTGATCACTTCCACAATGGCGGTGTTGGCACCGATCACGACAAGACGTGACTCGTAGGGCATTTTCTGTTTGGCAAAGAGCAAGGCCCGCAGGCCGGCACTGCTCAGAAATGCCACATCGGCCATGTCGATGCGTAGCTCGAGGAGTGCTGCCAGTTCAAGCTCGGCGAGCGCATCCATCAGGCTCGTCGCGGTTTTGGTGTCGACCTCACCACTGAGGTTGATCAGGTGGTGGCTGGGGTGGCTGATCGATTCGATCGTCAGGCTCATGGTGCTTTGGGGGAAAACAGTCGGTTGGTCATAGCCATCACCCCATGGGTGTCGGCAAAGGTGTGGCCTGCAGAATCACAACAGAGCGCTCACCAACGAGCAGCCCAGAGTCGATTCTGGGTTGATCCCTGAGAATTGGCTGTTGGTTGTCACCTGTGTTGAAACAGAGTTGCCACCCATAGCCCTCGGGCGCTGCCGGTAGCGCAAACCAGCTGGCAAAGTGCGCCATGTTGGTGGCCACATAGACAATGTCGACAGCGGGATCACCCGCCGGAGTCTGGTGATCGCAACTCAGCATCCAGGCCAGTTGGCGTGATTCGCCGGACCAGTCCGGCTGCCAGGCCGTCGGCCCGTGGAAGCTGGAGCAGGGCAGCAGGCTGCTGGGTGGTCCGTCAAAACGGTTCACCCGCAGGGCAGGATGCTGATGCCTGAATGCGATCAGGGCCTGCACCATCGCCTGCAGGTCGGCATTGCTCTTCAACAGAGTCCAGTCGACCCAGGTGAGCGGGGAGTCGATGCAGTAGGCGTTGTTGTTGCCGTGCTGGGAACGACCGAATTCATCACCCATCAACAGCATCGGTGTGCCGCGGCTGGTCAGCAGAACGGCAAACGCATTCATCATCTGACGACGACGCAACTGCTGAATGCCGAGGTCTTCTGTCCAGCCTTCTGCACCACAGTTCCAGCTGTGGTTGTCATCACCCCCGTCTCTGTTCCACTCCCCATTGGCCTCGTTGTGTTTGTCGTTGTAAGAGACCAGATCGGCAAGCGTGAAGCCGTCGTGGCAGGTGATGAAATTGACGGATGTTGCCGGCGCACGTCCGCTCATACGGTAAAGATCTGGCGATCCCAGAACCCGTTGAGCGATCTGCCCGACCATTCCGGCATCGCCTTTGAGGTAGCGACGCACGCTGTCGCGGTACAGCCCATTCCATTCGGCCCAGCGGCCAAATGCTGGAAACGTGCCGACCTGGTAGAGGCCACCGGCATCCCAGGCTTCGGCAATCAATTTGCACGATGACAGGATCGGGTCAAATGCCAGCGATTCCAGCAATGGCGGATTGGAGAGCGGTGCGCCCCATGGATCGCGACCAAGGATGGTGGCAAGATCGAAGCGGAAGCCATCAATGTGATACTCAGACGCCCAATAGCGCAGGCAATCCAGCACCAAGGATCGAACGATGGGGTTGTTGCAATTGAGTGTGTTGCCGGTGCCGCTGAAGTTAAAGTAATACCCCTCAGGGGTCAGCATGTAGTAGGTTTTATTGTCGAGTCCTTTGAATGAGAGGGTTGGTCCCCGTTCATTGCCTTCAGCTGTGTGGTTGAAGACAACATCAAGGATCACCTCAATGCCGGCCTTGTGAAATGATTTGACAAGTTGCTTGAACTCATCCACCTGCATTCCGCTTTTGCCTGTTGCGGCGTAGCCGGCCTTGGGAGCAAAGAATCCAACTGTGCTGTAACCCCAGAAGTTGTAGAGACGTTCGCCAGTATCTGGATGAAGACGTGAGTTCTCAAACTCGTCGAACTCAAATACCGGCATCAGCTCGATGGCATTGATACCAAGTTGCTTGAGGTAGGGAATCTTTTCGACCAGACCTGCGTAGGTGCCGGGATGCGCTGTTTCAGCTGTGGGCGACTGGGTGTAGGCGCGCACATGGGTTTCGTAGATGACGAGATCCTGCATTGGAATCTCCAGCGGTCGTTCCCCCTGCCAATCGAAGTCATCAAGACTGACCCTGGCCCTGTAAGGGTAAGGACGCTGCCAATCCGGATCCTGGCCCCACACGTCGCGCCCTGCGATCAGGCGGGCATGGGGATCCATCAGGATCTGCGTGGGGTCAAAGCGATCGCCCTTCTCGGGGTGATAGGGCCCATCGATTCGGAATCCGTATTCCAGATCTTCGAAGTCAAGCCCGAAGACGACCATGCAGAAGACGTCACCGATCCGGTAATGACTGGGAAAGGGAAGCTCGGCAAACGGCTCTGGTGCACCCTGGTGAAACAGCACCAGGGTGCAGCGTTCTCCAGCTGAGGTGTAGACCGAGAAATTGAGGCCACCCGGAACATGTGAAACCCCGAAAGGCAGCGGTTTGCCGGGGCGTACACGTAGCCCACAGATGTTGTCGGTGGGCAGTGAATCAATGCGGTCCATTATGAAGCTTTGTTTGCTGTTTGAAGAGAATCCAGATCAGGCAGGACGATGAAAAAATCGTAGAAACCTGTCACCTTCATCGTGTCTGCGATCTCTGCGGCGAGCCCCACGAGTGCCAGGGCCGCGCCGGAGGTTTCAACACGTCGATAAAGCAATAGAAGCGTCCGTAACCCGGCGCTTGACATGAACGGCACTTGTCTCAGATCAAGGGCAATGCTTGTGGCGTCGTCGAGCTCCTGAGCAAGATAGTCATTAAGCTGCGATGAGGTTTTTGAATCAACCTGGCCTTCAATATGAATGACAAGCCAGTCGTGTAGTTGGCTTTTGGAGATCTGCATGTTCTGTCGCGTCGTGGAGTGTTCGTGAGAAATGCGGTTGGTTGTTCGGGGCTTGGTTCAGATCAAGCTGATGTCGGCTCAATGAACGGGAGTCAATGTGACCTGGACTTTCAGGCGGTCCTTGGAGTCTGGCAGGCGGACAAACAGTCCAGCGGCGTCGAAGTCGCTGTAGTTGCTCCCGTCAATGGTGCACTGGGTGATTGTCACGCTGCCTTCAGGAAGCATGTCGGGTGCAACGTGAAGGATGCGGTCCTTGAAGCCGTTGGGAAGCGGTTTGAAATGCAGATCGAGCGGCCGTTTCTTGATCAATAGATCGATGTACACCGTCGACAGGAAACAGAGTTCGGTGGAGTGGTAGGCGCTCATCGAGTGACTGCCCTTGAAGCGTTCTGTGCCAAGCAGATAGGGAATTCCATTGGCCAGCACATTGAAATAAACTCCACCATCATTGTGATCGAGGAAAAACGCGTTATAAAACGCTGCCGACTCATCGGCGTATTTCCGATAGTCACTGTTTTCGGGCAGATGTCCGTTCAGAATTAAATAGGCAAGAATCCCTTGCTCCTGCTGCCACCATGCCTTGCGATCGTGCCAGGCATAGCGATGGAAGCGTTGGCCGGGTTTGAGAATGCGCTCGACCACGTCGTACCAGCCGAATCGCTGTTTGTCGTAGCCCACGGTCGGCATCAGGCTGGCGATCTTGTTGGCGAGATCGAGATAGACTTGCTTCGGTTTGACGGCCTGGAATCGCATCAGGTTCCAGGCAATTTTCAGATTGTGTCCAACAACAGACCGGTTTTGCTGCCATCCCCACTGCTGGTCTTTTGACCAGTCGTCGAAGAATTTCTCCTGCACGAAGGGGCTTTCGTCATAGTCAGGAAAATGGCTGCAGATGGTGTCGAACGTGTCTTCCAGCATCGCGGCATGTCGCGCATCTTTGGTTGCCAGCCACAGGTTGATCAGATAGGCGGGAGCGTGGTCGCCGACCGAGTTCCAGTTCTTTTTGGCTTTGTTGCGTCCCAACGATTCTTCGTGGGGGCTTAATGTCACGGCATGAATATGTGAATAGTAGCCTCCTTTTTCATGGTCTTTGAAATAGGCATCAAACAGATCAAGAGTTTTGTCGGCATCGTCGAGAATTCGGGGGTCGCCATTGAGTCGGTAGGTCTGTACGGGACCTGCCAGGGCGTAGATCTGTTCGTAGGCGGGAATGCAGTTGTAGTCATCTCCAAATTCTGAAACCAGCAGTTTTTGCTCCTGGCCGCTGCTGCTCACCTTGATGCCGTGATACCAATAGATCATGTCTGTATCGGTATCAACGAAACGCATCTTGTCGCGCAAATAATCTGTTCCCTTTTCTGCGGCTTCCAGGAATTCGTCTTTGCCGGTCAGCATGTAGGCCGACGCCATGCCGTAGACCAGGCGTGAAATGGTATCGGTTTCCTGAAGGTAGTCCTGCTCTTGTTTGCCACCGGTGAGACTGATCAGTGTGCGGTAGTTCTTGTAATCAATCGGTTGTTCCGGTGATTGGAACTGCCATTTCAGGTAAGAGGAGCCGATCTGATCGATCTGTTGTGTCCACCAACCGGGTTCGAGATAGCGGTAATCATTCTCAGCTTCGTTGGCAAAGACGATGAAATTGACTTCGAAGCTGGTGGTCTCCTCTGGAAAGAAGGTTCCATAAACAAAAACCATGCGACCTGGCGTCAGCAGCCGCTCCAGATCTCCAGTGCGGTCTTGCCAGCCTTCGCCGAGATTCTGGGTTTGTTTGGCATAGGTGTTCCCCGTCAGCACGGCGTTGTAGTCGCGCCCATCGGAGGTGCGGAGGTCAATGCTGCGATTCTCGGCGTCGTAGTGCGTCACGTAGCCAGAAATGAGATCTGAAAACGTGAAGTCGAATGGGTTGACCATCGTCGTGATTCGATGCGTTCGGTTGAGAAGCGGACGTTGCAGTGCCTCAACGCCTCAGATGTTGCGGCGTCAGCCCAGGAGCAGCGGCATCGTGCGGATGCCGGGCCGATGGGTTTGGTTTTATTTTCCCAGCTGTGGCTCAGTTGTGCCTGTCAGCGTTGGCACAACGACACGCTCTCCTCAGTTGCGTGGCAATCGCGGGCAGGCGTTGACCAGGGTGCGGGTGATCGCGGCCTGGGGTTTCAACAGCAGATCTGCCCCCGGTCCTTCTTCGACGATGCGGCCGCCATCAAGCACGATCACCCGGTGGCAGAAACCGCTGGCCACCGCCAGATCATGGGTTACAAACAGCAGACCCAGACCCAGTTGTTGCTGGAGGCTGCGCAGCAACCCCAGGATCTCGGCCTGAACCTCGGCATCGAGCATGCTGACGCTCTCGTCGCACAGCAGCACCTGCGGTTCCAGGATCAGGGCCCGGGCGATCGCAATGCGTTGCTGCTGACCGCCCGAAAGCTGGCGGGGCAGCCGCTGCTCGAACTGCTCGGCAGGCTCGAGGCCCACGGCCTGCAGCAACTCCCGGGCCCGTGACCTGGCCTGGTGGCGGCTGGCCAGGCCGTGGATCAGCAGCGGATCGGCGATTGCATCACCCACTCGCATCTGGGGGTTCAGGCACGCCAGGGGATCCTGAAACACCATCTGGATGCGGCGCCGCAGGGCCCGCCGCGCGCGCCCGCGGCTGGTCAGCAGGTTCTGGCCCTGCAGCTGCACGCTGCCGCCCCGGATGGCGGCCAGGCCCATGAGCGCCCTGCACAGGGTGCTCTTGCCGCAGCCAGAGGCGCCCACGAGTCCGACGGTTTCGCCGGCCTGGAGCGTCAGGCTGACCCCATCGACCGCCGGCAGCCAGCGGGGTTTCCAGGGCGGACCGCCCAACCGGTGCCAGCAGCGCAGATTCGCGATCTGCAGCAGGGGTGCTGCAGTGGCGGGGGAGGCGCTGCGACTCCCTTCCAGGGCCCGTGCCCGGGCGACGAGCCGTTGCCCCAGGGCTGAGCGTGGGGCCAGCAGCAGGGCGCGCGCCGGACCCTGCTCGACCAGTTGACCGTGTTCAAGCACGGCGATCTGATCGCACCACTGGCCCGCCAGTGCAAGGTTGTGGCTGATCAGCAACAGGGCGCTGCCGCATTCGCGGCAGAGGCTGGTGAGTTCGCCCATCACCTGGGCCGCCACCGCGACATCGAGGCTGGTGGTGGGTTCGTCGGCAATCACCAGCTGGGGCCTCAGGGCCATGGCCAGGGCAATCGCCACCCGTTGCCGCATGCCGCCACTGAATTCGTGCGGGTAGCTGCCGTAGCGGGCCGGGGCGATTCCCACCCGGGTGAGCAGCGCTTCGGCCCGTTGCCGCAGGGCCTGGCTGGCCTCTTTGGGCCTGTGGGCCGCCAGGGTGTCGCGCAGGTGTTCGCCGATGGTCAGCAGCGGGTTGAGCCGCGTCATGGGGTCCTGAAAGACCAGGCCCACCGCTTCACCCCGCAGCCGCTGCAGCCCGGCCGCCGGCAGCTGGCGTGGATCGTGGCCGGCGAGCCGCAGCTCCCCCCGGCACAGGCTGCCCGGCGGCAGCAGTTGCAGCACCGCCCGCGCCACCGTGCTCTTGCCGCATCCTGAGGGACCCACCAGGGCCAGCCGTTGGCCGCGAGCCAGCTCCAGATTCAGTCCGCTGAGGGTGGCGGCCCGGGCGCCCGGATAGCGCACCACCAGATCCCGCAGCTGCAGCACCGGTCGGCTCTCCATGGGATCGGCGGATCCGCACAACGGACCCATGCTGCGCCCTGCTGCATACGATGGGGATAATTGCAGGCCGGGATGCTCAGAGCGGTACCGGATACGGCCCTCAAGGCCGAAGCGGCAGTGTTGGTGACTGCCGGCTCGTCTCCGCTGCCGTCTGCTTCCCAGGAGCCCAGCCCGCAGCGGGGGCGTCTGACGATCTCTGCGCCCTCCGATTACGGCATCCCCCTGCCCGACTGGCTGCAGCGCTGCATCGAGCATGTGCCGCCAGGCGCCGGTGAAAGCTGCCCCACCGACGCCGAGGCCCTGCTGGCTTCGGCGTTCGACTTTGCCTATCAGCTGCATGAGGGGCAGTTCCGCGCCAGCGGTGAGCCCTACATTTGCCATCCGGTGGCGGTGGCCGATCTGCTGCGCGACATCGGGGCCAGTGCCGGTGTGATCGCCGCGGGTTTCCTCCACGATGTGGTGGAAGACACGGCGGTCACGCCCGACGACGTCGAAGCCCATTTCGGCGCCGAGGTGCGCTCCCTGGTTGAGGGTGTCACCAAGCTCGGCGGGATTCATTTCACCAACAAGACCGAAGCCCAGGCCGAAAACCTGCGCCGCATGTTCCTGGCGATGGCCAGCGACATCCGCGTCGTGCTGGTGAAACTGGCCGACCGGCTCCATAACATGCGCACCCTGGGGTCCCTCAAGCCCGAAAAGCAGCAGCGCATCGCCCGCGAAACCCGCGAGATCTACGCCCCCCTGGCCAATCGCCTGGGCATCGGCCGTTTCAAGTGGGAGCTGGAGGATCTGGCCTTCAAGATCCTCGAACCCGAGGCCTACCGCGACGTGCAGCAGCAGGTCGCCACCAAGCGCAGTGAGCGTGAGGAGCGGCTCGGGGTCACGGTGCAACTGCTGCGTGATCGCCTGGCGGCGGTGGGGCTGGGTGACATCGAGGTGAGCGGCCGGCCCAAGCACCTTTATGGCATCTGGAGCAAGATGCAGCGCCAGCAGAAGGCCTTCCACGAGATCTACGACGTGGCGGCCCTGCGCATCCTCTGTCCCAATCTCGAGAGTTGTTACCGGGCCCTGGCGGTGGTGCATGACACCTTCAGGCCCATCCCCGGGCGCTTCAAGGACTACATCGGCCTGCCCAAGCCCAACGGCTACCAGTCGCTGCACACGGCGGTGATCGGTCGCCATCGCCCGATCGAGGTGCAGATCCGTACCCGCGACATGCACCAGGTGGCCGAATACGGCATCGCCGCCCACTGGAAGTACAAAGAGGGAGGGTCACCGGCTGCATCGGAAGCCGATGCCGAGCGCTTCAACTGGCTCAGGCAGCTCGTCGATTGGCAGAAGGACGGCGTCGGCGAAGACAGCGGCGACTTTCTGCGCTCGATCAAGGAGGACCTCTTCGACGAAGAGGTGTTCGTGTTCACCCCCAAGGGCGACGTGGTGGGCCTGCGCAAGGGATCGACCGCGGTCGACTTCGCGTACCGCATTCACTCTGAGGTGGGCAACCACTGCCAGGGAGTGCGCATCAACGATCGTCTCTGCCCCCTCGCCACCCCGCTGCAGAACGGCGACTTCGTGCAGGTGATCACGGCCAAGATGGCTCACCCGAGCCTCGACTGGCTCAACTTCGTGGCCACACCCACGGCGCGCAACCGCATTCGCCAGTGGTACAAGAAGAGCCATCGCGATGAGAACATCGCGCGCGGCAGCACCATGCTCGAGCGTGAACTGGGCCGCGATGGTTTCGATGCCCTGCTCAACGGCGATGCCATGGCCCAGGTGGCACGCCGCTGCAACCTGGTGAGTACCGAAGACCTGCTGGCCTCCCTGGGTTTCGGTGGCGTCACCCTGCACCAGGTGCTCAATCGCCTGCGGGAGGAGATCCGCCTGGCCACGGTGGCTGAGGCGCCCCCCAAGAGCAACGAGGAGGTGGCGGCTGGTGTGGTCGCCCAGGCCGAACAGCTCACCCACCAGGCGCCGCTGCATGCCCATGGCGCCGGTGTGGCCAGCCCGATCCTCGGGCTTGAGGGCCTTGATTACCGCCTTGGGGGCTGCTGCAGCCCGCTGCCGGGGGAGCCCATCGTGGGATCGGTCTCCCTCGGCAACCACGGCATCACCATTCACCGGCAGGACTGCGGCAATGTCGAGCAGATCCCGGTGGCGCGGCGCTTGCCGGTGCGTTGGAACCCCGCCAGCGAAGCCCAGCAACGCCGTTACCCGGTGCAGTTGCGCATTGAGGTGCTCGACCGGGTGGGTGTGCTCAAGGACATTTTGATGCGGCTGTCGGACCACCGCATCAACGTGAGCGATGCCCGCGTGCGCACCAGTCCCGGCAAGCCGGCACGCATCGACCTGAGGGTCGAGCTGCAGAGTGCCACCCAGCTGGGCAGCACCCTCAATCAGATCCGCTCGATGGCGGATGTGCTCGACATCGCCCGTACCGGGATCGGCTGACGCCCTGGCTCAGCCCTGAAACGGCAAGGAGGAGTGATGCAGCAGGATTCTGATCGTGCCGTTTGATTCCTTTTCGAACTTCCAAGTCTTGTCGACTTTGGTGGTATCACCCTTGGCGTCGGTCAAGATCACGTTGCCCATGGTGACGGCCGACGGTCCATTCAGTTGGATCACCGCGTTCACCGCCCTGCAGGTGCGCCAGGGCTTGAGTGCGAAGCCCTTGTCGTTGGGAAATCTGGGATTGTTTCCCACAAAGTAGGCCAGGGCTCCCTCACGGGTGGCCCTGAAGGTCTGGCTGCCAGAGGTCAGGGTCGGTTTGAACGCAACCGGTCCGTACTGGTAGGCGTAGGCCTGGTCGATGACGGCTTCGGCGGTTGTCGTGGCCGCTTTGATGCCCCCGCTGGCATAGGCCTGGCTGATCTTCAGCAGTCCGGCGCACCAGTTCTTCTGGGCCTCAATCACCTGGGCCATGCTGATGTTGTGGTCACGCACGTCAACCTGACCACTCGGCTGGGCCGGTGCGGCCAGGGCTGGGGTCAGGGTGGCAGAGGCCAGCAGGCTGCTCAATGAGAGCGCCACGCAGCTGGTGCGCTTGAACGTCGGCATGGGATACGTGTGATCAGATCCCAGTTTGTGGGCACCTGCCGCAGAGCGCAACAGACCGCGACAACGTTACATTTGTGGCCTGGGTTGGCAGCCTGCCTGGGGCCGAATCAGGCCGCTGGGCCGCTCGATTCGATCTTGACGGTCATCAGCGTGAGGTCGTCGAACTGATCGCCGGTGTTCATGTGATCGAGTGCTGCCTGGCGGAGCCGCTGCAGCAGTTCGGAGGCAGTCCAGTCCTTCGAGTTGCGTTCGTTGAGAATGGTTCGGATGCGTTCATTGCCCAAGGCGGTTCCCTCGGGGTTGCGGGAATCGGGCAGGCCATCGCTGTAGGCCAGCAGGATCGAGCCGGGGTCCAGCTGGCAGCGCTGGGGTTTGAACACACAATCATGGAACAGCCCCACCGCCGGACCTCCCAGGGTCAGCGTCTCAGTCTGTTGATCGTGCAGGACCAGGGGAGCTTCATGGCCAGCCACGATGTAGTTCAGCTGTCGCGTACCGACTGTGTAGCCCCCCACGAACACGGTGGCAAACATGGCCGTCATGCCATGGGTCTTCGCCATGTAGCGATTGACTCCGGATAACGCGTTGAGGATGGTTGTGGCGGGGTCGTTGTTGTCGTTGAACTCATTGATGATGTTGTGGCGCAGCAACGAGCGAAATACCGACATGTACAAGGCTGATGGGATGCCCTTGTCGCAAACATCGGCAACGACGAAGAACACCGTGTCGTCGAGGGCGATGGCGTCGTACCAGTCGGCGCCGATTTCATAGGCGGGATCAAACGAGGCGGCCAGGCTGATTTCGCGCCGGTTGGGCAGGTCTTTGATCAGAAAGTCGTCTTGAATGCGACGGGCCTGGCAGAGCTGGGCTTCGGTGATGGCATGGTGCGTCGATTCCTGCAGGTAGTGCTTCAGTTGGTCGGAGGCCTGGTTGATATAATTGAAGAGACGACCTACGTCGCTCGACTCTTCAGGTAATTTGATGTCGAAGTGACCCTGGCTGATGGCGGCCAGCGCTTCACCGGCCTGGTCGACGGGTTGCGACAGGGCGCCACAGATGCGATAGATCACAATCGAACTGAGGCCAAGTGCGATCAGGTTGACCAGCCAGAACCAGGCAAACAGTGTGTTGACATTTCTGAATTTGGTGTCTTGATCGATCAGCAGAGCGGCCGAGCGTGATGGCGAATCTCGCCTGATGGCCAGGACAAAATCGGTGCCGTCAATGTTCAGCACCCGTGTCTCTTTGGTACTACCCGGTTTCAGGGCGGCTTCGATGACAGGCCACCAGCGGCTGTTCCTGGTTTGCTTGGTATCGAGCATGCCTTTTCGGTAGTGCTCTGGCATGCCGGGGTGGCCGATGAAATGCACGCCCCCGGGGGCCAGGATCAGCAGAGCGGCGATGCCTTTGTGCAGTCCTTTGTCTAGGTCGATCAAGGTGTCGGTGTTGCTCTGGGCGTTGCCCGTGGCGGAGAAGACCGAGCCGATTCCGCTCGTGGCATCGAGCCGGCTCAATCGAATCTGGGCTGCAAGAACCCCAATTGGTCGGCTTCGCCTGTCTCCATTGGGGGGTCGGATGGGTACGGCGCTGATGGCGAAGGCGTGGTCAGAGGTGTCATAAAGCGTGAGCCAGGATTTGGAGACGCCTGCCATGGCACTCTCAAACCAGGCTTCTTTTCGGATGACCTCGGGTGTTGGCAGATGGGCCTGATCGCCCACCTGGTTCGCCTTGGTATTGGCAATCACTTGCCCTTCGGTGTTGAAGACGAGCAGGTTGTAATATCTTGAGCTCTTCTGGCTATTGCGGAGTTCTTTGGAGCTTGCGCTGGCGTCGAGGTTTTTGATTTCGTCTTGATCGGCCAGGTAGGTCAGAAAATCAAGAGTGCTTTTGTCCCAGGTGGTAGTGATCCCGTTGATCAGTTCCAGGTCTTTGAGGGAACGCCGTTCCCATTGCCTGGTCACCATGTTGTGGGCATTCCAGAGCGCCAGGCTGGACCCCGCGATGGTGAAGGGAATGATCGAGAGCCAGACGCCAAGCGTCAGTTTCTGGCGCAGTCGTTGATGCTTCCACAGTTGCAACGCTGGCTGCAACGGCAGCCAGCCACACATCTTGCTCAGAGACCGGTGCTTGTGGCGCGTCAATCTGGTTGGTTGCCCTCAATCCATTGAAGCGCGCCCGCTTTGCGATGCGAGGCGTGCGGATCTGCCCACACCGTTGTGATGGGTGACCATCACTACAGCTCGGCAGCTGTGCACTGGTTACAAGGGAGCCACCGCTGCAGTTGCCATGACCTCTGAACAGGCCGCTCAACTGATCGACAACACCCTTGACCTCGTGCACCAGCGTCTGCAGGACCTGCAGGCGCTTTCGTTGCAGGGCGAGCACCAGGCCCTGGCCGACGAGTTTCGCGAGTGGCGCCATCCGGTCGGCGGCCACATCGATCTGATGGTGTTTCCGGGCCTGGCCGGCTCCTGACGCGGCAAGCCTCCCACGTGCCCCATGGGGTTCAAGACTGGGAGGGACCCAGGGCCTGACGGCGTTTGCGTTTCAACAGCACCGACACCATTGCGGCCATCGCCACTGCCGTGGCCCCGGGCGAGGGCAGCGTGGCGATTGTGCGGCTCTCGGGTCCCGAGGCCGAGGCGATCGCCCGTCGGTTGTTTGTGGCCCCGGGGGACCAGCCCTGGGACAGCCACCGCATTCTGTATGGCCACGTGCTCGATCCGGACACCGGCGAGCGCATCGATGAAGCCCTGCTGTTGCTGATGCGCGCACCCCGCAGCTTCACGCGCCAGGACGTGGTCGAGTTCCATGGGCATGGTGGTGTGGTGGCGGTGGGTCGGGTGCTCGAGCTGGTGCTCGCAGCCGGCGCCCGGCGGGCCCTGCCGGGAGAGTTCAGTCAGCGGGCCTTTCTCAATGGACGCCTGGATCTCACCCGGGCCGAAGCGGTCAGCGAGCTGATCGCAGCCCGCAGCCGTCGGGCGGCCCAGCTGGCCATGGCCGGGCTCGATGGCGGTCTGCAGCGGCAGATCGGCGCCCTGCGCGCCCGGCTGCTTGACCAGCTGGCCGAGCTTGAGGCGCGGGTCGATTTCGAGGAGGACCTGCCCCCCCTCGACGGCGCCGCCGTCACGGCCGAGCTGGAGGCCAGTCGCAACAGCCTGTTGCGGTTGGTCGATGCCGCTGCCCAGGGTGCAGTGCTGCGCCAGGGGCTGCGGGTGGCGATCGTGGGCCGGCCCAATGTGGGCAAATCGAGCTTGCTCAATCGCCTGAGCCGGCGTGAGCGCGCCATCGTCACCGACCTGCCGGGCACGACCCGTGATCTGCTCGAGAGTGAGTTGGTGCTGGGCGGGGTGCCGCTCACCCTGCTGGACACGGCCGGCATCCGCGACAGCGGTGATCCGGTCGAGCAGCTGGGCATCGCGCTGTCGCGTCAGGCCCTGGCCAGTGCCGATGTGGTGCTGCTGCTCTTCGACCTGAGCCACGGCTGGTGCGATGAAGACCAGGCGCTGCGCGACCAGGTGCCCGACGGCTCGCCCCTGCTGCTGGTGGGCAACAAGGCCGATGCCGCAGGTCTGCCCTGCGGTCTGGTTGCCCCGCCCGATGGCGACCGTGCGCCCGCCCAGGTGTGCATCAGTGCCCGCCACGGCGAGGGCATCGAAGCCCTGGAGACAGCGCTGCTGCGCTGCTGTGGCGCTGCCGATCTCCAGGGCCTGCAGGTGGCCCTCAACGAACGCCAACGGGATCTGGCCGCCGCCGCCGCCGCGGCTCTGGAGCGCTCACTGGAGGCTGCCGAGCAGGGGTTGCCCTGGGATTTCTGGACGATTGATCTGCGGGCCGCCGTGCGCGCCCTTGGGGAGATCACCGGCGAGGAGGTCACAGAGGCCGTGCTCGATCGGGTCTTCTCGCGCTTCTGCATCGGCAAGTGAAGCGGTCGATCTGCCGCCACGCACCACGACAATGGGTGGCGACATGCCGATTGATGCTCCATGGACACGGATCGCAGCGCCGGTGGTTCCAACCCTCTGGAGGGCCTGACCCCGCCGCAGCGGGCGCTGTTGCGCATCGTCTGCTGGGTGGCCTGGGCCGACGGTGACTTTGCCCTTGATGAGCGGCAGCTGCTCGAAAAGGTTGTGGCACGCCTGCTGCTGCTCGATGGGTCCGATCCCCACGCGGTTGACGCGGTGCGGGCGCTGGCGGTTGACCATCTGCCGCAGGACGATCTCAAGGCCCTCGTGGCGGCTCTCGGTGATGCCGACGAGCGGCAGCTGGCCGTCAAGCTCGCCCTGCAGATGATCAGCATCAACCAGCGTCCTGAAGACGATGCTCCGATCAACCCAGCCGAGAAACAGGCCTATCGCAGCCTGCTCGAGGCCCTCGACCTGAAGGAGTCCGAGATCGAGGCGGCCGAGTGGGCTGCCCGTGATGAGCTCAAGCGCCAAACGAGCCTGGGCGATCTGCTGGTCGGGGTGCTGGAGCGCTTCGGCGCCTGGCCTCAGGCAACCAGGGTCGACCCGCGCTTGCCCATGGGCTACTGGCTCTGAGACATTCCATGGCCGACCCCAGCCTGGTGCTGACTCCCCAGTTGCGTCAGCAGCTGGCCGACTGGCTGGCCGAGGATCTGGGCCGCGGTGACCTCAGCGCCCCGGCCCTGGCCGGGGCCCAGGGGCAGGCCCGCTGGATCGCCAAGGCCGCCGGGGTCTTCTGTGGTGGGGTGCTGGTGGCCCCCCTGTTTGCCCTGCTCGATTCGGCGGTCTCGGTGCGTCTGCTGGTGCAGGACGGGGAGCCCGTCGAAGCCGGTCAATGTCTGCTGGATCTGCAGGGCCCGGCGGCTGCCCTGGTGGCTGGCGAACGCACGGCGCTCAACCTGGCCATGCGGCTCAGCGGCATCGCCACCGCCACCGCGGCCCTGGTGGCCCGGCTCGCGGGCACAGGCGTGGCCCTGGCCGACACCCGCAAGACCACGCCCGGTCTGCGCGTGCTCGAGAAGTATGCGGTGCGCTGCGGTGGTGGCATCAACCACCGCCTGGGCCTCGACGATGCCGCCATGCTCAAGGAGAACCATCTGGCCTGGGCCGGTGGTGTGGCTGCCGCCGTGGCGGCCGTGCGGGCCGCTGCCCCCTGGCCGGCGCGGGTGATCGTTGAAGCCGAGACCGACGCCGAGGCCCTGGCCGCCGTGCATGCCGGCGCCGATGGGGTGTTGCTCGATGAATTCAGCCCGGACGCCCTGAGCGCCCTGGTGCCCAGGCTGCGGGCCCTGGCCGCCGAGGTCTCGGGCTCGGTGGTGCTCGAGGCCTCTGGCGTGCAGCCCGAGCAGTTGGCCGCCTACGGCACCACCGGCATCGATCTGATCTCGACCAGTGCACCCATGACCCGGGCCCCCTGGTTCGACATCAGCATGCGCTATGCGGCCGACTGGATCTGATGGACCGGGTCTGACGTCTGAAGTCGTGACAACCGGCTGACAGCGGCATCCACCCCGGTCAGCATGGGGTGTTGATGGTTGTATCGCTGCCTGCCCATGGGTTGTGAGCTTTCTCGTTCGGGTCGCTGGCCTGGCCTGGTGGCTGTGGGTCTGGGCCTGGTGATGGCGATGGTGTCAGGGCCGGCTGCCCGGGCCGAGGGCGTGCTGGACCGGGTGGCCCGCAGCGGTCAGTTGCGGCTGATCGGGCCGGTCGACCATCCCCCGTTGCTGAGCCTCGACGCGCAGGGCCGGCCCCAGGGCTATGGCGCCGTTGTGGCCGAGCGCATCACGGCCCTGGTGGGCCAGGCCGTGGGCAAGCCGGTGCGTCTGGTCTACGAGCCGGTCAGCGATTCGGCCTCGCTCAGTCAGCGCCTGGGTGAGGGCAAGGCTGACCTGGCCTGCACCCTGCCCTTCACCTGGGCCCGCGATGAGGTGGTCGATTTCACGATGCCGCTTGGGGTCTCAGGGCTGCGCCTGCTGGCCCCGGCCGGCCGCTTCGATGGCAGCCCCGCAGGACTCGCCGGCCGCCGCATCGGTGTGGTCAGGAACGCGTTGGCCGAAACCCAGCTGCGCGGCATGCAGCCCGCGGCCCAGATCCAGCCCTTCGCGGATCTCGCTGCTGCCCTGGGCGCCCTCAGCGCCGGACAGGTGGAGGGGGTGATCGGTGATGGCGTGCTGTTGACCGGCCTGGTGGCCCAGCGCGGTCTCAAGGGCCTGGTGCTGACGCCTGAGCAGCCCTACCTGCGCTACGCGGTGGCCTGCGCGGTGCCCGAAAACAACTCGGCCTACCGCAACCTGGCCAACCGTGCCATTGCGCAGCTGCAGCAGGGCTATGTGAACGGCAACCCCGCCGATGTGGCGGCGGTCGATCGCTGGTTGGGACCGGGCACGGCCCTCAACCTCAGCCCCGCGCAGATCCGTGGTGTCTTCGATGTGCTGCTGCTCGGGGTGGAGCCCCTGCGGCCGGTGCCGGCTGCTGCCGCGGCCCGTTGATTTCGGCCAGGTTGATTTCGGTCACCTTGATTTCGGTCTCTCGTTCCTGTCTGCCTTCCAGCCCCGATGAAGCTGATCACCCAATCCCGTTTGCTGGGCGTGCTGCTGATCGCCGCCTCGCTGCCGTTTGACACCGGCATGGTGCTGGCGGTTCAGGCGAGCCGCTCGGCGCTTGAGACCCCGGCTCCGCAGGGCGAGATCGAGGCACGCCTGCAGCGCATTGCCGCCGCCGCCCGCCAACGCCAGGCCGAGGCCCAGTCGGCAGGCCCGGGCGCCCTGGGTCCCGATGCGATCAGTTTTGTGGTGCTGGGCCCCGGCGGCATCGGCTGGAGCAATGGCGGCTGGGGCAATGGGGGCTTCTACAACGGCGGCTGGGGCAATGGTGGTTTCCAGAACGGTGGCTTCTACAACGGTGGCTTCCGCAATGGCGGTTTCTACAACGGTGGCTTCCGCAATGGCCGCGGCTGGCCCAATGGGTGGTGACCACGCTTCTGCCGTCAACGGTGGCCCCCTGCGGCTGCTGGTGCTGCAGCCCACCCCCTATTGCAACCTCGACTGCGATTACTGCTACCTGACCACCCGCGACGACCGCGCCCAGCTCTCGCTGGAGGTTCTCGATGCGGCCCTGGAGCGGGTGCTGGGCAGCCCCTATGTCGACGGGCCCTTCACCCTGTTGTGGCATGCGGGCGAGCCCCTGACCATGCCCCAGGCTTTTTATGACGCCGCCAGCGCCAGCATCGGCGCGGCTCTGCAGCGTCACGGTCTGCCGCCTGACACCGTGCGGCAGTCGCTGCAGACCAACGGCATCACCATCGACGCCGATTGGTGCGACTGCTTTGCCCGCAACGGCATCCACGTGGGGGTGAGCCTCGATGGCCCCGCCTTTCTGCATGACGCCCACCGCCGCACCCGCACGGGCAGGCCCAGCCATGCCGCCGTGCTGCGGGGCATCCGCTGGCTGCAGCAGCGCCGGATCCCGTTCAACGTGATCAGTGTGCTCACCGCCGATGCCCTCGATCACGCCGATGCCCTGTTCGACTTCTTTGCCGAGCACGGCATCGCCGAGGTCGGCTTCAACATGGAAGAGACCGAAGGCGGCAACAGCAGCTCCAGCCTTGATCGCCCCGAGCTTGAGGGGCGTTACCGGGCGTTTCTGCAGCGCTTCTGGCAGCGCACCCTGGCCAGCCCCGGCCAGGTCCACCTGCGCGAATTCGACGGCATCACCAGCCTGGCCTGCAGCGATCAGCGGCTCGAGCGCACCGACATGAACCATCCCTTCGTGATCGTCAACGTCGACGCCCGCGGCAACGTCTCGAGCTTTGATCCCGAGTTGCTGGGGGTCGAGCTCGAGCGCTTTGGCTGCTTTGCCTTCGGCAACGTGCTCAGCGACAGCCTGGAGCAGATCGCCGCCAGTGAGCGCTTTCAGCAGGTGCAGCGCGAGATGGCCGCCGGCGTTGCGGCTTGCCGCAGCAGCTGCGCCTACTTTGGTCTCTGCGGTGGCGGTGCGGGCAGCAACAAGGTCTTTGAGCACGGCCGCTTCGATGGCAGCGAGACCCAGGCCTGCCGCTACCGCATCCAGCTGGTGGCCGACGTGGTGCTGGCCGGGCTCGAGCAGCAGCTGGGGCTCAGCGCCGCCGCCTGAGGCCTCCGGCCGGATCGGCCGCCGCGGGATGATCAAGGGCTGAGCCGCTGTCGCCCTGTCCATGCTGCGCATCGCCAACGCCCTCGAAGCCCAGTTGCGCGCGGCGATGCAGCGGGCCTTTCCCGAGCAGGCAGCCGCGGCCCAGGCAGCTGGCCAACGGCTTGATCCCCAGCTGGCGCCGGCCAGCAAACCCGAATTCGGCGACTTTCAGGCCAACGGCGCCCTGCCCCTGGCCAAGCCCCTGGGGCAATCGCCGCGGGCGATCGCCACGGCGATCGTGGCGCAACTGGCCAGTGACCCCGGCTTTGCCGAGCTGTGCCTGGAGCCGGTGATCGCCGGCCCCGGGTTCATCAACCTGACCCTGCGGCCCGAGCGGCTTGCGGCCGAGGTGCTGGCCCGTCTGGATGACCCGCGGCTGGGGGTGCCCCAGGCCGGCGCTGCTGCGCCGGTGGTGGTGGATTTTTCCAGCCCCAACATCGCCAAGGAGATGCACGTGGGGCATCTGCGCTCGACGATCATCGGCGACTGTCTGGCGCGGGTGCTCGCGTTCCGCGGCCATGGTGTGCTGCGGCTCAACCACGTGGGCGACTGGGGCACCCAGTTCGGCATGCTGATCACCCACCTCAAGCAGGTGGCACCCCAGGCCCTCGACATGGCAGATGCCGTCGATCTGGGGGATCTGGTGGCCTTTTACCGCCAGGCCAAGGCCCGCTTCGATGACGACGAGGCGTTTCAGGCCGCCAGTCGCGATGAGGTGGTCAGGCTGCAGAGCGGCGATCCGGTCTCGCTCAGGGCCTGGGGGCTGCTGTGCGACCAGAGCCGGCGTGAGTTTCAGCTCATCTACGACCGCCTCGACATCCGTCTCTCAGAGCGCGGCGAATCCTTTTACAACCCCTACCTGGCCGACGTCGTTGCCGACCTTGATGGCGCCGGTCTGCTGGTGACCGACGACGGTGCCCGCTGTGTGTTTCTCGAGGGTGTCAGCGGCAAGGAGGGCAAGCCTCTGCCGGTGATTGTGCAGAAGCGCGATGGCGGCTTCAATTACGCCACCACCGACCTGGCGGCGATCCGTTACCGCCTGGCTGCGCCGCCTGCCGGCGATGGCGCCCGTCGTCTCATCTACGTGACCGACGCCGGTCAGGCCGCCCACTTTGCCGGAGTGTTCCAGGTGGCCCGCCGGGCTGGCTGGGTGCCGGCCGACGCCCAGCTTGAGCATGTGCCCTTTGGTCTGGTGCAGGGCGACGACGGCAAGAAGCTCAAGACCCGCTCCGGTGACACCGTGCGCCTCAGAGATCTGCTCGACGAAGCCGTCGAGCGGGCCGAAGCCGACCTGCGACGCCGCCTCGCCGAGGAGGGTCGCCACGAAGAGGAGACGTTCATTCAGCATGTCTCCACCACGGTCGGCATTGCGGCGGTCAAGTACGCCGACCTGTCGACGAACCGCATCACCAACTACCAGTTCAGCTTTGATCGCATGCTGGCCCTGAGCGGCAACACGGCGCCCTACCTGCTCTATGCCGTGGTGCGCATCGCTGGTATCGCCCGCAAGGGGGGCGATCAGGCGGCTGAGGATGGCTCTGCCTTCATGGCCGGCGAGGGGTTGGTCTTCAGCGAACCCCAGGAGTGGGCCCTGATCCGCGAGCTGCTCAAGCTCGATGCGGTGATCGCCGAGGTGGAGCAGGAATTGCTCCCCAATCGTCTCTGCAGCTACCTGTTTGAGCTGTCCCAGGTGTTCAACCGCTTCTACGACCAGGTGCCGGTGCTCAAGGCCGCCGAACCCACCCGCAGCTCCCGCCTGGCCCTCTGCCGCCTGACCGCAGACACGCTCAAGCTGGGGCTTGGCCTGCTGGGCATTCCCACGTTGGAGCGGATGTGAGAGACGATTGGGTCGTCTCCTTCGCGTCGCCACGCTCAGCGGAATGTTGGGGCTCTCAGGGTTCACCGCGATGGTTTGCAGCTGGGGCCTCAGCACCAGGTCCATGTCTTCCATGGGGATTGCCCCCAGCCGCACCTCATTGCCCAGCACCACTTCGCGGCGCTTCAGCTCGCTGAGGCTCAGCTGGATGGCCAGGGTGACAGTGCCGCGGATCAGTCCCATGGCCATAGGCCAGTCAAGGCCCTCGGCCGGGCCTGCAAGAGTGGTTGGGTGTGGCCCCCTTGGCTCCATGACCTTCCCGCCGGCCCGCCCCGAGGTCGAGAGCCTTCAGGCCTACAGCGCTCCTCTGGAGGGGCGGCGGGGGTTGCTGCGGCTCGACTTCAACGAGAACACCATCGGGCCCAGCCCAGCGGTGGTGGAGGCGATCCGCGCCATCCCGGCCGATCACTACGCGATCTACCCCGAGTACGACGGGCTGCGCGAGGCGCTGATCGCCAACCTGGGCCTGCCGCTGCAGCCCGACCAGATCGGCCTGTTCAACGGCGTTGATGCGGCCATCCACGCCATCTTTCAGGCCTATGGCGATCGCGGTGAGACCTTGCTCACCACCAGCCCGACCTTTGGCTACTACACCCCCTGTGCCCAGATGCAGGGCATGGCGATCGAGGCCGTCCCTTACCAGCTGCCCGATTTCGCCTTCCCTCTCGACGCAGTCAGGCAGGCGTTGGTGGGCGGTTCGCCCCGCATCCTGCTGATCTGCAACCCCAACAACCCCACCGGCACCCGCCTGGCGCCCGCGCCGCTGCTGGAGCTGGCGGCCGCCGCGCCCCAGACCCTGGTGGTGATCGACGAGCTCTATGAGGCCTTCACCGGCGACAGCGTGTTGCCGCTGGCCGACTTTGCCGCCACCCCCAACCTGGTGGTGCTGCGCTCCCTGGCCAAGACAGCCGGCCTGGCGGGTCTGCGCATGGGTTTTGCCATCGGCGCGGCGCCCGTGATCGACCGCATCGGCCGTGTCACCGGCCCGTACGACATCAACAGCGTGGCGGTGACTGCCGCCCACGCCGCCCTGGCCGACCAGGCCTACACCGATGCCTATGTGGCCGAGGTGAGGCGGGCCCGCAGCTGGCTGGTGGAGCAGTTGCAGCAGGCCGGCGTGCGGCACCACTGCGCCGGTGGCAACTACCTGCTGGTCTGGCCTGAGCAGCCAGCTGCTGCCGTTGAGGCGCAGCTGCGTGAGGCCGGCATTCTGGTGCGCTCGATGGCTGGCAAACCCCTGATCGACGGCTCCCTGCGGGTGAGCATCGGCACCGGCGCCCAGATGGAGCAGTTCTGGCAGGCCTACAGGGCGATCACTGCGATCGCAGCTTGATGGCCGGCCTGATCAGCGCATGAGCTCGATCACCAGGCCGTCGCCCAGCTTGCCGGGCAGGCTCAGGGTTGTGCCGGTGCGGTTCACCTTGGTGCCAGACATGGCCTTGAGAAAGGGGTCCACACCGCCTTGATCACAGCCTTTCGGGGCCTGGCGGCCGCTCACGTATTGCACCGGGATCACCCGGCGCGGCCTGAGCTCGCGCACCACCTCGGCGGCTTCGCTGCCGTCGTAGACCTTGGCGCCGCCGCCGACGCCGATGATCAGCACATCGGGCCGCCCGAGCAGCACCCGGTCAGAGGGGCTGAGGCTGGCCGCTGTGCCGCCCAGGTGAGCAAAGTCGAGCCCGCCCTGGCGCCAGCGCCACAGGGTGGCCTGGCCAAAGCGGCGCCCCCCGAAGCGATCGTGGGGGGCGGCGATGCCCTCGATCTGCAGGCCGGCGATCCGGTAGGAGCCGGGGTTCACCAGCATCCTGCCGCGGGCCACGGGAGCGCCTTCATCGCGCAGGTTGCTGCTGGCCAGAATCACATCGGCGCTGACCCGCGGTTCGCTGAGGCCGGCGGCGCAGGCCACGGCCTTGAACGGGTTGACCAGCACCGTCTTGCCCCCACCGCTGATCAGCAGGGCGCTGTGGCCGTAGCTGGTGATCGTGACCCCACCGGCGGCCAGGGCAGCGCCGCCGGTCAGGTCGGCCATGCCGACCATGGTGATCCCCAGAATGGTGGTCCCCAGAACGGTGGCACCCTGCACAAAGGTGCCCCGCAAGGCAGTCACCCGCAAGGCAGT
>JBBASJ010000021.1:0-30177 GCA_040399325.1 Prochlorococcaceae cyanobacterium
GCGGCGGTGGCGGGGGGTTTCGTGGCGGTGGCGGCTTTGGCGGTGGTGGCGGCGGGGGGTTTCGTGGCGATGGTGGTGGTGGTTTCGGCGGTGGTGGCTCCTACCGCTTCAGCGCACCCAGAGTCGATGCCGCACCTCGCTCAGGTGGTGGCGGTGGTGGCGGTGGTGGTCGACTGGCAGACCGCTCCCTGGACCAGGGCTACAGGGGCAGCCATCCGCTCTACGGAGGCGGCAGCCGCACCGCTTGGACAGGACACAACATCTCAGCAGATCAGTTCAGGCGCATGAACGAAGGCAGCTGGAACGGCAACCGCTCCTTCGGCAGCTTCGACAACGACGGCTTCAATCGCAACATCAATGTCGACAACAACTTCTACAACCGCAATGTGGGGGGGTGGAACGACAACTGGTCTGACGGTGGTTACTGGGGCAGCAGGCCTTGGGGCTATGGCTGGTACAACTGGTCACCCGACAGCTGGGGCTGGTGGGGAGGCTCATCGCTGGGCTGGGGCCTGGCTGCACTGGCCGGCGCCGATGTGATCACCACCCTGGTGAATGACGCTGCTCAGCAGCAGTCACCAGTGATCAACGTGCCCGACAGCAACTACCAACTCAACTACGGCTCGGTTGACTCGGTGGGTTCCAGCGGCGCCGACTTCAGCTACGCGGTTGCCGGCAGCCCCCCGCTCAAGGGTGCGGCCAACTGCCAGCAGGGGCTGATCGATGGCCAGGTGCCCAGCACGGCGGCCCAGGCCCAGCTGCTCAATGCCGCTTGCCAGGTGGCCTATGGGCCTGATCCCAAGGGCACGCCCCTGTCCGAAAGCCTGGCAGGGCGACTGCCCAACTGGCTGCGGGAGCTGCTGGTGCTGGCCCTGGGCGGCGGCATCGCCGTCGGCGCCTGGCAGGTGTTGGAGCGCCGCAAGGGTCCAACGCCAGGGCAAGGCGGCGGCCACCACGCCAAGGTGACCGGCGGTTGATACCAACCGGCACTCGCTCCTCAAGGCGCACAACAACTGTTCTCGACCAGCAACCATGACCCTTCATCGCAATCTGGCTGTTGCTCTGGCAGCCGCGCTGCTCGGCAGCAGTGTGCAGACACCCCTGGACGCAGCACCCCGTTACGGCGGCGGCAATTTTCGCGGAGCCGACATGCGCACTGGCGGCTACACCTTCAACCGAGGTGGCAGTGATGCCTACCGCTCCGGCTACCAGGGCTATCACCCGATGTATGGCGATGGCACACGCAGCAACTGGGGGGGCAATCGCAGCGTCGACAGCAGCGTCAATGCCAACGACAACAGGTTCAATAACAGCTTCGACAACGACCGCTTCAACCGCAACGTCAATGTCGACAACAACTTCTACAACCGCGACTACAACGGCTTCAATCGCAACTGGTCCAACGGCGGCTACTGGAACAACCGCCCCTGGAACTCCGGCTGGTACCGCGGCTCCGGCAGCTGGGGCTGGTGGGGCGCCAGCGCTGCGGCCTGGGGTGTGGCCGGCCTGGCCACCGGTGCGGTGATCGGAGGTCTGGTCAATGCCGCTGCCAACGACCAATCACCGGTGTTCGTGGTGCCCAACAGCGGCTATCAGCTCAATTACGGCTCGGTTGAATCGGTGGGCAACTATGGGGTGAGCTTCAACTATCTGGTCAACGGCACCCAGCTGATGGGCGCCGCCAACTGCCAGCAGGGGCTGCTCAACGGCCAGGTGCCCAACAGCGCCAGCCAGGCGCAGCTGCTGAATGCTGTGTGCCAGGTGGCCTACGGCACCGGCAACTGAATCAACCCTGAGTCGGCACCGCAGAACCGCACCGGGCAGCCATCCGCTCCGTAGACCGCATCAGCGGGCGAGAGGCAGCCCAGGCGGTTCTTGGCCTTGACCTCGTCAGGGGTCAAGCGGGTCGGCTGCAGCAGACCCTGGGCAGGCAGAGAGCTGATCCTGGGGCAGGGCACCAGCTGGGCCGGATTGTCGCTGGCCAGCACCGCAGCGGGCACGAAGGCGAACCCGGCCAGCGTCGCCAACTCCACGAGGCTCAACCACCGATTGCCAGCCGCCATGATGGATCCAATGCCGAGTCCCCATTCTGAATCCCCATCGCAATGGTTGAAGATCCTGCTGAAGTTCCTGCCCTGGTGAAGGCTCTGGCCGAAGCCTCCCATGCGTTCGACAACACCGGCGCCGATCCCGAACGCAACTGCTGGATGGCAGTACATCATCACGTGCATGGGGTACTGCCCAGCGAATACGACATCCGGGAGATTGATGAGGACCTCTACCTGGCTGTGCTGAAGGCCAGAAAGGAGTCAGAACAAGGGCTTTGACCAGGTCCATCCAGGGACGGCAACGGTCTGCGACCCATCACGTGCATCCCTCCAGAGTGGGTAGTCCGCGCGGTGCGCTGTTTCGCGATGGTGCATGGCTCATGAACAAGGCGCCCCGGCAGGGGGCGCCTTAGCACCGGTTGCGGATCATCGCCTTGGCATGAGGGGCCGATCCGGTCGGGTGCCTGGTGGTCACAGAGATCCTGTCTGGGGCCTGACAGGGAAGGTAAGGAGATCACGTCTGGGAGAAGAGATGCTCGAGGCTTGACCTTCTCGGTTGTGATCCCGGCCCGGGTTGTGCAGCCCGGGATTTCAACAGGGGAACAGAGACGTGGCGTATGGCTCATTTCGGCTGCGGGATAGCGTTCGCGCTGCGCCATCGAGATCACTGGAATGTTGCCGCATTTTCGGCGCACCTCCGTTGTGCGCACCGGCTCAGGTGATCCCCGGCCGGACTCTCTTGGATGGTGAGGGATCGGGGTGGCTCCCGCCCTCCCCTCAACCTCAATGTAGGCACTTCCTGGGCCGTGCACGACGTTGACAGGTACCTGTTCCCGTACCGATGCCACTCAATGGAGGGCATGGCCAAGCAGGAGATCGCGGGCGCCGTTGACCACTTGCATGGTGTCGTGCTGACCACCGCGGTCGGGATGGTGTTCTGCCGCGGACCGCTTCCATGCCTGTTTCACCTGCGCTTCGGTCAATCGGCCTGAGAGGGGGAGCAGCAGGCGCTGCCGCGCCACGATGGCATCAACATCTGGATGCTTGCCCAACGGGCCCCAGTCGGCCTTGCTGAGCGCGGGTCGGCGTTTGCCGCCAACCTTGCGCTTTCGGCCTTGCGCGGCCCGGTCGCTGCCGAAGCCCCGGGTTGCCTGGCTTGCCGTGTTCGGCCGTTGTGTCTGGGATTTGCCCCGGGTGGTGGTGAGCAGAACGGCCGGCTGCTCAAGAGTGGTCTTCGACATGAAGGATCTCGCGTCGCATCAGCTTGCTGCAGCGTCGTGCTGGCGCACCAAGCTCTCGGACTGCTGGTCGCGCCGCCTCAGCGCAGAGACCTGATCGGCCCCAGGGTGGATCGACTGAGGAACTGTGCCATCCGCTCCTCACGCTGGGCCTGGTTCAGATCGAGGCGCGTGATCGCGTAACCGAGGGCATTGACCTGCTCCAACCACTGCTCCCAGGTGCTGCAAGCCCGCAGGCGACGCCTCAGCGCCGGTTCGGCTTCGATCGCAACCACGAGCGATTGCAGCTGCTGGCGTGACATGCATCCCCACCGGCTCTGCCTTGAGCTTGGCCAGCCCAACGTGATTTGCCAACAAAAAACCCCGGCGACTGCCGGGGTTCGGGTCAATGGAACCGATCTCACCGGAAGACAGGTGAGTTGCGGTTCTGGCGGGGATCAGGCCCAGCCCTTCTGAGACATGTCTTCGACATAGGCCGCCACATCAGCGATGTCGCCTTCGCTGAGCTTGCCACCAAAGGCGGGCATGGCGTTCTTGCCGTTGGTCACCTGATAGGCGATGGCAGCCTCATGGCCGCTGCTGTAGTTGGCCAGATAGGCCTCGAGGGCATCCTGTTTGAGGGTGCGCTCAGCATTGACCACGTTGCCACCGCCCATGTGGCAGGCAGCGCAGTTGGCCGAGAAGATCTGACCACCGTGGGCCACGTCGGCGGCAAAGCTGGGGGTCGCGCCCAGCAGCAGCGTCAGGCAGAGGGCAAGCAGGGAGAGAAGACGGCGCATGGGAAGCGCTGGAGTGCACGATTACCGGTCAAAAATAGGGCTGCCGACCTCCGCGAGGGCCTGATGTTGCAGCCAGAAGGACGGTTCGAAACATTTTGGTGACAACCGGGGCACCCGGGCCCATGCCGCTGCGCTCAGACGCGACCGCGACGGGGCACGCCGGAACTCTCCAACACCGCCTCCAGACTGGGGGCATGACTCACCAGACCAAAGCGTTCGGGCGGGCTTACGGGGTCATGCACGAAATGGCGCTGCTGGATCGAAAACAGATCCCAGGGGGTGATCTCCAGCCGCAGCAGCCTGATCAGCCCATCGATCAGCCAGCCGCTGAGCGCCAGCCCCAGGGGCGGATACCAGCCATGACGCCAGCGGGACAACCGCTGCAGGGTCTGGTTGAGGGTGATCGGAGCCTGACCCAGCACCAGCCGCCGCACGGCCCCCTGCCCAGGCTCGGGATTGGCCTGGTGGGGGGCTGTGGCCAGATGCACGCAGACCCTGGCGATGTCGGCGGCATGAATGAAATGGAAGCTGCCGTCGGCCCGCAGCCATTTGGCCAGGGGCAGCCAGCGCACGGCCTCGGCCAGGCCCGCCGTGAGGTAGCTGGTGGGGTGGGTGTCGCCGCCGTTGCACTGACCCGCCGGGCCGATGCGGCCACCAAACACCAGGGTGGGAAACACCGCCACGATGCGCGCCGCCAGGGGGTGTTGCTCGAGCTGTTGCAGGCACAGAGCCTTGGTCTGGATGTATTCGGTGCCAAATTCAGCCGCCTGGGGCAGCAGCTGCAGGTTGCGATCGAGAATGCTGGCCGTTGAGAAATAGGTGATCTGCTCGACCACCGCCGGATCCAGGAGAGCGAGCAGCTGCTTGACGGCCACCACGTTGACCTGGTGGGCCCGCTCAGGGTCGCCCCAGGCGGTGGCGGTGTGGATCACCCGGGTGGCCGTGGCGATGGTCTCGGCATGGGGCGCCAGTTCGCGCAGATCACCCACCAGCAGGGTGATGCGCGGATCATCCTTGGGGACGGCCGTGAGCTTGGCGGGGTCGCGCAAATGCAGCAGCAGCTGGGCGTCCGTGCCCTGATACAGCTGCTCAGCAATGGTTTGCCCGACGCAGCCCGCGGCCCCGGTGATCAGGATGCGGGCAGGGGATCGACTCAAGCGGCGACTCCGAGTCGCTCCATCACCGACTTGCCGGCCTCGAAGAAGAACTGGCCATTCTCCTCAGGGGTGCCCGGCAGGATGCCGTGCCCCAGGTTGAGAATGTGCTTGCGGCCGCGGGCCTTGCGCACGGTGTCGTCGATGCGATCGCGAATCGCCTCGTGGGTGCCGAACAGCAGGCCCGGATCCACATTGCCCTGCACGCCCACGTGCTCGGGCAGGCGAGCGAGGCCCTCAGCCATGTCGACGGTCCAGTCGAGCGAGACGATGTCGACGCCGGTGCGGGCCATGCGCTCGATCACGCCCGCACTGCCCGAGATGTACAGAATGAAGGGGGTGTCGGGATGGGTCTGCTTCACCAGATCCACCACCTTCTTCTGGTAGGGCGCAGCGAACGTGTCGTAGTCGGCGGGGCTGAGCTGGCCGGCCCAGCTGTCGAACATCTGCACCACCTGGGCGCCCGAATCGATCTGATAGCGCAGATAGACGGCGATCGATTCGGCAAAGTGATCGAGCAGCCGGTGCAGCAGGGCGGGCTCGCGGAAGGCCATGGCCTTGATCACCGCGTAGTTCTTGCTGCTCTTGCCCTCGACCACATAGGCAGCGAGGGTCCAGGGAGCACCGACAAACCCCAGAACCGCAGCCTCGTTGCCCACCGACTGGCGCAGGCGGGAGAGCACCTCGCCCACAAACGGCATGGTCTCGGCCGGCTGCAGGGGGCGCAGCGCCTCGACCTGGGCCATGGAGCGGATCGGGTCCTGAATCAGGGGACCCTTGCTCTCGACGATGTCGAAGTCGATGCCCATGCCGGGCAGCGGGGTAAGGATGTCGGAAAACAGAATCACGCCATCGGGCCTGAAGGCGTGAAACGGTTGCATCGAGATCTCATAGGAGAGATCAGGATTTTCCGAACGCTCGCGAAAGCCCGGATGGCGATCGCGCAGGTCGCGGTAGACCTTCATGTAGCGACCGGCCTGACGCATCATCCAGACCGGTGGCCGCTCCACCTGCTCCCCACGGGCGGCGCGCAGCAGCAGGGGGGTGGAACTGGTCATGGCAACGTCTGAGGGCAAGGCCTGATCAGGGGCGAACCTACCTGAGCGGCCCCGGCCTCAGGCCTCGGGCAGGGCAGCCTCCGGGGCTTCGTCACAGAGCAGCTCCTGGCTGCGCAGCTCATCGCGGCTGAACACGAGCACCGCCAGGGGCGGCAGGCAGAGATCGAGCGAGTTCTCGTAGCCGTGGATCGCCCAGGGGTCGGTGAACTTGCCACCCAGGTTGCCCAGGTTGCTGCCGCCGTAGCGCTCGGCATCGGTGTTGAAGACCTCGGTGTAGAAGCCCTCCAGCGGCACACCGATGCGGTAGTGGGAGTGGCTCTGGGGGGTGAAATTGGCCACCACCACCAGCCAGCGACCGGTGGCCGCCTCGCGCCGCATGAAGCTGATCACCGAGTGGCGGCTGTCGTTGCAATCGATCCACTGGAAGCCGTACTCACTGAAGTCGTCACCCCACAGCGCCCGCTCTGACTTGTAAAAAACATTGAGGTCGTCGACCAGCCGCTGCAGGCCCAGATGGGGTTCATGGTGCAGCAGATCCCATTGCAGGTCACCCCAGACATTCCATTCAGCCCGCTGGCCGAACTCCATGCCCATGAAGATCGTCTTCTTGCCCGGGTGGGTCCACATGTAGGCCAGCAGGGCGCGCACATTGGCGAACTTCTGCCAGTCATCGCCCGGCATCTTGTGCAGCAGATTGCTCTTGCCGTGCACCACTTCATCGTGGCTGAGGGCCAGCATGAAGTTCTCGGTGAAGGCATACCAGATCGAGAACGTGACGTTGTTCTGGTGAAACTGGCGGAACCAGGGGTCAAGCTCGAAGTAATCGAGCATGTCGTGCATCCAGCCCATGTTCCACTTGAGGTTGAAGCCCAGGCCGCCGATGTTGGTGGGCTGGGTCACCATGGGCCAGGTGGTCGATTCCTCAGCGATCGACAGGGCTCCAGGGAAATGCTGGAACAGCACATGGTTGGCCTGTTGCAGGAACTGCACCGCTTCGGTGTTCTCGCGGCCGCCGTGTTCGTTGGGGATCCACTCGCCATCGGGGCGCAGGTAATCGCGGTAGAGCATCGAGGCCACCGCATCGACGCGGATGCCGTCAATGTGAAACTCCTCAAACCAATAGACGAGGTTGGCAACCAGGAAGTTGCGCACCTCGTTGCGGCTGTAGTTGAAGATCAGCGTGCCCCATTCCTTGTGCTCGCCGATGCGGGGATCGGCATGTTCGTAGAGATGGGCCCCATCAAAGAAAGCCAGGCCGTGGGCATCCTTGGGGAAGTGACCCGGGACCCAATCGAGGATCACGCCGATGCCCTCGCTGTGGCAGCGGTCAACGAAGGCCCTGAACTCATCGGGCGTGCCATAGCGGCTGGTGGGGGCATACCAACCGGTCACCTGATACCCCCAGGAGCCATCGAAGGGGTGTTCCGAAATGGGCAGCAGCTCGATGTGGGTGAACCCCCGCGCCTTCACGTAGGGGATCAGCCTGTCGGCCAGCTCGGGGTAGGTGAGCAGCCGAGCACCGGGCTTCAGATCAGCCGCCGGCACGGGCGGGCGAGGGGTGCCATCGGGCTCGATGTAGGGCTGGTCGGCACTGGCATGCATCCAGCTGCCCAGGTGCATCTCGTAAACCGCCACCGGCTGCTCCAGTGGGTTGCGGCTGTCGCGCTCGGCCATCCAGGCGCCGTCACTCCAGCCGTAGCGCCCCTGGTCCATCGGCTCCACGATCGAGCCGTTGGCCGGGCGCACCTCATGGCGGAAGCCGTAGGGGTCGGCCTTCTGATAGCAGTGCCCCTGCTGGGTGCGGATCTCGTATTTGTAGATCTCGCCGGCGCCCAGTCCGGGGATGAACAGCTCCCAGCAGCCGCCCAGGCGGCTCTGCATCGGGTGCATGCGCCCATCCCAGCCATTGAACAGACCCAGGACAGACACGCTGCGGGCATTGGGGGCCCACAGGCAATACATCACCCCGGCAACGCCATCGCGCTCGGTGAGGTGGGCGCCCATCTTGCGCCAGATGTGATGGTGGTTGCCCTCGGCGAACAGCAGCCGATCGAGCTCGCCCATCCACTCCTCGCGGAAGGCCCAGGGGTCGTGCTGGATGTGCTCGATCCCGGCCCGCACCACCCGCAGCTGGTAGCCACTGCCGGGGTTGTGGTCGAGGCGGGTTTCAAACACCCACGGATGGTTGGGGGTTTCAAGAGCCAGACTCTGGCCCCCATGCAGCAGGTCAACCCGCTCGGCATCGGGCATCCAGACCCGCACCGCCCAGCCACCGGCCTCGAGCGGCTGGGGACCCAGCACGGCGAAGGGATGATCGTGGCGACACTCGGCCAGGCGATGGGCGTCCTCAACCATCCAGTCGAGGCTGAGCGTGGCCATGAAAACCGAGCAGATGAGCCGGGAGCTTAAGCCGGTTTTTAACCAGCCTGGCCCGGTTCAGCGAACCGAAGCAGGTCCGGTGAGGATTTCAGGAAAGTCGAGCCCGACGATCTGATTGCTGGCGTTGAAGATCACGAACAGGTTGTCGCTCAGCCGGTTGAACTGCACGTTGACGAGCACCAGCCGGGTGTCGTCGTTGCGTTCGGCTTCGACGGCCCGGCCGACCCGCACGAACTGACCCGTCTCCCTCTGCAGCTCCAGCCACTTCGCTTGCAGCGAGGCGGGAGTGATCTCCTTCTGCAGGTCAGGGGCCAGAAAACTGTGGGCGGTGATGAAATGCCCGGTGCTGACGGCCTTGACGAACTGCAGGGCCACGAGGCTGTCGTTGTCGTCGCTGCGGTCGATGTAGTACCGCTCGATCCGGCCTTCACGATTGAGCACCATGAACACGACCCGGTTGCCGGCCTGGGTTCTGAGCTCGGCCTCGACGATGCTGTTGCTGATGCCGCTGCGCACGCTCAGCAGTTCGTAGCTCAGCACCCTGGGCTGGGTGCGCATGGTGGCGGCGATCATCGCGGGGCTCGTGATCGCCTGCATCTCAGGCGAAAACTGGGCATAGCGCGCCTTGGCATCGCCGCTCTGCAACGCCGCAAGAATGCGCCGGGCAGCGGCCCGGGCCTGCTCGACCGACAGGGCCGGCGCGGTGGTGGTGGCCTGGCTCGACCTGGCGTCCTGGGCCCGGGCTGCAGGCAGGCTCTCGGCACAGGGTGCTGCAGCCAGCAGTGCAGCCAGCATCAGCAGGCCCGGGGAGGTGAAACGCGGCGCGCGCAGCATCACGGCGGTGGTTTGGGGCCTCAGTTTGCCCCAACCATCGGCTGAATGCTGAGACTGGCCTGATCGAGCCCCAACTCCACTGTGATCTCCCGGTGACCGGGGGTGACCGCTCCCCGCGGCAGGGTGCCATCGCCGGGATTGACGGCGATCTGGGGCCAGGCCGCCAGACCGATCGACAGGCGCAGGCGATCGCCCCGCCGCAACTGCGCAAACAGCGGTTGCAGCTCGACACGCCGCCACTGGGGGGCCTCACAGGTCGCTCCCCGATGCCGTGCAACCCCCGTACTGAGCTGGCTGACCTGGCCGTCGGGGCGCAGCAGCGAGAGTGCCGCACACAGATCGAACCCAGGCTGGTCGGACTGGGCGATCAAGCCAAGCTGCGGTTGTCCCAGCAGCTCCAGCGGCTCCTGCAGTGGGGCACTGGTGAAACAGGCCACGTCGCAGCGCTGATCGAGGTCAGCCCGGTCCACAGCCCCGGCATCGAGCCCGAGGTGCCCCCCCCGACCTGGCAGTGGGCGCCAGGGGTCGTGCACCAGGGTCACCGTGCCACCAGCGGCAGTGGGGCTGAGCTCCCCTTCGAGGTGATCCACAGCGGCAAGGCCGCCGCTGCGCAGACCCCAGCTCTGACCGCTGCCCTGCCCGGGGAGCCGCGGCTGCCACAGGCCCTGCTCCAGATCCTGCAGCCAGCAGGGCTGGGGCGGCAACTGGGCTGCAGTGGGTTCACGCTCGCGCAGGTGGCGGTCAAAGAAAGCGAGCTGCAGGCGGTCGATGCCCCCCTGCCAGTTCAGGTGGCTCCAGGCACCGATGCGCAGCAGGGGATGGCCCCCGGCGGCCACGGCACGCCGCCACAGATCGAGCACACCCCGCAGGTGGGGGTCATGCCACCCGCCGATCAGCAGCATGGGCTTCTGCCAGAGCGCCGCAGGGGGCTCATGCACCAGCCAGCCGGCTGGATCGGCCGGATCCCGGTCCAGCCAGCCCAGCACCATGCCATCGGGATCCCAACAGCGCAGCAGATCGAGGCCTTCGGCCACAAACGCACCGGACGCCAGGCTGGCGCGGATCGCCTGCCAGGCGGCCTGGTCGTGGACCCGTCGACACCGCTGGGCAGCCAGTTGCAGCCCCCAGGCCAGCGACAACGCCCACCAGTGGCAACCACCCTCACTGGCCCAGTGCAGGCGCTCATCGACACCGGCCATGGCCGGCACCAGGGCATCGGGCAGGTGCTCGCCAGAGGCATTCAACAGCTGGCTGAGGCCCTGGTACGAAAAGCCGTAGGTGCCGACACGACCGTTGCACCAGCTCTGGCTGCGCAACCAGGCGATCGTGCGCGCGGTGTCGGCGGGCTCCTGCCGGAAGCCCGCGAACGCTCCGCCGGAGTCACCGCGCCCGCGCACGTCCTGCACCACCACCGCATACCCCTGAGCGGCATACCACCGAGGGTGGGCATAGGTGACGGTTGAGGCGATGCGACTGCCGTAGGGCTGGCGCATCAGCAGCACAGGCCACGGACCCCGACCGTCGGGTTGCCACAGCCGGGCGTGAAGCGCGACGCCGTCGGCGGCGGTCAGCTTCAACTTCAACGCACGTCGGGACAGTACAGGCCGACCACATAGGTCACCAGCACTTCGGCATCCGCCGGGCTGAGCGACTGCTGGCGGGCGATCTCCCGGGTGACCTGGGCCGAGGTGAAGCTCAGATCCTGGGCGTTGTACTGGCGCAGTTGCTGGCACAAGGTCTTGCCACGCTGTGGGTTCTGCTTGACGGCATCGAGCAGGGCCGACTGCTGGGCGAACACGGGCAGGTCCAACGGCAGACCCAGCTGCAATCCGAGCGGCAACCCCAGCGGCAGCAGGGTGCCCAACAGAGCCGGTAGGAGCGATCGCCGCATCGTCGTCCCAGGGACTGAAGCCTTCTGTTCTATTGCAGACAGCGCCGCACCCCAGTGCTGCCGGCGAGGGTCAGTTCGTGGGGCGACCGGGCTCCAGCGCCGCTGCCTGTCGCATCCAGCGCCGCAGTGTGGCCAGCTCGAGCAGCACGGCCGAACGACCGATCAGCTGGCGCTGCAACCGGTTGATCTGCTGCAACAGGCGATGGGGATCGGCGTTGGCCAGCCCCTGGGCGGTGGCAATGCCCGCATGCAGGAGCAGGGCGGCATCGGCGGGCAACAGGTCGAGCGCGACCACCAGTCGGGCCTGGCCCCGCAGCCGGATCAGACGCGCCTCGCTGGCGCCGCCACCGCGGCCGAGGCGCACCAGGGTGTCGTGATCGAGGTCGGCGAGCTGCTGCCAGGTGTCGATGCCGGCGGCCCGCAGCCGCTCGGCTTCGCGGCTGAAGTGGGCCGGCAGGGGGAACAGCTCCATCGCCTCAGGCGGGGTTGATCAGTTCACCACTGCCCAGGTTGCGCTGAACCTCGGCCAGCACCACCGGACGGTCGAGGCCATCGGCCTCGGCGACGATGCGGCGCAGTCGCACGGTGACCAGGCCATCGGTGGTGTTGCGGCCACTGCCCCGCAGATTGCGCGCCACCTGCTCGAGGCTTGGAGCCACGGCCGCTTCGGCCAGATCGGCCGGCGCCGCGGCGATCACCAGGTCAGCACCGTTGTCATACACGATGGGCACGGCCACCGCCCCCTCGATCAGCAGCCGCGGGCGGTAGCTGACCGCAAAGGCCACGCAGGAGATGGCCAGCAGGGTGGTGAAGCTGGTGACGCCGACCAGCCTGAATCGAACGCCCCAGCCCAGCCTGAAGCCGAGCAGCATCAGCACGAACAGCCCGCCGCTGGCCACCCCCAGCCAGCGGCCCGCCTCGAGCAGGATCGGATCGGTCTGCATGGGGCTGGGAGTCGCGGAACAAGCCCCTTATATTGCGCCGAATGCTGGCCCCGCTCGCACCGGGGAGACGTGCTCTTGCCCTGGTTCAGGCGCCCTCTGCTGATTGGTGCCGGAGCCCTTGGCGCAGCAGCCCTGGCCAGCGCAGGCCTCGATCGGTTGGCCGAAGGCGTCTTCGGGCGGGTGCGGCCCGGCCTGGAGCGCAGCCTCTCGGCCCAGCTCGATCAGCAGGTCAGGCTGGGCCGCTACCTGGGTCTGCGGGCCTGGGGGGTGCAGCTGGGACCACTCAGCGTGGCTCCACGGGGAATGAACCGCTCGAGCCTCAGGGTTGAACGGCTGAACCTGACGCTGGCCCCCCTGGCGAGCCTGCGCCAGGGGGTGCCCACCCTGCTGCTTGACCTGGGGCCGACAACCGTGACCCTGGAGGCCAACAATCGCGGCCAATACTGGCGTGCACCGGCCCGCTCCAGGGGCCAGCAGCCACCACGACTGGATCTGCGCGCCCGCCTGCTGCAACCGGCCCAGCTATCGATCCCGGCGCAACGGGTCCGCTACCAGCTCACCAGCGCCCTTGCCCTGAGGCCAGACCAGCACAGGCTGGAGCTGCGCAGCAGCCTCAGACCTCAGCAGCGGGGCCACCGAACCGGGCTGGTGCAGCTGCACGCCCGGGGCAACTGGAAGACGCAACGCTGGCAGATGCAACTGGCCCTGCGCCAGCTGGCGATCACCGATCTGACAAGTCTGCTGCCCAGCGGCCGCGCCGTGCGCGTGCCAGGCACGCTGGATGGCGGGCTGCAGCTGCGCTGGGCTGACAACCAGCCCCACTGCGGCGGCGCCCTGCGCGTTCAGCAACTGCTCTGGCGCGGGGCCACAGCGCAACAGGTCAGGGGGCTGGAGCGGGCCGAGCTGCACTGCTCCGGGCAGACGCTGACGCTGCGCCCGACCACACTGCGCTGGAACACCTGGCAGGCCCTGGCCAGCGCATCGCTGCGTTGGCGGGGTCACAACGGTCTGCAGCTCGAACGGCTGGCGCTGCGCCGGGGGCGTTCCTGGATCAGCGCCCGTGGCTCAGTCACGCCGGGGCTCGATCTGCGCAGCCGCCTGCAGCTGCACCCGCAGGACCTCAACGGCCCACTGCCCGTGCCCGCTTGGCTGGGACCGGCGCCACTCCAGGCCAATCTGAGCGCCCAAGGAGGCTGGAGCAAGCCGGAGCTGAAGCTCACCGTGAGCCGCCGCCAGGATCCGCTGCTGGGCGCCTGGGCTGGTGAAGCCACCTGGTCGGCGGGGGTCGTGCGGCTAAGCCAGCTGCGCAGCAGGTCTCTGCAGGCCAGCGGCAGCCTGCCGCTGGCGCTGCGCCCGGGCCAGGGCCTGCGCAGTGGTCTGCTGCAGCTGCAGCTGGCGCTGCGGGCTTTTCCGCTGCAGCGGTTGCAGCCCCTGGTCGGCGCCCAGCTGGGAGGGGTGCTCCAGGCCCAGGGAACGGTCAGCGGCGCCCTGCAGGCCCTGGTGCCCGATCTGCAGCTGCAGCTCACCGACCTGGCCGCGGGCCCGTTGCTGCTGCGCGAACGCTGGAGCGGCCACTGGTACGGGCAGGCGGGCGGTGGCGGCCGCCTGGAGATGACGGCCCAGGGCCCTGCACCACAAGGGCAACTCAGCGCCAGCCTCAACCGCCGCTGGATGCCGACCGCCGTGGCGTTGCAGCGGGGCACGGGGAGTCTGACGCTGCAAGGTCTGCCGCGTGCCTACCGCTGGCAGGCACGCGCGCTGTTGCTCGACGGACTGGCCTGGCGAGCCGGATCCCGAGGTGCCCCCCACGGGGTTCGGGGCCTGCTCAGCGGCAGCGGTCAGCTCGGGCTCCAACCCCTTGCCTTCAGCGGGGCTGTGGCCTTGCAGCGTCCGGCCGTGCTCGGACTGCGGCTGCAACAGGCCCAACTCTCGGGCCGCTACCAGGATGGGCGCTATCAACTGCAGGCGCTGCTCAAACCACCTGGATCGGGGCAGATGACCCTGGTCGGCAGGGGGCGCTGGCAGGGTGCCATTGACCTGGCGCTGCAGGCCCGCGGGATCGAGCAGTCCACGCTGCAGCAGCTCGCTGACGTGTGGCCCCAGTGGCAAGGTCCCGGGAGCAGCCGCATCGGCAGCGCCCGCGATCTGGGCACCCTGCTGATCGACAGCCTGGGACAGAGCGTGCAGCAACAGCTGCTGCTGCTGGAGCAGGCCCGAGCCGAACTGGCCAGCAGCGGCCGCAACAGCGGCCTGCCCCAGGGCAATCTGGAACAGCGGCTGCGGCAGCTGCAGGCCAGGGTCGACGCCGACATCAGCCTCAGGGGTCCGCGTCTCAACCGCGCCTGGCTCGACCTGGCCGCCAAAGGACATCTTTGGCTGGCCTCGGCAACCAGCGACACCCAGCTCAGTCAGGAACCGTTTGTGGCCCGCATCCAGGGGCCCCTGCGGCAGGGGGGTGGCAGCTTCAGCCTGGAGCAGCTACCCCTGAGCCTGTTGGCGCTGCTCACCCCGGTGCCCAGCAGCCTGCGCGGCAACCTCAACGTGGCGGGCCGTTACGGCCTGGGACGAGCCCAGAGCGAACTGAGCCTGCAGCTGGGTTTGCGCGATGCCGAGCTGGCGGGAACCGCCATCACCATGCCGCGGGGCCAGGTCGACCTTCAGGGCGAGGCCCTCAAGCTTGATCTGGCCCTGCTGGCAGCGGGATCGAGCAGCAGCATCGACCTGGCGGGCTTGCTGCCGCTGGATCCCGACCGCGCCGATCTGGAGCTCAGAATCGCCAGCCGCAGCGATGGCCTGCGCTTTCTGGCGACCCTGGCCCAGCCCAGCCTGCAATGGCTGCAGGGCAGCGCCGACCTGCAGCTGTTGCTGCGGGGCAGTGTCAACGATCCGATTGCCAACGGCTTCGTGCGCATCCGCGATGGCCGCATCCAGTTCATCGGTCAGGCCATCGAAGACCTGGAGGCGACGGTGGTCTTTGACTTCGAGCAGATGCTGGTGCAGAGCCTGAGCGCCCGGGTGGGTCGGGGAGGCCGCCTCAGCGCATCCGGCCATCTCGGTCTGCTCAACCCCACCCCGACCGAACCGCCCCTGTCGGTTGATCTGGAGCAGGTGGGTTTCACCCTGCCCCGCATTCAAGGGGTGGCCAACGGCCGGCTGCAGATCGACGGCAGCCTGCGGGACCTGCAGATGGGCGGCGAGCTGGCGATCGATCGGGGCACCATCAATGCCCAGCGCGGACGGTTGATGCCGTCGGGTGGGGGCGATCTTGCCAGCGCCCCGCGCAAAGGGGTGGCCCAGCTGCTCGAGGAAAACTGGGATTTCCAGAAGCCTCTGCTGCTGGTGGGTGCCGAAGTCGAAAGCAACAGCAGCCAGGCGGTGCTCGATGCCGTGCCGCGGTTCAAACCCCTGGGCTTCAACGACCTGCGGCTGAAGCTCGGACCCAACCTCAGGATCGGCATCCCCGGAGCGGCCTCGTTCCAGACGGCAGGACTGCTGCGACTCACCGGCCGCCTGGATCCGAGCCTGCGGGCCAGGGGCGTGGTGCGCTTGCTGCAGGGGCGCCTGAACCTGTTCACCACGACCTTCAGCCTCGACCCCGAGGCGCCCAATGTGGCCGTGTTCACCCCGGCCCTGGGTCTGATCCCCTACCTCGACATCGCCATGCGCACCCGGGTCTCCGACAGCCTGTCGGTGACGGGCCAGGCGTCGAGCGGCACCCCCTCGCTCGCGGAGATCGAGTCCCAGGGGGGACTGAATTCGCTCAACCAGCTCAACCTGGTGCGCATCACCGTGAGCGTCAGCGGCCCGGCAGACCGCCTGGTGCAGAACCTCAAACTGCGCAGCAGCCCGCCCCTGCCCGATTCACGCCTGATCGCCCTGATCGGCGGCAACTCGCTGGCAGGCCTGAGCGGCAGTGGCGCCGGTGCCGCGATCGCCACCGTGGTCGGCCAGACCCTGCTGTCGCCGGTGCTGGGCGGCCTCAGCGATGCCTTCGGGCAACGGCTGAGCTTCGCCCTGTATCCGACCTATGTGAACCCCAACGTGACCAGTCAGGAGGCGTTGCAGTCGCAGCGGCTGGCGCCGCAGCTGGTGCTGGGCTCGGAGATCGGCATCGACGTGACCGAACGGTTCAATGTGTCGGTGCTGGCGGCCCCGAACCGCTCCGACGTGCCGCCCCAGATCAATCTGAACGTGCGCGCCAACGACCTGCTCACGGTTCAGGGCACGGTCGACACCCAGGGAGCCTGGCAGACCCAGCTGCAACTGTTCTTCCGGTTTTGATGCAGAACACGCCACGCAGCCAAGCCAGCGGCGACCTGATCGGCATCGACCTGGGCGGCACGGCCATCAAGCTGGGCCGTTTCAGCGCTGCCGGCGACCTGCTGGCCGAGCTGGAGGTGCCCACCCCCCAACCGGCCATGCCCGGGGCGGTGACCGTCGCCATCGCCGATGCCGTGGCCCGGATCGATCCCGATCGACTGGCCGCGCGGGTCGGCATCGGCCATCCGGGTCCGGCCGACGGGTCGGGCCGGGTGGCCCGCATCGCCATCAACCTGCCGGGCTGGGTTGACGTGCCCCTGGCCGACTGGCTCGAGCCGATGCTCGCTCGGGCGGTCACCTGTGCCAACGACGGCAACTGCGCCGTACTGGGTGAACACCACAGCGGCGCCGCCCGGGGCTGCAGCGACGTGGTGCTGCTGACCCTGGGCACCGGCGTGGGCGGGGGCGTGCTGCTCAATGGCGTCCTGTTCAGCGGTCACAGGGGCGCGGCGGCCGAACCGGGGCTGATCGGCCTCGACCCCGAAGGCCCGCCGTGCAACAGCGGCAACCGGGGCTCGCTCGAATCGTTCTGCAGCATCCGCGGGCTGGGGCGGCTCAGCCCCCTGCCCCCCGATGAGCTCAACCGCAGGGCCGACGCGGGCGATGCCGAAGCCCTGGCCGTGTGGCAGCGCTACGGCGAGCGGCTGGGCCATGGCATCAGTACGCTCGTCTACCTGTTCACCCCTGAGCTGGTGCTGGTGGGGGGCGGACTGGGCGGCGCCAGCCGGCACTTTCTGCCGGCGGTCTGGGAGCAGGTGAAGACCCGTGTGCAGCCGGCCAGCCGCGACGGCCTCAGGATCGGCCCGGCAGCGCTGGGCAACGGCGCCGGCCGGCTGGGGGCGGCCCTGCTGGCAGCCCAGCGCTTGGGATGATGGCCCCATGAGCACCGCCGTTCCCGATCCAAGCCCCGACCTGCTGCAGCGGGCAGCCACCGTGCGCCGCAGCGCCATGGCCCTCGGACAATGCAGCGACGCCGATCGGCGCGCCGCGGTCCTGGCGATGGCCGATGCCCTCGACGCAGCCCAGGCCGAGATCGTGGCGGCCAACCAGGCCGATCTGCAGGCCGCAGCCAGCGACGGGCTGGCCGAGGCCCTCGTGGCCCGGCTCAGGCTTGACGGCCCCAAGCTGGCCGCCGCGATCGACGGCGTGCGCCAGGTGGCCCAGCTGGCCGATCCGGTGGGGGTGCGTCAGCTGCACACCGAGCTTGATGCGGGCCTGGTGCTCGAGCGCATCAGCGTGCCCCTTGGGGTGCTGGGGGTGATCTTCGAAGCCCGGCCCGATGCGGTGATGCAGATTGCCGCCCTGGCCATTCGCTCGGGCAACGGCGCCCTGCTCAAGGGCGGCCGCGAAGCCAACCGCAGCTGCGCGGCGATCATGGCCGCCCTGCAGACCGGACTCGCCCGCAGCCGCGTCGAGCCCACGGCCCTGGAGCTGCTCACCAGCCGTGAGGAGAGCCTGGGCCTGCTCAGACTCGACGGGTTGGTGGATCTGATCATTCCACGGGGCTCCAACGCCCTGGTGCGCTTCATTCAGGACAACACCCGCATTCCGGTGCTGGGCCATGCCGACGGGGTCTGCCATCTGGTTGTGGATGCCGCGGCCGACCCCGCCATGGCCCTGCGGGTGGCCCTGGATTCCAAGACCCAGTACCCGGCGGCCTGCAACGCCATCGAAACCCTGCTGGTGCACCGCGCCATTGCGCCCACGTTTGTGCCCCTGGCGATCGCGGCCTTTGCGGCGGCGGGCGTCGAGCTGCGCGGTGATCCGGGCGCCATGGCACTGGGCGTGAGCCATGCCGCCAGCGACGACGACTGGCGCACCGAGTACAGCGATCTGATCCTGGCCATTCGGGTGGTCGACGACCTCGATGCAGCGCTCGAGCACATTCGTCGCCATGGCTCGCGCCACACCGACGCGATCTGCACCGACGACCCGGCCGCCGCCGATCGCTTTCTGGCCGCGGTCGACAGCGCCGGGGTCTACCTCAACTGCTCGACCCGCTTTGCCGATGGCTTTCGCTACGGGTTCGGCGCCGAGGTGGGCATCAGCACCCAGACGCTGCCGCCGCGGGGCCCCGTCGGACTGGAAGGCCTGGTCACCTATCGCTATCGGTTGCGGGGCGAAGGGCACATCGCCGCCGACTACGCCAGCGGAGCGCGCCGCTTCAGCCACCGGGCCCTGCCGCTGTGAACGGTGCAATCGTGGATCAGATCGTGGTGCGCGGCCTGCGGCTGTGGGCCCACGTGGGGGTGCTCGACCACGAGCGCGAGCTGGGCCAGTGGTTCGAGCTGGATCTCGCCTTGAGCGTGGATCTGGCCGCTGCCGCCCGCAGTGACGCCCTGGCCGAGACCCTCGACTACAGCCAGCTGATCACAGCCCTTCAACAGCAGGCCCGCAGTGTCTGTTGCCAGACGCTCGAGCAGTACAGCGAGCGGATGCTGGATCTGGCCGAAACGCTCTATGGGCCGGTGCCGATCACGCTGGAGCTGCGCAAATGCAGTGCCCCGGTCCCTGGCTTCGGCGGGGTGGTGGCGGTGCGGCGCCAGCGGTTCACAGCCGCAGACTCCAGCCGCGGCGGTCGTGAAAATCGGGCTCCGGGCCAGGGTGGTTCAGAGCCCAGTAGCTGAGTTCACCTCCCGGCTGCTCAAGCACCGCCGTGAGACCCAGCTCCAGCGCAGCACCGCTCTGCAACGGTTGCAGCAGCGCCGGCGGCAGCGGGCAATGCAGGTTCAACACGAGCAGGGCCTGCGTGCAGCTCAGATCAAGCGAGACCTGCTGATAGGCCGTCTCAATGCGCTGACCGGCGCGGTAATCGTCGAAGCGGTACACGTTCCAATCGCCTGCCGGTGAAAGGTTGAACTCCCAGTAGGCGCTGGAACCGGCTGCAGCGATGAAGGCCTCAAAGCAGGTGTGCTGCCAGAGGCCATCGCGGCGCTGGGGGGGTGTGCCAGCGCTCCCCTGGCAGATCGGCAGCTGCGGTGGCGAGGCCGAGGGCTGCCAGGCCAGGCTGAAGCCCAGGTGCAGTCGGCCGTCTTCGAGCGCAGCCTGGGCACGCAGGTCTGCACGCGCGGCATCGGCCCCATTCCAACTGCAGAGTTGGAGCGGCGGTGTTGGATTGGCGCTCATGAATCACACAACACAGAGATCAGCTCACGAAGCTCTGGCTCCTGGGCCTCAATGCTTTCGGCCAGACGGAACTGCACCAGGGCCCGCTGGAGGTTGTGACGCGAGTGGCTCACCTTGAAGTAGAGGTCACCCTCGAGATGGTCGCAGAAAAAGCGCATACCCAGCTCAAAGGGCAGCAACCGAATGGCGTCGTAGAGGTGGGCGATGTCGTGGCGTGTGAGCACGGCGCCGGCCTCGTGCAGGTAGCCGCGCAGCATCGCGGCAGCGAGGTCAAGGTCAAAGCTGACCGCTTCCAGATCGGTGGTTTCCTCGCCAGCGGGATTGCAACCCGAACGCAGGGCATCGCCGATGTCGTAGTGCAGCAGACCCGGCTTGACCGTGTCGAGATCCACCATCGCCACCGCACAACCGGTCGCGTTGCACAGCATCACATTGTTGACCTTGGGGTCACCGTGAATGGGGCGCAGCTGGAGATGGCCCGCCTCTCGGGCCTGCTCAAGCACCGGCACCAGATCCTGACGTGCCGCCATGAACGCCACGCAGGCCTGGGCCTGGGGATCAGCCAGCCGCTGGGCCACGGCTGACGCGCCGGTTGCGCCGGCAGTCAGCACCTCCAGGTAACGGGCGTGGTAGCGGGGAGTGACGTGAAACCCCTCCAGGGTGTCGGCCAACTGCTCGGCCGGCAGATCGTGAATCAGGGCATGAAAGCGCCCGAGGGCCCGACCCACCTCCTGGGCTTCGCGGCTGTGCTGCAGACAGTCGAGGCTGTGGGCGCCCTCGATGAAGGTGATCATGCGCCAGGCCCCATCGCCATGGCGCAGCAGATGGCACGGCGCATCGAGCTCGGCCTGGGCGGCCCGCAACGGCACCGGACTCGGCACCTGCCAGGGAGCACGGTCTGCTGAGGGGGTGTCAGCGTCAAGCCGCTGACGGCAGTGGCGCACAACCGTATCCAGATTGGCCATCACCAGATCGGGGCGCTCAAACACCGCCGTGTTGAGACGTTGCAGCACATAACGGCGCCCCCCGGCCACCTCGACCACATAGGTGGCATTGACATTGCCAGCGCCCAGGGGTTCGACACGCTGTGGCGTCCCCTCGGTGGCAAAGCCACTGGCGAGCTCCAGCAGGTTCATCCAGCGATGGCGGCGAGGGCCGCCGCTTCGGCATCAACCAACCCCGAGTGGCGGATCAGCGCCTCGGTGCTGGGGGCCCGCCCCCGGAAGGCCTCGAAGATCTCGGCCGGGGCCCGGCTGCCGCCCAGCGACAGCACGGTGTCGCGAAACCGCCGACCGGTGGCGACGACCTCATCTTCAACGTCGAGTCCCACCTCTTCGAAGGCGCTGAAGGCATCGGCGCTGAGCACCTCGGCCCATTTGTACGAGTAATAACCGGCCGAGTAACCGCCGGCAAAGATGTGGCTGAAGGCGCACAAGAAAGCGTCGTCGTCGATCGGCTCGAGCACGGTGGTGCTGCGGGCCAGCTCGCGCCGCAGCTGCTCTGGGCTCTGGCCGCCATCGGCCGTCCAGACGCTGTGCAGGCGCAGATCGGTCAGGGCGAAGTGCACCTGCCGCAGGGTGGCGCTGCCGCCCATGAAGGTGCGGGCCGCCAGCAATTTCTGATACTCGGCCTCGGGCAGGGGTTCGCCGCTCTGCCAATGGCGCGCCATGCCCATCAGGGTGGCGCGGTCGTAACACCAGTTTTCCATGAACTGACTGGGCAGCTCGACGGCATCCCACTCGACGTTGTTGATGCCGGCGGCCTGGGGTCGGTCCACGGTGGTCAGCATGTGCTGCAACCCGTGGCCAAACTCGTGGAACAGGGTCTCGACCTCGTCAAAGGTCATCAGGCTCGGGGTTTCCCCAACCGGCGGGCTCTGGTTGCAGATCAGATAGGCCACCGGCAGCACGGGCTCGCCACTGCGGTTGGTGCTGCGCCCCAGGCACTCGTCCATCCAGGCGCCGCCGCGCTTGCTGCCCGGTCGGCTGAACGGATCGAGGTAAAAGGCCGCCAGGGGTGTGCCGCCGGCGCCGTCGAGCACCTTGAAGTAGCGCACATCGGGGTGCCAGGTGGGGGCATCGCCGCTCTCGCTGGCCACGATGCGAATGTCAAACAGGCGCTGGCACAGGCCGAACAGCCCCTGCAGCACCTGCTCCAGGGGAAACCATGGCCGCAGCGCTTCGCTGTCAAGCTCGAAGCTCTGCTGCCGGAGCTTCTCGGCCCAGCAGGCCACATCCCAGGGTTTCAGGTCATCGGCCTCAGGGGCACCCTGGCGGCGGGCGATGGCCCGCAGAGCCTCCAGCTCACGCTGGGCCACCGGGTAGGCCGCCGCCCGCAGCTCTTCGAGCAGCTGCTCGACCTCGCCCACCGAGCCAGCCATCTTGGAGGCCAGGCTCACCTCGGCCCAGTTGCCGTAGCCGAGCCGCTGGGCCTGCTGCCGCTTGAGGGTCAGGATCTGTTCGATCAGCGGGGTGTTGTCGAGCTCGCCGCGCGAGGCCCGCGCCACCTGGGCCCGGTAGACGGTCTCGCGCAGGTCACGCCTGGCGCTGTATTTGAGAAAGGGAACCACCCGGGGCATGTCGAGGCCCATCAACCAGGGACCCTGCTCGGCGCTGGCTTCGGCGTCACCGGGTTGTTGAAGAGCCTCGCGGGCCGACTGAGCCAGCAGGTCCAGCAGGCTGTGGGGCAGACCCGCCACCTGGTCGGCCTGGGTGAGCCTCAGGCTCCAGCCATTGGTGGCATCGAGAACGTGGTTGCTGTAGGTGGTGGCCAGTTCGGCCAGTTGCTGGCTGGTGGCGTTGAAGGCCTGCTGTGCCGCACCGTCGAGACCGACACCGCGCAGTTCCATATCGCGCAGCTCGGCGGTGAGGATGCGCCGTTGGGTGGTGTCGAGGCCGGCGTGTCCGGCCAGCTGCTGCAGCGCCGCGTACACAAGGCGGGACTGGCCGGCGCGGTTGCCGAAGGCCACCACCGCCCCCTGCTGACGCTGGTGGGCCTCCCGCAGCTCCGGGCTGTTGCAGACCCCGTTGAGATGGCTGACGACGCCCCAGCTCCAGCGCAGGCGCTCCCCCAGCTGGTGCAGGGGCTCCATCAGCTCGGCCCAGCTCAGGGGTGACTGGCCGGGCCCCAGACGTCGCTCGAGGGTGGCCTCAAGCCCATCAAGCTCAGCGCCGAGATCAGCCAGCAGCTGGGGGATGGCCTGATCCACCTGATCAGGGGTGATCGCCATGAACGCGGGAAGACCCTCGCCAGCCAGCAACGGCAGGACAGGACGCTGGTCTGATGCGTTGGCCGTCACGCTTGCCGATGCCGTCATGGTCCCGATGCTGTTGCGTTCATTCCAGCCCATGGGCCCTCAACCCCGTGGCCAGGAGCGATACGGTCAACCGAAGCCCAAGGTCTGGCTCAGGGCCAGGGCAGGCGTCGCCGCCAGACGGGTCGCCAGGGCATCGGTGCCGGCCTCGTAAAAATCAATCGCGAGGCGCGGCCAGAAGCCGATCGCCAGGGTGGGCACGAGCAACGACAGACCGATGAGCAGCTCGCGCGGTTTCATGTCGCCTGTGATCGCCAACGCGGGAATACGGGGCCCGAAGAACACCCGACGGCACAGCGACAACAGGTAAACGGGGGTCAGAACCAGACCGATCGCCGCCAGCACGATCGTGACCACGCGGAAGCCGACGGTGAAGCCGTCATTGGCCGTGACCCCGAGAAAGACGGTGATCTCACTGACGAAGCCACTCATGCCGGGCAGCGCCAATGAGGCCAGCGAACTGGCCAGAAAGAAGGCGAAGGTGATCGGCAAGGCCTTGGCCAGCCCGCCCATGTTGGGGATCGACAGGGTCTCGGTGCGCTCGTAGAAGACACCGGTCACAAAGAACATGGCGGCGGCAATCAGGCCGTGGCTGATCATCTGGAGCATGGCGCCGCTGATGCCCAGCGCATCCACCGCTCCGATGCCCAGCAACACGAAGCCCATGTGGCTCACCGAGCTGCAGGCGATGCGCCGTTTGACGTTGTCCTGGGCAAAGGCGTTGAGCGCCCCATAGACGATGTTGACGATGCCGAGGATGATCAATGCCGGGGCCAACTGCAGATGCGCCTCGGGCAGCATCTGCACGTTGAAGCGCAACAGGGCATAACCGCCCATCTTGAGCAGCACCCCGGCCAGCAGCATCGACACCGCCGCATTGGCTTCGCCATGGGCATCGGGCAGCCAGGTGTGCAGCGGGAACATCGGCAGCTTGACCCCGAAGCCGATCAGGAAGCCGAGATAACAGAGCAGGCCGAAGACACCGCCGGCCGAGCGGGCCGCCAGCTCGCTGAGGTTGAAGGTGAACGGGCCATTGAGCGCCAGGGCCAGGCCGCTCAGCAAGATCAGCAGCGAGGCGGTGGCCGTGTACAGGATGAACTTGGTGGCGGCGTACTGACGCTGCTTGCCACCCCAGATGGCGATCAGCAGATAGACCGGCACCAGCTCCAGTTCCCAGGCCAGGAAGAACAGCAGAAAGTCCTGGGAGAGAAACACCAGGGCCTGGGCCGAGGCCTGGACCAGCAGCAGGGCGAAGTAAAGCCTTGACTTGCGGGCGATCTGCCAGCTGGCCGCGGTGGTCAGCAGGGTCACCAGACCCGAGAGCACCACCAACGGTGCCGAGAGGCCATCGGCCGCCAGGCTCCACTCCAGACCGATCGCGGGAACCCAGCTGACGCGCTCCACCAGCTGCAGGCCCGCAGCCGCTGGGTCGTAGTGGCGGCTGAAAGCCACCAGCATCAGCACAAAATCAAGGCCCAGAACAACGAGGGCCAGGCCTCGGGGCACGCGGGCGTCGGTGCCATCGCCAGGCAGCAGGGGCATCAACAGAGCGCCCGCCGCCGGCAACAGCACAATCAACGACAGCCAGGGGAAGGACGCGGCTGCAGCTGGCAGATTCGCGCCCATCAGGGTCTCTCAGGCTGTTGCGAAATCTATCAGCCGCCCTACCTCCGTTGGGTAGAAATACTCATTCGCGTGGAGGAAGCGTCGCCCAGGTGCTGCCCTGGGACTGGAGTCCCAGATGTTCAGCCCGTGACTCGACTCCCTCGCTGCGCCAGCGCTCGACCATGGCGCCCTTGACCGCCTCAGCCACGTCGGCCGCGCACAGGGCCAGCAGGCTGGGGCCGGCACCACTGATCACACAGCCCCAGGCCCCCGCCGCCAGCGCCGCCTCGCGCACCGATCGCCCCCCCTGGATCAGACCCCAGCGGTAGGGCTCGTGCAGACGGTCGTGCATGCCGTCGGCGATCAGGTCCCCGTTGCCGGTGCGCAACCCCTGCAACAGCAGGGTCAGAGCGCCGAGATTGCTGACCGCATCCGGGATTGGAATCGCCTTGGGCATCGCCCGCCGGGCCTCACTGGTGGTGAGCCGGATCGCTGGAATCGCCACCACGGCGCGCACCTCGGGAGACCAGCCGCAGCGCAACACACGCCAGCGCTGGGAGGCGGCCTTGGCGGTCATGCACAGGCCCCCCACCAGCGAGGGCACCACATTGTCGGGATGTCCCTCGATGTCGATCGCCAGCTCCAGCAGCTTTTCGGTGCTCAGGGGTTCAGCGGCGAGGGCATTGGCCCCGAGCAGACCCGCCACGATGGCCGTGGCGCTGCTGCCCAGCCCCCGGGCCGGGGGCACCGCCAGCCGGACCCTGGCCTCGAGGGCCACCGGCTCGAGGCCGGCCTCCTTCCAGACCCGCTGGGCCGAGCGATAGACCAGGTTGTCGGGACCACCACGCAGGTGTGCTCCCTCGCTGCCCTCGATGATCAGGTCAAAGCGCTCGCTGCCTCCGGGGATGCAGCGGACTTCGAACACGTTGTCGAGTTCGAGGGCAGCCCCGAGGCAATCGAAACCCGGACCCAGGTTCGCGGTGGTGGCAGGCACGTGGACCACCACTCCCTGCCCGACACTCGGGCGAGCCATGGCGTTGATTCAGCTCGGGCCAGTGTGTCAGCCGACCAGCATGCGGGCCCGGCAGGCGGCGCTGAAGAGGCCGATCCCCGGATCGGTGATCGCGGTGATCGGGATCGGCTCAAGCACTGCGCCGAGGCGTCCCTTGTTGAGAAAGCCCTGGCTGAACACCGGCGAGCGCAGGGCCTCCACCAACTTGGCGGCCGTGCCTCCGGCCAGCCAGATGCCGCCTCGGCACAGGGCCGCCAACGCCAGATCCCCGGTGACGCTCCCGTAGGCCGACAGCCACAGGGCGAGCGCCTGCTGGGCCAGCGGATCGCCGGCCGTGGCCGCCTGGGCCACCGCAGCCGGCAGATCCTGGGCGGGATCGTCGGCAACCGCCGCCAGGGGATGGCCATGGGCCGCCCCCTGGGTCGCCAGCATCCAGCGGGCCACCAGGCCCAGCCCGGTGCCACTGACGACCCGCTCGGTCGAGAGGCGATCGAGGCCCAGATCGGCCTGCAGCCACTGCTTGAGATGCCACTCCTCGGCGCTGCGCGGGGCGAATTCGCCATGGGAGCCCTCGCTGGCGATCGCCACCAGGCCCGCCGGGGTCGGAACCCCATAGGCCACCCCCAGGCCGGTACCGGCCCCCAGCACCAGCAGCGGGGCGTCGGCCACGGCAACGCCTGGGCGAACCTGGGCCTGCTGATCGGGCTGCAGGTGGGGAAGCCCATAGATCAGCACGGCGAAATCGTTGACCAGGGCCAGCCGGCCGATGCCCGTGGTCGTCGCCAGATCCCGCTCCGACAGTTGCCAGGGCAGGTTGGTAAGCCGGGCCTGGCCCGCCTGCACCGGACCCGCCACGGCAAAACAGGCCGCTTCAGGCTGGGCCAGGCCGGCAGCAGCGACGGGCCCGCCCAGAAAGGCCAGCACCATGGGCGCCAGGTCGGGCCATTCGCCCGAAACATAACGCTCGCTCACCAGCGGCTCCAGGCCACCACCGCCACAGCGGTAAAGGCTCAGCAGGGTCTTGGTGCCGCCGATGTCACCGGCCAGCAGGGTGGTCATGGCACAGGGCTGCGGGGGCGATCAGACCGGCAGGGCCAGACCCGCACGCCGATCCTGATTGGCCTGGGCGGCGGCGGCAACCACGTCGACGAGGGACACACTGCCTAGATCGCCGTCGGGTCGGCTGCGCAGGCTCAGGGCCCTGGCCTCGGCCTCCTTGGCCCCGATCACGGCCAGCACAGGGATCTTCATCTGCTCACCGTTGCGGATCAGCTTGCCGAGGCGATCGCCGCTGTGGTCGACGCTGGCCCGGATGCCAACGGCCTTGAGGGCGGTGAGCACCTCGTCGGCGTAGGGGCGCACCTCGTCGGTGACCGGCAGCAGACGGATCTGCTCGGGCGCCAGCCAGAAGGGGAAATCGCCGGCGTAGTTCTCGGTCATGATCCCGAAGAACCGTTCCAGCGAGCCGAAGATGGCGCGGTGGATCATGATCGGGCGCTGCCTGGTGCCATCGGCGGCGACGTACTCAAGCTCGAAGCGCTCGGGCAGGTTGAAGTCGAGCTGGATCGTCGAGCACTGCCAGGTGCGACCGATGGCGTCTTCGATCTTGAGGTCGATCTTGGGCCCATAGAAGGCGCCGCCGCCCTCATCGATCGTGTAAGCCCAGCCCTTGCGCTCCAGGGCCCTGATCAGACCCTGGGTGGCCAGCTCCCAGACCGCGTCATCGCCGATCGATTTCTCGGGCCGGGTCGAGAGGTTGATCGCGTAGCTGCGGAAATCGAACGTGGAGAGGATCTGCTCGGTGAGATCGAGGATCGCCACGATCTCATCGGTGATCTGCTCGGGCAGGCAGAACACGTGGGCGTCGTCCTGGGTGAAGCCGCGCACCCGCATGAGCCCGTGCATCACGCCCGGGCGCTCGTAGCGGTACACCGTGCCCAGCTCGGCCCAGCGGATCGGCAGCTCCCGGTAGCTGCGCAGCGTGCTGGCGTAGGTGAGCACGTGAAACGGGCAGTTCATCGGCTTGAGCTGGTACTCGCGCTCGTCGACCTGCATCGGTCCGAACATCGACTCGCGGTAGAAATCGAGGTGGCCTGAGGTCTTCCACAGGCTGATGTCAGCCACATGGGGGGTGTACAGCAGGTCGTAGCCGGCGGCGAAGTGCAGCTCCCGCCACAGGGTCTCGATCAGCAGGCGCATGCGGGCACCACGGGGATGCCAGAACACCAGGCCGGCGCCCGCCTCGTCCTCGATGGAGAAGAGGTCGAGATCGGTGCCCAGGCGACGGTGGTCCCGGCGCAGGGCTTCGGCTTTGCGGCGCTGGTGCTCGGCCAGTTGCTCGGGCGTCTCCCAGGCCGTGCCATAGATGCGCTGCAGCTGCGCGTTGTGTTCGTCGCCGCGCCAGTAGGCACCGGCCACGCTCTCGAGCTCGAAGGCCTTGGGGTTCAGCTCGCTGGTATTGGCCACATGGGGACCGGCGCACAGGTCCCACCACTGGTCTCCCAGGGTGTACAACGTGATCGGCTCGCTGATGCCCGCCAGGATCTCGAGCTTGTAGGGCTCGTTCTGAGCCCGAATGCGACGCTCGGCCTCGGCCCGGGTCACCTCGATGCGCTCGAGCGGCAGCTTGCGGTTGATGATCTTGATCATCTCCTTCTTGATCGCCTTCAGATCGGCCTCGCTGAAAGGATCGGGGCTGTCGAAGTCGTAGTAGAAGCCGCTCTCGGTCCAGGGGCCAATGGTCACCTGAGCCTTGGGGAAGAGGGTCTGCACCGCCATGGCCATGACATGGCTCATCGAATGACGGATCCGCAGCAGCTGCTCGCTCTCGCTGGTCTTGGGCAGCTGCAGCGGCTCGGCTGAAGGGGCAGACACGGCAGGGCCATCGGCAACGGGCGATCCTACGGGACCTCGTCAGATCGACCTGCCCACCTAGGCTCAGCCCATGCACCCTGATGATTCGAGCGAGCGGCCCGGTGACGGGAACCAGCCAGCATCGGCCGATGCCGGCCTGTTGCTCGACGGGTTACTGGGCTCGCTGCTGGAGGATTTCCGCTTCTGGTTTGAACGGGGTCAGGTGCTGCTGGCGCATTGTCCCGACACGGTGATGCCAGCCGCAGCCCGGGCCGACCTGGCCCTGCAGCTTGACCAGGCCAGCCGGGAGCTCGCCGCGGCCAGCAGCCTGCGGCAGGCTGCCCCCACGGCCATGGCCCTGGAGATGGGGACCCTGGCACCGTGGCACAACCTGGTGCTGGAGATCTGGGGTCTGTCGGCCAGGTTGAGGCTCGCCGATGTGCCGCTGCCAGCGGTCCCGCTCAGGCCAGAAAGCCAAGGGCCTGCCTGACCCGCGCCAGGGTGGCATCAGCCACCTCGGTGGCCCGGCGACGACCCTGGTCAAGCACCTGAAGCAGCGCTGCCGGATCAGCCCGCAATTCGAAGTAGCGCTGCTGCAGCGGCCGCAGGGCTTCGACCGCCGCCTCGGCCAGCAGGGGCTTGAACTGGCCCCAGCCCATCTGGGCGCAGTCGGCTGCAGCCTGCTCAGGGCTCAGTCCGGCCAGAAGTGCATAGAGCCCGAGCAGGTTGTCGGCCTCGGGGCGCTCAGGGTCTCCAAACACCAGACCCATGACCGGATCGGTCTTGGCCCGCTTGATTTTCTTGCTGATCAGCTCGGGGGGATCCAGCAGGTTGATGCGCGAACCCTCGTTGGGGTCGCTCTTGCTCATCTTGCTGGTGCCGTCGGTGAGGCTCATGACCCGGGCCCCCTGCTTGAGGATCAGGGGTTCGGGCACCCGCAGAATCGCAATCGGCTCGCCGCTGGGATCCTTGGGGGCAAAACGGGCATTGATGCGCTGCTGGGCGATGTCGCGGGCCAGCTCCAGATGCTGCTTCTGGTCTTCGCCGACGGGCACCAGATCGGCGTCATAAAGCAGGATGTCGGCGGCCATCAGCACGGGGTAATCGAGCAGGCCCACCGACACGTTGTCGCCCTGCTTGATCGCCTTCTCCTTGAACTGGATCATGCGCTCCAGCCAGTTGAGCGGAGTCACGCAGTTGAGCAGCCAGGCCAGTTCGCTGTGGGCGCTCACCTGGCTCTGCACGAACACCGTGGAGCGGGCCGGGTCGATGCCGCAGGCCAGATACAGAGCTGCGGTGCTCAGGGTGTCCTCAGCCAGGCGCGCCGGGTCATGGGGCACGGTGATGGCGTGCAGATCGACGACACAGAAAAACGTGTCGTGGCTGTCCTGCAGGGCAACCCAGTTGCGGATCGCCCCCAACCAGTTACCGAGATGAAGGGATCCGGTGGGTTGTACCCCGGAGAGAACTCTGGGCCTGGCCATCAACGTGATGCCCTTCAGGCTTCGCTGACGCCGGTCTCAGGCGACGCGGCGTCGGCATCGGCGACGGCGTCAACAGCCGGCACAGCCTCCAGTGGGGTGGCCTCCACAGGAGTGGCCTCCTGGTCGGCCGAAGCCTCGA
>JBBASJ010000021.1:30277-32284 GCA_040399325.1 Prochlorococcaceae cyanobacterium
GCCTCCAGTGGGGTGGCCTCCACAGGAGTGGCCTCCTGGTCGGCCGAAGCCTCGACGTCGGTCGTTGGCGGAGCCTCGGCCTCCGGTGCCAGCTCCTCTGGCTGGGCTGGCTCGTCTGGCTGGGCTGGCTCGACCACGGGCTGGGGCTGGGCCGGACGGCTGGGACGGGCAAAGGGATCAACCCGCGGAGCACGGTCAGACCGCGACTCACCACGCCCATCGCCCCGTCCGTCAGGGCGACCGTCGCGACGGCCACCGGCGCCGCCGCGAGGGCCTTCGGAGCGGGCAGGAGCCTGGGAGCGTTGCTGCTCGACGAGGGCGTCAAGCTTGCCTTCCTCGAGCAGCTGGGCCGTGGTGCGCAGAGCAAAGCCGAGGGCAGCCACCGTCGAACGCAACCGGAAGGTCTCCTGCAGAGCCCGGGCCGCACGCATTTCGTTGTCGCTGAGGCGAATGCGGAACCCACCCGGTTCCCTGCCCCCTTGATCGCGGCCACCCCCGCCCCTGCCCGTGCGGGCAGGATCAGAGGAGCGCTGTTGGGACTGATCGTTCTCGCGGTCGTCGGCCATCGCCGGGGCATCGCACTCGAGCGCAAGTGTGCCGCATCAGGCGCCAGCACGGCAGAAGGGTCCCGTACCGCCAGCGGGACCGCGCGGGATCCATCACACGAAACCGATGCATGAAGCTGATGCAGGAAGCCGATGCATGTAGCTGAGCCACAAAGGCGATCCAGGAAACAGAGAGCGCAGCATTTCGCAACAAAAGCGATGAAGTTTGATCAAGCGATGGAACGTTTGTTGACGCGTTGTTGAGAACGCAACAGCGACACCTAGCGTCGTTCTGACCTTCGGGTCTCCCGTACTTCTTGTTGATCCATGACCACTGCACTGCGCAGCGGCCGTGCCAGCTCATGGCAGAACTTCTGCTCCTGGGTGACCAGCACCAACAACCGCATCTACGTGGGTTGGTTCGGTGTGCTGATGATCCCCTGCCTGCTGGCGGCGACCATCTGCTTCATCATCGCCTTCATCGCCGCTCCCCCCGTCGACATCGACGGCATCCGTGAGCCCGTTGCCGGTTCATTCATCTACGGCAACAACATCATTTCAGGCGCTGTGGTTCCCTCCAGCAACGCCATCGGCCTGCACTTCTACCCCATCTGGGAAGCCGCCAGCCTCGACGAGTGGCTGTACAACGGCGGCCCTTACCAGCTGGTGGTCTTCCACTTTCTGATCGGCATCTCGGCCTACATGGGCCGCCAATGGGAACTCTCCTACCGCCTGGGCATGCGCCCCTGGATCTGCGTGGCCTACAGCGCGCCGTTGTCGGCCGCCATGGCCGTGTTCCTGGTGTACCCCTTCGGCCAGGGTTCCTTCTCCGATGGCATGCCCCTCGGTATCAGCGGCACCTTCAACTTCATGCTGGTGTTCCAGGCTGAGCACAACATCCTGATGCACCCCTTCCACATGCTGGGTGTGGCCGGTGTGTTCGGCGGCAGCCTGTTCTCCGCCATGCACGGTTCGCTGGTGACCTCCTCGCTGGTCCGTGAGACCACCGAGAGCGAGAGCCAGAACTATGGCTACAAGTTCGGCCAAGAGGAAGAGACCTACAACATCGTGGCTGCCCACGGTTACTTCGGTCGCCTGATCTTCCAGTACGCCTCTTTCAACAACAGCCGCAGCCTGCACTTCTTCCTGGGAGCCTGGCCGGTGGTGGGCATCTGGTTCACCTCCATGGGCATTTCGACCATGGCGTTCAACCTCAACGGCTTCAACTTCAACCAGTCGATCCTCGATGCCCAGGGCAGGGTTCTGCCCACCTGGGCCGACGTGCTCAACCGCGCCAACCTCGGCATGGAAGTGATGCACGAGCGCAATGCCCACAACTTCCCGCTGGATCTGGCGACCACCGGCACGACCCAGGTGGCCCTGACCGCTCCGGCGATCGGCTGAGACCGCCCGCCATCGCCTGGCGGACTCGCCCCTTCCCCCCCTGCCATGGCAGGGGGGG
>JBBASJ010000022.1:0-5389 GCA_040399325.1 Prochlorococcaceae cyanobacterium
CTTCGAAGAACAGCAACTGGCAGATGCCCTCATTGGCATAGATGCGGCAATCGGCACCTGAGGAGTTGCTGAACTCCAGCGTCAGGTGACCCTCCCAGCTGGCCTCGGCAGGGGTGGTGTTGACGATGATGCCGAGCCGGGCATAGGTGCTCTTGCCCAGGCAGATCACGGTGATGTTCGGGGGCACGCGCATGTGCTCCAGAGCCACGCCCAGGCCATAGGAATGGGCCGGCAGGATGAAATAGTCGCCGTCCTCGTCGCGATGCAGCGGGGCAGGCTCCAGGTTGGCCGGATTGAACCGCTTCGGGTTCATCACCGTGCCGGGCACATGGCGAAAGATCAGGAACTCCTGCGCCGAGAGGCGCAGGTCATAGCCATAGGAGGAGCAACCGAAGCTGAGCACCGGGCTGGCCTGGTTCTCGGCATCGAGATGGCGCACCAGGGTCGGCTGGAACGGCTCGAGCATGCCGTCCCTGGCCATTGCATTGATCCACCGGTCGTTCTTGAGCATCAGAAACCTCGCCGCAGCTGCGTCACCTGATCGGCCATCGCCATCAACGGCTCGGGCATAAACGGTCCCGTGAGGATGACATCCATCTGGGCCGGGCGTTGCTCAAGGGTGGTCACAACGGCCTCGAGATCGAGGTAGCCGTGGGCCACCGCCAGGCCGAGCTCGTCGAGCACCAGCAGATCAACGGCACCCGACAGCAACTGGTCACGGCAGTGCTCCCACAGCTGAACGATGGGCGCCGGGCTGTGACCCGGCCCATCGACACACTCGGGCATGGCGGGGCGAAGCCACTGCAAGCGGCCACACAGGGTGATGGGGCGATCGAGTCCCTGATCGACACCGCCCTTGAGGAACTGGCTGATGAGCACCCGACTGCCCAGGCCGGCAGCCCGCAACGCCTGACTCAGCACCGTCGGGACGCTGCCACGGAACGGAGCCGTATGAACCTGGAGCAGGCCTTCGGGCTGGGGTACCAGGCGCAGCACCGGTGCTGCCGAGGCAGAACCCGGTGCCGGCGGGACCGCATGGAGCCCGCGCTGGGCGCCGCGCGTGTGGCTGGGGCCGGAGCTGATACTGGCGGTCATGGACTTCCCCGGGTATCGGCCGCAGCGGCCCACGAATCTGAATGTAGCGGGCCTGACGCGCTTCACAAGCGCTGCACACCACCTGTAGTGGCGTACATCTGAACCAGCGGCCGGGGCCGGGACGGCCACACTGCGGCAGGCAGAGCAGCAAACCGTGTGATTCGCTACAAGCACCTGCAGGACCGCTCCGTAGTTTCCGCTCATCCGTATCGCCCCGATGGTCGGCGCCACGCGCGGGTTCAGCCGCTACCCCAGCAACCCATCCACCGGCGCGCCGGGATCGGTGGCGGCCATTGGAGCTGCGGCCCAGGCCAACCTGACCCTGCTCGAAGTGATCCGCGGCCTCAACGGCAGCAGCGTTGAAACCATCGAGCGGGGCAAGACGATCTTCTTCCCCGGTGACCCGGCCGAACGGGTCTACCTGATCCGCCGCGGTGCGGTGCGTCTGTCCCGGGTGTACGAATCGGGCGAGGAGATCACCGTGGCCCTGCTGCGAGAGAACAGCCTGTTCGGGGTGCTGTCCCTGCTCACCGGCCAGCGATCAGATCGCTTCTACCACGCCATTGCCTTCACCCGGGTGGAGATGGTGAGCGCCCCTGCAGGCTCGGTGCGCAAGGCGATCGAAGACGACGCCAGCGTCGGACTGTTGCTGCTGCAGGGGCTTTCATCGCGGATTCTGCAGACCGAAACGATGATCGAAACCCTCACCCACCGGGACATGTCATCCCGTTTGGTGAGCTTTCTGCTGGTGCTGTGCCGCGACTTCGGCGTACCCGGCAACACCGGGATCACCATCGACCTGCGCCTGTCGCACCAGGCGATCGCCGAAGCCATCGGCTCCACCCGGGTGACCATCACCCGGCTGCTGGGAGACCTGCGTCAGGACGGCCTGCTGCAGATCGATCGCAAGAAAATCACGGTGTTCGATCCGATCGCCCTGGCCAAGCGCTTCAGTTGACAGAGCGGCCCAGCCGGGCTGCACACCGCCGGCCGAGCCGGGATACTGAAAGCCCGCTCCCAACGGTGCTGTGTCGGGTTGGTTGCTGATCCTGGCGCTGCTGGTCCTGGGGGGAGTGCTCTCCACCCTGGGCGATCGGCTCGGCAGCCGGGTCGGCAAGGCCAGGTTGAGCCTGCTGGGCATGCGGCCCCGGCGCACGGCCGTGCTGATCACGGTGCTCACCGGCAGCCTGATCAGCGCCATCTCCCTGGGGCTGATGCTGCTGGTCAGCGAACGGCTGCGGGTGGGCCTCTTTCAGCTGGATCAACTGGAGGAGCGCCTGCAGCAGAGCCGCAGTGCCCTGCAACGCAGCACCGCTGAGCTGTCGACAGCCGAGCGGGAACGCAACCAGGCCCGTCAGCGAGCCCAGCAACTGCGCCGGGAGCTGGCTCCACTGCAGGCCCAGCGCACCCAGCTCGAACGCGAACGTGAACGGCTCAGCCGTGATGTCAATCAGCGGGATGCCGAGATCCGACGCAACCAGGCCGATCTGACGCGGGTGCGTCAGCAGATCGCCAGCCGCTCCCGCGAACTCAAGGGGCTGGAGGGCCATCTGATCGCGCTGCGTCGCGGCGATGTGGTGATCAGCAGTGGCCAGGCCCTGGCCACAGCCAAGGTGAAACTGGAGCGCCCCGATCAGGCCGGCGAGGTGATCGATGCGCTGCTGCAGCAGGCCAACCGCACCGCCTTTGCCCGGGTGCTGCCGGGTGAACCCCCGAACCGCCAGATCCTGCTGGTGCCGCGCAGCGACATCAGCAAACTCGAAACCATGCTGCGGCAGCCCGGCAGCTGGGTGGTGAGCATCCTCTCGGCTGCCAACGTGCTGCGCGGTGAGCGCCAGGTGCTGGGCTTTCCCGATCTGCGCCCCAATCGCCCGGTGGTCGAGCCGGGCGATGTGCTGGCCAGCACCACCCTCGAGGGGGATCTGCGCGATTCCAACCAGATCGCCCGACGGCTGAACCTGTTGCTGGCCGCCGCCTATGCCCGGGCCCAGCGGCAGGGCACCCTGGCTGACGGGCTGCAATTCGATATCTCCCGCTTCAACGTTCTGGTCCAGGAGCTGGGTGATCGCCCCAGCGGCCAGGTGGTGCAGCTGGAGGCGGTGGTCCTCAACAAGGCCGAAACGCCCGATCCGATCGCGGTCGAGCTGCGCTGGGTCAGTGCCAACGTCACCCCGCCCCTGCCGGCCCGGCGCCCCTGATCCCCCGTGAACCAGTCAGGCCCGCTCGCCGCCCTCGACCCCGGCCGCAGCAAGTGCGGACTGGTGCGCACCGACCGCCGGCGCCTGCAGGTGGAAGAAGCCCTGATCCTGCCGCCTGAGCAGTGCCGGGACACTCTGGCCGCATGGCATGGCCAGGGGCTGCTGGTGGCCGTGGTGCTTGGGGACGGCACCACGAGCCGCAGCTGGTGCAGGACCCTGGCGGGGCTGCAGATTCCGACCCAGCTGGTCGATGAACGGGGCACCACCCTGGCCGCGCGGGAGCGCTACTGGCAGCTCTGGCCCGCCCGCGGCTGGCGCCGACTGCTGCCCCGTGGGCTGCGGGTGCCGCCGCGTCAGCTCGATGACCTGGCCGCCCAGGTTGTGCTGGAGCGCTGGCTGCAGCGTCCGCTGACACGGTCTGACGCGCCTAGAAGCGAGCCCGCACCGTGAAGACGTAGTCACCACCGGCTTCGAGTTGGTAATCGGCCTTGATCAGGAAGCGCAGCAGGGCGTCCTGAATCAGGGCCCGTCCCAGCGAGGGTTCCACCTCGAGGGTGCCCCGATCAAAGGCCCAGCGAAAGGTCCACTCGAAGCCACCGGCGCTGACCTCACCCTCCATGCGCCGCTGGCTGAAGCTCTGGTGCAGCACCCGCAGCTGCGCCGTGGTGGTCGGCAGGCGACTCATGCCGGCACAAATCCGTTGAGGCGGTTGGCGGCCCGCTCGATTCCCTGGCGCTGAATCAGGCCGATGCCGGCCTGCACCTCGCTGAGCACGGCCTGCAGCAGGGGCTGCTCGCCAGCACTGAAACGACCGAGCACATGGCCGATCGTGCGCGCCCTGCGCTCGGCGGGGTTGTCGGCGGGCGCGCCGATGCCGATGCGCAACCGGGCAAAGTCCTGGGTGCCCAGATGGCTGATGGTCGAGCGCAGACCGTTGTGACCACCGGCGCTGCCCGAGGCCCGCAGGCGCAGGCGGCCCAGTGGCAGGTCCATGTCGTCGACCACGACCAGCAGCTCAGCCGGATCAAACCCGAACCAGTCGAGGGCGGCACGGATCGAGCGGCCGCTCTCATTCATGAAGGTCTGGGGCAACAACAGGCGCAGGCGCTCCTCGCCATTGCCCACGTCAGCCAACAGACCCTGGAGCCTGGGCTGAGCGCGAAAGGCGGAGCCCGCTGCCGCTGCCACGGCTTCAAGCGCCATGAAGCCAACGTTGTGGCGGGTGCCTTCGTAGCGGCTGCCCGGATTGCCCAGCCCGACCACCAACCGCAGCGCTGAATCAGGCACAGGCTGCTGGGGCGCCGGGGTCAGGCGGCCGTCGATTCGCCCTCGGCGGGGGCGTCGACGCTGGGTTCAGCCGCCTGCTCGAGCACGGGAACGGGCCGTGCTGCCGCTTCGGCAGCGGGAGCTTCGTCGGTGGTAATGGCCGAGCGGAACTCCTTTTCGAAATCCTGTGACGCGGTCTGAAAACCCTTGAGGGTGCGGCCCAGGGTCTTGCCCAGCTCGGGAAGACGCTTGGGCCCGAAGACCAACAGGCCGATGGCGGCGATCACCGCCATCTCAGGCAACCCGATCCCGAACACGTTCATGGTTCTGACCCCAGGGCGCAGCGCGATGGATCAGCCGATGCCGTTCCAGTTGACGTTGATGCCCTCGAGCAGCAGCGACTTGTTGTAGAGCTGCAGGATCACCAGCAGAAAGACCAGAAACAGGGCCATGAAGATGCCCATGACAGGGGTCGTTCCCCAGCCGGGCACCACCTTGCCGTACTCGGAATTGAGGGGACGCAGCAGGTCTCCAAGACGGGTGCGCTGGGCCATGGCGACAGGTGCCTCTCGGGCAATGGAGCGGTCTGGTTACTGTAAGGGCCTTGCCTGCCCAGGCGTGCCGGGCTGTCGAGAGTTGTGACGGAACGCTTCGCACCCATGGATCCCAGCACCACCGGTTCACCCGCCATGTCGGTCGCGATCGCGGTGCTGGTGGCGCTGCTGGGGCTCACCGGTTTCGGCATCTACACCGCTTTTGGCCCCCCCTCCAGGCAGCTCAGCGACCCCTTTGACGATCACGACGACTGAGCTGGCGCGCGCTGAACTGGC
>JBBASJ010000022.1:5489-10077 GCA_040399325.1 Prochlorococcaceae cyanobacterium
GCGCCAGAAGCCGCAGGCCCAGGGGTCCAGCCGGGTCAGCACGTCAGGGCCAGAGGTCTGTCCGTCAAGCGGCTGACCCAGGCCGTCGACCCGCTCGAGCACGGTCCAGCACGGCCCGAGCTGCAGCCAGCGCCGCTGCGGGGACAGGTTCTGCACGCTGATCACCGCTGAGTCCTGAGCCACCGCGGTGGTCTCGGCGCGCAGGGCCAGCAACTGCAGATCAGGGCCCAGCGACGGCAGCGCCTCGATGGGGGCGGGGGCAACAGCAACCGGGCGGCACCACAGCGGCTCGCGAAAGCGCACGGCCTGGGCCGGCACCTGCGCCCCGCGCCAGCCGGCCGGGCAGGGCATGAGGCCCAGGCGAAGCCGCTGCCAGCCGTTGTCGGCCCCGGGATCCGGCCAGGTGGGCCCGCGCAGCAGCGACACCCCCAGCCCGGCGGGGGTGGCCGAAACCCCCTGGGGACCATCGAGCAACACCCCCAGCCCGCCACCGGGCGGGGCGGCTTCGGCGGCGAGCCAGCTGATCGCCGGCACCTCCCAGCGGGCCTGCTCGCGCGGGGTGCGGGGGGCAGCGGGACGCTCCAGCACCCCACCACTGGTGTCGGCCGCCCACCGCACCGCCGGCTGGGCCAGGGGCAGCTCCAGGCGCAGCAGCTCGTGGCGCTGACGCCAGTCGATGGCCAGCACCAGCTCAAACCAGGGGCTCCCGGCCAGCAGTCGGCCCTCGAGCCGCAGCGCACTGGTGCCGCAGCGGCCGCGCCAGCTCACATGGGCGCAGAGGGGGCCGCGTTCGATCCAGCGCAAGCCGGGCTCCCACGCGATCGGCAGCGGCTGCTGGGGGTAATCGGCAGCCAGATCCCAGGCATCCCAGAACTCCCCGGCATCGCGATAGCGCCGCAACTGCACGGGCGACGCCAGGTACGGGCGGCCGCCGCCATCGCTGAGCTGCTCCAGGCCAGCAGGGCCCAGCTCAAGCGTGATGAGGCCGTTGTTGAGCCGCCAGCGCCCCTGGGCCAGCGGTTCGGCGTGCACCGCCGCTTCCGGCGTGGGCCCTGCAGAACGCGGCTGGGGGCCTTGGCGCTGCAACGCCATCGCGCTCACTCCCGCCAGCGGTGGCAGCTGGACCCAGTTGCCACCGCTGGCACTGGCCTGCCGGGGCAGGGGCGTTCCGGCGGCCGTGTGCCAGGCACCGGCCGGCAGCCGCACACAGCGGCGCTCCGCCGCCAGCGGCTGAAGCTGGACCGCCGCCCAGGCCTGGCTGCCGGCGCCGACCGGTGGGATGTCGGGAGCTGGGCAGCCGCGCAACCAGCGCTGCAAGGCCTGGTCCCGCTGGGCAGCGGCCCGGCGGCGGGCCGCACGCCACTGGGGCTCGGCCTGCTCAAACACCTCCGGCACCGACGTGCCGGGAAGAATGTCGTGAAACTGCTGAAACAGCAGCGGGCGCCAGTCGGCGGTAGCCGCAGCAGGGGCCTCGTCAGGGGCCGCAGCAGGGGCCAGCAGCTGGGCCACTTCGGCCTCCCGCAGCAGGCGTTCGAGGCTGCGGTTGTGCCGTTTCTGATCGGGCCGGCTGGTGGCACAGCCGCGGTGCAGCTCCAGATAGAGCTCATCGCGCCACACCGGCAGCTGCCGTGCCCACGGCTCAAGGCCCGCCAGGTACTGGCGCAGGCTGCCGTGCTGCTGGGGTGCCAGGGGCGCACCCGCCCGGGCCTGGTGCTGCCACAGCGCCAGCTGCTCGAGCATCTCGGCGGTGGGACCGCCGCCGTGATCGCCCACCCCCGGCAGCCACAGGGCCTGGCCCAGGCCGGTGGCCTGCTGCCACTGCAGGCGGTAGCGCTCCATGGCCAGCGGATCGGCATCGGTGCCGATCGGCGCGGTCATCAGCGCCAGCACCTCACTGCCGCAGCGGCTGCGCCAGCGGAACAACCGATGCGGAAAGGCATTGGTGGCATTCCAGGCGAGCTTGTGGGTGCAGAACCAGCGCACCCCCGTGGCCCGGGCGATGGCCGGCAGACCGGCGCCAAACCCGAAGCTGTCGGGCAACCAGGCCAGGGCGTGCTGCAGCTGCGGGAAGGCCCGGCGACTCCACTGCTGACCCAGCTGAAACTGACGCAGCAGCGAAGCGCTGCTGATCAGCACGCAGTCGGTCTCCACCCACGGACCGTTGATGGGTTCGAAGCGACCCGCCGCCACAGCCGCCACGATCCGCGCATAAAGCGCCGGGCGGTGCTGCTCGAGCCAGGCGTAGAGCGCTGGGGTCGAATGGCCGAAATGCAGCTCCGGGTAGCGCTCCATCAGCGCCAGGGCCGAGCCGAAGGTGCGTTCGGCCGCCTCCCAGGTGTCGGCTACGGGCCAGAGCCAGGCCAGATCGAGATGGGCGTGGCCCAGCACATGCAAACCGGGCTCGCCCCCAACCTGGGGAGCCGGCAGGGCCGCCCGCAGGGCCACCAGCTCCTGGCGGATGGGCTGCAACAGCCCATCCGGATCGGCAGGATCGCGCGGCTCGAGCTCGATGCGGCTGTGCACCAGCGCCCCGTCGTCGTGGCGCGGGCTGCGCAACCGCAGCTCGAGCTGCAGGGCTTCGCCCTGCCACCAGCGGGCCGGCAGGCTCCAGCGGCAGGCCGAATCAAACAGGTCTCCGCGGTGCACTGCCACCCCGTCGACCAGCAGCTCCACCGCTTCGGCCCACCAGCGCAGCACCAGCCGTGCCTCGGCCCGCGGCGCGAGCTCGCGCCAGTGCTCCGGGCAGCTGAGGGCCAGCTGCAGTGCGCCAACGCCGCCACCACGGGGCCAGATGATCAGCCGGCGCCGGGCCCAGTCGGGTCGGTGCTGGGCGCCCCAGGGGTCGGTGAGGGCCGACTCGCCTGCGCCAGCAGGGCCCTGCCGCCGCCAGAGGGGCTGCAGATCGAGCCAGAAAGATGACTGAAACGTTTCAATCCGCTCAGACAAGGGCACCTCTGGGGGCTCGGGCATCCTTTGATGGCCTGCCAGGACCCATAGGATGGGCCATCTGGCCCTCTGATCCAAGGCTCAGACTCCAGCCCGATTCGCAAGCTCGACCATGCTCGCCCTCAAGATCTCGGTTTACTCGGTCGTCTTCTTCTTCATCGGGATCTTCGTGTTCGGCTTTCTGGCCAGCGATCCCAGCCGCACCCCGAGCCGCAAGGATCTCGAAGAGTGATCCGCTGGACAGTTGGCGGACCGCGGCGCTGCCGCTGATCTGACCCGGGGTGCATGGCAGGATCGCTGCCAATTGCCGCCCGTTCACGCCCTGTGCATCACAACCGATCCTTTCGATCGGCATGCGTTGCCGCAGGCGTGAGCTCGATGCTGGCGGCACTGCCAGCGGCTGTCGTCGGGGTGGAGTTGCCGCTGAGCGCGGCCAAACAGTCCCAGGCTTCGTCACCCCAGGCTGAAGACCCGGCGGCACCCGCGCCCGAGCAACAACGACCTGTCAGCACGGTCGCCGGCAGTCTGCCCGAGGGAACCGACGTTCCACTGGAGCTCGAACTGAGCGCCAACAAGCTCCACTACGACGACGCCACCGGCCGGGTGATCGCCGAAGGCAACGTGCAGGCCATGCTGGCCGGAGGCCGCCTGCTGGCCGATCGACTCGAATACGAAACCCGCAGCCGCACGGTGTTCGTCACAGGCGGCGTACGGCTGCAACGGGGCCTGCAGTACATGCAGGCCAGCCAGCTGCGCTACAGCCTGCTCGAAGGCAGCGGTGAGGCCGACGATGTCTACGGCATCCTCGACCTCGATGGCAGCGAGACCGACTTTGACCTTGAAAAGGCACCGATGGTGCCGCTGACACCGGCACGACCGCTGACCTGCACGCCGATCCTGCCGCCGATCCCCAACTGGCATCCGTACGACTGGGCGATGACCGCCTGGGGCGGTCAGATGATCGACGCCAACTTCGGTGACAGCTTCTTCTTCAACGGCCGGTGGCGTCCTGAGTACCTCGCCGGGGTCGGCCTCAACAAGCGCCTGGTCGACGGTGGTCCGTTTGCGCTTGAACTCGACTTCAACCTGCTGGGCCATACAGCGGCCACACAACAGGGCGGCCCTTACAACCAGAGCGTTCCCAATGCCGACGTCCCCAGCCAGAGCTTCGGCGAAGGCACCCTCGGCGTCGGTCTGCGCATCTGGATGCAGCCCTGGCTGAGTTTGTTTCTGGTGGAAGGGGTCAGCTTCAACACCGATGTGAGCAACTACGAGCGCACCTTCCGCGAGCGCTTCAGCCAGTTTCTCAATTACCTGGCGTTTGAGGTGGAAGCCCTGGTCACCCCCCGCTGGTCGGTGGTGGGCCGCCTGCACCACCGCTCGGGCGCCTATGGCGTCTACAGCGGCGTGCGCGAAGGCAGCAACGGCTACCTGGTCGGCTTGCGCTACCGCTTCGGCGACAGCCGCAACGCCGGCAGGCCGCGCCCCACGATGCCACCGGCCCAGGGCTGCCCCGAGGCCCCACCGCTCGAACCCGGCACGGCCAACAGCCTGACGACGGCCCTCGACCGGGCAGCCCGCGGCCAGGTGACGCCGACGCCCAGGCCCGCGACCGCTGGCGCCGCGCAGATCGATGGCGCCG
>JBBASJ010000022.1:10177-26317 GCA_040399325.1 Prochlorococcaceae cyanobacterium
GTGACGCCGACGCCCAGGCCCGCGACCGCTGGCGCCGCGCAGATCGATGGCGCCGCGCAACCGGCGGCCAAGCCAACCGGTGGGGTCTGGCAGGTGGCACGGTCCGAGGAGCGTGCCCGCAGCGAAGCGATCAGCCGGATCCAGCAGCGGGTCAGCGGCGTGCAGCTGCAGCAGCGGCTACGGCTCGAACGGCGGGCGGGCTTCAACGACCGCGAAACCATTCCCGACACCGCCAACACCTACGGCGGCATCCGACCCGAGCAGCTGCGCGATCTCAACACCACGTCCAACATGAAGCTCGTCGACGGCGGCATCAGCCGCTGGCGCTTCCAGGCGCGGCACATCAAGCTCAGCGCCACGGGCTGGACGGCCTCCCGCATGGGCATGACCAATGACCCCTACACCCCGGCCCAGTCGTGGCTGGAGGCGGTCGGCGTTCAGGTCACGGTCGTCGGCAAAGACGAGACGTTGCTCACGGCCCGCTCCACCCGCATCCTGCTGGAGGACCGGTTGCCGATTCCCGGACGTCAGCGGCAGCGCCTGCGCAAGAACAACGTCGACTCACCGCTGGTGCTCGGCTTCGACGAACGCGATCGCAACGGCGTCTTCGTTGGCTACAACGTCAAGCCCATCACCGTTGCCAAAACGGGAACGTTGCTGCTGCAGCCCCAGGTCATGCTGCAGCGCACGATCGACGGCAGCACCAACAGCTACCCGTTGCCGGGATCGCCACCGGGCAGCGGCGGCGTGCCCCAACCCGTGCAGAGCGGTGACCAGTTCGGCCTGCTGGCCCGCTGGATCGACAACCGCTGGGGCTTCTCCAGCACGGCCAACCTCGATCTTTCGACGTTGAGCAGCCAGAACCTGACCAATGGCACCCGCAGCTGGGGTGAGATCGGCCGGGCAGTGAACCTTCCCCTGCTTGGCGAGAGCACAGCCCGGTTGTTCGGGGCCTATCGCTATCGCCTCTGGAACGGCTCGCTCGGCGAGCAGGACGTCTACGCGGCCTATGGCTTCTCGCTTGAAGATCAGGGCCAGCTGCCCCGGTGGGGAGGCAGCAGTCACAACTTCTACTGGCGGCTTGGCTTCGGCAACTACAAGGCCTGCACGGCCAACTGCCCCAGCAACAATTCCTCGGGCACCGAGGTGATCCCCAACCTGGGTGAGTTCTGGCGCGGCGGCGGCATCGCCGCACTGTCGAGCTCGTTCCCGCTGTGGCGAGGGCAGGCGGCACCGCTGACCGCCAGTCAGGCCCTGCTCAATTCACCGGTGCCGATCGTGCCGGGACTGCGCCTCGACACCAACCTGACCGGCACGCTTGCCTACTACAACGACGGGCAATACCAGAACACCCTGTCTTTTTCGGCGGGTCCGATTCTCACCCTGGGCCAGTTCACCAAGCCGTTTCTCGACTACACCCAGTTCGCGGTCACCGGAGGCGTCACCCTGCGGCAGGGCCTGAGTCCGCTCAGCTTTGACCGCGCGGTCGACCTGGGCACGCTCAATTTCGGCCTGACCCAGCAGATCGCCGGCCCGATGCTGGTCAGCCTCGGTTACGGCTTTAACGTCGATCCGGCATCGGGGTTCTACGGCGCCACGACGGGGTCATACGTGGAGCTGCGCTGGCAGCGGCGCTCCTATGACATCGGCGTGTACTACAGCCCCTACGAGCAGCTGGGCGGGATCCGGATCCGTCTCAACGACTTCAACTTCAAGGGCACCGGGGTGCCCTTCGTGCCTTATCACCCGTCACAGGCGGGATTGAGAAAACCCTTCTGAGCCGCTTCAGACCGCAGCGCTGAACGCCTGCAGGTAGGGGAGCCGGGCCACCGTCGCTGCGAGCGCGGGCCCATTGGCAAGCAGCTGGCCGGTGGCATCCCACTGGCCGCTGCGCAGCATCTGCAGCGGCCCGGCAGCCAGGGTGAGCGGCCAGACCTGCCCCTGCGCCCCCCGCAGTTCAAGCGTTTCAAGGTCGGCGTGCAGCGTCAGGGCTGGATCGGCTTCGATCGCCCCCTGCACCGCCAGGGCCACGTCGTGGACAACGCTGAGGCAGGGGATCCCAAGAGCCAGGCAGTTGCCGAAGAAGATCTCGGCAAAGCTCTCGCCGATCACCGCGCGAATGCCCCAGCGCATCAACGCCTGGGGAGCGTGCTCACGGCTGGAGCCGCAACCGAAGTTGCGGTTCACCACCAACAGGCTGGCCCCCTGATGGGCACCCTGATCAAACGGATGCTGGCCACCCAGCTCGGCGCGGTCATCGGCAAAGGCGGCCGGCCCCAGCTCGCTGAAGGTGACGCATTTGAGAAACCGCGCCGGAATGATGCGGTCGGTGTCGATGTCATCGCCCCGCACGGCCACGGCGGTGCCGCCGACGGCGTTGATCGGTCCTGTGGGAAAGGGTGCGCTGGTCATGGCAGCAGGGTACGCACATCGGTGACCTGACCCGCAATCGCCGCAGCGGCCACCATCGCCGGGCTCATCAGCAGGGTGCGGCCCGTGGCCGAACCCTGGCGGCCCTTGAAGTTGCGGTTGCTCGAGCTGGCGCTGATCTGGCGGCCCTCGAGCCGGTCGGGATTCATGGCCAGACACATCGAGCAGCCCGGTTCGCGCCACTCGAACCCGGCTTCACGGAAGATCTGATCAAGCCCCTCGGCCTCGGCCGCCGCGGCCACCTGTTCACTGCCCGGCACCACAAACGCCTTGATGCCCGGCGCCACCTGACGGCCGCGGGCCACCGCCGCCGCCGCCTGCAGGTCAGACAGACGCCCGTTGGTGCAGCTGCCGATGAAACACACATCGACCGGGGTGCCGGCGATCGGCGCACCGGGCTGCAGGTCCATGTAGCGGTAAGCCTCCTGGGCCAGGGGGCGCTCGTCGGGTTCGGTTTGATCCAGGGTGGGCACGGTCTCATCGACGCCAATGCCCTGTCCGGGGGTGATGCCCCAGGTCACGGTGGGGGCGATGGCGGCGGCGTCAAAGCGCACCTCATCGTCAAAAACAGCTTCGGGCCCGCTGGCCAGCGACGCCCACCAGGCCACGGCCCGCTCCCAGGCCTCGCCGGCGGGGGCACAGGGGCGACCCTGCAGGTAGTCAAAGGTGGTCTGGTCGGGGTTGACGTAGCCGCAGCGGGCGCCGCCCTCGATCGCCATGTTGCAGAGGGTCATGCGCTCCTCCATCGAGAGGGCGTCGATCGCCGGCCCGGCGAACTCGTAGGCGTAGCCCACACCACCCTTGACCCCCAGAGTGCGGATCACGTGCAGCACCAGGTCCTTGGCGTAGACCCCTGGGCCCAGCCGACCCTCGACCCAGAGGCGCCGCACCTTGAGCTTGCCCATGGCCAGGCTCTGACTGGCCAGCACGTCGCGCACCTGGCTGGTGCCGATGCCAAACGCGATCGCCCCAAAGGCGCCATGGGTGGAGGTGTGCGAGTCGCCGCAGGCCACGGTCATGCCCGGCTGGGTGAGGCCGAGCTCAGGGGCGATCACATGCACGATGCCCTGACGGCCGCTGCCGAGGCCGTGCAGGGTGATGCCGTGCTCGGCGCAGTTGGCCTCCAGGGTGGCCAGCATCTGCTCGGCCAGCGGGTCGGCAAACGGCCGCACCTGGCTGGTGGTGGGCACGATGTGATCGACCGTGGCCACGGTGCGCTCCGGGTGCGCCACCGGCAGGCCCAGGTCGTTCAGCGCCGCAAACGCCTGGGGGCTGGTGACTTCATGAATGAGGTGCAGGCCGATGAACAGCTGCGTGCTGCCACCGGGCAGCTCGGCCACCCGGTGGAGATCCCAGACCTTGTCGTAGAGGGTGGCGCTGCTCAAGGAGCCAAGACAAAAAACCGATCAATCAGCCTAGGCACTGGCCTACCGAGGCCCCCTTGCAAAACACGCCAGAAGTCACGCCAGTTTTTGCAGGGCTTGATTGCAGGGCCTGACTTGCAGAGAGTTGCTTGCAAGGCGTTGCACAGCAGTCCGGTGCTGGCGACCCTCAACCCAGCTGCAGGCGCAGCCTGTTCAAGGCCTCGCCGCAGGTCAGGGTCTGGATCCAGGTTCGCCCCCGCGTTGATCCAAAGCGCACCGCTTCACTGCTGCTGACGCCGGGTCCGGCAATGGCGATGTGCACCAGACCAACGGGTTTGGCCTCACTGCCGCCGCCAGGCCCGGCAATGCCGGTGACGGCGATGCCCCAGGTGGCTCCGGTGGCACGGCGGGCGCCCTCGGCCATGGCCACTGCCACCGGATCGCTCACGGCACCATGCTGCTCAAGCAGTGCGGCCGGCACCCCCAGCAAGGCCTGCTTGACGCTGTTGGCGTAGGCGATCACCCCGCCCACAAACACATCGGAGGCGCCGGGCACCGCCGCCAGCGCCGCCCCGAGGCCGCCGCCGGTGCAGCTCTCGGCCACGGCCACGCTCTCGCCGCGCCGGCGCAGCGCCGCCAGCACCACCGAGGCCAGGCTGTCGTCATCAACCCCGTAACACAGGGTGCCGGTGCGGCGGCGGATCTCGGCCTCGAGCGGCGCCAGCAGGGCGTCGGCAGCGGCGGGGCTGTCGGCGCGGGCCGTGAGCCGCAGCTTGACCTCGCCGGCCCCGGCATAGGGCGCCACGGTGGGGTTGGTGCCGTCGAGCAGATCGGCCATCTGCTCAGCCAGGTTGGACTCACCCACCCCCCAGAAGCGCAGCAACCGGCTGGCAAAGACGCCCTGCGCCAGGCCCGCCTGGGCCAACCAGGGCACGGCGGTGGCCCGCCACATGGCCTGCAGCTCGCTGGGCACCCCCGGGAAGGTGAGCACCGTGAAGCCCGGCACAGGGCTCCAGATCATGCCGGGGGCGCTGCCGGTGGCATTGGGCAGCACCTGGGCCCCCTCGGGCAGCAGGGCCTGCTTGCGGTTGCTGGCCACGATCGGGCGGCCGCGGGCGCTGAGCTTGGCCTGGATATCGGCCCAGACCGCCGGGTGCTCGACCAACGGGGTCTCAAAAGCGGCGGCAATCGCTTCAGTGGTCAGGTCATCGGGGGTGGGGCCCAGGCCGCCGGTGGTGATCAGCACCCGGCAGCGGCCGGCGGCGGCGCGCACCGCGGCGATCACCCGCTCGCGGTTGTCGCCCACCACTTCCTGGCGCAGGTGGGTGATGCCCTGGGCCGCCAGCTGCTCGGCCAGCCAGCGGGCGTTGCCGTTGGTGATGTTGCCCAACAGCAGCTCGGTGCCGATGCAGAGAACCTCGGCGCTCATCAGGGCGCCCCATCGTTGAGCCGCTGCCGGCTGGTCACCACCAGGCCGATCAAAATCGCGGTGGCCAGCCCCAGCCACACAAAGCGCAGTTCGGCATTGACCAGCACCAGGGCCAGGGCGGCGAGCCACTGGGTGAAGGCATAGATGAGCACCACGGTGCGCCGGTGGCTGAGGCCGCTGCGCAGCAGCCGGTGGTGCAGGTGTCGGCGATCCGGATAGAAGGGCGAGCGGCCCTGGCTGAGACGCCCCAGGATCACCGCCGACATGTCGGCCAACGGCAGCGACAGAATCACCAGCGGCAGCAGCAGGCTGACGCTGGTGAGCCCCTTGGCCGGGCCCACGATGCTGATCGCCGCCAGGGCAAAACCGAGAAAGTAGGAGCCGCCATCGCCCATGAAGATGCGGGCGGGGTTGAAGTTGTGGCGCAGAAAGCCCAGACAGCTGCCGGCCAGGGCCGCAGCCAGCAGACCGGCCGCAGGTTGATGCAGGCTGAAACTCACCGACAGCAGACCCACGGCGGCGATGCCGCTGACGCCGGCGGCGAGGCCGTCGAGACCGTCGAGCCAGTTGATCGCATTGGTGATGCCCACCAGCCAGATCACCGTGGCCAGCAGGCTCAGGAGCGGCGGGAGCTCGAGCGGCATGAACGGCAGCTCGATGGTGCCGATCTGCACCCCCTGGCTCCACACCGCCATGGCCACCAGCAACTGCCCCGCCAGGCGTGGCAGCGGCGGCAGCGCAAACAGGTCATCGGCCAGGCCGATCACAAAGAAACAGAGGGACCCGGCCAGGGTGGTCCAGATCAGCTGGTCCTTGCTGGGGGGCAACTCGGCAAACCCGCCGAAGCGCCAGGTGAGCACCAGCGCCAGGCTGAAACCCAGGACGATGCCGATGCCCCCCAGGCGCACCATCGGGGTGGTGTGCTGTTTGCGGGGATCGGGCGTATCGATCAAGCCGTACGCCAGACCCAGCCGTCTGACGACCGGCACCACCAGGGCGGTCAGCAGCGCTGCCACCGCAAAGGTCAGCAGGGCGGCCGCGTTGGGGCTGTAGGCGAGCGTCACGGGCGACCACCTCTGGCGCTCAGGTTACGGGCGAAACCAGGGTTCAGGCGTACTGAAGCTCACGTTTCCGCCCATAAAGCGGGAATCGCTGGCACAGCGCAGCCACCCGCTCGCGGCAACGCTGCTCGATCGCGCTGTCGTCGGGGTTGAGCAGCCGGTCGGCGATCACATCGGCCACCTCGGCAAAGGCCGCCTCGTCAAAACCGCGGGTGGTCATGGCCGCAGTGCCCAGGCGCAGGCCGCTGGTCACAAAGGGTGACTCGGGATCAAACGGCACCGTGTTCTTGTTGGCGGTGATGTGCACATCGCTGACCAGCAGGTCGGCCACCTTGCCGGTCATGCCGATGCTGCGCAGATCCAGCAGCACGAGATGGTTGTCGGTGCCGCCTGAGACCACGGCGATGCCCCGCTCCTGGATGCGGGCCGCCAGAGCCTGGGCATTGGCGACCACCTGCTGGGCGTAGGTCTTGAAACCGGGCTGCAGCGCCTCGCCGAAGGCCACCCCCTTGGCGGCGATCACGTGCTCGAGCGGGCCGCCCTGGCTGCCCGGGAAGACCGCCTTGTCGAACTGCCGGGCGAACTCGGCGTCACGGCACAGGATCAAACCGCCGCGGGGACCGCGCAGGGTCTTGTGGGTGGTGGTGGTCACCACATCGCAAACAGGCACGGGGTTGGGATGCACCCCCGCTGCCACCAGGCCGGCGATATGGGCCATGTCGGCCAGCAGGTAGGCGCCCACCTCGTCGGCGATGGCCCGGAAGGCCGCAAAGTCGATGGTGCGCGGGTAGGCCGAATAACCGCAGACGATCAGCTTGGGCTTGTGCTCCAGCGCCAGCCGGCGGATCGTGTCGAAGTTGAGCTGCTGGGTCTCGGGGTCGACGCCGTAATGCACGGCCTTGAACCACTTGCCGCTCACGTTGACGGGCGAACCATGGGTCAGGTGACCGCCATGGCTCAGGTCCATGCCCATGATCGTGTCGCCGGGCTGCAGCAGCGCCAGGAACACCGCAAAGTTGGCCTGGGCACCGCTGTGGGGCTGCACGTTGGCCCAGGCGGCACCAAACAGCTGCTTGGCCCGCTCGATCGCCAGCTCTTCGATCGCGTCGACGTGCTCGCAGCCGCCGTAGTAGCGCTTGGCCGGCAGGCCCTCGGCGTACTTGTTGGTGAGCACCGAGCCCTGGGCCTCCATGACCGCGCGCGAGGCGAAGTTCTCCGAGGCGATCAGCTCGAGGTGGGTTTCCTGGCGCTGCTCCTCACGGCCGATCAGCTCGGCCAAGGTGGGGTCAGCGCTGGCCAGCGGTTGGTTGATGGAGGTATTGGGACTGGCAGACCTGTTGCTGGCAGACATTTCGCTGGCAGACATTGAGCGCATGACCGCTGATCATGTCGCGATCGTAGGCAGCCGCGCCGCAGCAGCACGGGACCCGCGTCAGGTTGACCATCGTGACCAAGAACCGGCCTGCACCACCAGTGACCTGCATAAAAAAAACCGCCCCGGAGGACGGTTTCAAGCGCGCCTGGAGAGATTCGAACTCCCGACCCTCTGATCCGTAGTCAGATGCTCTAATCCGCTGAGCTACAAGCGCATGGGTCCATTCTCACCAGAGCGAGGGCCCATCCGTCAAATCACCCCCCCGCCATCAGCCTTCCCACCATGCCGATCCGCTGGTACGGCCCCGCCGATCCCGATGATCCGACGTACCGCCATTTCGAGCGGATCGTCAACCTCACCCTCCATGCCGCCCTGTTTGCCGCGCTCAACAGCGGCCTGTGGGTGGTGCAGGAACTGCGCCACCCGTGGCAGCACCTGGGCTGGCTCAGCCTGGGCTGGCTGACCGTGCTGCTGATCCATGGTGGGGTGGTGATCACCCTGCGGCCGGGCCGCACGCCCGACGAACCGGCATGAACCTGAGCGCCAGCCAACTCAAGGACCTGGAGGTCGCCCTGGCCGATCGCCTGTACCTGCAGGTGGCCGGCTGGCACCTGTACCTGGGCGATGCCGGACTGGCCCAGGCCCTGGCGATCGAATGCGCCGCCAGGCTCGAGCTCGGGGCGGCGGTGTGCGCGCGGCAGGCCCTCGAGGCGGTGCAGGTGCCGATCGGCGGCGGCGCCACCCGGCTGCCCCTGGCCCGGCTGGTGCCCGCCGGCCAGCTGAGCGACCTCGAGGATGTGTTGCAAGACCTGGATCACTGAGGCTCCGCCACCACATGCGCCGATAGGGTTGGCGGGCTGCGCACCGCGGGCCTTGCTGGTCATCGAAGTCACCAACGCCCGCGACGTGGTCAGCCAGCGCATCGGCCGACTGGGCAGCCGTCTGATCGGTCGGGTCGTCGACGCCGAGGCCCAGGTCGAGAAGGCCCTGCTGCAGGAACTCGAAAACGCCTTCAAGGAGTTCGGCATCGAAGCCCGGATCTATTCGATCGAGGGGCCCCAGATGCTGGGCCGCTCCCATCTCGAGATTCCGGTGCACGTGCGGGGCGAGCGCGAGGTGCGCCTGGGGGCTGAGCCCGGCAGAGCCCGCGAATCCGATTAAGCCCGGCCCCAGGGCAGCCGTCGCTGCAGACCGCCCAGCAGCTGGCGCGCTTCGCTGACGCCGGCCCACGAAGCCAGCAGGCCATAGGCCACCAGACCCAGCAGGCCACTGAAGGCGGGCCTGAGCACCAGACGGGCAGGTCCCGGGGGCCAGACCACCAGGTGCGCCGCAGCCCAGGCCAGCAGCGCGCCGGCCACCGCCGCCAGCAGCAGCCACAGGGTGTCCTGGGTCCATTGCAGCAGTGGCAGGCCCCCCAGACGCCGCCGCAGCACCAGCAGCAACGCGGTGCAGGTCACCGCATTGACCACCACCGTGGCCAGCACCAGGCCGGGAGCTCCAAAGTTGCTGCCCGGCAGCAGCAGGCCCCAGGGGCTGGGCCCGCCCACCAGCACCCAGTCGGCGATGGCGTTGAGGCCAATGCCCGCCAGCGAGAGCCGAAATGGGGTGTTGCCGTCGCCCAGCGCATAAAACACCCGCACCAGCACGTCGCGGGCCAGATAGGCGGCCATGCCCAGGCCGTAGGCCATGAGCAGCCCATCGACCAGATCACCGGCAGCGGCATCGAAAGCGCCGCGTTCGTAGATCAGATCGACGATCGGCCCGGCCAGGGCGATCATCAACGCCCCCAGCGGCAGCATCGAGGCGCTCGAGAGCATCAGCCCCTGGCGGATGCGGGCCACCAGCTGGGGCCGGTCCTCGGGCGCGGTCAGGCGGGCAAAGGTCGGCAGCAGCGGCACCAGCAGCGCATTGGAGATCAGGCCCAGGGGCGTCTGCACCAGCAGGTTGGCGTAGCCCAGACCCGCTGCGGCCCCCACGATGCCGCTGGCAAAGAACAGATCGACGAACACATTGATCTGCAGCATCCCCGACGAGAAGGTGGCCGGGCCCATGACCTGCAGCACCTCCTGCACGCCGGGGTGCTTCCAGTCCCACACGAGCCTGAAGCGTTGCAGTCCCTGCCGGGCCAGGGCCGGCAGCTGCACCAGCCACTGGAGCAGGGCCCCCAGGGTGGTCGTGCCGGCCAGCACGATGCCGCCGATCAGGGCCATCGACGGGTCGACGATGCGGGGCCCCAGTTGCCACCACAGCACCCCCAGGCCGCCGATCACCGCCACGCTCGAGAGCAGCGGGCTCACCGAGGGCAACCAGAACACATCGGCCGCGTTGAGCGCGCCAAAGCCAAGGCCGATCAGGCCGGCCAGCAGCGCCATCGGCGCCATCCAGCGCAGCTCGACCACCGCCAGGGCGTGGCGCTGGGGGTCGAGGCCTGGCCCCACCAGGGTGATCAGGGGATCAGCCGCGAGCCACAGCAGCACGGTGACACCGATCAGGCCGGCGCCCACCAGGGTGTTGACCGCGGCCAGCACGTGGGCCCCCTCGGCGCGCGGGCGCCGGGCCAGGGTGCTGACCATGGCGCTGTGGAAGGGCCCGTTGATGCCCCCCAGCAGGATCAGCAGAAAGCCGGGCAGCACGTAGGCGTAGTTGTAGGCGTCATAGGCCGCCCCCACACCGAAGGCGGCGGCGATCGCCTGCTGCCGCACCAGGCCGGCCAGCTTGCTGAGGGCGGTGGCCACGGCCACCACCAGGGCAATGCGCTTCAGCGACTGGGCCATGGCGGGCAGTATGGCGCTGATCGCCGCTGCCTCCCAGTGCCTGCCCCAGTGACGACTGCTTCGCCCGTGCTCGGCGTGGGACCCCTGGTGGAAGGCACGCTGATCAGGCGCTACAAGCGCTTTCTGGCCGATGTGGAGCTTGACGGGCCCGGGCCCGCTGGCGAACAGCCGGGCACTGCGGTGACCGCCCACTGCCCCAACACCGGCCCGATGACCGGCGTGCTGCACCCGGGCGGCCGCGTGCGCCTGCGCCACGACCCCTCACCCACGCGCAAGCTGGCCTGGACCTGGGAGCAGGCCGAAAGCCCCGGTGCCGATGGCGAACCGGTGTGGGTGGGCGTCAACACCGCCCTGCCCAACCGGCTGGTGCGCGCCACGGTCGAGGCCGGCCTGCTGGAGCCCTGGCTGGGGCCGATCGGGGCGATCAAGGCCGAGGTGCCCTATGGCGAGGGCCGCCGCAGCCGCATCGACCTGCTGCTGACGCCCGCCCCCGAGGCGACCGACCAGCGGCCCATTTACGTGGAGATCAAGAACACCACCTGGAGCGACGGCGATCTGGCCCTGTTTCCTGACACCGTGACCGAGCGGGGCCAGAAGCACCTGCGCGAGCTGATGGCCCTGCTGCCCGGGGCCCGGGCCGTGCTGGTGCCCTGCCTGAGCCGGGGCGATGTGCGGCGCTTTGCCCCCGGCGATGCGGCCGACCCCACCTATGGGGCACTCTTTCGCGAGGCGCTGGCGGCGGGGGTCGAGGTGCTGCCCTGCCGCTATGGCTTTGCGGCCGACAGCATTGCCTGGCAGGGGCTGGCCGAGGTTGTGGCCCACCAGCCGGGGTACGGCCCATAGATTGGCCGCACCAGCCGCGCCGCCGTGGATACCCGTGCCTTCAAGCGCTCCCTGCACCACTCGGAGCGCTACAACCGCCGCGGCTTTGGCCTGGGTGACCAGGTGGCGGGCACCCTCGAGCAGGCCTACCAGAGCGATCTGATCGCCGCGCTGCGGGCCAACGGCTACGAACTGCGCGAAGGCCGCCTCACGGTGCGCCTGGCCGAGGCCTTCGGCTTCTGCTGGGGCGTCGAGCGGGCCGTGGCCATGGCCTACGAAACCCGGCGCCACTACCCCAGTGAGCGCATCTGGATCACCAACGAGATCATCCACAACCCCTCGGTCAACGCCCATCTGCGCGAGATGGACGTGCAGTTCATCCAGGTGGAGCAGGGGGTCAAGGACTTCTCCGATGTCGCCAGCGGCGATGTGGTGATCCTGCCGGCCTTCGGCGCCACGGTGCAGGAGATGCAGCTGCTCAACGAGCGCGGCTGCCACATCGTGGACACCACCTGCCCCTGGGTGTCCAAGGTGTGGAACACCGTGGAGAAGCACAAGAAGCACGCCTTCACCTCGATCATTCACGGCAAGGTGAAGCACGAGGAGACCCTGGCCACCAGCAGCTTCGCCGGCACCTACCTGGTGGTGCTCGACCTGGCCGAAGCGCAGATGGTCTGCGACTACATCCTGGCCAGCGAGGCCGGCGCCAGCCCAAGCCCCGAGCAGCGGCGGGCCTTCATGGAACGCTTCGCCAAGGCCTGCTCACCGGGCTTTGACCCCGACCGCGATCTGGTGCGGCTGGGGGTGGCCAACCAGACCACCATGCTCAAGAGCGAGACCGAGGAGATCGGCCGGCTGTTCGAGCGCACCATGCTGAGGCGCTACGGCCCGGCCGAGCTGAGCGAGCACTTCCTGGCCTTCAACACGATCTGCGACGCCACCCAGGAGCGCCAGGACGCCATGTTCGCCCTGGTCGACGAACCCCTCGATCTGATGGTGGTGATCGGCGGCTACAACTCCTCCAACACGACCCACCTGCAGGAGATCGCCATCAGCCGCGGCATCCGCTCGTTCCACATCGACACGCCCGAGCGCATCGGCCCCGGCAATCGCATCACCCACAAGCCCCTGGGCGCCGAGCTCGAGACGGTTCAAGACTTTTTGCCCGAGGGACCGATCCGGGTGGGCATCACCTCGGGTGCCTCCACCCCCGACCGGGTCGTCGAAGACGTGATCCAGATGCTGATCGCGCTCAGCAAAGGCTGACAGCACGGCAGCCGGCCCGGCGCCTCAGCCCGGCTGGCTTTACATTTGGTTCACAGTCGGCCGTTCACCGGCACCCGGGAGCTTCCAGCCGTTGCCATCGCCGTTGCTGACCATGACGAGTCAAAGCGCGGTGGCGGCTGATCAGCACCCCGAAACCGGGCCCGGCGCAGGCCCGCAGCTGCTGCGCCACAGCAGCGACCCGCGGGTGCGGCGCTATGGCAGCACCTTTGCCGATCTGATGGAGATGCGGGCCCCCGCCGCCGAGGTGGCCACCTATCTCGACCGGCACGAGGGCTGGTTCAGGCGCTGCGCGGCGCCGATGACCGTGTTGCCCCTGGGGCCGTCGCTCAACGGTTACGTGCTGACCCTGGGGCGCTTCGGCAATTTCGGCTTTGAGGTCGAACCGACCATTGGCCTGGAGCTGCTGCCCCAGGACGACGGGGTGTACCGCATCGTGACCGTGCCGCTGCCACCCAGCGAGAACCAGGCCTCGCTGCAGCACCTCTACGACGTGGAGTTCAACGCGTCGCTGCAACTCGTCGAGAGCGACACCCTCACCACCGTGCGCTGGGAGCTTGAGCTTTCGGTCTGGATCACCCTGCCGGGCGTGATCACCATGCTGCCGGCCAACCTGGTGCAGAGCAGCGGTGACCACCTGCTGCGGCAGATCGTGCGGCAGATCTCCAGGCGCCTGACCTGGAAGGTCCAGGAGGACTTCCATGCCAGCCACGGGCTCGAATGCCCGCCGCGCCGGCGGGCCCAGTTCTGATCAGGCGGGGCGGTTCTCCCAGATCTTGGCCACGATCTGCATGCCGCTCACGGCCTGCCACAGAAACAGGGTCATGAGCCCCATGTTGAGGCCCACATGGGCCTTTCTGGCGATCAGGTTGCCCTGCTGAATCAATGGAATCAGCGCCACAGCCAGGGCCAGCAGGCAGGTCATGCCGATGCCCACCAGCAGGTGGGGCCCCACGAACAGCTTGCCGTTGTTGAGATAGGTGACCGCCATGCCACCGAAGGTGCCGAGCACCATCAGCGCCAGCATCAGCCCACCCACCTGAAAGTGGCGTCTGGCGTAGTTGCCCTTGATCAGGGTCTTGCGGGTCTCGGCGTCGGCCGTGCGGGTCTTCTTGGCCTTGATGCCCAGCCACATGCCGTAACCCGAGAGGGCCAGCAGCGCCCACATCAGCAACGGATGCAGGAAGTTGAGGTTGTAGGCGAGGGTCTCAGGCATGACCGGGGGCGGGCAATCGGGCTGAACCTAGCGGGCAGGCCCCTCCTCAATGCAAAAAGTGGCGGCGACCGGTCACCACCATCGCCAGGCCCAGGGCATTGCAGGCGGCGATCGAGTCGGCATCGCGCACACTGCCGCCCGGCTGAATCACCGCGGTGATGCCATGCACGTCTGCCAGCCTGACGGTGTCGTCAAAGGGGAAGAACCCGTCGCTGGCCAGCACCGCCCCACGGGCGCGCGGGCCGGCCGCCTCAAGCGCCAGCCGTGCCGAGCCGACGCGGTTCATCTGGCCGGCGCCGATGCCCAGGCTCTGGCCGCCCTGCGCCACGGCAATGGCGTTGGAGCGCACATGCCGCACCAGCTTCCAGGCGAAGCGCAGGTCTTCGAACTCGGTGGCGCTGGGCTGGCGGTCGCTGACCACCTGCCAGGCGCTCTCGCTGACGGGTTCGTCGTCGAGCTGCTGGGCCAGCACACCCCCGAGCACGCTGCGCAGATGCTGCCGTGAGGCCGTGGTGATCGCCGCGCCACCCAGCTCGAGCAGCCGCAGGTTGCCCTTGGCGGCCAGATGCTGGCGGGCCTCGGCAGCAAAGCCCGGCGCCACCACACACTCCAGGAACAAGCCGGTGAGCAGTTCGGCGGTGGGCAGATCGACCGGAGCGTTGAGGGCCACGATGCCGCCGAAGGCCGAGACCCGATCGGCATCGAGGGCCCGCTGCAGGGCGTCGGCGATGCTCCCGCCCGTGGCCAGACCGCAGGGGTTGGTGTGCTTGACCACGGCTGCGGCGCACTGGAAGCGATCGGCGCCTGGGCCCTGCTGGTCGTAGCCGAACTCGCGCACGGTGGCGAGGGCGGCGTCGAGATCGATCAGGTTGTTGTAGCTGAGCTCCTTGCCCTGCAACTGGCTGGCGCCGCCCCAGCCGGCCCGGCTCTGGCTGTACCAGATGGCGCTCTGGTGCGGATTCTCGCCATAGCGCAGGCTCTGCTGGGCCGGCAGGGCAAGCTGCAACGGCTCTGCGGCTGGCCTCTCGGCCAGGCGACCGGCGATCCAGCCACTGATCGCCGCGTCGTAGGCCGCGGTGTGTTCAAAGGCCGCCAGGGCGAGCTGGCGCCGCAGCTCAGGGGTGACCGCTCCGGCAGCCAGGGCCTCCAGAAAGGCGGGGTACTGGCCCGGGCTGGTCAGCACCGCCACATCGGCATGGTTCTTGGCCGCGGCCCGCACCATGGCCGGCCCGCCGATGTCGATGTTCTCGATCGCCGTCTCCCAGCTCACCGCCGGGTCGGCCACGGTCTGGCGAAACGGGTAGAGGTTGACCACCACCACATCGATCGGATCGATGCCCTGGGCACTGAGATCGGCCTGGTGGGACGCATCGTCGCGCCGGGCCAGGATGCCGCCATGAATGCGGGGGTGGAGGGTCTTGACCCGGCCACCGAGGATCTCGGGGGCGCCGGTGTGCTCGGCCACCTTGGTCACGGGCACGCCAGCGGCCTGCAGGGCAGCCGCGGTGCCGCCGCTCGAGAGCAACCGGTAGCCCGCAGCCAGCAGCCCCTGGGCCAGGGGCACCAGGCCTTGCTTGTCGGAGACACTCAACAGGGCCGTGGCAGCCATGGCACAGGAACAGAATCAACCAAACAACCTACGCAGGGGTGCCGGGTGAACGACACAGAGGCGCTGTGGTCAGGCCCACAGCACGCCAGCCGCAGGCTGGTCTTGTTGCATGGCTGGGGCGCCGATGCCGACGACCTGCTCGACCTGGGCGAGCTGCTGGTGGGCCCCCACCAGCAGCTGGTGGCCCTGCGGGCGCCCCTGCCCCACCCGGCCGGCACGGGCCGCCAGTGGTACGACCTGCAGCAGGACGGCTGGCCCCAGCTGCCGGGCGCGCTGGTGGATCTGCGCCGCCGTCTGCAGGACCTGCACCAGAGCCTGCCCCTCAACGACACGGTGCTGCTGGGTTTCTCGCAGGGTGCGGCCATGGCGCTGCACAGCGCAGCGGGCACAGCCCCTGGCGGCGATGGCCCCGCCGCCGAACCCCTGCCGGTGGCCGGTGTGGTGGCCTGCAGCGGCTATCCCCATCCGGGCTGGCAACCGGCCGCCCACGCGGGCGACACGCCTGAGGGCCATCGCGATCTGCAGGTGCTGCTCACCCACGGCGAGCAGGATCCGGTGGTGCCCCATGGGGCCAGCGTCGAGCTGGAGCGCCTGCTGCTGCAGGCCGGTGCAACCGTGGAGCTGCTGAGTTTCAGCGGCGGCCACACGATTGATCCCGACCTGTTTGCGGCGATGCGGACGTTCATCGAGCGCTGCTGGCGCTGAGAACGCCATTGGCTGGGAACGCCATTGGCTGACAACGTCATTGGCGGACAACGCCATTGAGCCCGGGACCT
>JBBASJ010000022.1:26417-32020 GCA_040399325.1 Prochlorococcaceae cyanobacterium
AACGCCATTGAGCCCGGGACCTGTTGAAGACAGATCCCCTGAACCCGGACCCGTCAACCTCAGACGAAGGCGTACTCGTACTCCTCCATCTCCTCCCAGTCGTCGGCCGCCAGAGCTTCAAGGCCCTCGAACAGCACGTCTTCACCGATGCGATCGACGATCAGACGCAGCGAGGGGAACAGAAAGTGGTTCTCCTCGGCGTACTGGGCGCTGAACAGCCCTTTCTCGCCCCAGAAGAAGCGGTCGGTGGTGTGCTCGTTGCGGCGCACGTTGAGGATCGCCGGGGGCACCAGGGCCTGCTCGGCGATGTAGCGGCGGGCAGCCGTGACGGGCTTGTGGGAGCCGGTCTCAAGGTTGTGGGTGGAGACATGGGCCAGCACCCGCTGGCCGGCCAGCCGGCGGCGGCTGATCCGCTTGCGCTTCTTAGACATGAAAGAGAGGGAGAGAACGAGGTGAGGCGACCGCCGGCACAGATGGCAAACCCATCGGCGCAGCACGGTCCTTGCGGCTGGCCCCGGCCGGCGAACCGGAGGGACAACAGCGACGCCCAACCATCTGTCGTACGAAGCAGCGGCAACCGGACAATCGGCAACGCTTCAACGGTTGACCAAGGCCAGCTGGGCCCAGGTACGAACAAGACGGCATCTGCAGACGGTGCTCTCCGTGGAAAGGGCCGCCGAGATACTTCTGTCTCTGCTGTAGCGTGATTGCGGAGAAACCGCAACAACAGCACCGGGGACGGCGCTGCCCCGACTGCCACCTGCCGTCCGCTCGCGGACTGCGAAGTATTGGTCGATACCGAGATCTTAAGACTTTTTCCCGAATTTCGAACACGTCGATCGGAATTCCTGCCGATCGGCCCCACCGGCCCCCGGCCAGCCGTGGTGACGGCAGCTTGATTCCGTGACCGTGCACGTCTCCGAGCGCTTTCTCAACCTGCTGCGTTTTCAGCTGGCCCAGTTTGCCGATCGCGACGACCTGCGCTCCCTGGTGGTCTACGTGGCCCAGGCGAGCGACACCGAAGCCCCATCCCTGGTGCCGGTTGGCACCTGGCCCGGCCAGCAGCCCGTGCTTGAACCGGTGGCCGTGGGCAGCCCCCTGCGGCAGCCCGCCGACGACCGCCGCTGGCTGCCGCTGCGGCACAAGCGGGTGCTGCTGGGCGCCCTGCAGGTGCAGACCTGGAGCCTGCCCTGGCCCGAACCGCTGAGCCGTCGGCTGCAGGCGGTGGCCCTGTGCCTCACCGAGGCCCTGGTGCAGGACCTGGAGCACCAGCGTCTGCTGCAGCAGGGCCGGCAACAGGCCGAGCAGCTGGAGGTGCTGGTGCACCAGCTGCGCAACCCGCTCACGGCCCTGCGCACCTTCGGCCAGTTGCTGCTGCGCCGTCTTGAAGATGACCCCCGCAACCGCCCCCTGGTCGAGGGGCTGCTGGCCGAGGAGCGCCAGCTGAACCGTTACGTCGACGCGCTCAGCGAACTGGGCGCCCCTGCCGACCAGGTGCTGCCCGACACGGCAGGCCAGCCGCTGTTGCTGCCGCCGCTGCTCAACGGCCCCCAGGGTCAGCCCCTGAGCGCGCTGCTGGAGCCCCTGCTGAGCCGTGCGGCTGCCACCGCCGCCCTGCAACACCGCCGCTGGAGCGGCCCCGAGCAGCTGCCCGTCTGGCGCGGCGACAGCGGCGCGGTGGCCGAGATCATCGCCAACCTGCTCGAGAACGCCTTTCGCTACAGCGGTGACGGCACCCCCGTGGGGCTGCATGTCGAGCCTGGAGCCCAGGGTGGGCTCCGCCTGTGCATCTGGGATGGGGGCAGCAGCATCGCCCCCGCCGAGCGCGAGGCGATCTTTGGGCGCGGGGTGCGCGGCGAGCGCGGCCAGGCCACCAGGGGCACCGGGCTGGGGCTGGCCCTGGGCCGCGATCTGGCCCAGGAGCTGGGCGGCAGCCTCGAGCTGGTCTGTCCGCCGGCGGCGCTGAACCCCCAGCTCCCGGGCAGCGGCAACGCCTTCTGCCTCAGCCTGCCGCCATCAGCACCGCCCGCAGAGGCGGAGCACTGAGCGCCAGGGCACAAAGCAACAGCCCCAGGGTCTGGCTCCATTCGACGCAGGCGCCATAGCTGTCGCCGCTGTGCCCGCCCAGACGGCGGCCCAGCCACAACGGCACGGCCACGGCGGGCAGGGCCGGCAGCAGCAGCGGCAGCAGCAGCGTGAGCCAGGGCTGAGCCCTGCCGCCTGCAGCCGGCCAAAGCCAGACCAGCAGCGCCAGGGCCACCAACAGCAGCAACGCCGGCAGCAGCTCCCGGCCCAGCCCCCGTTGCCCCTGGCGGTGAAAGCCGGCCGTGCCCCCATCGCGCAGGTAGGGAAAGCGCGCGATCGCCACCAGCGGGCTGACCCGGCCCCAGATCGCCGTGAGCACCAGGGTCCAGGCCACCAGCAGCGGCGAGGTCAGCGCCGCCAGCGCCAGCAGCCCCGCCGCCCGCAGCAGCAGCAGCAGGGCCAGGGCCTGAACCCCGGCGGCGCCGGCCCGGCTGTCGTCCATGGCCTCGAGGGCCCGGGGGCCGGCCGCCAGGCCATCGGCGGTGTCGATCACCCCATCGAGATGGAGTCCGCCGCTGAGAATCAGCCCCAGGGCGATCACCAGGCAGACCTGCACCGGCTGGGGCAGCCAGCCCGCGGTGAGCAGCCAGAGCAGCCCCTCAAGCCCGCCGAGCACCAGGCCGATCCAGGGGGCGAAGCGGGCGATGCGCACGAAACGGGGCCGGCTGCCGGGCCAACCCGGCAGCACGCTGTAGAAGACCCAGGCGCCGGCCAGGTCCTGCAGCCATGCTGGCCAGAGCCGCCTCCGTGCCATCCCCGCTCCCTTGGCCTTCTCATTCGACATCACCGCCCGCTGCCAGACCACCCGGGCCCGCACCGGTCGTTTTGTGACGCCCCACGGTGTGGTCGAAACACCCCGGTTCATGCCGGTGGGCACGGCCGCCACGGTCAAGGGACTGAGCACGCCCCAGCTGGCCGAGACCGGCGCCCAGATGGTGCTGGCCAACACCTTCCACCTGCACCTGCAACCCGGTGAAGACGTGGTCGCCGAAGCCGGCGGCCTGCACCGCTTCATGGCCTGGGATGGCCCGCTGCTCACCGACTCGGGGGGCTTTCAGGTGTTCAGCCTGGGGGCGATCAACCGCATCAACGATGACGGCGTCGTGTTTCGCTCGCCGCGGGACGGCAGCCGCATCGCGCTGACCCCCGAGCGGGCCATGGCGATCCAGATGGCCCTGGGGGCCGATGTGGCGATGGCCTTCGACCAGTGCCCGCCCTATCCGGCGAGCGAACACGAGGTGGCCGCGGCCTGCCGCCGCACCCACCACTGGCTCGAGCGCTGCGCCGCCTGCCACAGCAAGGCCGACCAGGCCCTGTTTGGCATCGTGCAGGGCGGCTGCTACGCCCATCTGCGGGCCGAATCGGCCCGGGTGGTGGCCGCCATGGACCTGCCCGGCATCGCCGTGGGCGGGGTGAGCGTGGGCGAGCCGCCCGAAGACATGCACCGCATCGTGCGCCAGCTGGGACCGCTGCTGCCCGACGCCAAACCCCACTACCTGATGGGCGTGGGCAGCCTGCGCGAAATGGCGATCGCCGTGGCCCAGGGATTCGACCTGTTCGATTGCGTGCTGCCGACGCGGCTGGGCCGCCACGGCACCGCCCTGGTGGGCGGCGAGCGCTGGAACCTGCGCAACGCCCGCTTCAAGCGCGACCATGCCCCCCTCGATGCCGGCTGCCCCTGCCTGGCCTGCCGCCAGCACAGCCGCGCCTACCTGCATCACCTCATTCGCAGCGAGGAAATGCTGGGCCGCAGCCTGCTGAGCCTGCACAACATCACGACCCTGCTGCGCTTCAGCCGGGCGATGGCGCAGGCGATTCGCGAGGGCTGTTTTGCAGAGGATTTCGCTCCCTGGGAACCGGGCTCTGCGGCCGCGCACACGTGGTAGCGTCCGGCACACGAATTGGATTCACGGGGATGGCCTCCTACGCCCTGCAGACCCTGGCCCAGCTGCCCGAGGCCTACCAGGCCTTCGGCCCCCTGGTCGACATCCTGCCGATCATTCCGCTGTTCTTCCTGCTGCTGGCCTTCGTGTGGCAGGCCTCGGTGGGCTTCCGCTGATCAGCGGTCGCTGTTCCCAGCCTCCTTTGAGCTTCAGCCGCCTTTGAGCACGGCCCAGGCAAAGGCCGGCAGGGCCAGCATGCGGCGCCAACGCTGGGGCTCCTGCAGTAGCCGGTAGAGCCATTCGATCTGGAGGGCGCCCATCCAGCCGGGTGCCCGCTGCTTGAGGCCCGCCCACACGTCGAAGCTGCCGCCCACCCCCATCCACAGGCCCTGGCGGCGTCGGCCCAACCCGGCGATCCAGGTCTCCTGGCGGGGCACACCCAGGGCCACCAGCACCAGGTCGGGCTTGGCGGCCAGCAGCTGGCGCTCGAGCTCGGGCCAGGCCTCGGCAGCTTGGTAGCCGTGGGCGCGAAACACCAGCTGCAGCTGGGGCATGCGGCTGTTGAGCCGGGCGGTGAGCGCCTCCATGGCCGCCGGTGAGGCGCCCACCAGGGCCACCCGCCAGCCCTGCTGCTCGGCGGTCTGCAGCAGCGACCAGGCCAGTTCGATGCCGGGGCTGCGGCGCACCCGCAGGCCCTGGCGCCCCAGGGCCCAGACCACACCGGCGCCGTCGGCGATGACCAGGTCGGCCGCTGCGATGGCCGCGCCCAACGCCGGATCGGCCAGGGCCGCCATGGTCATCTCGGCGTTGAGGGTGACGATCTGGCCACCGCCCTGTTGCTGCAGGGCCAGGGCGGCCGCCAGCACGTCGCTGCACACATGCACCGGAACGCCCAGCACACGGGTGCGCCGGAGTGGTGTGGCGGTTGTTGCCATGGTGGGGGGAAGGGCGAGGGAGAATCTATGGCTGTCCCGCCAGAAGCCATGACGCCGCCCCCCGGGACCAGCCCAGCCCTCGCCCAGCCGGCCGACCTGCTGCCGGGCGCCGAAGCCCAGGCAGAGCTGCTGCTGCAGGCGATCGATGCCCAGATCGAGCAGGTGGTGCTGAGCCGTCAGCATCCGATCAGCGGCCTGCTGCCCGCCAGCACCGCCAACACGGTGCACGGCAACTATGGCGATGCCTGGGTGCGCGACTGCGTGTATTCGATCCAGTGCGTCTGGGGCCTGGCCCTGGCCCATCGGCGCCAGCAGGGCGACTGCCGCCGCGCCTTTGAACTGGAGCAGCGGGTGCTGCAGCTGATGCGCGGTCTGCTCGGCGCGATGCTGCGCCAGGCCGCCAAGGTGGAGCGCTTCAAGCACAGCCTCGATCGGCTCGATGCGATCCACGCCAAATTCGACACCGGCAGCGGCGCGCCGGTGGTGCCCGACGACGGCTGGGGGCACCTGCAACTCGATGCCACCGCCCTGTACCTGCTGCAGCTGGCCCAGCTGACCCGCAGCGGTCTGGTGGTGATCCAGAGCAGCCACGAGCGCGATTTCATCCAGAACCTGGTCTATTACGTGGCCCGCGCCTACCGGGTGGCCGACTACGGCATCTGGGAGCGGGGCGACAAGGGCAACCACGGCCTGCCCGAGC
>JBBASJ010000023.1:0-31298 GCA_040399325.1 Prochlorococcaceae cyanobacterium
CCCCACCTGAAGAACCACCCCCGCGGGGGTGGTTTTTTTGTGCCTAGCTACGGTGTTCTGTGCTTCCATACGACGCTGTGATGGCGGCTTGCAACAGTGCTTGATCACCTGTCATTGCGCCGATTGCTGCGGCTGTTCTGGCTCAGCGGTCAACTCTGGCTGCGGCTCGATTGTGTTGATCTCAGTGCTGCCTTTGCCTATCACGCGTTGCAGTCGGTGTTGCCTGCACTGTTGATTGCGCTGTCAGTCGCTGCGCGGATTCTTGGTCGTGACGATGGTCTGATTGAGTCCTTGCTCGAGGCTGGTGAGCGTTGGCTGCCAGCCAGTGCGATTGCCGCTTTTCAGGTTGTCGTCGAACGCTTTCTGCAGCAGGGCCTTGGGGCTGGTTTGTTCGGTGTTGCCGTGCTGCTGCTGACGGCCAGCAATGCCTACCTGACGCTGCAACGGGGTGCCGATCGCATCTGGTGGCGCCGACCGTTGCAAGGACGCAGGCTCCCCTGGCGACAGTTGGTGGTGCGTTACGTGCGTTTACGGCTCAAGGGCATGGCCTGGGTCGTGCTGATGGGGCTGTTCATAGCCCTGGATCAGCTGATCAGCAGTTGGCGCCTGCTCGGTTCGCTTGACCTGCGAACTGCCCTCTTGCAGGTGTTGCCCCAGTCGTTGGTTTGGCAGCGACCGGTGACCCTGGGCCTGGATCTGCTGGTGTCGTTGCTGCTCACCTTTGCCGGTTCGTTGTTGTTCCTGTGGTGGCTGCCGTCGAGGCGCCTGCCCTGGCGCCCCCTGATCCCGGGTGCTGCCTTGTGTTCGCTGGCGCTGACCCTGTTGAACCTGTTGCTGGGTCGCGTTCTTCTGGCTCTGGGCCTCCGTTTTCAGGCTTATGGGGTTGTTGGCGGCATCCTTGTGCTCACCCTCTGGGTCTGGTTGGTGGGCGTGATTCTGTATTACGCCCAGTGCTTCAGTTTCGTTGCTGCTGCGCGTCGCCCTGATCGGCGGTCACTTTTGCATCCGGTGTCTGATCGTCTCCAGCCCTGACGCAGCGCTGTCGTTGCCGTCAGGATGGGGTGGCCATCACCTCCCATGCCGATGCAAGGTCGCCTGCCCTGGTGGTGGTTCCTCGTGTTGGCGCTGTTGCTGTTAGCCCCCGGGCCCGCCAGCCGCGTGTTGCTTGACGTCGTTGGTGGCTTCACCCTCGTGGCGCTGCTGGTGCCGTTGTTGCTGGGCGGGGCCGGATGGCTTGGCTGGGTGTTGTTGCAACGGCGGCTGCGCACCTGTCCTGCCTGCGGCTTTCGCAGTCTCGGCAATGAGGTGTGCCCGGCCTGTGGCACCCTCTTCGCCGGCGACGGCCCAGGGTCTGCAGCAGCGCAGACCAGCTTTGATGCCAGTGATGTGACCATCGACGTCACCGCCACCGACGTCAAGCAGGACCGCTGAGCCCCCCGCCGTTCAGCGAGCCTCAGCAGCCAGTTCGTCGAGCCGTCGTTCACGCAGATACAGAAACAGCGGGCAGCCAAACGCAAAGGCGATGGTCACGCAGCTCAACAGGACCCAACCCAGACCCTTGAGCCTTAGACGGCGCCCTTCGCTGACCATCCAGATGGTGACCGCGGTTGCGGCAATGGCCAGATCGCGCGAGAGCGACCGGGCTGCCGGGTTGGCATTGGCCAACTGCACAAACAGTCCGAGGTCAAAGGCGGCGCCATGGCTTTGGATGAACTCCAGATTGGCCAGCCAGGGCAGCACGCCCCCGGCGATCGCCAGGGCCAGATAGATCCAGCGCAGCCAGGGCTGTCGGGCTGGCTGGGTGGCAGCCGCGTTTGAGGCAGCAGAACGCGAATCGGTGCTCATGGTTGCGGCTCAGGGTTCAAACCGAGACGGGGGGGTGTCGGGGTGTTCAGGATCCCAGAGCTCGATCGTCTGCTCGATCTGCTCGAGCACCTGCTCACAGCGCTCGGCGTAGCCACGTGCTCGTTGGTAGAGATCGGCCATGGCTTCGACCGGCAGGTCGCTCGACTGCAGCTGGGCCAGGGCCAGCTCCAGGGCGGTGTGGGCCTCGCTGTAGCTCAGCTCCTGGGGCAGGGTGGCCTCGCCCTTGCTGCGGCTGGCTGAACGGCGGCTGGGACCGGCAGGCGTCATGGTCCTGGTGTGACGGTGGTGATCCGGGTGTCGAGGACGCCATCGGTCAGCTGCACACGCACCACATCACCCGGCTTGGTCTGGTTCACGCTAGTGACCAGCTCTCCAGCGCTGTTGTGCAGCAGCACAAAACCCCTGGCCAGCCAGTGCTGGGGCGACAGGGCTTCCAGCAGACGCCGCCGGTGCTGCAGGTCTGCCCGTCGGCGTTCGATCAGTCTGCTGGGGTGCAGCTCGGCGAGCTGCCGTTTGAGCTGCTGCACGGCCCGTTGCTCAGCGCTCAGCCGCCAGCGCAGTTGCTCGCCGAGGTGGCGCCGCAATCGCGCCAGGGTGTCGCGACCGCTGAGCCGGTCGGGCAGCAGGGCCACCATCGCCGCGGTGGGGGTGGCGGCGCGCCGGTCGGCCACCAGATCAGCCACGGTGGTGTCATCTTCATGGCCCAGACCGCTCACCACCGGCACCGCACAGAACGCCACTGCCCGTGCGACGGCTTCGGAATCAAACACGGCCAGGTCCTCACGGCTGCCTCCTCCCCGGGCCAGCACCACCGCTTCGATGCCCCAGCCCTGAGCCCGCTGCGACACCGCTGTGAGGGCCGCCACGATGGCGCCTTCAACGGGTCCCTGCACGGGGATCGGCACCACCAGCACGGCGGTGGCCGGCCAGCGTTCGGCGGCGGTGCGCAGCAGGTCGGCCAGGGCCGAACTGGGCACGCTGGTGAGCACGGCGATGCGGCCGGGAGCCTGGGGCAGAGGCCGTTTGCGGGCTGGATCCAGCAGCCCCTCGTCGGCGAGGCGGCGGCTCACCTGCTCGAACTGGCGCAGCACGGTGCTGAGGCTGGGTCTCACGTCCAGCACCTGAACTGACAGGCTGGCCCGGTTCACCCAGAAGTTGAGTTTTCCGACGACCACCACGCCATCGCCATCGCGGGGCTCATGGCTGAGCCTGGCCCGCTGCGACGCCCAGACCACGGCTCCGATCGTGGACTCGCCGTCGCTGAGGGTCATCCACAGATGGCCCTTCTTGAGCTGCGGTTTGATGACGGTCGCATCGAGCAGAAAGCGCGGTGCGAAACCACGCTCCAGCAGGTTTCCGACGGCCTGGTTGAGCTCGCTGATGCTGTAGCGGGGAATCGGCGCTGAGGTCACGGCCGCCGGTTCAGGCCTTGAGCTGGCGATAGCAGAACCACCAGTACAGACTGACCAGCCCACCCACCACAGCCACCAGCTGACCGGCGGGATGGTCGATGCGCACCAGGCCGATGCAGGTGATCGCCAGGGCGCTGCTCAGCAGACGGGCGCCATCGCGGCGGTTGTGAACATAGAAACGGGCCAATGGGCAGGCAGGGCTGGATGCCCGAACGCTGGTTCAACCATTAAAGGTCTGCTGCACCGTAAGGTCCGCAGCAACGCCGCCAGCCCGATGGCCACCCCTCGCCAGCGTCTGCAGCAGCAACTGGCAGCGCCCCTGCCGGCCGATCCGCAACTGGTGCTGGTCACCGATCTCGATGGCACCCTGCTGGGGGGATCCCTGGCCTGGCGGCGCCGCGTCTACGGCTGGCTGCAGCGCCGCCGCGAGCAGGTGCTGCACGTGTTCTGCACCGGTCGTGATCTGCGCTCGATCGCCCGCTTGCTGGAGCAGGACGCCGACCATGGGCTGGTGGCTCCCCACCTGGTGATCGGCGATGTGGGCTGCACGGTCGCCTGCGGGCACAGTCTGGAGCCGGTGCCGCTGGCCGTCGAACCGATCGATCAGCTCTGGGTTGGCAAGCCCGAGCGCCTGCTGCCCCTGCTGGAGGGGGTGGCGGGCCTGTCCCCCCAACCCCTGAGCTCGGATCGTCGGCTCGCCTACTACTACGACCCGGAGATCTTTGCGCTCGATCTGGTGGCCGAGCTCGAGGCCCATGGTGTCGATTGCCTGTTGTCAGACAACCGTTATCTCGACCTGTTGCCGGCCGGCATCAACAAAGGCACCACCCTGCTCGCCCTGCTGGAGCTGCTCGACTTCGACCGGGCCCGGGTGGTCACCGCCGGTGACACCCTCAACGATCTGGCCATGTTTGAGACCGGTCTGGCGGGGGTGATGGTGGGCAATGCCGAGCCGGCGCTGCTGGCTGAACTGCCCCGGTTGCCGGGCACCTACCTGGCCCGCTCCACCGGCTGTGAGGGAATCGTCGAGGGCCTGCACCACTTTGGTTTCGGCGCCCTGCTCGAGGATCTCTAGCCCCTGTTGAGCTGGCGTTTGGTGAGCGCCGTGGCGACCGCTTCGGTCGGATCGCTTGGCCAGGGGTGCTTGGGGTAACGGCCGCGCAGCTCGCGCCGCACCTCCGGATAGGTGTGCTGCCAGAAGTGGATCAGGTCTTCGCTGATCGCCGTGGGGCGGCCTGCCGGGCTGAGCAGCTCCAGGCGCACCGCCAGGCGTCCGTCGAGCACCGTCGGGTGGCTGCGGGTGCCGAACAGCTCCTGCAGTTTGACCGCGAGCACCGGTCGCCCCTGGCTGTAGTCGAGACGGGCTCGGCGCCCGGAGGCGATCGGCAGACTGCCTGGCAGCAGGCGCTCCAGCTCCTGCCGCCGCTCCCAGGGCAGATCGCCCCAGAGCGCTTCGCACAGGTCGAGCTGCCGCAGCCCGTCCAGGCTGCGCACGCCCAGCAGGCTCGGCCCCAGCCAGGTGTCCAGCTCCTGCATCAGGTGGGCGTCATCCCTTCGGGGCCAGGGGGCGCCGCAATGGCTGTGCAGCAGCTGCAGGCGGTGTTGCAGCTGGCGGCTCTGCTCAGACCAGGGAAGCAGGGCCAGGCCGCGGTCGCGGAGCACCGCCAGCAGCACCGCTGCGACGGCCTCGGGCTCGGCATCGCTCAGGGGCCGGCGGCTGAGCACCAGCGCGCCCAGCCGCCGCTGCTGCTCGCAGCGCACCCGTTGGTTCTGGTCGTCCCAGCTGATCAGGGGCTGGTCGTGCCCCTGCTCGTCGGCGAGCGCCTGCAGCTGCGCATCGTGCAGGGGCAAGGCCAGCAGGATGCGGGCATCACTGCCCTGGCCATCAACGCTGGCCACGGCCAGAGCCGGCTGGCTGGCCAGGGGGTCGTGGCTGGGCACGCTCGCCCCGATGCCATTGCGCAGCAGAAAGCGGCCGCGACCATCGCCGCGGTTGAGGGCCACCCGCTCGGGGTAGGCCCAGCTCAGCATCAGGGCAGCGGCTGGCGGGCTGGCAGGTGCGGCAGGACAGGCGGTTGCGGTGGCGTTGAGCTGGCGCGTCAGGGCGTCGCGCTGCTGCCGCAGCCGTTGCCGCAGGCGGTCGTTGTCGCGGCCGTGCTGCAGCCAGGCCAGCCGCGCGCCCAGATCGGCCCCGGCCTCGGCCCGGTTGAGCGGATCGCGCTCACTGAGCAGCACCGCCAGGTCGGCAGCCTGCTGCTGCCAGCCCTGGCCGGCGGCCAGCAGCAGCATGTGGGCGAGGCGGGGATGGACGCCCAGCTCACCCATGGCCCGGCCATGGGGGGTGAGGCGTCCGCCGTCATCGAGTGCCCCCAGCTGGCTGAGCAACTGGCGCGCTTCGCGCAGGGGTGCCTCCGGCGGTGGGGTCAACCAGCTCAGCCCTTCGCCCAGGGGCGCTCCCCACAGGGCCAGCTGCAGGGCCAGGGGCACCGGATCGGCCGCCAGCAGCTCGGGTGGGTCAAAGGCCGTCCGCCGCCCGTGCTCTGCGGCGGACCACAGGCGGACACAACGCCCAGGGCCCAGACGCCCGGCCCTGCCCTGGCGCTGGGTCGCGCTGGCCTGGCTGGCGGCCACGGTCACCAGGGCATCCATGCCGCTGACCGGGTCAAAGCGGTTGCGCCGGCTCAGACCGCTGTCGATCACCAGGTCCACGCCGGCGATCGTCAGCGAGCTTTCGGCGATGTTGGTGGCCAGCACCACCTTGCCGTGGGCGGTGCGCGCCGGTCTGATTGCCTGGCCCTGGTCCGCCAGGCTCAGATTGCCGTGCAGAGGAGTGACCTCCACGTGGGAGCCCCAGTTGGTCGCCTCCAGGGCCCGCTGGCTGGCGACGATCTCCCGCATGCCTGGCAAAAACACCAGCACGGTGTTGCGGGGTGGCGCCTGGGGCAGCCAATGCTGCTCAAGCGCGCGCAGCAGCTGGGCGCTCACGGGTTCGTCGCGCCGTGGCGGTTGGTGGCAGAGGCTGACCGGATGCTCACGCCCGCTGCTGCGCAGCACCCGGGCCTGGGGCCATTGGGCGGCCAGGTCGTCGACCTGGAGCGTGGCCGACATCACCAGCAGGCGCAGATCCGGATGAAACAGCTCCCGTGCCTGACGCAGCAGCACCAGAGCCAGCTCGGTGTCGGCTCCCCGTTCGTGGAATTCATCCACGATCACGCAGTCCAGCCCCGTGAGTTCTGGGTCGGCCTGGAGCCGCCTCAGAAACAGGCCGCTGGTGAGAACCTCCAGCCTGGTGGCTGCGCTGGTGCGCGATTCCAGGCGCACGCTGTAGCCGACCGTTTGTCCCACGGGTTCGCCCCGTTCGGCGGCCAGCCGCTGGGCGGCGGTCCTGGTGGCCAGCCGGCGGGGCTCGAGCATCCAGATCCGGCCGCCCAGGCGGTTCAGCAGGGCCAGGGGCACCCGGGTGGTCTTGCCCGCGCCAGGAGGGGCCTGCAACAGCAAGGTGGAGCCGGGCGGTGCAAGGGCCGTGCAGATGGCCGGCAGCTGGCCATCAATCGGCAGCCCATGGGGCGCCTCAGCGCACGTGTCGGGCCCCATCGACAGGGTGGTAAGGCTCGCCGGTGGTCTCCTCGTAGACGATCGCGGGCAGGCCCGTTTCAAACATGGTCTGCAGGGCTTCCTTGAGGTACGGGTTCCAGCCGCCGGTGCTCACCTTGCCGTGGCGCACGGTCCAGTCCCAGGTGCCTTGCAGGTCCCGCGGGATGCGTCCTTCGCGGTCGCGGCGGGCGACCAGATCCTGGGATTCGACCAGCCCGACCAGGATCGGGTCCTTGCCGTACGCAGGGGTGAGGCTGAGTTCGAGCCTCACGGGATCCTCCTTGATCAGCTTGAGCCGAAAACGCGGCGGCAGCTTGAGATTGCGCAGGACAGCGCCGACAATTCTGGTCCTCTGATCCACCGGCGAACTCCGCGGAATGACTGGGTCTCGTCAGCGAGCCTATTCAGTGGGGGCGGAGTCGCCGTCAAAACGCACGGTCAGCAGGTCTTCGCGAGTGAGCTGACCGTCGCCGTCGAGCAGTTCCGGGTGGATCGTCAGCCGCCCGGTCCGGTCCCCAGGGGAACGGTCGCGCATGGCGGGCGGCACTGCCCGGAACCCTTGCCCCATCACCCGGAAGGCCTGCCACAGCAGAAACACGAAGCAGGCGCCGTAGAGGAGTGGAAACACCGTCAGCAAGCCATGGCCGGCATCCCCCATCATGGCTCGCCCCGGCTGGTCTGTTGGCCTGTGGTGGCGAGCATCCAGGCCCACAGGGTTGTGCAGGCCGCGCCAAAGGCGAGAAAGGCCAGCAGCAAAGAAACGGAGCTCATGACCGTCCGCATGTTTACAAATCTTAGTCTTGTTCGGCGTCCTCTGCCGTGGGCTGTCCTTCGGGCGCCCTAGCGTGATCCCAGATGGTTGAACGCTGATGGGAGTCCTGCGCGCTCCTTCGCTGGCCGCAGCGGGTTCCCTGCTGTTGCTGGTCCCCCAGGCAGTGGTGCCACTGGGCCTGCAGTCAGGGGTCCAGGCCCAGGCCCTGCCGTCACGCCAGGTTGCGGCGTCTGCGGGCGCTTCTGGCCTCGGACGCCAGTCGTTTGTTGCGGTCGCGGTGCGTCGCGCCGGTCCCTCGATCGTGACCATCGACACCGAGCGCACGGTCACGGTCAGGGGCGGGGCGGCGGCGTTGCCGGCGCCGTTGATGAATGACCCGTTCTTCCGCCAGTTCTTTGGCTTGCCTCAGTTCATGGTGCCGCCGTCGCAGCGCACCGAACGCGGCCAGGGCAGCGGCTTCATCTTTGATGCCGGCGGGCTGATCCTCACCAATGCCCATGTGGTGGAGAAGAGCGACAAGGTCACTGTCGGTCTGCAGGACGGGCGACGGGTTCAGGGCACCGTGGTGGGTCTTGATCCGATCACCGACCTGGCGGTCGTGCGCCTGGCCGGTTCGGGCCCCTGGCCCCTGGCGCCGCTCGGCAATTCCGATGGGTTGCAGGTGGGGGACTGGGCGATTGCGGTCGGCAATCCCTTCGGTCTCGACAACACCGTGACCCTCGGGATCATCAGCAACCTCAACCGCAACGCCAGCAAGCTCGGCATCACCGACAAGCGGCTTGACCTGATTCAGACCGACGCGGCCATCAACCCCGGCAATTCAGGTGGGCCGCTGCTCAATGCCGATGGCGAGGTGATCGGCATCAACACCCTGGTGCGTTCAGGGCCGGGGGCGGGCTTGGGGTTCGCGATTCCGATCAACCGGGCCCGCGACATCGCCGGCCAGTTGATCAGCAAGGGCAGGGCCAGCCATCCGATGATCGGCGTCGCACTGGAGCCGGTGCGCTCGGCCGAGGGCCGAGTCATGGCCGGCATCCGGGTGGTGTCGGTGGCTCCGGGCGGTCCTGCGGCCCAGGCCGGTCTGCGGCCCGGTGATGTGATCGTGGCGGCCGGGGGGCAGCCCATCGAAGGGGCGAGCCAGCTGGTCTCAGCCGTTGAGCGCACCGGTGTGGGTAGCGCGCTTGTGCTCACGGTCAGCCGGGCTGGCCAGGTGCTGCAACTGCAGGTGATTCCTGCCGATCTGGGCGGTCTCAGCCGGGGTTGACAGGCGGCATCGCGTTGGCTCTGCCCTCGGGTTGCAAGGGTCCAGACTGCGGTCCAGCCAACTGCTGGCGCATCACCCATTGGGTGGCGGCCTTCTGACTGTGCCAGGCCTGCAGCAACTGTTTGGCCAGCTTCTGCAGGGTCTGGGGGTCGTCGGTTGCATCGATCGCCCGGCTCATGCGCTCCAGCTCAAACTGCTGGCCCAGGCTGAGGGTGAGGGGTTGGCTCATGGCGCTCAGGAGTGATGCTGTGCGCCAATGATAAAAAATGTTTCGAGGTCCTTGGTAGCTGATGCGACCGTGCTTCCCGAACGTGTCGGTTCCCTGGTCGATCCGGGATCAGCCCTGCTCGCGCAGTTGTTCGACGCAGCGGGTCACGCAGTCCCCGTCATCGAGGGAGCAGGTGGTGATGCACTCGAAGTAGGTCTCCATGGCATCCCAGGTCTGGAGCTGCTGCTCGCTCTGGCCGCCGGACGGAACGGCGGCGCCGCCGCTGAGCCCCATGCCGCCCTGGCCGAACTGTGTGTGTGCCATGGAACGAGCCCTCCGAGGTCCTTGAGGTCAGCCTATGCACACAGAACTCTTGACACCAGCAGAATGAGTCTCATTGCCTAATGCTGTGTGAAGTTTCTTGGCGGAGCGCTGCCCGTTCAGGCCTTCCCCTGGCGTTGCAGCTGTTTGGCCTTCTGTTTCTCGCGGTTGGCGACGCGCTTGAGGGCGCGGGCCTGCTCCTCTGATGCGGCCCTGGCGGCCTCGGCCTCCTCCTCTTTTTTCTGCAGGTAGTAGGCGTAGTCGCCGCGATAGCGCACCAGCTCGCCATCGCGCAGCTCGACGATGGTGTTGGCCACCCGTGAGATGAAATAGCGGTCGTGGCTCACCAGCAGAGCGGCACCCTCGTACTCGATCAGGGCGTCCTCGAGCATCTGCTTGGCGGGGATGTCGAGGTGGTTGGTGGGCTCATCAAGCACCAGCAGGTTGCAGGGCTGCAGCAGCATCAGCGCCAGGGCCAGGCGGGCCTTCTCGCCACCCGAGAGCTTGCCGGCCTCCTTGAACACGCTCTCATTGGAAAAGCAGAAGCTGCCCAGCAGCGAGCGCACCTGGGTCTGGGTCCAGTCGGGAACGGCTTCGAAGATCGTGTCGATCACGGTTTTTGAGAGATCCAGGGCTTCGGCCTGGTTCTGCTCGAAGTAGCCGGCGATCACGTTGTGCTCGCCCAGGCGGGCGATGCCCTCGTCGGCGGTTTCGGTGCCCATGATCAGCCGCAGCAGCGTCGATTTGCCGGCGCCGTTGGGGCCGACAAAGGCGATGCGGTCGCCCCGCTCGATCTCGAGCTCGGCCCCCAGAAACAGAATCTGCTCGCCGTAGCTGTGGCACAGCTCCCTGATCTCGGCCACCAGCCGGCCCGAGCGGGGCGGCTCCGGAAACCGGAACCGCGGCCCGCCCACGGTTTCGATGGGCGCCTCGACGCGCTCGACCTTGTCAAGCAGCTTTTCGCGGCTCTTGGCCTGGGTCGAGCGGGTGGCGCTGGCCCTGAAGCGGTCGATGTAGGCCTGCTGCTCGGCCAGTTCTTTTTGCTGGCGCTCGAACGCCGCCTGGGTGGCTTCGCGCTCGAGGGCCTTCTGCTCGAGGTGCTGGCTGTAGTTGCCCAGGTAGGTGCGCGAGATGCCGCGCTCGGTCTCGACGATCTGGTTGCAGACCCGGTCCAGAAAGGTGCGGTCGTGGCTGATCACCACCAGGGCCGCGCTCTGCTCGAGCAGGTAGCCCTCCAGCCACTGGATGGTTTCGACGTCCAGGTGGTTGGTGGGTTCGTCGAGCAGCAGCAGATCGGGCTCCTGCAGCAGGATCTTGCCGAGGGCGATGCGCATCTGCCAGCCGCCTGAATAGTCGGCCACCAACTGCTCGGCCCCTTCGGGGCTGAAGCCGATCGTGGGCAGCAGCTTGTCGATGCGGGCCTCCAGCTCGTAGCCGTGCAGGGCCTCAAAGCGCTCGTGCAGGTGGCCCAGCTCGTGGATCAGCTCCTCGAGGTGGTCGGGATCGGCGGCCGCCTTGTCGCTGGCCATCTCGGTCTCGACGGCGCTGGTGCGGTTGCGCACCTCGGCGGCCTCACCGAAGGCCTGGAACAGCTCGGCCCGCACCGTGCGCTGAAGGTCGACATCGAACTCCTGTTGCAGGTAGGCGATGCGAGGGTTGCCCTGACGAACGATCTGCCCGCTGCTGGGCTCTTCGAGGCCGGCGATCAGGCGCATCTGGGTCGATTTGCCGGCGCCGTTGACGCCCACCAGGCCGATGCGATCGCCCGCCTTGACCTCCCAGGTCACTTCGCGCAGCACCTCGCCAGTGGGATAGATCTTGCTGATCTTTTCGAGGCGCAGCACGGCAGCAGGGGCACAGGAGCAGTCGGCGCCTGGGTGTCGCCGGACGCCATCATCCCGCTCGGCCAGACTGCGGGTTGCTGCACGTCACGGCGCCCCGATGATCAAACGGCTCGAGCAGGTGGCGGCGCTGGTGGTGGCCGCGGGCCTGGCGATCGTCAGTTACTGGTTGTTCTTCAGCTGGGCCCAGGGCGGCGGTTCGCAGCGGCGGGACCCGCCCAACCGCTCACAGGCCGCCCCGCGCCTTGAGCAGCCACTGCTTGCTGGCCGCATCGTCGAGCGAAGCGATGTGGTGGCGCACCTCGTCGGCGCTCACCGGCAGGTTGTGGTCGTCGCCCAGGGCCACGATGCGGGCCAGGGCGCCTGAAGGATCCTGCAGGGCCTGGCGAAACAACGCCTGGGTCAGGTCGCTGTCTGCACGGATCAGCTCATAGAGCGCTGCGGCATTGCCGCTGCTGCTGGCGGTCATGGTGCTCGGCCGTTGTGCTTCGACCTTATGGGGGATTGAAGCGGTTGACCAACACCCGTAGCAGCTTGCCGCAGCCGTCGGGCCCGATCGCTTAGGCCGCCTGGGGGCGCTCGGTCTCGGCGTCGCCGCAGGCTGAGGCGTCCTCCATGCTGCGGGCATCGAGGCACAGCACCTTGCGCAGCTGGGCGTAGTTGCCGGCCAGGGCTTTGTTGCCCTCCTGCTGGGCGCCGTACTCGGCCCGTTGCAGCACGTGGTGCAGGTGGGTGAGCAGGTAGGTGCTGATCACCGCCGAAACGAGTACGTCACTGCGTTCGGCAGTGCGCCGCTTGCGGCTGGTCCGGCTGGGCGATGCCGAGGTGGGGCGGGCCTGTCTGGAAAGGGTGGCCATGGGGACGGTGAGACGTCGTGCCCCAAGCATAGTCATGGATACTACCCTTGCGCATCTCTGTACACTTGCGGGTATCACCGAGGCACCCAGGCCGGCTGTGGCAACCCGCCAGAACTCCTCCAATGGCCGGCCCAAGTCGCCTCGCATTCAGGTGGTGCTCCCTGAAGACCTCTGTCAGCGCCTGGCCGATCTGGCCGAGGGCGAGGCGCGCACGGTCAGCAACATGGCCAGGGTTCTGATTCAGCAGGGTGTGGAGCGGCTGGAGCAGCAGCTCCAGCCCACCGATCGCTTCAGGGCGGCCCTGGAACAGCAGCAGGCTCGGCCCCAGCGGTTGCGGGGGGCCCCCCGTCGCCTGCGCCTGCGCCCGCCGCGTTGAAGCGCGCCGCCGGATTCACCCGCAGGCCCAGCACCGCCGCTGCCGCGGCACCGGTGACGCTGATGGCGTTGCCCGGGTGGTTGCGCCATTGCCACCAGGCCAGCAGGGCAAAGGCCAGGGCCTCCCGGTGCTGATCGCCGATGCCCAGATCCGCCAGCTGCCGCACCACCGTGCCGCGGCAGCGGCGACGCAGTTCCGCCATCAGGGTTTGATTGCGCGCTCCGCCGCCGGCCACCAGCAGCTCGAGGGGCCTTGGTTGCAGGTCCTGGGCCACACAGGCTGCGGCAAATCCCGTCAGGGTGGCCAGCGCATCGGCGGGGTCACGGCCGCCCATCTGGGCCAGGCGGCGTTGCAGATCACTGCGGCCATAGAGCTCGCGCCCGGTCGATTTGGGTGGTCTCTGCTGGGGGTAGGGCTCCTGCAGCCAGGCCTCAATCAGGCCGTCATCGGCCGTTCCGCGGCCCGCCCAGGCTCCGCCCCGGTCGTGCTGCAGGTTGCCGCCGCTGAACTGCTGCACAGCCAGATCGATCAGGCTGTTGGCCGGGCCGCAGTCCCAGCCCCGCAGGCCGGCGTGCTGTTCGGGCCCCGACCGCGGCGGGATCAGGGTGATGTTGGCGATGCCGCCCAGGTTGAGCACCCCACGCCAGCCGTCGCAGCGGCCGAGCAGGGCCAGATCGGCCGCAGGCACCAGCGGTGCACCCTGGCCTCCGAGGGCCAGGTCGGCGGCCCTGAAGTCAAACACCACCGGCCGCCCCAGCAGGGTGGCCAGCAGGGGGCCCTGCAGCAGTTGCAGGCTGGCACCCCGTTGCCGATCCCGCGGTGGACGGTGCCACACGGTCTGGCCGTGGCAGCCCACCAGCTGGGCCTGGCGATCGGGGTCGCAGGCCAGCGCGGCCAGGGCCTGCTGCTCGGTGACCGCCTCGGCCAGGTCCAGCAGCGCAGCGGCCCCCAGTGCTTCGCCCTGCCCCGCATCGATCAGCCGCTGTCGCAGGGCGTCTGGATAGGGCCGGCTTGCGCTCGCCAGGATCTGCCAGCGGGGTTTGGCGCAGGGGCCGCTGAAGCGGGCCAGCACGGCATCGACGCCATCGGCGCTGGTGCCGCTCATCAGCCCCAGCACGCGCATGGTCGTCAGCTGCTCGGCAGCGACTCAAGGGCTTCGCTGGTGCCCATCACCACGAGCAGCTCGTTGGCCAGCAGGATCTGGGAGGCCGGTGGGTTGACCCGGAGCCGGTTCTCGGGCCCTGCCGCCAGCACGCTGACGTTGAAGTTCTTGCGCAGGTTGAGGTCCCGCAGGGACTGCCCCACGAAAGCATGGGGCACCTTGATCTCTTCGATGCTGTTGCGGTCATCGAGCCGCAGCCGTTCGAGCAGATTGGGGCGCACCAGTTCCATGCCCAGCCGGGTGCCCTGCATCTTCGAGGGAAATACCACCTTGTCGGCACCGACGCGGCGCAGCATTTTTTCGTGCAGGTCGCTGGTGGCCCGTGCGATCACCTGACTCACCCGACTGCCCTGGCCGTCCTTGACGATCAGGGTGGCGGTGATACTGGCTTCGATCGGTTCGCTGATGGCGACCACCACGGTGGCCACATCCAGCACGCCGGCGGCCCGCAGGGCTTCTTCGTCGGTGCAATCCACGACTCGCGCCTCAATCGAGGGGGCCAGCTGGCGCAGCTCGTCGATGGCCCGCTGGCTGGCATCGATCGCCAGCACTTCGGCCCCGAAGCGCAGCAGCTCCATGCACACGGCGCTGCCGAAGCGTCCGACACCGATCACCGCAAAGCCTTCACTGGCTGCGGGCGTGCCGCCCTGCCACTGCCACCACTGATTCATCGCTTCAGGAATGCCGGGGAGCCAGTTCTGTTCAGATTCTGGCCCCACCGGACGGTCCTGGGGCCTCAGCGGTTGGGCTGGGGGGTCATGCGCAGGTAGGGCTTGATCTCGGTGACGCCTTTGGGGAATTTGCCGCGGGCTTCATCGGTGGGGATCGATGGCACCACCACACAGTCGTCGCCATCCTTCCAGTTGACCGGGGTGGCCACCTGGTGATGGTCGGTGAGCTGCAGCGAGTCGATCACCCGCAGGATCTCATCGAAGTTGCGGCCGGTGCTCGCCGGGTAGGTGATCTGCAGGCGCAGCTTCTTGTTGGGGTCGATGATGAACACCGAGCGCACCGTCAGATTGTTGAGCGCGTTGGGATGGATCATCCCGTACAGATCGCTGACCGTCTTGTCTTCGTCGGCCAGGATCGGGTAGTCGACGGTGGTTTTCTGGGTTTCGTTGATGTCGCAGATCCAGCCCTGGTGGCTCTCGGCCGAGTCGACGCTGAGGGCGATGGTCTTGACATTGCGCTTCTCCCATTCGGAGCGCAGGCGCGACACCTCACCCAGTTCGGTGGTGCACACCGGGGTGTAATCGGCGGGGTGAGAGAACAGCACCACCCAGCTGTCGCCAGCGAAGTCGTAGAGGTTGATCGGGCCCAGCTGGGAGTTCTGGGTGAAATCGGGCACGGTGTCGCCCAGTTGCAGAGCCATGGCAGGAAACGCGGGAGAAACGAGGGAGCCGGAACAGCTGTCCACTCTATGTTGACATAGCCGATCGGGAATTGGTTGTACTCCGGCGTTCGAGCAGCAGGCAGGGCAGGCCGGCGGCCCTGGCACCTTCGAGATCTTCGGGGCTGTCGCCCACGTGCCAGACCTCTTCAGGGCCCAGCTCCAGTGCCTCCAGGGCGATGGCAAACGGGCGGGGGTCGGGTTTGGCGGCGCCCGCCGACGAGGACACCACCACCGCATCGAGCAGGGGACTCAGTCCCAGCCCCTCGAGCAGACCATGCAGCCGGCGATCGAAATTGCTGACCACAGCCAGCCGCAGCCCCGCTTCACGCCAGCGGATCAACTGGGCTTCCACGTCGGCATAGACCCGCCATTGGCCGGGATCGGCAAAGTGATCGAACAAGTCCCGCTGCAGGTCGGGCTCGGCGGCAGGCGCCCCAATCGCGGCAAAGGTCTCCTTGATCCGTTCACCCCACCAACTCCGTTCTGCGTCAAGCAGGACCGCCTCATCGAGCTGACCGAACGCCAGGGGCGGCGCCTGGCGGTAGATGGCGGGAAAAACCGCGTCGATGGCGTCGGCTTCGACACGGAGGCCATGCCGTTCGGCCACCGCGGCATAACCGCTGCCCACCGAGTCGCGCAGATCGATCAGGGTGCCCATGGCGTCGAGCAGCAACCCCCTGGGTCTCGGCCACGGTGGCTGTTGCTGGGTTTGGGGGGTCTGCATGGTCGCTGGCCGCTGCACATTCACCAATCCGACAGCCATCCTGCCGCCACCCTGAGCCGGTGCCCTGTGCCGGGCAGCCTGGTCAGGTAGGCCAGCCGGCGCAATTCATAGGCTGCACGGCCTGCCAGGGTGAGGCCCCCGCCGGTGATGCTGGCCTCCTGGCGTCCCAGGCTCATCATTTCGCCCAGATCCTTGTAGCTGAACGGTTGCAGCGCTTCGCCGACCGCGTCCCTGCGCAGGTTGGCGGCCAGGCAGGTGGCCTGCTGAAAGGCCACCTGGGCGTTGCAGGGCAGGGGGTGGCCCGTGGCATCGGGCACCTGGGCCACGTCGCCGATGGCAAACAGATGGTCGACCCCGATCACGCGCAGATCGGCGCCGCAGGCCAGCTGACCACGGCCCGTTGCGCTCCCCCGATCGCCGCCGGTGCTCAGCGCCGGCGGCTGGGCCCGGATTCCGGCGGTCCAGATCGTGCCGTCAACGGGCAGGGTTTCATCTGTGGGGCCGATGGTGAGGTGATCGGCGCCGACGGCGAGGACCGCCGTGTTGGTGCGCACTCGCACATCGCGCCGCTGCAGGGCCAGCAGGGCCTGCTCTCGGTTGAAACTGCGGGCCTGGGGAAGCACCGTTGGCCCCTGCTCGAGCAGTTCGACCACGGCGCTGCCTTCGAGTTCGTCGGCCAGCTTGCAGGCCAGTTCGACGCCGCTGGCGCCGGCTCCCACCACTGCCAGGCGTTGCAGCGGGCGCCGGCGCTGCCGCAGCGTCGCGATCAGCTGCTGCAGCCGTTGCACATCAGCCAGGCTGCGAAAGGCCAGACAGTGCTCGGCAGCCCCGGGGATGCCGAAGGTCTGGGTGGTCGAACCGGTGGCGATCACCGCCTGGCTATAGCGCAACCGGCGGCCGCTGGCCGTGGTCAGGCTGCGCTCTGCGGCATTGATGGCCGTGACCCGATCCTGCAGCCAGGCGATGCCGCGGCCGGCCAGCACGGTGTCGTAGCGCGGTGCCACCTCCCAGCTGCGCAGCTCATGGCTCAGCAGCTCGTAGAGCAGGGGCAGAAAGACAAACCGTTCCTGCGGTTCGATCAGCAGGATCGGTTGGTGGTGGCGCACCTCGGCCAGGGCCAGGGCTGTGTAGAGCCCCCCGAAGCCACCGCCCACGATCACCACGGGTGCGGCTGGTTCTGTTGCCATGGTGCGGGCCTTGCGGCAGCGACCGGAACCCTAACGGCAGGTCCGACTGAGGGGTGATGATGGCCTGATGCTGAGTGCCCCCGCCGCATCCCTGCCCCTTGATCGCCACGGTGAACCGGTCGATCTTGAGGCTGCCCGCGCGCTGCTCACGCCGTTGTCGCCGCAGGAGCGTCTGGCCTGGGCCCAGAACGCCTTTGGTCCTGGCTTTGCCCTGACCACCAGTTTCGGCATTCAGTCAGCGGTGCTGCTGCACATGGTGAGCGAGCTGGCGGAGCGCAGCGGCCAGCCCGTTCAGGTGATCTGGATCGACACCGGTTATCTGCCCTCCGAGACCTATCAGTACGCCGATCAGCTGAGCGAGCGACTCAGGCTGAGCCTGCATGTGGCCCAGGGATCGATCAGCCCCGCACACATGGAAGCCCGCCATGGCCGCCTGTGGGAGAGCGGCGAGGTGGCAGACCTCGAGTTGTATCACCGCCTTCGCAAGGTGGAGCCCCTCGATCGGGCCTTGCAGGATCTGCAGGTGCGCTGCTGGGCCAGTGGCGTGCGGGGCAGTCAGACCGACCACCGTCGCGCCATGCAGACCCTGGATCCGGTTCGGGGGCTGTGGTCGCTGCGGCCTCTGCTGAGCTGGAGCAAGCGCGATGTCTACTACTACATGCAGGACCATGCGCTGCCCCAGCATCCCCTGTTCGAGCAGGGCTATTCGACCGTTGGTGACTGGCACTCCAGCGGCCCCGACGACGGTGGCATCAGCGGTCGGGCCACCCGCTTCGGCGGGCTCAAGCAGGAGTGCGGCATTCACCTGCCAGGGCTCATGGGCGAGGGCATCTGAGGTGGCAGGCGGGGCGTCCCGCTGGCTGTTGATCGGGAACAGCCGCTGGCACTGGGCCGAGGATGGCCAGGGTCAGGGCCGTCGCTACTGGAGTGAGGCCGCGGCCACGGTGCTGCCACCGCTGCCCAGCGGTTGGGCGGCGGTGGGGCCCGTGCCCCCTGGGTTGCCGCCGGCAGGGCGTCTGGAGCTGTCCCACATTCCCCTGCAACACCTGCCCCCCTGGCTGGGCGTCGATCGGGCCCTGGGGGGCTATGAAGCCTGGCAGCGCTGCCAGCGGCCCGTGTTGGTGGCTGATGCCGGCACCGCCCTGAGTTTCACCTGGGTCGACGCCCAGGGCCGCTTCTGTGGTGGGCGCCTGCAGGCCGGTGCCGCCCTGCAGCTGCAGGCGTTGCATCGGGCCACGGCGCAGCTGCCTGCGGTGCAGCGCTCAGCTCTGGGCGCATCTGAGCTTGGCGCATCTGAGCTTTCCGGCGACTGGCCCCACGACACGGCAACCGCCATGGTCGCTGGCATTCTCGAGGGCCTGACCGGAGCGCTGCAGCGCGCTGCCGGCCAGCTGAGGCGGCGCCAGCCCGACCTGCAGCTGTGGCTTACCGGCGGTGATGCCGAAGCGCTGCACAAGCTGCTGGTCGCCAGCGGCCACGAAGGGGCAGACTGGCAGCTGGCGCCGGGGCTTTGCCTTGATGGCCTGGCCAGGGCTGCGGCGCTCAGCTGAGGCCCAGGTCAGCCAGGATCTCGTCGGCCATGGTCTCGGCCTTGACCTTGGTGTAGGCCTTTTCGATACGGCCTTCGGGATCCACCACGAAGGTGTGCCGCATCATGCCCATGTACTCCTTACCCATGAACTTCTTGAGGCCGTAGCTGTCGTAGGCGGTGGCCACGGCACAGGGTTCGGGATCCGTGAGCAGGGTGAACGGCAGGTCGTACTTGGCGATGAACTTGCCGTGGCTGGTGGCGCCGTCCTTGCTGATGCCCAGCACCACGATCTGGTGCGCGGCAAACACGCTCCACTGATCCCGGAAGTTGCAGGCCTCCTTGGTGCAGCCCGGCGTGTCGTCCTTCGGGTAGAAGTAGATGACCACCCGCTGGCCCTTGAACTGACTCAGGCTCACGGGCTGACCGTTCTGGTCGTTGAGGCTGAAATCGGGTGCGGCATCGCCGGCCTGCAGGGCCATGGTGGGGCGGAAGCAACAATGGCGAGAGCCTAGGGGCGCCATGGGCGCGAACGCCGTGCAGCCCAAGTCGCAGCTGTGGTTCGTGCCGCCGGGCCCGGGGCCCCGGCTCGGCAGCACCGACGGTGAACAGCGCTGGGGTGAGGCGCTGCCCCCGGCGCGCCGCCAGCAGTACTGGCGCAGCCGGGCTGCCCTGCGCCAGCTGGTGGCTCCGCTGCTGGGCCAGCAGCCGCGGCAGCTGCCGTTGCACAGTCCGCCTGGACTGCCGCCGAGGCTGCCCCCAGGCCTGGGCTGGGTGAGTCTGAGCCATGCCGCCGGGGCGCTGCTGATCGCCTGGTCGTCGCACCCGGTCGGGGTGGACCTGGAGTCGGACGATCGCCGCTTGGCAGCCCGCGCCCTGATGCAGCGCTTCTACCCTGATCCTGAGCAACGCCAGCTTGTGGATCTCGAGGGTGAGCCCCTGCGCACGGCCGTGTTGCGCAGTTGGCTGGTCAAGGAGGCCGTGATCAAGGCGCGCCACAGTTCCCTGGCCCGAGAACTGCCGCTCTGGTGGCTGGATCACGCGAGCGGCAGCCTGCACCATGTGGCGACCGATCGCGTGGTCAGGCCGTTGGAGGGCGCCCTGCCGGGCTGGCGTTGGGCCGCGGTGGGTGAAGCCTTTCGGCTGCAGCAACCTGGCCCCTTAACTTGGCACTTTGAAGCTGGTTGAGCCGGTGGCAGGGGTGGTGCGTCGGGTGCTGCGGGGCTGGTTGCCGCTTGGGGCCATGCTGTTGCCCCTGCTGCTCCAGCCGCGCGTTCTTGCCGCAGGCCTCGATGACCGTGCCGCCCTGGAGCAGTTTGTGACCAGCGGCCAGATCACCAACCGCCGACTCAAGCTCGACCTGGCCCGCTCGCAATGGACGGTCCAGGAGCTGCGCGCGGCCGTGGCCCGTGCCTACGGGCTCAGGACCGGTTCCATGGCACGGTTTCTGGCCACCCCCCAGGGCCGCGGCCTGGTCGAGCGGCAGCTGGGCTGGTGGTCGGTCGACCTGAGCGATCCGGTCAAGGCGGCGGCCCTGAGGGCGGCCATCGTGGCCGACAGCAGCGATGGCGCGATCTCGTTGCTGGGGGTGTTGCAGCAGTTGCCGGTGCGCTTTGAACTGGCCACCGGATCCGGGGTGGCGGTGCCTGCAGGCACCTGTGGATGCCCCCCCGGATGCGGCAGCTCTGCTCTGGCCCATCTGGCGTTCCTGATCGCCTGCCTGCAGGCGGGGGCGACCGCCCGTTGACCGCGGCCCTTGAGGTCAGCTCTTGCGCCTGGCCTGGAGCAGGGTGTGCCTGACCCGCTGGGGTAGCGCCGTGCCCAGGGCCCGTTGAAACTGCTGCTCCAGCCAGCGGCGCTGGGCCGCGGGCTTCAGCGATCGCCGCAGCAGGGCGCCATAGGGCTGATCAACCCCGAACCAGCGCGCCAGCATCGGCGGCTGCAGCACCAGGTGCAGGGGTTCGTCCCAGCTCTCGCAGCCCAGCTGCCAGGGCGGCTCACCCAGCAGGCTGGCCGGATCGACCGTGTCTGCCCGCAACCAGTCGGTCTCGGCTGCAGCCAGCCGCTCCAGGCTGTGCTGCAGCGGGGCATCGGCGCTGAGGCCGCCCCGCTCCAGCAGGCCGCCCACCGGCCCCAGCAGGGGGGTGCTGTGCAGCAGCCGCAGTTCAGCCTGGGGCGCCAGCAGGGTGCTGATCTGCTGCAGCCACCGCTGCTGGGCCGCAGGGTCGTCGGGCAGCTGGATCTGGCGGCCCGCCACCCGCTCGAAACGGCCCTCGAGCCCCGCCAGGCCCACCACCACCTCGGGCTGGCGCAGGGCATCCAGCACCTGCAGCTGGGCCCGCAGCCGCTGCTCGTCTTCAGGGGTGTTCACGCTGATCACCACCTGGCCCTCGGGGGTCTGCTCGAGGGGATCCAGGGCCCACAGCAGGGAGCGGGCACCAAGAATCAGCACCCGCTCGTGGCGGCGCCAGGCGCTCGATTGCCAGAAACGACGGCGCAGCCGGTCGAGCCGTTCGCCCTCGGCAACGGCACTGCGGGCCAGCCACCGCTGCAGCTCGGGTTCGGCGGGGCTGTGGCTCAGCACCTCGGCCTGGTCGGCGGCCGTCTCGGCGGCGGCCGCCAGTTGGGCTGCCCGGCGCTGCTGCAGGCGCTGGCGCAGCTGCCCTTCCCAGCCCAGGCTCCCTGGCTGCCAGAACACCTGGCCCTGAAGGCCATCGGGCAGGTACTGCTGGGCTACCCAGTGCTCGGCGTAGGCGTGGGGGTAGCGGTAGCCGACCCCATCGCCAAAGGCGGCGCCGTCGCGGTTGGCGTCGCGCAGATGGGGCGGCACCTGCTGCCTACTGCTCTGCCGCACGGCCTTGAGGGCATCAAAAAAGCCCAGCACGCTGTTGCTTTTGTCGGCGCCGGCCAAAACCAGGGCTGCCTGGCCCAGGTGGTAGAGCCCTTCGGGCAGTCCCACCCGCTCAAAGGCGGCAGCGCAGGCTTCGACCACCACGACCGCCTGGGGGTCGGCCAGGCCGATGTCTTCGGCCGCGGCGATCAGCATGCGCCGAAAGATGAAGCGCGGGTTCTCACCCGCTTCCACCATGCGGGCCAGCCAGAACAGGGCCGCATCGGCATCGCTACCCCGCAGCGACTTGATGAAGGCGCTGATGGTGTCGAAGTGGGCGTCGCCCTGTTTGTCGTAGAGAACCGCCCGCTGTTGAATCGACTCTTCGGCGATGGCCAGGTCGATGGCGATCACACCGTCGTCATTGAGCGGTGTGGTTTCGACCGCCAGCTCCAGGGCATTGAGCAGACTGCGGGCATCGCCGCCGGCCACATCGACCAGATGGTCGATGGCTTCGAGACTGATGGCGACCTGGCGGTTGCCATAGCCACATTCAGGGTCGTTGAGGGCACGCTGCAGCAGCTGGCGCAGATGCAGCGGTTCCAGCGGCTGCAGCCGAAACAGCCGCGAGCGGCTGACCAGGGCCTTGTTGACCTCGAAGAAGGGGTTTTCGGTGGTGGCGCCGATCAGGTTGACGGTGCCGTTCTCCACCCAAGGCAACAGCGCATCCTGCTGGGCACTGTTGAAGCGGTGCACCTCATCGATGAACAGGGTGCTGCGCAGACCGTGACGTTCAAGCCTTGAGCGAGCCGCTTCGACTTCGGCACGCAGGTCCTTGACCCCGGCCAGCACGGCGTTGAGGCTGCTGAAGTGGGCCCTTGTGCAGCCGGCGATGATGCGGGCCAGAGTGGTTTTGCCGACACCCGGCGGGCCGTGCAGGATCAGGTTGCCGACCCGGTCGGCCGCAATGGCCCGGCGCAGCAGGCGCCCCGGACCCAGAATCGCCTCCTGGCCCACAAAGTCATCGAGGTTGCGGGGCCGCATGCGGTCGGCCAGGGGGGCCAGCCCCTGCAGCAGGGTGTCGCCGTGGTGGCTGAACAGATCGCTCACCGGGGCAGCCAGACTGCGTCCATCATCAACGCGTTGGACCGATGCCTGCCGGTCAGCCAGGGTTGTCAGGACTCGGGCCCGTTCTCGCTCTGGCCCTGACCCTGACGGCCTGCACAGGCCAGGGTGAGCAGGCCGGTCGACGACCCCTGCCGGTTGCCACCCAGCCGGTGACGCAGGCCACCTTTGCCGACAGGGTCGCGGCGATCGCCACCCTCGAGGCCGAGCGCGAGGTGCAACTGGCCGCCCAGGTCAACGGTCGGGTGATTCAGCTGCTGGTTCGCCAGGGGCAGTTGGTGCAGAAGGGGCAGTTGCTGCTCGTGCTCGATCAGAGCCAGCTTCAGGCCGAACTGGCCACACTGCGTGCCCAGATGCTGACCGACAGGCTCAACGCCGAGCGCTACGAGCGCCTGGTGCGCGAGGGGGCGGCCAGCGCCATTCAGCGCGATCAGTTCCGCCAGACGGCGATCGCCTCGCGCCAGGCCCTGTTGGCCAGGCAGGCCGATCTCGCCTTCCGGTATGTGCGCGCTCCCCAGGCAGGACTCATCGGTGAGATCAATCTCAAACCCGGCGACGTGCTGCAGGCCGGTGTGCCCTTCACCCGGTTGGTGAGCAACAGTGCTCTCAATGCCGAGATTGAGCTGCCCGCCAATCTGGCGGGCTCGCTGCGGGTCGGGCTGCCGGTCCAGCTGCACGCCCCGGGCAGCAGCGCCACCGTGCTGCGAACACGCATCAGCGCCATCGAGCCGTCGGTGGCGGCGGCCACCCAGCTGTTGATGGCCCAGGCCCCGGTGCGCGATCCATCGGCGCAGTGGCGCAGTGGCATGCGGGTGCGGGCCGACGTGCTGCTGGGCAACCGGCGGCAATTGGCGGTTCCCTTTGCCGCGGTGACCCGGTTGGCCGACCAGAGTTTCGTGTATGTGGTCGGCAGCCGCGAGCAACTCAGGCGTCGCCCTGGCCGGGCCGATCTGACCGCGTTGGCGGCCCTGCCCCCGGACACCCGGTTTGCGCTGCAGGTTCCGGTGCAACTGGGACTGCTGCAGAACGGTCGCTATCCGGTGCTCGCAGGTCTCAGCGACGGCCAGCGGGTGATCACGTCGGGTCTGCTGCAATTGCGTCACGGCATGCCGGTGCAACCGCGCTGATCATCCCCGGCCGATTCGGGGTAACTTGCGGCCATATGCGCCTTGGCTGTGCGTCATTTGCCCATCAAGCTGGTCCGACTGCTGCCTGCGCTCGCCCTGGTGGCCTGCGCCCCCCAGAGCCAGGGGCGACCACCGCTGGTGGTGCAGGTTGAACAGGTCGGCGACGCCACCTTCATGCCCGGCATTGAAGTGGTCAGCCGGCTCGAATCGACCACCAACGTGGCCCTGCGCCCCGAGGTCGATGGCCGGGTGGTCAAGATCCTCGCTGTGCAGGGTCAACGGGTGAAGGCCGGCCAGCCGATCCTGGTGCTCGACAACGTGCAGCAGAGCGCCAACCTCAACGCCAGCCAGGCCCAGGCCCGCCGCGATCGGATCAACGCCGAGCGTTACATCTTTCTGAATCAGCAGGGCGCCGTTTCGGCGCTGCAACGTGACTACTACGTGACCGAGGCGATTCGCAGTGCCGATCAGGTCAAGGCCAATGCGGCGACCCTTGGCTACAAATATGTGACGTCGCCGATCGCCGGGGAGATCGGTGACCTCGATTCGGTCAAGCTGGGCGACTACGTGCGCCAGGGCCAGGCGATCACCGGAATTGTTGACAACAGCACCCTCTGGACCCTGATGGATGTGCCCGCCACCCAGGCGTCCTCGGTCAGGATGGGCCAGACGGTGCTGTTGAAGACCCAGGGCAATCCGCCGGTGAGCGGCAGCGGCAAGGTGGTCTTCATCTCGCCCTATTTCGGCGTCAGTGGTGACCAGTCATCGCCCAACACCGTGCTGGTCAAGGCTGAATTTCCCAATCTCACCGGCAAACTGAAGACCGGTCAGTTTGTGCGCAACCGCATCGTCACCAGCACCACGCGCCAACTCTCGGTTCCGGTGCAGTCGGTGATGATGCAGGCCCAGCAACCTTTCGTCTACCGGATTGTGCCGTTGTCGGCGGCGTTGCCGAAGATCAAGGCCTCGACCCAGATCCCCGACGCAACCAAGGCCAGGCTGGAGAAGCTTCCCCCTGCCACGCCGATCGTGGTGCAGACCGCTGTGCAGCTGGGCACCTTGCAGAACAACCGCTACCCCCTGATGTCAGGGTTGAGCGCCGGGGACCGCATCGTGACCAGCAACACGGCCCTGTTGCGTTCGGGGATGCCGGTCAAGATCGCCAGCGCCAACTGAGGACCGCTCGATGTCTCTTTCCGACAATTTCATCAAGCGGCCGGTTCTGACCACGGTCTGCAGCATCCTGATCGTGCTGGTTGGTCTCATTGCGATTCCAACTCTGCCGATTGAAAACCTGCCCAACATTGCACCACCGCTGATTCAGGTCACCTCCAATTACAGCGGAGCCAATTCATTGGTCACCGAGCAGGCAGTGACCAATCCGCTGGAGCAGCAGATCAACGGTGTTCCTGGGGCGGCCTACATCTCATCAACCAGCTCCAACACCGGTCAAAGCATCATTCAGGTCTACTTTGACGAGGATACCGACATCAACATTGACCAGGTCAATGTTCAGAACAGGGTGTCGCTGGCCATGCCCCAGCTTCCCCAGCAGGTGTCGGCAACCGGCGTCTCGGTCATGCAGAGCACGCCGTCGATTCTCCTGGCCTATCAGGTGACGTCGAGTCAGGGTCAGTTCGACTCGGCCTATCTCAACGGCCTGATCTACGAAGATCTCTACTACCAGCTCGAACGGGTTCCGGGGGTTGCCCAGGTCAACCTTCTGGGCGGCAGCAATCCGGCCTATTGGTTGTTTGTTGATCCTGAAAAGCTCACGGCCAACCAGCTCACCGCCGATCAGGTGGTCGCGGCCGTCAAATCTCAGAACAGTGTGGCCATCGGCGGCCTTGTGGGTGGGCCACCAGCTGGCGGTGATCAGAGATTCGCCTACCCGATTCTGGTCAATGACAACGGCAACCTGGTGTCGGTTGATCAGCTCAACAATCTGATCATCGGTAAATCACCCCAGGGCAACCTGCTGCGGCTGCGCGATGTGGGTCAGGCCAGCTACGGCTTCAACACATTTGCCCAGCAGGCAGTCAGTTTCGATGGCTATCCCTCGATCACCATCGGTGTCTTTCAGACTCCCGAGAGCAACGCGCTCGATGTCTCCGAGGCTGTGGTTTCGGTGATGGATGCGTTTGCCCAGTCCGTGCCGCCCGGGGTGAAGGTCACCGAGATCTACAACATCGGTCAGTTCATCGAATCGGCTGTCGACGGCGTGACCGATGCCCTCGGCCTGGCCATCGTGCTGGTGCTGGTGATTCTGTTTCTGTTTCTGCAGAACTGGCGTGCCACGGTGGTACCCAGTCTTGCGATTCCGATTTCGTTGATCGGAACATTTGCGTTCATCAAGGTCTTCGGCTTCTCCATCAACCAACTCACTCTGCTGGGGCTGGTGCTGGCCACAGGCCTGGTGGTGGATGACGCCATTGTGGTGATCGAAGCCGTCTCCAAGAACCTCGAAGACGGTATGAGCCCGCGCAAGGCTGCCTTGGAATGCATGGGCACGCTGATCGGCGCCATCATCGCGACCTCACTGGTGCTGATGGCTGTGTTTGTGCCGGTGGCGTTCTACCCAGGGGGCATCGGCATCATCTACAAGCAGTTCGCCCTCACCATCGCGTTTTCCATCGCGATCTCGACCTTCAACGCCCTCACGTTTTCGCCGATGATGTCGGCCCTGATTCTGAAGACCGAGTTGCCCCCCAAACCCAAGGGTTGGGCCTGGACCGTTGGCGGTGTGATCGTGGGTCTGGCGTTTGGCAAGTTCAGCGCAGCCTCATTCGGCATCGGCGCCTACGTGTTCGGAATTGTGCTGTTCGGTCTTGCCGGCAGCCGGTTGGCCCTGATTTTTGATCGCTTCAACAGTTTCTTTGCCTGGCTTCAGAGCAGCTATGTGAAGCTTCTGAAGGTGCTCATCGTCAAACGTCGCTACATCCTGGCTGGTCTTGCCGGTGGCATTGTGCTCACTGTGCTGGCCTTTTCAGCATTGCCTTCGGCCTTCATTCCTGAAGAGGATCAGGGTTACGGCATGGGCATCTTCCAGCTTCAGAATGGTGCCTCGCTCAGTCAGACCCAGAAAACGGGTCAAGAAATCGCCAAGGTTCTCAAGGGCGAACCCAACATCATCGCGGCCTCGGTGATCAGCGGTTATGGATTCAACGGCTCCAGCCCCGATCAGGGAGTCTTCTTCTTTGGACTCAAGCCCCTTGAGGAGCGCAGCGGCACTGAGAACAAGGCACCAGCCATCGTGGGCCGGCTCAATGCCAAGCTCTCGAAGCTGAGCAGTGGCCTGGCCGTGGCGGCTCAGCCTCCGGCCATCCCCGGATTTTCGGCACAGGGTGGCTTCTATTTCCAGTTCAACGATCTCAGCAACGGCGCCTACACCTTCAATCAGCTCGACGAACTGGCCCAGCAGCTCGTTGCATCCGGCACGTCGTCGGGTCAGTTCTCCTCGTTGTACACCCAGTTCATCCCCAGTGCGCCGGCTTTCGGTCTCACGATCGACCGCTCGATCATGGGGGCGCTCAATATCGATTTCCAGCAGGCGATGCAGACCATCGCCGTTCTGGCCGGTGGGAACTACTCCGGTCTGACCTATGAGAATGGTCAGGTGCGCAACATCTATGTGCAGTCAGAGGCCTCAGGACGCAGCAGCCTCGAGGATGTGCTCAGTTATTACGTACGCAACAAGGACAACAAACTGGTTCAGGTCAGTGAGTTCGCCTCCAGCGATCTGACCAGTGCACCGCCTGTCATCAGCCACTACAACCTCTACCGCACCATTCTCGTGCAGGGTGCCGAGGCAATCGGCAAGAGTTCGGGTCAGGCCCTTTCGGCGATTCAGCAGATCTTCAAGCAGCAGGATTTCAACAACATCGGCTACGCCTTCACCGGTCTGGCGGCGCTGCAACTGTCGGCAGGCAGCGCCAGCGTGCTGGTCTTCGGTCTTGGCGTGCTGATCGTCTACCTGGTGCTTTCAGCCCAGTACGAGAGCTACGTGACCCCGGTGATCATTCTGATGACCGTGCCCTTGGCCATGCTCGGAGCCCTGGTGTTTCTGGCGCTGCGTTCGATCGATTTGAACATCTATGCCCAGGTGGGTCTGGTCACCTTGATCGGTTTGGCTGCCAAGAACGGCATCCTGATCGTCGAGGTGGCCGAACAGCATCTCGAGGCCGGCATGTCGATCACCGAGGCCGCCATTGCTGCAGCCGAATCGCGCATGCGGCCCATCCTGATGACGGCCATTGCTTCGCTGGCCGGATTCCTGCCCCTGGTGGTCGCCACCACCGCTGGCGCCAACAGTCAACAGTCGCTTGGCACCGTGATCTTCGGTGGTCTGCTCGTCGCCACCGTGCTCTCACTCGGCGTTGTGCCGCCCTTCTACGTGGCGATCAAGACGCTTGAGGCCCGCTGGTTCCCCGAAGAGCCCAAGGAGCAGCCCCAGCTGCCGAGTGCCTGAGGGCTGCGACGAGCAGTTGCCATGACGCTGACGTCTGTGATGAGTTCGAGTCTGAAATGAAACTTCCCAAGCCGTATGGCTTCAACCTCCTGACGCGAATTGTCTTTGTTCATGCGGCGATGTTGTTGGCCGTTCTGGCATCAACGCTTGTGCATGCGTTGGAACGAGGCACCGTCGTCGCCGCGGCTTTCGCTGCTGTAGGGCTCGTGATTGCATGCGCCGGCTGCGCGGCCATGGTGGGCGTTGCCAGGCAACGTGCGCTGCGTGCTCTGGTGCTGCTGCGCTGGCTCCTGTGGGTTGCGGTTGCCAAGGTGTTGCTTGGCTTGTTGCTGTCTCGATGGAGCGGCGAAGCTGTGACGGCTCACGCGTTGCTCCCGATCTTGCTCAACGGGGCTGTTCTGGTTGGGCTGGCGATCTACTGGTCCCGCCCCGTTCACGCCCGCTACCTCGCATCTCTGGTCAAGGCTTGAATCCCCCTGGCGTGGGGTGTTGATCTGGCATCGTCGTCGGATTCCGGAACCCTGCCGCTCAGGTGATCACCGTGGGCCGATCCATGCCAGTGCGAACCTTGATCTCGGCCAGGGTATCGATCGCTTCGATCAGATCGCCCAGGGCTGCCTGGGGATCCTGGTTCAGGTCGCCGCCGGGCGGCACATAGCTTTCCAGGTAGACCCGCAGGGTTGCTCCCTGGGTTCCGGTGCCCGACAGCCTCAACACCACCCGGCTGCCATCGTCGAGCAACAGCCGCAGGCCCTGACCGGTGGTGGTGGAGCCATCGATCGGGTCGGTGTAGGCGAAGTCATCGGCTATGGCAATGGTGCGACCGGCAAAGGACTGCCCGTGCAATGCGCTGAGCATCCCCTTCATGCGGTCGTAGAGGCCATGGGCGGCCTCGCTGGCGATCGCTTCGTAGTCGTGGCGTGAGTAGTAGTGGCGGCCGAAACGGCTCCAGTGCTCGGCCATGATCTCGCCAACGCTGCATTGGCGCTTGGCCAGGATCTGCAGCCAGAACAGCACGGCCCAGAGGCCGTCCTTTTCGCGGATGTGGTCGCTTCCTGTGCCGAAGCTCTCTTCCCCGCAGAGGGTGATGCGGCCGGCATCGAGCAGGTTGCCGAAAAACTTCCACCCCGTTGGGGTCTCGTAGCAGGCGATACCCAGCTCCTTGGCGACCACATCGACGGCGGCGCTGGTGGGCATCGAGCGGGCCACCCCCGCCAGGCCCTGCGCATAGCCCGGAGCCAGGGTGGCGTTGGCGGTGAGCACAGCCAGGCTGTCGCTCGGGTTCACAAAGCAGTGGCGTCCCAGGATCATGTTGCGATCGGCATCGCCATCGCAGGCCGCGCCAAAGGCGTAGGCGTCGCCCTGCAGCAGCAGCTCGGCCAGCTCATGGGCATAGGTCAGGTTCGGGTCGGGATGGCCGCCGCCGAAGTCTTCGCTGGGGACTCCATGGCGCACGGTGCCGGCCGGTGCACCCAGCAGACCCTCGAACAAAGCCTGGGCGTAGGGGCCGCTCACGGCGTGCATGGCATCGAAGGCCATCGCAAAATCACCGCGCAGCAGTTCGGCGATGGCGCCGAAATCAAACAACTGCTGCATCAGGGCGATGTAACCCTCGGTGCCGTCGATCACCTCGACCGTTAAGGGCCCCAGCACGGTGGTGCCGATCCTGTCGAGCGCGAGGGCCCAGCCGGTCGGGGCCTCGGCGATCCGGTAGCCCTCGAGCGTGAGCGTGCTGGCATGAATCGCTTCGGTGATCGCTTCGGGTGCGGGGCCGCCGTTGGCGCCGTTGACCTTGACGCCGAAATCGCCGTCAGGACCGCCGGGGTTGTGGCTGGCCGACAGGATGATGCCGCCGATGGCGCCGCTGCTGCGGATCAGGTGTGATGCGGCCGGCGTCGACAGAATGCCACCGGTGCAGGTGATCACCCGGGCGATGCCATGGGCCGCAGCCATGCGCACGATCACGTCAATGGCCCTGCGGTTGCCGTAGCGGCCGTCGCCCCCGACCACCAGGGTGCCGCCCGCAACACCGGGAATCACCCGCAGCGTTGCCTCGATGAAGCTCTCGAGGTAATGGGGGATCTCAAAGGTGCGGGTGCTCTTGCGTAGACCCGAGGTGCCGGGTTTCTGATCGCTGAAGGGCTGCTCCAGAGGTACGGTGCCGATCTGGAGGCTGCTGCTGGTTGCCATCAGCTGGGTTCCGAAGCCTGGACGCGTGCCCAAACTAACCCTGCTCGTCGGATCAGCGGCCCTCGCCGGTGTTGCCGGTGATGCCCTTGAGGAAGCCCCCCAGACCACCCTGGCGCTGAGGGGCCTGTTGGGTCTGGCTGCTGCCGCTGCCCAGGGGTTTGGTCGCCGGTCTGCAGAGCACGGTCACATCGGTGGCTTCGCGGTTGAGGCGCTCCCGGCGCTCGTAGCTGTTGCTCGGGCTCACCACGGCCCGCTCACGGATGTTCCAGAGATTGTCTTTGCAGGAAGCCGGCAGCAGCGGGTGATCGAGCAGGGGATCAGCCACCCCGCGCGCCTTGTTGCAGGTGGCGGCGGTGTTCTCACGTCCGCAGGCCAGGGTGTCGAGCTGCAGCTGCCGGAACAGCTCTGCGGGCGGAAACTCGGTCGGTTTGAAGCTGCCGCTCTGCTGGGCCAGGGCCACGAGGGGGCTGCACAGCGCGCCCAGTGCGAGGGCCACCGCCTCGAGCAGCCGCCGGGTGGCAAGGAGCTTCGGCATGGCAGAGGGGTGTCTAAAGAAAGGAGTTGTAGTTGCGCACGGCGTCGTTGGGGCTGGGGCCTTCGACCCCCAGCAGGTGGCGCTGCTTGGCCAGCAGGTAGTCGACCAGCTCCTGTTGGACTTCCAGCAGCTCCTTGGTGCAGCCACGAAAGGCGGCGCGATGGCGAATCTCATCGTGGCGGGTGTGCAGATCGCGCAGCATCAGCTGAATGGCATCCAGCGTGGCGCCATGCGGGCGGGTGGCTGTCTGGGTCTCCACAGCGGTCAGCAAGCCAGGTGTCATGACCTCAATCTGACATAACCGCCCATGCACAGGGCCGTCACCACAGGGCTGGACAAGGCCTTCACCCTTGGTTTCATGGGCGCACCTGCACGAAACCCTTGGCATTCCTGAAGGCAATCGGTGGCTTCCTCAACCGCCTGCTGAGCCAGCGCGAGTTACAACCCGGGCCAGTAACTGCTGATCAGGCTTCAGCACCCCAACCAGACTCCTCAGGCATCACGATCCTGGGCTGATG
>JBBASJ010000024.1:0-19477 GCA_040399325.1 Prochlorococcaceae cyanobacterium
TTGCAACCGGTCTTGCAACTGAATGCGTTACGTCAAGTCTGAAGCGGGTGACCGGACTCGAACCGGCGACGTTCAGCTTGGGAAGGTTCTTGATTGATTTGGCGAACTGGATGAGCTGCCGTGAGTCTCATCAGCCCTCAGGCTTGGATGTGAGAGGGTCCGTGAGCAGCTTTCGATAAGGCGCTTGCCATCGATGGCTGTTCTGCAAGCAGCGCGTAGCCCATGGCCCGATAGCCCCGCAGCCGTCGCTCCCACATCCGTTGTGTGATCGGATGGCCGAGATCAAGCCAATCGATGATGCGCACGCTCGTCTTGCCGCTCTGTTGTCGATGCAGGCGGCCGGCGTATTGCTGCAGTGTGCCTTTCCACGACACGGGCATCGCCAGCAGCAGCGTGTTGAGTGGCGGATGGTCGAAGCCTTCACCCACCAGACGGCCGGTGGCCAGCACGATGCGGGGTGCATCAGGAGGTAACGCTTCCAGCGCAGCCAGGGTGGCGCTGCGCTGGCGTGCGCTCAGCCGCCCATGCAAAAGGAACAGGTTCGGCACCTCCCCAGCCAGAGCAGCGGCGATCCTCGTGATGTGATCGGTGCGCTCGCTCAGGAGCAACAAGCTGCGGCCGTCATCCCAGCAGCCGAGAGCCTCCTCCACGATCCGCTCGGTGCGGCGTGGGTCCTCCGCTAATCGGCGCATCAGCTCCTGGATCGGCAGATCGGTTGGCAGCCCCTCGAGCTGATGGGTGCGGCTCACCAGCTCCAGGATCTGGGGCGCTCCGGCAGGACGCTGGGCGATGTGGCGAATGGGGCCGCACTGCATGAACAGGATCGGCTGCATGCCGTCGCGGCGCACCAGGGTGGCCGACAGCCCAAGCACGTAGCGGGCCTTCACCCGGTGCAGGATGGCCTCAAAAGACGCTGCCGCGATGTGGTGGCATTCGTCGACAATCACCTGCCCGTAGGTCTGCACCACGGGGTTCACCTCCCCTTTCCGCACCAGCGACTGCATCACAGCGATGTCGAGTTGGCCGGTGGGCCTGGCCTTGCCACCACCGATGCAACCGACCGCCTTCGGAGCGACATCCAAGAAGGCGTGGAGCCGCTCCTGCCATTGGCGCAGCAGCTCAGCCCGATGCACCAGCACCAGGGTGTTGACCGCCCGGCGCGCCAGGATCGCTGCTGCAACCACCGTTTTCCCGAAGGCCGTCGGTGCCTGTAGCACGCCGATGTCATGACGCAGCATCGCGTCCACGGCGGCCTCCTGGTCATCGCGCAATTGGCCTGTGAACACCAGCTCCAGGGGCGAGCCGTTTTGGCGTTCATCCACCAGCTCCCAGCTGATCCCCTGCTCCTGCAGCAGGGTCTGCACGGGTTCCAGGCAGCCCCGCGGGAGGGCCATGTGCTGGGGAAAGTTTTCGGCGCAGCCGATCACCCGCGGTTTGTCCCATACCGACAGGCGCATCGCCTGGGCTTTGTAAAAGGCCGGGTTGGCGAAGGCGGCGAGGCGGATCAGGCGATTAAGCAGTGGCTGCGGCAGGCCCGAGCGCTCCACATAGAGCCGATCAGCCAGGGTGAGCATGAGGGAGGTGGGCAGCGGTCCCCTGAGCCGGGATAGCGGCACCGCTGACTTCCATGGGGTCGCCAGGTCCTCCTCGTCGATGAAAGCCAGATCGAGAGGATGGACCCCGCCCGTGGCGCTCTGGATCAAGGTCTGCAGCCCGGCCACCGACAGCCGCTGCAGGGTTGCCAGATAGGCCCACTGATCGGGATAGGGCTGCAGGTCGTCATCCACGAACACGCTGCAGCCCCGCTGGCGGGGTTCCTTCTGCAGCGGCAGGGCGATCAGGTTGCCGAAGCCGCCTTTCGGCAGGGTGTCCTGGTTGGGGAACAGCCGGTCGTAGGAGCTCAACTGCAGCTGACGCGTGGCGTTGCAGGTGTGGCTGATCAGGGCCGCCCCCAGCTGGCGGGCCTCCCGCGCCGATACGGCCTCCTCAAAGAACACCCACACGTGAGCACCGTCTCCGGAGCGGGAGATCTCCAGTGCTGCCGGCACCGCCAGCTTTCGGCACGAGCGCAGAAAGGCCCGGGCATCGTTACGCCAGTCCTGCTCGTCAAAGTCGACGGCCAGCAGGTGGCAATGGTCGTTGTCCAGCAGGGGGTAGAGGCCGATGGTGTGGTCTCCGGCCAGGTGGCCGTAGATCGCTGCATCGCTGAGCGGCAGCAGCTCGCGGTGGTTGCAGTCGCGGCAGGAGATCCGTGGCTTCTCGCAGATGCCTGGGCGCCACTCATTGGCGCAGGCCGGTGCATAGCCCGAGCGCCCGTTGCTGTTGCTCTGCCAGCGCAGGGCGTAGACGTCGTCGCGACCGCGGAACAGGCGCCGGAACAGCGCCACCTTCTCCTGCGTGGAACTGGGGCCGTTGGCAGGTGCTGCCTTCGCAATCGGCGCGGTTTCTGTTTGGGCAGATTCGCCGGATTGCCAGGCGATGCCATGGGCCTCCAGAAGCCCAATCAAGCGGGCGTTCTCCCGGCGCAGCCGATCTAGCTCAGAGGGCTTGGCGTCGACCATGGGGCATGCGCTTCAGCGCTGATCGGCATGCTGGTAGACAACATTGCGCTCCCGCTTGCCCACCGCCACGACAAGGACGAGGAGCTCATGGTTGCGCACCTCGTAGATCAGCCGGTACCCGGCGGCCCGCAACTTGATCTTGTAGCGGCTTGAGGATCCACGCAATTTGCTCGCGGGCATCCTGGGCTCGTTCAGTCGCTCGGCCAACTTGTTCTTGAACTGCTCCCGGATTCCTGGCGGCAGCTTCCGCCACTCCCGAAGGGCTTCCGGGTGAAAGGCCAGCTCAAAGGGCATCGAGGCTGACCCGCACCGGCTCCTGGCCGTCCGTCAGCCGGGCATCGGCGATGCGGCCCAGCTCCAGGTCGTCCACCAGATCCATCAGATCTTCGTAGGCCCTGGCCGGCACGCAGTAGAAGGCCGGCTCGTTGCGGTTGAGTACCGCGACGGCCATCCCCTCTCCTGCCGCCACGGTTGCCATGGGGTTTTTCTTGTGTTCCGAGATGCTCACGGCTGTCTCGGCGAGTACGCGATGGACCATCAGCGGGACAGGAAGGCAATCCTCAATACTTTAGGTCTCCAGCCAGGTCTCAGATAAGGTCGCTGGGCGGGTCTGGATCGAGTGGGTGGCGACCGGCTGGTCTCCAGCAATTGTGGAGACCTTCCTGGGGAATGTTTCCCTGCACTTGCGGTGTTAGGCGATCGGTCGTTGAAGCTGCAGCGGCTTGCCCTGATCGCCTCCGGACATTGTGTTGGGCCGAATTCAGTTGGCAACTTCCGCCCAGCCATGATTTCGGAACATCGTGGGCTCGAGGGCCCATGAGTTCACCTCGCGCAGTTGAATGCCTGATGAATCAATGGCGCACTTGTAAGAGAATCTCTGTGAGAAGGTCGCTGCCACTCCACTGCCGGACCGTGCCTGTCAGCGCTGGGCTCCTGGTGACCTTCCGACAGCCGATGCGCAAGAAGACTTTATCTTAACCTTCAGCGATTTTTAGTCCTGGACTAGAAGCGGGTGACCGGACTCGAACCGGCGACGTTCAGCTTGGGAAGCTGACATTCTACCACTGAATTACACCCGCAAAAAACAGAGAATTGGTCGCCCAGTTCTCTGTCCATGGAACAACTTAGCCGCCCAGAGCCGCTGCGGCTGCGGCGACGCCGGCTCCCGGGGTGCCCTTGTGCAGACCCAGTCCCTGCAGGGTCGCCTCAATCGCTGCCACGGCGGTGAGCACATCGCGGTCGCAGACGAAGCCCAGGTGGCCGATGCGGAACACGTGCCCCTTGAGGTGGTCCTGGCCGCCCGCCAGCAGGATGTCAAAGCGCTCCTTGACCTTCTTGCGCAGGGTTTCGGCATCGATGCCCTCGGGTGCCACGGCCGTGATCGCCGGGCTGCCATGGCCCTCGGCGGCATAGAGGGGCAGGCCGATCGCCTTCATGCCGGCCTGGGCGGCGGCGCGGTGGCGGCTGTGGCGGGCGAAGATCGCCTCGAGGCCTTCGGCCTGCATCATCGTCAGAGCGGCCTCCAGGGCGAAGTACAGGTTGATCGCCGGGGTGAAGGGGTTGCTGTCGGCCTTGGCCGCTTTGCGGTACTTGCCCAGATCCAGATAGAACTTCGGCAGATCCGAGCGCTCGTAGGCGGCCCAGGCCTTCTCGCTCATGGCCACGAAAGCCAGTCCTGGCGGCATCATGTAGCCCTTCTGGGAGCCCGAGCCGATCACGTCGATGCCCCAGGCATCCATCGGCACGCTGCAGGCCCCCAGGCTGGTGACGCAGTCAGCGATGGTCAGGGCGGTGCCGTGGGCCTTGACGTGGCCGGCAATGGCCTCCAGGTCGTTGATGACCCCGGTGGAGGTCTCCGAGTGGGTCAGGATCACCGCCCTGATCGCCTTGGCGCTGTCGGCCTCAAGCGCGGCCTTGAAGGCCTCCGGATCCAGAGGTTGACCCCACTCGGCCTTGATCACCTGCACGTCGAGGCCATAGGCCTGGGCGACCTTGACCCAGCGCTCGCCGAACTTGCCGTTGTCGCCGCAGAGGACCTTGTCGCCCTTGCTGAGCACGTTGATGATGCCGGCCTCCATGGCGGCGGTGCCGCTGCCGGTGATCACCAGCACGTCGCCGGTGGTCTGGTGCAGCCACTGCAGCTGCTCGGTGGTGCGCTTGACGACTGTCTGAAAATCGGCGCTGCGGTGGCCGATCGGGTGGCGGGCCATCGCCTGCAGGACCGTTTCAGGTACCGGCGTGGGGCCGGGGATCATCAGGGTCAGCTTGTCCTGCATGGCGGCTGGGGCGGCGAACGGCGGCGCCGATGCGGCGCAATCGACCACCATAAAAAACGGAGTGCCCCAGCCCTGCCCGTGCCGTGACCAGCGAGTCCATTGGCTACACCCTGCCGGTCTGGGTCTGCGCCGCAGCCCGGGCCGCCCTGCAGGTGCTGCGGGGCGACCCGTTCATGGCCCGGCAGGCGCTGCAGCTGGATCCCGATCAGCCGCAGACGGCAACGGTGCCGGTCCAGGCGGCCGCCCCCCTGGCCGATGGCTGGGTGCTGGGGGTGGCGCAGTGCGATCCAGGGCCGGGTGTGCTCGATCTCACCCGCAACCTTCAGGTCTGGGTGGCCCTGCGCTGGAGCGAGCTGCCGGGCGCCAGCGAGGCCGACTGGCTGCAGCTCGAGGCCGGTGAGGGGGTGGGCCTCCATGCGGCCAGCGGCGCCCCCTGCCTGTCGGCCTATGCCCGCGCCCTGCTGGCCTGCAACCTGCGGCCGCTGGTGCCCCAGGGCCGCGCCCTGCAGCTGCGGTTGGTGATTCCGGCCGGGCGGCAGCTGGCCGCACGCACCAGCAATGCGGCCTTTGGTGTGGTCGACGGTCTGGCCCTGATCGGGACCCAGGCCGCGGTGCAGCGCAGTGCTGCGCCCGAGCAGCTCGAGGTCGCCCTGGCCCAGCTGCGGTCGCTGGCGTCGGCCCCGGATTTTGCCGGTGCGCTGGTGCTGGTGATCGGCGAGAACGGCCTCGATCTGGCCCCGCGCCTGGGTCTGCCCCCCGAGCTGCTGGTCAAGGCGGGCAACTGGATCGGTCCGCTGCTGGTGGCGGCGGCCGAGGCGGGGGTGCAGCGGCTGCTGTTGTTCGGGTACCAGGGCAAGCTGATCAAGCTGGCGGGCGGGATCTTTCACACCCACCACCATCTGGCCGATGGCCGCGCCGAGGTGCTCACCGCCCTGGCGGCCCTGGAGGGCCTCAGCGGTGAGCCGCTGCGGGCGGTGCACGCCTGCGGCACCGTCGACGAGGCGCTGCAACGGCTGGATCAGCTCGAGCCTGCCCTGGCTGCGCGCCTGCGGCGGCGGATCGCTCAGGCGATCGAACAGCGCTGCGCTGCCTACCTGCAGCGCCACGGTCACGCCGGACCCGGGGTGGGGGCCGTGCTGTTTGACCGGCAACGCCGGCTCTGCGCCCAGGGGGTGCTGGGCAGCGGCCTGCTGCAGGCGCTCGGAGCCAGCGACGGGGGTGGCTCCTAGGCTGGTTCGAATGCCCGGCAGCGAGCGCAAGTCATGACCGCCCCCATCGACGCAGCTTCGGGTTCCTCCCGCCATCCGGCGATCGTGATCCTCGATTTCGGATCGCAGTACTCGGAGCTGATCGCCCGCCGGGTGCGGGAGACCGAGGTGTTCTCGCTGGTGATGAGCCATACCACCAGCGCCGACGAGCTGCGCCGCATCGCTCCCAGGGGGATCATTCTCAGTGGTGGTCCCAGTTCCGTGTATGAGCCCGGGGCGCCCCTGTGTGATCCGGCCCTCTGGGAGCTGGGCATTCCGGTGCTGGGGGTCTGCTATGGCATGCAGCTGATGGTGCAGCAGCTGGGGGGCTCGGTGGTGGCCGCCGGCCGCGCCGAGTACGGCAAGGCGCCGTTGCACGTCGACGATCCGGTGGATCTGCTCACCAACGTCGAAGACGGTTCGACGATGTGGATGAGCCACGGCGATTCGGTGGAGCGGTTGCCCCAGGGCTTCGTGCGCCTGGCCCACACCGACAACACCCCCGAAGCCGCGGTCGCCGACCACAGCCGGCATCTGTATGGGGTTCAGTTCCACCCCGAAGTGGTGCATTCCACCTTCGGCATGGCGCTGCTGCGCAATTTCGTCTACCACATCTGCGGCTGTGAGGCCGACTGGACCACCGACGCCTTCATTGACGAAGCGATCGCCGATGTGCGCGCCCAGGTCGGCGACAAACGGGTGTTGCTGGCCCTCTCGGGAGGCGTCGACTCCTCGACCCTGGCCTTTCTGCTGCACAGGGCCATCGGTGATCAGCTCACCTGCATGTTCATCGACCAGGGCTTCATGCGCAAAGGCGAGCCCGAGTTTCTGATGGAGTTCTTCGACCGCAAGTTCCACATCAACGTCGAGTACATCAACGCCCGCGAGCGCTTCATCAACAAGCTCGCCGGCATCACCGATCCCGAGGAGAAGCGCAAGCTGATCGGCACCGAGTTCATCCGCGTGTTCGAGGAGGAGAGCAAGCGCCTGGGCCCCTTCGACTACCTGGCGCAGGGAACGCTGTACCCCGATGTGATCGAGAGCGCCGGCACCAACGTCGACCCCAAGACCGGCGAGCGCGTCGCGGTCAAGATCAAGAGCCACCACAACGTCGGTGGCCTACCCAAGGACCTCCAGTTCAAGCTGGTCGAGCCCCTGCGCCGCCTGTTCAAGGACGAGGTCCGCAAGGTGGGTCGCAGCCTTGGTCTGCCCCAGGAGATCGTCGGTCGGCATCCCTTCCCGGGACCCGGCCTGGCGATCCGCATCCTGGGCGAGGTCACCGACGACAAGCTCGACATCCTGCGCGATGCCGATCTGATCGTGCGCGAAGAGATCCGCGATGCGGGGCTCTACAACGAGATCTGGCAGGCCTTCGCGGTGCTGCTGCCGGTGCGCAGTGTCGGCGTCATGGGCGACAAGCGCACCTATGCCTTCCCGATCGTGCTGCGCTGCGTCTCCAGCGAGGACGGCATGACCGCCGATTGGTCGCGCCTGCCCTACGACCTGCTGGAGACCATCTCCAACCGCATCGTCAACGAGGTCAAGGGCGTCAACCGCGTCGTGCTCGACATCACCAGCAAGCCCCCCGGCACCATCGAGTGGGAGTAGGGCCATGGCGGTGCGGGCCGCTGTTGGGTACCCTCGGTTCCCAACCCCAGGCACTGTGACCGCCGTCTCTTCTGCGACGACTCCGGATCAGGACCTGCAGCTGCAGCGCAGGTTGCAGCAGGACAGCATTCAGCTGGCCGGCAAGACCATCTATCTCAATCCGTTCCTCTACTGGCGTCGGTTCGACGCCAACACCGACCGCTGGCTCAGGGAGCCCGGTCAGCTCGACGAGGAGCAGATCCGGCTCAACCGCACCCGCTTCTATCCCGAGCTCGACTGGGAGCTGCTGGATGAGGAGGAGCGGGCCATCAAGGATGGCGCCGTGGAGATGTTTCTCAAGACGCTCGAGCTGATCAGCACCTTCAACCCCGACCTCAACCCGGGCTTGCTGCTCGAGGTCGAGCGCAAGATGGCCGTCACCAAGAAGCGGGCCTTCGAGCGCTGGGTGGGTCGCTCCCTGCGCCGCCGTGAACAGGCCGAGGCCAAGGCCCGGCGTCGCTTCGATCGCGAGCGCTCGCTGCGGGCCTGGCTCGAGTGGGCTGCCCTCGATGTGACCCGGCAGGCCCTGGTGCCCCTGGCGGCCGCGCTGGTGCTGGCCGTGGGCGGGGGTTGGTGGTGGGGCTCCCAGCAGAGCTGCCGCCAGCAGGTCGTCACCCCGGGCCTGGCTCCGGTGCAGCAGCGCTGAGGCGGGCTGACGCGTCAGACTGATGCTCCCTGGTTGTCAGGAGCGCCGATGGCCGCCGATCCCCTCGACAAGCTGCGTCTGACCCTGATGCAGGAGCTGTTGCCGGTCGGCGTGGCCGTGGTGGAACGGGTCCGCAAGGGCGGCCTCAAAGATGTGGTCGCCGCCTTTTCCAGGGACGACGAGGGTCCTGATCCGCTCACCCAGCTGCGCAACGAGGGTGAGCCCCTGGCCAGCCAGTTGCGTCAGGGGCTCGACCGGCTGAGTCCGGGCCTGGGCAATCCGGTGATGAAGGTCGACGTGCGGGTGGAACCCGAGCCCCCGGCCCCCGGCCCCGGCGACGAAGCCGCCCTGGTGGCGCGCCTCGGTGCCCTCGAGCAGCGTCTGACCCAGCTGGAGACCCTGCTGGCGCAGACCCCCTGACGGTGCTGGCCTCCCCGCCCCAGCAACGCCGTTCAGGTCAGTCGCGTCAGACCGTCTGGCTGATGTTGATCGTGGTGCTGTTTGCCGGCGCCATGCTGACGCGGCTGGTGGCGCTGCAGATCCTCCAGGGAGCGCGCTACCGCGCCCTGTCTGACGAGAACCGCATTCGGCTGATGCCGCGCAACCCCATCCGCGGCAGGCTGCTCGATCGCCATGGCCTGGTGCTGGCCACCAACCGGCTCACCTACAGCCTCTACATCCAGCCTCGGGAGGTGTCAGAGCAGGCCTGGCCGGCCTTGCGGCAGCGGCTGAGTGCGTTGCTCGCCATTCCTGCCGCCGATCTCGACCGCCGGCGCCGCGAGGGTGCCAATGCCGAAGGCTTTCGCATCCTGCTGGCGAGCCGGCTGCGGCCCGAGCAGGTGCTGCGCTTTCGCGAGCAGGCGGCAGCCCTGGCCGGGGCCGAGGTCGACAGCGATGTGCTGCGCAGCTACCCCCACGGCAACCTGGGCGCCCACGTGCTCGGCTACACCAGCGGCATCACCGAGGCCGAATACGCCGAGCTCCAGCCCAGGGGGTATCGCATTCGCGACCGGGTCGGTCGCAGCGGGCTCGAGAAGGTCTACGAAGCCACCCTGCGCGGCGAGTGGGGCGGCCAGCAGGTGGAGGTCAATGCCGCTGGCCAGGTGCAGCGCATCCTTGGCGACAAGCCGGCCAGGGCGGGCAAGGATCTGCACCTGACCCTCGATCTCGCCCTGCAGCAGACCGCCGAAACAGCGCTCAACGGGGTGCGCAAGGGGGCGATCGTGGCCATGGATCCCCAGACCGGGGCGATCCGGGCCATGGCCAGCCGGCCCACCTTTGATCCCAATCTGTTTTCCGATGGCCCCACCACCCGGCAGTGGGCCGATCTCAACCGCCCCGATGCGCCGCTGCTGAACCGGGCCTTCCGCGGCTTTCCGCCGGCCAGCACCTTCAAGATCGTGACCACCGTCGCCGCCCTGGAGTCGGGCCTGTATCAGCCCGGCTCGAAGGTGCTCACCACCAACTCGTTCTGTTATGCGGGGCTCTGCTACGGCGACCACGGCGCCCACGGCATGATCGGCTTCCCGTTTGCCCTGGCGGTCAGCAGCAACACCTTCTATTACCGCGTGGGCCTGAGGCTGGGCCCGGGCCCGTTGTTCAAGGCCGCCCGGCGCATGGGGTACGGCCAGCTCAGCGGCATCGAGCTGGCCAATGAGGAGAGCGAGGGCCTGCTGGGGGATCCCGCCTGGAAAAAGGCCGCCCTGGGCGAGCCGTGGACGCCCGTCGACACGATCACCTCGTCGATCGGGCAGGGAGCGCTGCAGGTCACCCCGCTGCAGATGGCCCGCCTCTATGCCGCCGTCGCCAATGGCGGCTGGCTGGTCACACCCCACCTGGTGGAGCGGCCCACCCAGCGCACCTGGATCGGCCTCAGGCCGGCCACCCTGGCGGTGCTGCGCCAGGGACTGCGCATGGTGGTCACCGAGGGCACGGCGCGACTGCTCAACGATCCCCAGTTGCCGCCCGTGGCCGGCAAGACCGGCACCGCCGAGGATCCGCCCCGCCCCGACCACGCCTGGTTCGGTGGCTATGCACCCGCGGGGCGCCCCACCCTGGTGATCGTCGCCTTTGGCGAAAACTCCGGCGGCTATGGCGGCACGGTGGCGGCGCCCATGGTCAAGGCGCTGATGACCACCTGGTTCAGACTGAACAGGGCGCCCGGCTGAGCACCTGGCGGTAGTAGCCGCGCAGCTGTTCGGTGGCGCCGGCCCAGCCCCAGCGTTCGGCCTCGCTGCGTGCGGCCAGGCGCAGCTGCTGGTGCTGGCTGCGATCGGCCAGGAGGCGCTGGGTGGCGGCGGTCAGGCTGCCGGCACCGCCGTCGGGACCATCGGGTTCGTAGAGGCAGCCGTTGATGCCGTCGCTGACGATGTCGGGGATCCCTCCGCGGTTGGCGGCCACGCAGGGGCAGCCGGCGGCCATCGCCTCCAGCAGCACCAGCCCCAGGGTCTCGGTGCTGCTCGGAAACAGGAAGGCGTCGCCGCTCGCATAGGCCGAGGCCAGCTCCTCACCGGCCAGATAGCCCACGAAGTGGGTGGCGCTGCCGGCAAACAGGCTCTCGAGCTGCTGGCGGTAGGGGCCGTCACCCACCAGGGCGAGGCGGGCGTCGGGCATGGCATCGAGCACCGGGCGGATGCGCTCGATCTGTTTTTCGGCCGACAGCCGGCCGATGTAGAGCAGCAGCTGACCGGTGTCGCTGCGACCGTTGAGCAGGCGTTCGCGCATCGCCGGGCTGCGCAGCTCGGGTCTGAACAGCTCGGTGTCGACCCCCCGCTGCCACAGGGCCGTGTGCTGAATCCCCTTGTCGCTGAGCTCCTGCACCATGGCGGTGGAGGTGCACAGGTTGAGCACGGCCTGGTTGTGGGCCGCTTTGAGCAGCTCCCACAGCAGCGGCTCCAGCATGCCCATGCCGTAGTGCTCGAGGTACTTGGGCAGGTGGGTGTGGTAGCTGGCCACCAGGGGATAGCCCTTGGTCCTGGCCAGCCAGATGCCCCCCAGGCCCAGCACAGCCGGGTTGACCACATGCACCAGGTCGGGCCCGAAGCGCTCCAGGGCCTCGGCCACGGCCGGCCGCGGCAGGGCCAGCTTCAGTTCGGGGTAGAGGGGCAGCGGCATCGCGGGCACCCCCACCACCCGGGCGCCGCAGTAGTCGCTCGGGGCTCCTTCAGGGCAGAAGATGAGCACCTCATCGCCGGCGGCGACCAGGTGCTGCACCGTCTTGGTGAGCCGGGTCACGATCCCGTCGACCTTGGGCAGGAAGGTCTCGGTGAACAGGGCGATCTTCAAGGGGACCCGATCTCAGGCGGTCTTGATGGCTGCGGCCTGGGTCTTGGTCCAGGCCGACACGCACGGAATGCGGCTGCGGTCGCAGCGGTCGGCCCAGCGCCGCGCCACATCCACGACCTCGGCCAGCAGGCCGTCATCGAGGGTGGTGGGCTTGAGGCCCAGTTCGATGAAGCAACGGTTGTCGACGATCAGGTCGTTTTCGACGGCTTCGTTGCGGGGGTTGGGCAGGTGGTTGATCTGGGCACCGGTGAGCCCGGCGACCTTCTGGGCCAGCTCGCCCACCTGGTGGCTTTCGGTCATCTGGTTGAAGATCTTGACCCGCTCGCCCCGGGTGGGCGGATTCTCGAGGGCCAGCTGCACGCAGCGCACCGAATCGCGGATGTGGATGAAGGCGCGGGTCTGGCCGCCGGTGCCGTGCACGGTCAGCGGGTAGCCGATCGCCGCCTGCATCAGGAAGCGGTTCAGCACGGTGCCGTAGTCGCCGTCGTAGTCGAAGCGGTTGGTGAGCCTGGGGTCGCGGTCGGTGGCTTCGGTGTTGGTGCCCCAGACGATGCCCTGGTGCAGGTCGGTGATGCGGACCTGGTCGTTCTTGTTGTAGTAGAGGAAAAGCAGCTGATCGAGCGTCTTGGTCATGTGATAGACGCTGCCCGGGCTGGCCGGGTGCAGGATCTCCTCCTCGAAGCGGCTGCCGTCCGGCTGGGGCACCTCCACCTTGAGGTAACCCTCGGGGATGGTGGCGCCGCGGTGGGAGCCGTAGCCGTAGACCCCCATGGTGCCCAGGTGCACCACATGAAGGTCCAGGCCGCTCTCGACGATGGCGGCCAGCAGGTTGTGGGTGCCGTTGACGTTGTTGTCGACGGTGTAGCGCTTGGTGGCGCTGCTCTTCATCGAGTAGGGGGCGGCCCGCTGTTCGGCGAAGTGCACCACGGCATCGGGCCGTTCGGCCAGCAGCAGATCCAGCAGGCGCTGGTACTCATGGGCGATGTCGAGCAGCTCGAAGCGCATCGGGCGCCCGCCGATCTGCTGCCAGGCCCGCAGCCGCTCGCCGATCGTGGTGATCGGGGTGAGGGATTCGACCTCAAGATCGATGTCGATCTTGCGGCGGCTCAGGTTGTCGACGATCAACACGTCGTGGCCCTGATCCGCCAGGTTCACGGCGCACGGCCAGCCGCAGAAGCCGTCGCCGCCGAGAACGAAAACCTTCACCGCTGCACTCCTGGGAAGCAAGCGATCAGTCCGGCCGACCGCTCCGTCGCGTCAAGCTACTACAGGGATTCAGCTGATTCCCACGGCTACCGCCAGCAGCACCGCGACCAGCAGAGCACCGCCGATCAACAGGGCCCTGCTGGCTGCACTGGTGCCCGTTCCCTGCTCGATCAGCTCCATGCGGGGCTCCTTGGCAAAGGCGTTCAACCTGCCGCCATCTTCCTGGGTGACCTGCATGGTTCTGGGGTCGGATCGCCTGACAGTACGGAGATCCGCCGGTTCTGGATCCGGCCGCTGCAGAAGCGTTACGTGCCGGATTGACCGGTCACTGGCCCACCCGGCCCAGCTCCGGTGAGCTGGGGCTGGCCTGCTGGCGCCGCGGCAGCCGCCCGGCCCGCAGGGCGCTGCGCCCGGCCAGGCAGGCCTGCGCCATCGCCTGGGCCATCAGCGGCGGGTCGCCGGCCAGGGCGATGGCGCTGTTGATCAGCAGGGCATCGGCCCCCATCTCCATGGCCTGGGCGGCTTCGCTGGGCACACCGATGCCCGCATCGACCACCACCGGCACCCGGGCGTTCTCGATGATCAGGGCGATGTTGGCGGCATTGCGGATGCCCTGGCCCGAGCCGATCGGCGAGCCCAGCGGCATCACCGTGGCGCAGCCCACCTCTTCGAGGCGTTTGGCCAGCAGCGGGTCGGCGTTGATGTACGGGAGCACCGTGAAGCCCTCCTTCACCAGGGTTTCAGCCGCCTCCAGCGTGCCGATCGGGTCGGGCAGCAGATGCCTGGAGTCGGGGATGACCTCGAGCTTCACGAAGGTGTTGTCCTCCTGGCCGGCCAGCCGGGCCAGCTCCCGACCCAGGCGCGCCACCCGGATGGCTTCGTCGGCGGTGGCGCATCCGGCCGTGTTGGGCAGCATCCAGATGCGCGACCAGTCGATGGCCTCCATCAGCCCCTGATGGCCTGCGGCCTGGGTCTGCACCCGGCGCACCGCCACCGTGACGATCTCGCAGCCACTGGCGCTGATGCTGGCCTGCATCGCCGCCAGGCTGGGGTACTTGCCGGTGCCGGTCATCAAGCGGCTGCTGAACGAGCGCCCGGCGATCACCAGGGGATCCGGCGCGGTCGGGTTGGTGGTCAAGGCTGGCTGGAAGGGGTTGGGGGACCGTGATGCCGGCGACCGTATCGCGTCGGGCCGGTTGTCATTAGTCTCATGGCTGTTCAGCGGTGCGCAGCCATGCGTGCTTCGGTCATGTCCCGCGTCCAACCGGCTGGTTCATCGTTGCGTGGTCTGCTGGCCGCCCTGCCCCTGCTGGCCGCAGCCCTGCCGGTCCAGGCCCAGGCGATCAAGCCCGGAGCGATGGTGCCGTTTGACCCCACCGGTGCGGCGGTGCGTTCCCAGCTGCAGGCGGTGCAGACCGACACCGTCGAGCAGTTTGACCCCGTCGCCCGGGCCAAGGCCCTGGCCAAGGATCTGCCGCGCCGCTGGAGCGGCACCTACCTGGCCAATGCTGCCGGCACACCCCAGACCGTGCGCCTCGACCTCGCCTCGCTCACGCCCATCGGCCAGATGCTGGTGATCCGGGGCACCATGACGATCGGCAGCCTCACGACGCCCTTTCAGGGCAACATCAACGCCAAATCGGATCAGCTGGACCTGCTGCTCCTGGGCGACACCACCGCGGTCGGCCTCGAGCCCGGCGGCATGTTCCAGGGACTGCAGACCTTCCAGCTCAGCGACTGGGAATCTCCCCGCCTCACCAACGCGGGCGGCAAGCTGAGGCTCACCGCCACGGCCCGCCGCTGACGACAAAGCAGCTCAGGCGGCTTTGCTGCGACCACCCAGCAGGTTGAGCCGTTTGCGGGCGGTGCGGTTGTCGGGATCGAGGCTGAGAACCTGCTCGTAGGCCTCGCGGGCCTCGTCGACCTTGAGTTGTTTCTCCAGGGCGTAGGCGAGGTTGTTGAGCGCCACGGGGTAGTCGCCCTTGGCCTGGAGCGCCTTGCGGTAGTGCGGGATAGCGGCTTTGTAATTGGTCTGGGCCGCCAGAGTGAACCCGAGAGCGTTCTCGATCAGGGCCACGGCCTCAGCAGGCTCGCCTTCGGCCTGGGCTCGTTTCAGGGCCTGTCTGAGGGTGTCGCTGGCCTGGCCGTACAGACGCTTGCGCAGCTGGGCCGAACCCAGTTCGTAGAGGTCGGCGGTGGAGCTGGTCTTGGCGCTGCCCTGCTGCTCAAGCCGCGCCAGGCTGAGCTCGTCGCGGCGCACGCGCCAAACCTGGCGGCCCACTGCCACAGCAGCGACCGCCAGAATCACGACCAGACCGATCAGGTAGGTCTGGGGCAGCAAGGCGTCCATGGGGGCAGGGGCCTACTTGGCGGCTCCCACCACACTGGTGAAGCTGGCGGGATCGACCACGGCCAGCTGGGCGAGCATCTTGCGGTTCAGACGCACGTCGGCTTTCTTGAGCCCGCCCATCAGACGGCTGTAGCTGAGGCCGTTGAGCCGGGCTGCGGCGTTGATGCGGGCGATCCAGAGGCGACGGAAGTCACGCTTGCGGCGGCGGCGGTCCCGGTAGGCGTTGCACAGGGCCTTCATCACCCGCTGGTTGGCGGTGCGGAAGAGGGAACCGTTGCCACCCCGGAAACCACGGGCCAGACGCAGGATCTTGTTACGGCGTTTACGGGCGACGTTGCCCCTCTTGACGCGGGCCATGACTCAGGAAGACGAAGAACGAACGGATCAGACGGATTTCAGCCAGAGAGGCTCAGCTGCCGTAGGGCAGCATCAGGGCAACGTTGTCGGCGTCGCGCTCATCCACCACGGCCATGGTGCCAAGGTACCTCTTGCGCTTGGGGCTCTTGTGATCGAGCAGGTGGTTGCGGAAGGCCCGGCGGCGCAGAAACTTGCCACTGCCGGTGACTTTGAACCGCTTGGCGGCCGCTTTGCGGGTCTTGAGCTTCGGCATTTCTGACGACGCAGGCACAAACAAACACCTTACGACGTGACTGTCCGATCCTCCAACCCCACGGCCCTGCTGCTCTGCGGCGCCCTGCTGCTCAGCAGTGCCTGTCAGGCCCGCTCGGCCCCGGCACTGCACTGGCCGGTGGAGCCTCCTCCCGCCCTGGAGCCCCAGGCGCCCCGGTTGTGGGTGGCCCTGGCTGATCGGCTGGGCAGCCCCTCGCAGTTGGCGCCGCTGGAGCTGCGCAGTGCCAGCGGCAGCCTCACCCTGCAGGACCGAACTGGGCGTCGCTGGGTCGGGCCGCGGTTCAACCTGCAGTGGCAGCGCGTGCCCCTGGCCCAGCCGTTGCTGCTGCAGCGGTTGGTGGCCGGGCCCTTTGCCAGCTTTGAGTCGGCCGAGCGGCGGGCCCGGCAGTGGCGGCGGCTGGGTGCTCAGGTCAGCCTCGTCCATGCCGACGACTGGGAGCTCTGGGCTCCGCTCGGCGCACCCCGGCCGCCGGGATGGTCCCTGCGGCCGGTGCAGCTGCGGCTGCAGCAGGCCGTGGTGCCGGCCGTGCAGGCCCCGGGCCGCGGGCTGATCACCCTGCAGGGGCCCGTGCAGATCACGGCCCCCGCCGGCCTGCTCTGGCGGGGCGGGGTCTATGGCGGCCCCTTCCGGCTGCAGGGCGATGCCCAGGGCAGCTGGAGCCTGGTGGAGCAGGTGCCCCTCGAGCGCTACCTCGAGGGTGTGGTTCCCCATGAGATCGGTGCCGGTGCTCCGGCCGCCGCCCTGGCGGCGCAGGCCGTGCTGGCCCGCACCTGGGCCCTGCGCAACCTGCACCGTTACAGGGCCGATGGCTACCACCTGTGCGCCAGCACCCAGTGCCAGGTGTACAGCGATCCGCGCCAGGCGAGCGAGCCGGTGCGGCAGGCGATTCAGCGCACCCGGCAACTGGTGCTCAGCTGGCAGGACCAGCCGATCCACGCGGTCTACCACGCCAGCAACGGCGGTGTGAGTGCCCCGCTGCAGGAGGCCTGGGACGCCGACCCCCTGCCCTATCTGCAGACCGGCCTGGATCGCCGCGGCCAGGATCTGGTCGGGGTCCCCGCGCGCGCGCCCGGCAGCCTGGCCCGGTTGCTGGCGCAATCCCAGCCCTTTCTGGGCGTCGACCATCCGCTGTTTCGCTGGAGCCGCTGGCTCGAGCCCCAGCAGATCGCCGCCGCCCTGCGCCGCCGGGGCATCACGGTGGGCCAGGTGCGGCGCCTGGCGGTGCTCGAGCGGGGCAGCAGCGGCCGGGTGCTGGCCCTGGCGATCGAGGGCAGTGCCGGTCGCACGGTGCTGCGCCTTGATGCCATCCGCCGCACCCTGCGCACCCTGCCCAGCACCCTGTTTGAGCTTGAGGCCCAGGCCAACGGCAGCTGGCGCCTGCAGGGGGGTGGGTTCGGCCATGGGGCGGGGCTCTCCCAGGCCGGGGCCATCGACCTGGGCCGGGCCGGCTGGTCGTTTCAGCAGATCCTTGCCCGCTACTACCCCGGCACCCGACTGCTCAACCTGCAACGGCTGACACCGGACCCGCCGGGCAACGACCCGTAAAGTTCCCCCCATCTGAGGAGAGGTCATGGACGCGGGCGGCACCGCCACCGATCGCCGTCGCGCCAAGGCCGTTGTGTTTGTGCTGGTCTGTGCCGCCCTGGGCATGGCACCCCACTGGCTCCCGCCGGCGCGCAACACCTGGCCCGCCATTGCCGCAGCGGTGCTGCTGGGGGGCTACAGCCTGCGCACCGTGCTGCTCGAGAGCCTGCGGCCGGTCTCGTTCAGCACCCCCCTTGCCGCCGGCGCCCCGCCGCCTGACGCCTGGCCCGCGGTCGATGTGGTGGTCGCCGCCCGCGACGAACAGGCCGTGATCACACGCCTGGTCGAGCACCTGGCCGGCCTGCGCTATCCAGAGGAATCGCTGCGCTTCTGGGTGGTCGATGACGGCAGCAGCGACCGCACGCCCGAACTGCTCGAAGGCCTGCAGCAGCGCTTTCCCCAGCTCCAGGTGGTGCGCCGTCCGCCCGATGCCGGCGGAGGCAAGTCGGGAGCCCTCAATCTGGTGCTGCAGCAGCTGCAGGGACGCTGGATGCTGGTGCTCGATGCCGATGCCCAGCTCCAGGTCGACACCCTTGAGCGCCTGATTCCCTATGCCGAGGCCGGTGGCTGGGCGGCGGTGCAGCTGCGCAAGGCCGTCGCCAATGCCGGCGTCAACCTGCTCACCCGTGCCCAGGCCATGGAGATGGCCCTCGATGCGGTGATCCAGCAGGGCCGGCTGGCCGTCGGCGGCGTGGCCGAGCTGCGCGGCAACGGTCAGCTGCTCAATCGCGCAGCCCTGCTGGCCTGTGGCGGCTTCAACGAAGCCACCGTGACCGACGATCTCGATCTGAGTTTCCGTCTTTTGGTGGGGGGGCGTCCGATCGGGGTCGCCTGGGATCCGCCGGTTCGCGAGGAGGCGGTGCTCAGCCTCAGGGCGCTGCTGCGCCAGCGGCAGCGCTGGGCCGAGGGCGGCCTGCAGCGGTTCTTCGATTACGGCCCCCAGCTGCTCTCCAACCGGCTCACCACGCGCCAGCGGTTGGACCTGTTCTGTTTCTTCCTGCTCCAGTACGCCATGCCGATGCTGGCTGTCGCCGATCTGGCCGGGGCTCTGGTGACCCGCAGCCTGCCCTGCATCTGGCCGCTCTCGATCGTCGCCCTGGGACTCTCGGGACTGGCGATCGTGAGCGGCTGCCGCCGTGCCAGCGAGGGTCCCGAGCTGCCCGCCATGAACCTGTGGGCCATGGGTCTGGGCATCGCTTACCTGGTGCACTGGTTCGTGGTGATCCCCTGGGTGACCCTGCGCATGGCCGTGTTGCCCAAGCGCCTGGTGTGGGCCAAGACCCTGCATCTGGGTGAACCCGGCGACGACGAGCAGCCCGCGCCGGCCGCGGTCTAGCCGACCGTCAGGCCGCCTGGCTGTCGGGACCAGGGTTGTCGTCGAGTTCGCCGTCGAAGCTGACGACTTCGCCGTTGAAGAACTCCGCCAGCCTTTGGGCCTTGGCATCGATGGCGCCGCTCGGCGCGGGTGCCCTCTCCTGGGTCGGTGGGGCCACTGCTGGGGCCACTGCTGGAGCCACCGATGCAGCCACCTGTGGAGCGGTCTGGGGCGCTTCTGGCCGTGGGGCCGAGGCCACCGGCTGGGGTACGGGCGCTGCTGCGTCGGGCATGGTGGCCTGGCCGCCGCCTTCGAGCACCAGCTGGCGCGGGCTGCCCAGGGCCTGGTGGATGGCCTGCTCGAGCAGGGCCTGGCGGCTTTGCACCATGGCCATCCAGTTGCCGGCGACGCGCACCACGGCCCGTTTCTGATCGAGACGCACCAGCTGGGCCTGCTGGGACAGCAGCATGCGGGTCGAGGGCAATGCCAGCCCGGCCAGGATCTGCTGCCACAGCTCCGGCAGGTTGGCGCCGGTTTCGGCTTCGGCTTCAGTCTGGGCAGGCGAGTCGGGTTGGGGTGGCGGTGGCGGCGCCTGCTGGGGCCGGGGCGTGGCAGCCGCTGCAGTGGCCACTGGCGCAGGGACTGTTGGTGCACTGGCTGTTGGTGCACTGGCCGCTGCGCGCGGGGCCGGTGGGGCGGCGGCCTGGGGCTGCGCTTCGGCCAGCAATC
>JBBASJ010000024.1:19577-31253 GCA_040399325.1 Prochlorococcaceae cyanobacterium
GCTGCGCGCGGGGCCGGTGGGGCGGCGGCCTGGGGCTGCGCTTCGGCCAGCAATCCCAGCAGCAGCACCTCCAGCCACAGGCGCGGATTGGTGCTGTGGCGCAGTTGCTGCTCGCTCCCCTTGAGCTGGGCCTGCCAGTGCAGCAGCCGTGCCTTGCCGAGGCGCCGGGCCAGCTCGGGCAGCTGGGGGCGGATCTGGGGCGAAAAGGCGGTCAGCTCGAGCCGCTCGGGGGCCACCCCCGCCAGCACCAGGTCGCGCAGCAACGACGCCAGCCCCTGCAGCAGGGCTCCCGGTTCGCGGCCGCGATCGAGCAGCAGGCGGCAGCTTTCGGTCAGGGCGAGGGGATCGGCCTCGGCGAGGGCCGCGGCCAGTTGCAGCAGTTCCTGTTCGGGCACCGCCCCCAGCAGGTCCCAGACCGCTTCGGCCTCCACCGGGGCGGGCAGCAGCGACAGCTGATCGAGCAGGCTTTCGGCATCCCGCAGCCCGCCCTGGGCCCGCTGGGCCACCACATGCAGGGCATCGGGGGTGATGTGGATCGCCTCCTGTTCGGCGATCCAACCCAGGTGCTGCTGCAGCGCCTCGAGCGGGATGCGGCGAAAGTCGAAGCGCTGGCAACGGCTCAGAATCGTGGGCAGCACCCGTTGCGGGTCGGTGGTGGCGAGCACGAACACCACCCGTGGCGGCGGCTCCTCGAGGGTCTTGAGCAGGGCGTTGAAGGCGGCGGTCGAGAGCATGTGGCACTCGTCGACCACGTAGACCTTCCAGCGGGCCTGAACGGGGGCAAAGCGCGAGCGTTCGATCAGCTCACGGATGTTGTCCACCCCGGTGTTGGAGGCGGCGTCGATCTCGATCACATCGAGGGCCGTGCCGCTGGCGATGGTGCTGCACAGCTCGCAGCGGCCGCAGGGTTCGGGGGTGGGGCCGCCTGTGGCCAGGCAGTTCAGCGAGCGGGCCAGGATCCGGGCGCTCGAGGTCTTGCCGGTGCCGCGGGGGCCGCTGAACAGATAGGCGGGGGCGATCCGGCCCGAGCGCAGGGCGTTGCTCAGGGTCGCGGCGATCGCCTGTTGGCCCACCAGCTGGTCAAAGCGCTGGGGGCGGTATTTGTGGTGCAGGGGTTGGTAGGGCTGCTGCAGAGCAGTGGCGCCGTCGTCCCTGGACTGGATCATGCCGCAAGGCTACCGGGCTCCGGCGCGCTCAGGCCGTCGCCTGTCGGTCGGCGGTGTCGTTGTCCTTGGCACTGGGATGGGTCAGCACCTGGGCCCTGCTGCGGGCCTCCACCAGCTCCCGGGTGATCGTGAAGGTCTTCACGTCCTGGCGCGAGGGCAGGTCGTACATCAGCTCGAGCATCAGCTCCTCGACAATGCCCCGCAGTGCCCGGGCCCCGGTCTTGCGGCGATGGGCCTCGCAGGCGATCGCCTCGATCGCCTCGGGCTCGAAGTCGAGGCGCACATTGTCCATGCTGAGCAGGGTCTGGAACTGCTTGACCAGGGCGTCGCGCGGTTCGGTGAGGATCGCCTCCAGGGCGTGGGCGTCGAGGGGCTCGAGCACGGCGCTCACCGGCAGGCGGCCGATGAACTCGGGGATCAGGCCGTACTTGACCAGGTCATCGGGTTCGAGATGGCGCAGCACCTCGGCGGCCTGGCGCTCCTTGCCGCTGCGGGCCCGCACGCTGCCGTCGGCGCCGATGAAGCCGATGGCGTTGCGGCCCATGCGCTTCTGCACCACCTCCTCGAGGCCCACGAAGGCGCCACCGCAGATGAACAGGATCTGGCTGGTGTCGATCTGAATGCAGTCCTGGTAGGGGTGCTTGCGGCCCCCCTGGGGCGGCACGTTGGCGACGGTGCCCTCCAGCATCTTGAGCAGGGCCTGCTGCACCCCCTCGCCCGAGACATCGCGGGTGATCGAGGGGTTTTCGCTCTTGCGGGCGATCTTGTCGATCTCGTCGATGTAGATGATTCCCCGCTGGGCCTGCTCCACGTCGAGATCGGCCTTCTGCAGCAGCCGCAGCAGGATGTTCTCGACGTCCTCGCCCACATAGCCCGCCTCCGTGAGGGTGGTGGCGTCAGCCACCGCAAACGGCACGTCGAGCAGCTCGGCCAGGGTCTGGGCCAGCAGGGTCTTGCCGCAGCCGGTGGGGCCGATCAGCAGGATGTTGCTCTTGTGCAGGCGGGTGGCCGTCTGGTCGGTCTCGCCCTTGCCGTCGCCCTGCCAGGCGAGCCGCTTGTAGTGGTTGTAGACCGCCACCGACAGGGTCTTCTTGGCCTCGTCCTGACCCACCACCTGGCGATCGAGGAACTCCTTGATCTCCCGGGGTTTCGGGATCTGGGCCAGGGTCGGCGCCGGTTTCGGGGCCTTTTTCGTGGGGGTCTTGCTGCGGCTGGTCTCCTGAGCGCCCCGGCCTCCTGTTGCGGCAGGGCCGGCCACGAGTTCCTCATCGAGGATCTCGTTGCACAGGTCGATGCACTCGTCGCAGATGTAGACACCCGGACCCGCGATCAGCTTGCGCACCTGCTCCTGCGACTTGCCGCAGAAGGAGCATTTCAGGTGTGCGTCGAACTTCGGCATCGAACCTTGGCTGCGGCAGGGCAGGGCTGAAAGCCCTTAGGACAAGGATCGACCCTCCGGGAGATTTCGTCAGCCGTCCTTAAGGATCAAACCGGAGCGGTTTCGGTGACGACCCGATCGATCAAACCGTATTCAACCGCTTCTGACGGCGAAAGGAAGTAGTCGCGATCGGTGTCTTCCGTGATTTTGTCGAGCGGCTGACCGGTGTGCTCGGCCATCAGGCCGTTGAGGGTGTCTTTGAGGAACAGGATCTCCCTGGCCTGGATCTCGATGTCGACCGCCTGGCCCTGGGCACCGCCGAGGGGCTGGTGAATCATGATCCGCGCGTTGGGCAGGGCCAGCCGCTTGCCCTTGGTGCCGCCCGACAGCAGGAAGGCCCCCATGCTGGCCGCCAGGCCATAACAAATGGTCACCACATCCGGGGCGACCTGCTGCATCGTGTCGTAGATGGCCAGGCCGGCTGTGACCGAACCACCCGGGGAGTTGATGTAGATCTGAATGTCCTTCTCGGGATCCTCGGCCTCGAGGAACAGCAGCTGAGCCACCAGCGCATCGGCGACGCCATCGTCGATGCCGCTGCCCAGAAAGATGATCCGCTCCCGCAGCAGCCGCGAGTAGATGTCGAACGCCCGGTCACCGCGGCCTGATTGCTCCACCACGGTGGGCAGCACGCCGGGGGAGGCGATCGGTCCGGCCGACCAGCAACCATCCGTCCAACGGCTGTGGACCGGGTGAGGGGTAAGGGCGTCGATCACGCGCGCGGCTCGGCAGGGGTTGGGGTCTTCAATTTATGGGCGCCGGCAGCGGCGCCGCGGTCTGATCAGGCGTCGTCGCCGTCCTTGGCCTTGGCCTTGGCGGCCTTGGGCTTGCTCTCCTTGGACTTGCTGTCCTTGGTTTTGGCGCTCGCCTTGGCGTCATCGCCGGCCTTGGCATCAGCGTCGGCCTGGCTGGGGGCGTTCTCGCTGGTGATCTTCTCGCTGATCGTGCTGTTGGCTTCGAGCCATTCGAGCAGCTTGTCCTGCAGCAGATCGTCAGCAACGGCCTGGCGCAGGCGCTGGGGATCGATGGTGCCCTGCTGGCTGAGGCCGCGGCTGACCTCCCTGACCTTGGCGTTGAGCGCGTCCTCCTCGACGCTGATGCCTTCGGCCGCGGCCAGGGCCTGCAGCGCCAGGGAGCGCTTCAGCCGTTGCTCGGCTTCGGGCCGGGAGGTGTCCATCAGGCTGCGCACCAGATCGGGGGTGAACAGCTTCTTGACGTCCATCCCCTGCTCGGCGATCTGGCCGGCGGTCTGCTCGATCAGGTTGCGGATCTCCTGTTGCACCAGGGTTTCGGGCAGCTCCACCTCGAGCTGCTCCACCAGGGCCTCGATCAGGGCGTTGTGGCGGTTGGCCTTGCCCCGGCGATCGGCGTCGTCCTTGAGGCGGGTCTCGAGTTCGCTGCGCAGTTCGGCCAGGGTCTGCTTGTCGCTGGCCTGCTGGGCGAAGGCGTCATCGAGCGCGGGCAGTTCGCGGCTCTTGAGCTCCTTGAGGGTGATCTCAAAACGGGCCTTGCGGCCGGCGGCGTCCTCCTGGGGGTAGCTGTCGGGGAACTGGCAGTCGACCGTGGCGGTGTCGCCGGCCTTCATGCCGATCACCCCTTCGATGAAGCCGGGGATCATGCGGCCCTCCTCGAGCTCCACCTCCATGGCCTCGCTGCTGCCGCCGCTGATGGCTTCGTCGGTGTCGGCATAGACGCCGCTGAAGGCCAGCACGGCCACATCTCCGCTCTGGGCGGCCCGCTTCTCCACCGGCACCAGGGTGGCGAGCTGCCGGCGCGACTGTTCGAGCAGTTCATCGACCCGGGCCGGGTCGTAGCTGACGCTCTCGGCCTCGGCCTTGAGCCCTTTGGTGGCCTTGAGGCTGGGGGTGGGTTCCACGTCCAGCTCCAGGGTGATGGTCAGGTTCTGGCCAGGCTCGAAACGCTCCAGCACCGCCTCGAAGCCCTCGCTCAGCTCAGGCCTGCCGATGGCGGCCACGGTCTCCTGCTCGAGGGCGTCGCGGTAGGCGCTGTCAACCAGATCTTCCAGCGCGGTGGCGCGGATCCGCAGCGGTCCGATCTGCTGCAGCAGCACGGCCCGGGGCACCTTGCCCTTGCGGAAACCGGGCAGCCGAACGCTGCGGCTCAGGCTCTCCACAGCCCGCTCGTAGGCGGCCTGGCTGCGCTCGGCGCCGATGGCCAGCTCCAGGGCCACCCGGCTGCCGGGGCGTGGGCTGCGCGTCACCGTCAGGCTGGTGCTGGCAGTGGCGGCGGATCCGGAGGCAGCGGCGGCAGGACTCATGGGGCTGGAAATCGCTTAGGCAGCCCACGATCCTAGAAACTGGTCGCCCGGGGTCCCCAGCCGCCTATTGTTTGACTGGCGCAAGACGCAGGCGATACCTTCCATCCCAAGTCCAGAACAGTTCAAGTCCAGTTCAGCTCCGGTTCCCATCGCGTTTGTCCCGCCAGCCCGTTCCGCAACACCGCTCCGCAACACCGTCCCCTAACACCGTCGGCGGTCGGTGATCGCGTCCTCAGCGCGTCTGGATCACCGGATTCCCTGCACGGAACGCCGCACCTGAACCCGGCAAGCCGGCTCTGCGCAAGTCTCTGAAGCCACGTTTCCGCAATCCCTCCCTCCACCACCGTTGACCGTCGCCCAGCCCTCCACCCAGACCCCATCCAGGTTTCTGCCTGACGGTCCCCTGCGGGTGGCGATCCTCGGGGCCACGGGCGCCGTGGGTCAGGAGCTGCTGGACCTGCTGGCCGAACGCGATTTTCCGGTCGGCACCCTGGTTCCCCTGGCGTCGCCCCGGTCGGCGGGCCAGCCGCTGCACTGGCAGGGTCAGGAGCTGACCATTCAGCCCGTGGAGGCCGCGGCCTTCAACGGGGTCGATCTGGTGCTGGCCTCGGCCGGTGGTTCGGTGTCGAAGCAGTGGGCCCCCGTGGCCGCTGCCGCAGGGGCCGTGGTGATCGACAACTCCAGTGCCTTTCGCCTGGATCCTGCGGTGCCGCTGGTGGTGCCCGAGGTCAACCCCGAAGCGGCCTTCGGCCATCAGGGCATCATTGCCAACCCCAACTGCACCACGATCCTGCTGACCCTCGCCCTGGCGCCCCTGCAGGCGCGGCGTCCGATCCGGCGGGTGGTGGTGAGCACTTACCAGAGCGCCAGCGGTGCCGGTGCCCGCGCCATGGAGGAACTGCGCAACCTCAGCCGCACCGTGCTCGAGGGCGGTGAGCCGGTCAGCACGGTGCTGCCCCACTCCCTGGCTTTCAACCTGTTCCTGCACAACTCGCCCCTGCAGCCCAACGGCTACTGCGAGGAGGAGCTCAAGATGCTCAACGAGACCCGCAAGATCATGGCCATGCCTGAGCTCAGGCTCAGTGCCACCTGCGTGCGGGTGCCGGTGCTGCGGGCCCACTCGGAGGCGGTCAACATCGAATTCGAGCAGCCGTTCCCGGTCGACGAGGCCCGCGCCCTGCTGGCGGCCGCTCCCGGGGTCGAACTGCTGGAAGACTTCGAGGCCAACCGGTTTCCGATGCCGACCGATGTCACCGGCCGCGATCCGGTGGCGGTGGGCCGCATCCGCCAGGACCTCAGCGATCCCAATGCCCTGGAGCTGTGGCTCTGCGGCGACCAGATCCGCAAGGGTGCGGCCCTGAATGCGATTCAGATCGCCGAGTTGCTGCTCGCCGGCCCCGCGGGAGGTGCCGTTTGAGCAGCGCCGCCCAGCAGCAGCCCTGGTTGAACGCCCCCTTTGGCCGGGTGGTGACCGCCATGGTGACGCCGTTCGCTCCGGACGGCTCCGTTGATCACGCCCTGGCTGCCCGGCTGGCGGACCACCTGGTCAGCCATGGGTCCGATGGTCTGGTGATCTGCGGCACCACCGGCGAATCGCCCACCCTGAGCTGGGCCGAGCAGCACCGTCTGATCGCCGCCGTGCAGGAGGCGGTGGCGGGCCGGGCCCGGATCATCGCCGGCAGCGGCAGCAACTGCACCGCCGAGGCGGTGGAGGCCACCCGCGAAGCCGCCTCCCTGGGCGTGGATGGGGTTCTGGTGGTCGTGCCTTACTACAACAAGCCTCCCCAGGAGGGGCTCGAGGCCCACTTCAGGGCGGTGGCCGCCGCAGCGCCCGCGCTGCCCTTGATGCTTTACAACATCCCGGGGCGAACCGGCTGCAGCCTTGCGCCGGAGACCACCGCCCGGTTGCTCGACTGCTCCAACGTGGTCGCTTACAAGGCCGCCAGCGGCACCACCGAGGAGGTCAGCGCCCTGCGCGCCCTGTGCGGCGATCGCCTCGCCGTCTACAGCGGTGATGACGCCCTCACCCTGCCGATGCTCGCGGTCGGTGCCGTGGGCGTGGTGAGCGTGGCCAGCCACGTGGCCGGTCCCCAGATCAGCGCCATGATCCGGGCGTTCCTCGACGGCGATCTGGCCCGGGCACTGGCACTGCACGAGCAGCTGCTGCCCCTGTGCAGGGCCCTGTTTGCCAGCACCAATCCGATTCCTGTGAAGGCTGCCCTTGACCTCTGCGGCTGGCCCGTGGGAGCCCCCCGACTTCCCCTTCTTTCTGCCTCTGACGCTGTGAGACAACGACTGTCCGAAACCCTGGCCGCCCTGCGTCCCACATGACGCCAAGGCTGTTCGAGTCAAGTTGAAAGCCATTTCAACCAGTTCACTTCAACGACGTTCTGCAATCTTCATGACCAGTTTCAACGGCAATGGCCACAGAGGCGACAACGGCAATAACGGATCCAATGGTGTGAATGGACAATCAGCGGCCAGGAAAGCCGCGTTGCGTGTGATTCCCCTGGGTGGCCTGCACGAGATCGGCAAGAACACCTGCGTGTTCGAATACGGCGACGACATCATGCTGGTGGATGCCGGTCTGGCCTTCCCCAGCGATGGCATGCACGGCGTCAATGTCGTCATGCCCGACACCAGCTATCTGAAGGAAAACCAGAAGCGCATCCGCGGCATGATCGTGACCCACGGTCACGAAGATCACATCGGTGGGATTTCTCACCACCTCAAGAACTTCAGCATTCCGGTGATCTATGGGCCCCGTCTGGCCCTGGCGATGCTCACCGGCAAAATGGAAGAGGCCGGCGTGATGGATCGCACGGTGCTGCAGACCGTCGCCCCTCGCGATGTGGTCAAGGTCGGTCAGCACTTCTCGGTGGAGTTCATTCGCAACACCCACTCGATGGCCGACAGCTATTCGCTGGCCATCACGACGCCGGTTGGCACGATCATCTTCACCGGTGACTTCAAGTTCGACCACACCCCGGTCGATGGCGAGCACTTCGACATGGCACGCCTTGCCCACCACGGCGAGCAGGGGGTGCTCTGCCTGTTCAGCGATTCGACCAACGCCGAGGTGCCGGGCTTCTGCCCCCCTGAGCGCTCGGTGTTCCCCTGCCTGGATCGCCACATCGCCCAGGCCGAGGGCCGCGTGATCATCACCACCTTTGCCAGTTCGATCCACCGGGTCGCGATGATCCTGGAGTTGGCGCTCAAGAACGGCCGCAAGGTTGGCCTGCTGGGCCGCTCGATGCTGAACGTGATCGCCAAGGCGCGTGAACTGGGCTACATGCGCGCCCCCGACGATCTGTTCGTGCCGATCAAGCAGATCCGCGACCTGCCCGATCGCGAGACCCTGCTGCTGATGACCGGCAGCCAGGGCGAGCCCCTCGCGGCCCTGAGCCGCATCTCCCGCGGTGAGCACCCCCAGGTGCAGGTCAAGTCGTCGGACACGATCATCTTTTCGGCCAGCCCGATTCCGGGCAACACCATTTCGGTCGTCAACACCATCGACCGGCTGATGATGCTGGGTGCCAAGGTCATCTACGGCAAAGGCGAGGGCATCCACGTCTCTGGCCACGGCTTCCAGGAGGACCAGAAGCTGATGCTGGCCCTCACCAAGCCCAAGTACTTCGTGCCGGTGCACGGTGAGCACCGCATGCTCGTGTGCCATAGCAAGACGGCCCAGTCGATGGGTGTGCCCGCCGACAACATCCTGATCATCGACAACGGTGACGTGGTCGAGCTCACCGCCGATTCGATCAAGAAGGGGGATCCGGTCAAGGCCGGCATCGAGCTGCTCGACGCCTCCCGCAACGGCATCGTCGATGCGCGCGTTCTCAAGGAGCGTCAGCAGCTCGCCGAAGACGGCGTCATCACCCTGCTGGCGGTGATCAGCACCGACGGGGTCATGGCCGCCCCGCCCCGGGCCAATCTGCGCGGTGTGGTCACCACCGCCGATGCCCGCAAGCTGTCGCTCTGGGCCGAGCGTGAGATCACCTGGGTGCTCGAGAACCGCTGGAGCCAGCTCAGCCGCAACAACGGAGGCAAGACCCCCGATGTCGACTGGGTGGGCGTGCAGCGCGAGGTGGAGCTGGGACTGCAGCGGCGCCTGCGCCGCGAGCTCCAGGTCGAGCCGTTGATCATCTGCCTGGTGCAGCCCGCCCCTGCCGGCACCCCGGCCTACAAGGGCCGCGCCGATGCCGAGCCCGACAACCGGCCCGCACCCCGCAACGGCCGTCGTGATGCCCCCCGCCAGCCCCAGGCTGCACCGGTGAAGGCCCAGCAGGCGCCCGCGCAGGCCCAGGTCCAGCAGGCGGCTCCGACGCCCGCCCGCACCCCTGAGCCCGAACCCGAGCTGGCCGGTCGCACCCGCCGCCGCCGCTCAGCCGCCGGCTGAGCCCAGAACGACCAGCAGCATCCCTTTGGCCAGCTCCGCCTCCTCGGCGGGGCTCCATCGGGCCGCTGATGTGATCGGCGCTGGGGGTTCAGGCTCCAGCTGGGGTTGCGGAACAGGCTCCAGATCGAGCGGTTCGCCCTGGCGTGGATCGGCCTGCAGCACAGCGATCTGCTCGGGCTCATCGACCACGTCGACTGGCATCTGGGGTGCCAGGACCTCAAGCCAGGGCATGGCGCTGGCGGCCTGGCCAGGCGCCGGCGTGCCAACGGCCTGAGCCACAAATGGAAACGCCGGGCTCAGCGGCCCTGCCGCCGGTTCGGGGTCGGCTGCGGGTTGCGGCAGGGCCTCCTGGCAACGGCCCAGTTCCCGCTGGGCGATCGCCTGCAGCAGCGGTTCGGGCCGCTCTTCGAGCACCTGGTGGTAGAGCGCCGCTGCGCTTTCGATCTGGCCCAACCCATGCAGGTGGGCGTGGGCCTGCAGCAGCAGCAGGCGGATGCGCAACGACGCACCAGCCTGCTGGGGCAGATCGACCAGCAGGGCGGCGCTGGTCTCCAGCACCTGCTCCCACTGCCCCTGGCCGTAGAGCCGTTCGACGGCTGCGTAGCGATCCTGCAGGGCGTCGCTCATGGGCCGGGTTCTGCGGGCGGCATCAACACAAGTCTGGAGCGGTCCCAGTGCAGCTGCCAACCGCCTCCCAGGTCCCACTGACCGCGCCCACGACCCTGTTCCAACTGGGCCAGCAGGTCTTCGAGCGGGCGCGCCTGGCACGGGCGCCCGGTCGTGGTGCTGAGCCAGAGGTGCAGCACCGCGGCCCGGTTCACGGGCTGCAGCGTGTTCAGGCGGCGGCGATCGAGCCCGTCGCCTTCGCCGCTGGCCAGCCACTGCAGGGCGATGCGCTGCCACTCGAGCTGGGCCTCGTGCTCGCGGCTGAGCCGTTCGGCCGTGCCGCTCAGGCGCCGCGCCGCCCCGGGGTGGAGCTGCTCGAGCACGGGCAGCACCTCGTGGCGCAGGCGGTTGCGGCTGAAGCGCCGGTCGCTGTTGCTGGCATCCAGCCAGATCGGCAGATTCAGATCGCAGCAGATCCGGGCCGTTTCGCTGCGGCTGAACAGCAGCAGCGGCCGGCTCAGCACCACGCCGTCGCCCAGGGAGCGCTGGGCCCGCAGGCTGGCCAGGCCGCGGCGGTGGCTGCCCCGCGCCAGGTGCAGCAGCAGGGTTTCGGCGCGGTCGCTGGCGGTGTGGCCGGTGACCACATGGCTGCAGCCCTGCTCCCGGGCCTGCAGCAGCAGCCGCTGGTAGCGCCAGGCCCGGGCCTGGGCTTCGCCGGCTGCCAGGTCTTGGCAGCCCGCATCGCTGACGAGCATCAGCTCCCGCTGTTCACACCAGCGGGCCAACTCGGTGGCCTGCCCGGCCGATTCGGGGCGCCAGCCGTGGTCGCCGTGCCACAGCACCAGCCTCCAGCCATGCAGGCGCTGCAGCCCCAGCAGCAGCCCCAGCAGGGCCATCGAATCCTGGCCGCCCGAGACGGCCAACAGCAGGGCTGCACCCTGGGGCAGCAGCTCCGGTCGGCGCAGCAGAGACCGGTGCAGGCGCAGGTGCTCGCGGCTCCAGGCAGTGGCCTGGGGTGGGAGAATCACACCATTACGTTCAGCTTGGTCCATGTCGCGTCTGTCCAGCCTGCCCACCGCCCTGCAGGCCGCCCTGGCCGAGCGCCGCGCCCTCAAGGTGATTGCGGGTCTGAACAACTTTGACGCCTCCAGTGTGGCCCGGGTGGCCCGGGCCGCCGCCGCCGGTGCTGCCGACCTGATCGACATCGCCTGCGACGCCGCGCTGGTGCGCCTGGTGCGCGAGGTGGCCCCCGGCCTGCCGGTCTGCGTCAGCGCCGTGGAGCCCGAGCTGTTTGTGGCGGCCGTGGCCGCCGGTGCCGACATGGTCGAAATCGGCAACTTCGACAGCTTCTATCCCCAGGGCATCATGTTTGGCGCCGAGGAGGTGCTGGAGCTGACCCGCCGCACCCGCGCCCTGCTGCCCCAGGTGGTGCTGAGCGTCACCGTGCCCCACGTGCTGCCCCTTGACCAGCAGGAGCAGCTGGCCGCCGACCTGGCGGTCGCCGGCGCCGACCTGATCCAGACCGAAGGCGGTACCAGTGCCAAGCCGTTCAGTGCCGGAAGCCTCGGCCTGATTGAGAAGGCCGCCCCCACCCTGGCCGCCGCCCATGGCATCAGCCGTGCGGTGAGCCTGCCGGTGCTGTGTGCCTCGGGCCTGTCGGCCGTGACCCTGCCGATGGCGATTGCCGCCGGCGCCAGCGGCGTGGGGGTGGGTTCGGCCGTCAACAAGCTCAACGACGAGCTGGCCATGGTGGCCGTGGTGCGCAGCCTGCGCGAGGCCCTGGGCA
>JBBASJ010000025.1:0-3949 GCA_040399325.1 Prochlorococcaceae cyanobacterium
CAAGGTACTCAGCAAAGAGCAGCTTGAAGTGGGGGGGCTCACGGTGCGCAGCACCCTGAACCTGCAGTGGCAACGACAGGCCCAGAGCAGCATCAACCGCTTCGCCACCGGTCAGATGGAGGGCGCTTTGGTCGCGATGGAGCCCGGCACCGGAATGGTCCGGGCCATGGTGGGCGGCAAAGACTTCGAGAAGAGCCAGTTCAACCGCGCCGCCCAGGCCCTGCGCTCACCGGGATCCACCTTCAAGCTGTTTGTTTATCTGGCGGCGCTCAAAAGCGGCATGCTGCCCGAACGCAGCGTGGTCGATTCGCCCCGCTGCTTTGCCGGATACTGCCCACGCAACTTCGGTGGCCGCTACCTGGGCCGGGTGTCGCTGGCGGTCGCCCTGCAGAACTCGCTCAACACCGTGGCCGTCTCACTGCTCAAGGAGGTGGGCTTCGACAGGGTCATCGAAACCGCCAGAAGCCTCGGCATCACCCGCGAACTCGGCAGGTTCTACCCGATGGCCATCGGCGCCTATGAGCAGACCCTGCTCGACATGACGGCGGCTTATGCCGCGATCACCAACCGGGGCATCTACGTCAGACCCTCCCCGTTTGAAGACATTCTGGGCCCGGATGGCCAGCTGCTCTGGACCCGCCGGGCCGATGGTGACCGGGGCCGCCGTGCCGTGGCCAGCGACATCGCCGACGCCATGCTGTGGATGCTGCAGCAGGTGGTCAAGGGCGGCACCGGTGGCGGCGCGGCACTGGGCGACAGGCCGGTGGCCGGCAAGACAGGCACCTCTGAGGGGGGGCGTGACCTGTGGTTCATCGGCTCGATCGCCCAGCTCACCACCGGCGTCTGGCTTGGCTACGACGACAGCCGCGAGACCGGCAACACCAGCGTGGTCGCCACCCTGGCGTGGCGCGATTTCATGGCACCGATCAGCAAGACCCTGCCGGTGCGGCAGTTCCCCGCCAAGCCCCAGCTGCAGGGCAGCGTCCAACCCGCTGCCAAAACGGGCCGCCCAACGGCCAGCCCCAACGGTGCGCCCACGACCCAGCAGGCCCCTGCGGCACCGGAGCTGCCCGAACGCTTTGCACCGGTCCCTGAAGGCACCCCCACCGATGCCCGGCCCAGCGGCCCGGGGGCGACGGCAGCGCCCGGCTCCGCTTCACCACCGGCCGCGACGGGACCCGGCACCCCGCCGCCGGTTGCCACACCGCCACCACCGGTGGCCGGCCCACCGGCGCCCTGAGCTCAGGGCGCCTGCAACGCAGCGGCAAAGAATCCATCGCCATCGCCGGGCCAGCGCTGCCATTGCTGCAGGAGCTGCCAACCCGGATGCTCGGCCGCGAAGCGCTCGAGCTGCTGCCGGTTCTCCAGCGGATGCAGGGTGCAGGTGGCATACACCAGGCGGCCACCCGAGCGCAGCAGGGGGGCCATCGCCAGCAGCAGGCGGTGCTGCAGGGTCGCCAGCTCGTCGATCGCGCCGGGGGTCATGCGCCAGCGGGCATCGGCGTGACGCGCCAGGGTGCCCAAGCCCGAGCAGGGCGCATCGAGCAGGATGCGATCAAAACGGCCCAGCCACTGGGGCCTGAGCTCGGCCAGGGCGGCCGCGTCGGCCACCACCACCTGCAACGCACCGAGCCCCAGCCGCTGGCTGTTGCGCAACAGCCGGTTGAGCCGCGCCTCGGAGCGATCCACGGCCCACACCTCGCCGCGATCGCCGCAGCATTCGGCGATCTGGGTGGCCTTGCCACCGGGAGCCGCGCAGGCATCGAGGACGAGTTCGCCCGGCTGGGGGTCGAGCAGCAGCACCACCCGCTGGGCCGAGCGATCCTGCACGCTCCAGTGGCCCTCGACGTACCCGGGCAGCTGCCGCAGATCACCGCTGCGGCCCGACAGTTCGAGGCCGTGCTCGAGCCCGTCGATCGGCATGGCGGTGACCCCGGCGGCCGCCAGGGCCTCCTGCACCGATGCCCGCGACGCCCGCAGGGGGTTCACGCGCAGATCGAGCCTGGGGGTGGCATTGCAGGCCGCGGCCACCGTTTCGGCCTGATCGGCGGGCAGCCACTGCAGCAGCGACGCGGCCAGCCATGGGGGCAGCGAACGGCGCAGGGCCAGGCTGGCGGCGGCGTCCTCGGGCAAGGCCAACCCCGCCCAGGGCTCGTCGCCCTGATGGCGGCGGCCCAGCTCCCGCAGCAGGCCGTTGACCACCGGCGCCAGCCGCACCAGACCCACGGCACGGGCCAGTTCCACGCTGGTGTTGACCGCGGCCGACGCCGGAATGCCCCGGCAACACAGCAACTGGTAGGCCCCCAGCTCCAGCACCCAGCGCAGCTTGGGAGGCTGGCGGCTGGCCGTGACCTTGCCAAGTTGGTCGAGCCAGCCATGCAACAGGCCGCGCTGGCGAACCGTGCCATAGGCCAGCTCGGTGACCAGGGCGCGATCGGCGCTGGTCAGGCCGCGGCCCGCCCGTTGCAGCACCCGCTCCAGGGCCCCGTCGGCATAGGCACCGCCCCCGACCGCCTGCAGCACCTGCCAGGCCAGCAGGCGGGGTCGCAGGCCGGTCACTTCAGTCATCGGCACCAGATCCGGATCCAGGGAGCGTGCATCTCAAACGGGTGGGCGGATCCCACAGATAGCGCCGCAAGGGCAGCTGGCCATCAAGGTTCACGGGAATGCCCTCGGCCAACAGCAGCTCGCGCTGCATCCAATCGCTGCCCTCGCGGCTGGGGCTCATGCTGATGCGGCCCTGGGCGTTGACCACCCGGTGCCAGGGCACGGCACTGGGCAGGGGCAACCGGCGCAGGGCCCAGCCCACCTGGCGGGCGCAGCCATAGGCACCGATCAGCTCGGCGATCTGGCCATAGGTGGCCAGGCGGCCCCGGGGGATCAGGGCCACGGCGGCGTGCACGCGCTGGTCGAAGCTGGAGGCCGCCCACGCCCGCCCGCGCCCATGCCCCTGCTGCCGCGACGTTTCGAACGGCTCAAGGCGGTGCTCAACCGCCGCATGGCTGATCTGACCGTGCTGCTGGAGCATGTCGACAAGCCCCACAACCTCTCGGCCATTCTGCGCAGCTGCGACGCCGTGGGTGTGCTCGAAGCCCACAGCGTCAGCCTCAAGGGTCGCCAGCCCACCTTCAACAGCACCGCCCTGGGCAGTCAGAAATGGGTGCCTCTGCACCGCCACAACAGCAGCGAAGACGCGATCCGCGGGCTGCAGAGCCAGGGCTTCAGGGTCTTCGGCACCCACCTCAGTGCCGCGGCGGTCGACTACCGCAGCTGCGATTTCACAGGCCCCAGCGCCTTTCTGCTGGGAGCCGAGAAATGGGGGCTCAGCGATGCCGCCGCCGCCGCCGTCGATCAGGCGGTGGTGATCCCCATGCTGGGGATGGTGCAGTCGCTCAACGTGAGCGTGGCCGCGGCCACCCTGCTGTTTGAAGCCCTGCGCCAGCGGCAGGCGGCAGGGTTGGTGCCCAGCCAGGGCGAAGGGGTGCCAGCCGAGCGTTACGGCAGGCAGCTGTTCGAGTGGGCCTACCCCCAGGTGGCGGCCTGGTGCCGGGAGCAGGGCCGTCCCTACCCCCAGCTCAACGACGAGGGCGCCATCACAGAAGATCTGCCGCGGACCCTGCGTCTGCGCTGCTGAGGCTGCGCAGACGCCGGCTGCCGGCCCCCGGCAGCCACAGGGCCAGGGCCAGCAGGGCCGACTCAAGCAGCATCTGGCGACCACCCAGCAGCACCACCACCACGGCGATCAGCGCCAGCATCTTCTGCAGCAACCCCCAGACATCGTCGCGGTTGCGGCGGCCCGACAACCACAGGGCCAGGGCCGAAAGCAGCAGCACACTGTCCAACCACCAGGGCATCAGCGGCGCTCCCTGCGCAACTGCGCTTCATCTTGGCCACCCCGTCCAGGGGCTGTCAGCCCGCAGGCGCTCAGCTGTGGCGTTCTCAGCTGTGG
>JBBASJ010000025.1:4049-10698 GCA_040399325.1 Prochlorococcaceae cyanobacterium
GTTCTCAACCGTCACTGAGCCAGCGCTCCAGGCCTTCGCCCAGGAACGCCAGCCCGAGCACCAGCACAAACAGGGCCAGCCCCGGAAACACCGCCGTCCACCAGATGCCGGTGGGCAATGCGGTGAGGGCCTGCTGCAGATCCCCTCCCCACTCGGGGATCGACTCGGGCAGTCCCAGCCCGAGAAAGCCCAGTCCGCCGAGCACCAGCACCGCATCGGCAGCATTGAGGGTGAGCAGCACCGGCACCGAGGTGATCACGTTGCGCAGCAGGTAGCGACGCAGGATCCACAGCGGCCCGGCCCCGAGCGAGCGGGCCGCTTCGATGTAAAGCTCAGCCTTGATCTGCACGCTCTGGTTGCGCACCACCCTGAAGTACTGGGGGATGTAGACCACGCAAAGGGCCGCGGCGGCATTGGGCAGACCGCGTCCGAGAAGAAACGCGAGCACCACCGACAGCAACAGCACCGGCAGGGTGTAGAGCGTGTCCATCAGCAGCACCAGCAGCCGATCGACGCCGCCGCCCAGGTAGCCACTCACCATGCCCAGGGGCACGCCGATCACCAGGGCGATCACCACCGCCAGGGCCACCACCTGCAGGGCCACCCCGCTGCCGGCCAGGGTGCGGGTGCACACATCGCGACCGAGCCGATCGGTGCCGCACCAATGGCTCCATGACGGGGGCGCATTGACCGGGTTGTCGACCCCTGCAGCGGGATCGGGCAGCAGGCCCAGGTGCAGCAGCAACGGCAGCACCAGCGCCACCACCACATAGGCGGCCACGATCACCAGCCCCCAGCGGGCGAGCCGGGCCGACAGGGTGGTGGGGTGGCGCATCAGGCTGGCCAGCACAGCTGCTTCATGCGCAGATCCATTCCCAGGGCAGCGGTTCGAGGTGATCCGAGCGTTCACATTAATTTCAGGATCGCCGTCTTCGCCGCGGGCTGTCATCCCCGCAAAAACGCATCACACTTGATGACGTCGACCATGCTCAGCTCCTCACCCTCCATGCCTTCCACATTTCTCCTGAAACTGGCCCGCCAGAGCAGCCAGCGCCGACGGCACGGTGCGGCTGGCTTCACCCTGGTGGAACTGCTGATCGTGGTGGTGATCATCGGCATCCTGTCGGCTGTCGGCATCCCCGCCTATCTCAACCAGGCCCAGAAAGCGCGTGACAATGCCGCGAAATCTGGGGCCATGGCCGCCGCCCGGGCCTGCGCTGCCCTGCTGGCCACCGGCGAAGAAGCCAGTTATGAACAACCCGCCAACGTGACGGGCACCTGCGGCGCAAGCCAGACCTTCACCTACACCGATCCCGACAGCGGAACCACGGGTACCGCCTCGATCACGGCCGGTGGCGGCGTGCAGGCAGGCAGCTGAGTCCTGCATCCCTCCGGTTCACCTGGCCTTGCAGCAACCTGTGGTCCCTCTGACCAAGACCAGCGGCCGCAAGGCCGCTTTTTCGTCGTGAACTGCAGCCCGGCTGCAGACGCCGTTTGCCCAGCCGCACTCAGAGATGTTCCGAGCCACTCGCGCCCGCCGTTCACAACCCCGACAGACATGTGACAGACGCGGCGCCCGGGGTTTCTCCCTGCCGCTGGTGATCGCTGCGGCACTGATCCTGATCGCCGGTAGTGCTGTTCTGGCCAACAGGTCAGGGATGGGCCTGCTCAGCTCCATCTTTCAGAACCAGAGCTGGGAGGCCAGAGAAGCCGCAGAGATCGGCATGACCCAGATCATCAGCGAGTTGAACAAGGAGACCAATCGCTACCTGATGGTCAAGCGCCCCGGTGACAACGGCGGCATCTGGACCACCAGCAGCAATCCGTTTGTCGCAGCAACGCGCACGAACCCCTGCACCGGCGCCACAGAACCGAGCTACGCCAATCTCGATGCCCGAAGCGGAGCATCAACTGCCGCCGACAGCAGTTACGGCATCTGGTACATCCAGGATGACGGCACCATCACCAGAAGTCGTGGCAACGCCGTGCGGGGGTTTCGGCTGCGCGGTGTGACCCGGGAAGAGATCAGCAGCACCGGTGCACCGCTCAACATCTACGAGAACAGACCAGGTGGTACCGGCAATCTGACCCTGCGGGTCGAAGGCCTGGTGTTTCGCGGATCCGCAGAAGTGGCCTCGGCTGAACTCGAAAAGGAGTTTGAACTGGTCCCCAAGTGTTGCAAGGTCTCGTTTGGTGCTGCCCACGGGGGCCTCGACTACGGCATCGATCCCACAACCAACGAATCGATCTGCCTCAACAGCGCCAGCAGCCTGGGGCTGGGCCTGATTGCGGGCGCCGGCCTGGAAGGGGGCTCGATGCGCCTGATCGGCTCCACGACAGTGGAAGACACCAACAACAACGATGTCAGTCCCGTGATCTGCATCGTCTCACCTGGCACGACCTGCACCGACTCCGGCAACACGACCACCGAAGTCGCCAAGGTCGACATGACCCTGCCTCCGGTCAAAACCTACAGCGACGCGTTCAACGAGGCTGGGGCCAGAAAAGGCAGTGGAGCGTCGTTGACACCCAAGCAGCTGGTGGAGTGCACAAGCAGCACGCTAACGACCGGGAGAGGACAGGACAGAGTGACCAGCCCAGCCAGTGAATGCCTGAGCAATTCGGGCGGCACAACAACCGAATCCAACCTGGGAAACAGGGTCAACAATTTCACCTATTGCGCCGATGACGCGCTGGAAAGCTGCAGCGCCACCGTGATCAATGGCGGGGTCAGCCAGGCCAACCTGCCCAGCAACTGCGTGATCAGCGCCGACGACGCGACCCTCCACTGCAATGTCACCCAACTGGCCTACACCAACATGGTGTTTGCCACGGGCACACGACAGATCATTCTCTATTTCCCGAACAGCAATCCAAGGGTCAACCAGGGTGTGGTTCAACCCGTCACCGGCAATGCCCAGCTCAAACAATGCACCCAGTCAGCCAATCAGCTCGCCAATCTCAGCGCGGCGACAGACTGTGGGTCAGCCAGCGGCAAAGACATCACCCGGTTGTCGCTGTTTGGGTGCCCCAGCAACAGCTGCAGCACCCAGACCGTGACCCTGCGAGGCAACAACAGCACCGTTGGCCTGTTCAGCTACTTCCCGGAAGGAGAAATGCAGCTCAACGGCACCCCCACCTACGAAGGTGTGATGTGGGGGAAAACGGTCAATGCCGTGGGTACGGCCAATTTTGTGATTCCCGCCGCAGGTCTGAGCTCAGCCTTTGAAATGATGGGCATGATCCTGCGTGATCAGAACAGCGGCTCGACCAACGAAGGGCTGCTGGCCTTCGACTTCATTGCCAGAGCGACCAACCGCTATCGCTGGCTTTGACGATGGCAGTCAAGCCCACGACACCTGAGCCCCGCAAACCCAACCAGGTGCAGCAGCGATCAGGAGATCAGCGTTCGGGATTCACCCTGGTCGAAGTGATGATCGCAGCCGTGCTGATGGTCATTGCCGCAATCGGCAGCATGGCCATGTTCAATTACGGCATCAGCCAGAACAGCAACTCGCGCGACAAACAGGAACAACAGACGGCCATCAGTGAAGATCTCGCCACCATTCAGGTACTGAACGATCGCTACAGCTGCAGCGACCCAGAAGCCTGTGCGATCGAGAGCTCCGATCCAGGCGAAGACGGCTATTACGCCGCGGGGCCGGCGCCATCAACAGTCTTCAATGACGCCTGCCTTGATGGCAGCCTGCTTGACAATCTGATCACCACACTTGAGAGCACACCGACGCCCAACGCCTTCAGCTCACTGGGCATCAGTCGCAGGGTCGTCAGAGCCCCCGATCCTGATGCACGCTATCTGCGTTACACCGTGACCTGGAGAGGTTCTGACGGTGCAAGATTGCGGCAGATCAACCTTGTCCCGACAGTGGCAGGCTGGTGTCCATGAGGTTGCGATCCTCAACGGCTCAGGAGCAGGGCATGAGCCTGCCAGAGTTGCTGGTGGTGATCAGCATTCTCGGCGTTCTGGTGGCTCTTGGAATCGACAGTGGCCTGCGCGAGTGGCACCGTGAACGGGTGAACACTGTTGCCATTGAACTGGCAGGCTGGCTTGAAAATGCCCGACGGGCTGCCCTGCGCGGGGAAGCCTGTGAAATCAACATCGTCACCGGCACCCTCGGCGCCACAGACACGCTTGCAACAGCGACCTGCATGCCGAACTGGCCCCTGCAGATTGCAACATCCACCAACGCAACGCGCTACAGCATCAGCGCTGAGACTTCCCGTTTCCTGTTCACGCCGCGGGGCACCCGATATCCCAACACTGGCCCCATCACTGTGACCATCGCGCTCAACCCTGACCAAGGGGTCTCCCGATGCATCTCGCTGCAAGGACTGCTGGGGGTGGTCAGTCCGGGACGAATCATCAATGGAGCCTGCAGCCTTGATCAGCGTTTCTGAAGCTCTCAGAGCAGGCAGGTCCTGGCCGTGCCATCCGAGGCATGCGCGCCCGACAGCGTGGCAGGGCTACACGCTTGTTGAGTTATTGATTGCAGTGGCGATCGGCAGCTTCCTGATGATCGGGACGGCCTCGATGCTGATCTCCCACATTCAGTCGTCAGCCAGAATGGAAGGCCTGATGCGACTTCAGGAAGCCTGGAGCCGCGTTCAGTTTCTGCTTGATCAGGAGATTCAGGAAGCCCGCATTGAAGCGGGCTCGCCCTCGAGCGTGAACTGCTCCAGCCTGAGTCTCCGCATTCCCAATCCAGCGGGCGGCGAGGGTCAGATCACTTACAGCCGAACCGGCGATGGCACGTTGACCCGCTCGGGGCCCAGCGTGAATGAGGACGGCACCCTCGATTTCAATGTCCAGGCCAACGATGAGCCCGTGATCCGCGGCGTCACCAGCTTCTGCCCCACCGTGCGTGATGGCACGGTCGCTTACACCCTGGGGCTCAGAGATGCCAGTGGTGTGACCTACCAGAACAGCAGCAACCCCTCGGCCGCACGCAGCCGTAGCCGCGTCATTGAATGAGCCCACACCGACCCGGCACTCCCATCACGAGGCCCCCGATGCCCAAGGGCAGCCATGAATCCGGACCCTTCTGCTCAGCCCGGCGCAGCCTGCTTGTGGGCATCCTGCTGCTGAGCTCACTGGCCGTTGCAGGCTGCAACCAGGGGCAGCGGCAGGGCGTCAGCGCCGCAGGAAAGCAACTCTGCCTGGAACGCCTCGCACAAATGGAACCCGGGGTTCCGATGGAACACAAGCGCTCGGCCTATCGCACCTGTCTGAAGACGATCGAAGCCGAGCGAGCCCGTCGCACGGCAACGGTGGCCCAGGAAACACGCGAAGCCCTTGTTCGCGAAGAAGACGCGCAGCTGGCCGAGGCCTCAACCTGGGCCAGCCAATCGGATCGGCTGGTCCACTGCCGCCTCAATCAGCAGGAGATCCTCAGCGCCGAGCGGGATCGCCAGCGAGCCCTGGGTCCCGTCATCAACATCAGCCGGCTTCACGGGGTCAACAGTGCCGAGGCCGCATCAGCCAATGCCGTGTATCAGCAACATGTGGCCGAACTGGAACGCTTGATCCCCCCGGCGATGCGTCAGGGCCGTGCGCTGATTCCCGATGCGGTGCGCACCTTCAGCCGCTGCGATCCGAAGGACTTTGCCAAGGGGTGATGGGCTCGTGCTCAAACTCCACGCCAAACACCTGAATGAGCGGATGGGGCTCCACCCAGCGCACGGTTGCATGATGGCTGCGGCAGTCGTGGTGAGAGCCCACAAAGATCTCGCAACGGTCTCCGACCGCAACGCGCTGATCCACGAAGGCGGCCAACCGCATGCCAGTCGAACTGAGATCCAGCACCTCGGCATCAAGGCGTTCGATCACGGAACCGCGGAACAACCGCACCTCAGCCCTGGCCTCATCGGGCAGGGGCTTGCGCCGCTGATCCGCGCGGCGGTCATACGCCTGCTGCGCCCGCTGCATCACCACCTCATGGGCGGCCAGAGGGTCAAGGGGCAGGCCAGATTGAGGCATCTGCAGATGACCTGGGTCTGCGCAACTTAGCCCGATTCAACTAAACCGACGACGGCATCGGCAGCAGGCGGCGGTGCCGCACCGACTGGAGCCGATGGGCCGCGACAGGCAACACCTGATGCAGCTCAACCCGCAGGGCACCAGGGGCCTGCAGCACCACTTGGGCCCCATCGGCCGCAAGACCATCGAGCAGCACACGGTTGAGCGGTTTGCCGCTGCTGGGGGTGCCATCGAGCCCGAATGCAGGCCCGCAACGCATCAGCACCGTGCCACGCCAGATGGGCTCCGGCGCTCTGCCGGCGCTGTAGGTGATCGGGCCTGCGGGGGTCTCCAGATGCAACAGCACGGCACGCCCCGCCAGGCTGCAGGCCGCCGCCTCGCCAACCGGGCCAGCGCTCGAAGCCACCACCGTGGCCCGCTGAAGATCGCTGCGCAACAGGGCCAGCGCACGATCGGCCAGCTGCCGCTCCCTGAGCACCCGCGCCAGCCGTTGACCGTTCTGCCCCTCGGCCATCACCGCCTGCAGCAGCAGCGCAACCAGACTGAGGCCCAGACCAAAGGCCAGCAACAACTCGACCAGGGAAAAGCCGGCAGCCGCGCCCGTGGATCGTTGGGTGTGCAACATCGCTTTCACAGCAGTTTTCACAGCAG
>JBBASJ010000025.1:10798-26000 GCA_040399325.1 Prochlorococcaceae cyanobacterium
GCGCCCGTGGATCGTTGGGTGTGCAACATCGCTTTCACAGCAGTTTTCACAGCAGCCCTCACAGCAGGGGATCCACAACACAGTCGGCGCTGCGCGGGGCAGCAGCCGGCCCAGCCTTGCTCTGGCCGAACCGCACCACTCCCAACGGCAGCGACACCACAAGGCAGCGCTGCAGATCGGTGCCTGCCGCAGCCAGCACGATGGTGCCCCCATCAAGCACCAGCCCGGTGCTGCTGATGCGCAGCTCACCCGGCAGGTTGTGGCGCAGCTGCACCCCCTGGCGCAGCGTGGCTTCACTGAGTTGACAACCGGGCAGCTGGCTGCCGGCTGCCGCCGCGCCGGGGTCGCCCCAGCCGCTGGTCGCGAGTGCCAGCGCGCAGGGCCGGCCGCTGGCCTCGGCACTGCTGCGGGCCTGCTCAAGCCCGACCGCCAACTGGCGGGCTGCCGCCTCGACCCGCTGGCGGGCCAGACTGCGGCTGCTGCCCCCGACTCCCACCGCCACCATCAGGCCCAGCACCACCACAGCCAGCAACAGCTCGGGCAGGGTCATGCCGCAGCTGGCGCGATCAGAGCGGCGCATCATCTGGCTCCTGGGCAAGCTGGTGCGCGACGGCGAGACCGCCGCACAGCCCGAACCCCACCGGGCTGTAGAGCCGTTCACGGCGCAGGCCATCGGGGGCACGCAACACCAGCACCACCTGCTGACCACCCTCGGCGAGGCTGAGCTGCCGCTCCACCCCCGGAGGCAGCGGTGGCAGCGCCGACGCAAGCCGCTGCTGCATCCACTGCGCCGCGCCGCTGCAGTCGTGAGCCGGGCCGTCATGGGCTGCGCCCTGCAGCACCGGGGCGACCGCCAGCAACTGGGCCTCGATGGTCTCCATCACATCAATCCGATGGCGGCTCTGGGCCATGGCCTGGGCGCTGGAGCTGCCGATCTGGGCGGCACCGCCGCAGGCACTCAGGAACAGCGACGACGCCACGATCACTTCGGCCAGGTTCATGCGCCCACCCCCCGCAGACCCAGCTCCTGCACAGCGGTGACCCGCAGGCCAGCAGCCCCGGACGGCGCCAGCGACAGGCGATAGCCGGCTCGCCACGCCTCAGACCCACCGAGCTGAAGCTCCAGCTCGGCGCCGGTGGCCTGCGGTTCGCTGCCCAGGGGGCGGTAGGCCGCCACGCGATAGGTGTCAGCCCCAACCTGCCCCTGCTGCAGGGTCGCCAGCGCCTCGGCACTGAGCGCGCAGTCGGGGGCAGCCGAAGGCCACTGGGCCTGATCCAGCCCCAACAGACAGCTGCCGTACTCGCCCAGGCGGGCGATCTGCTGATGGGCCGCCGAAGCCAGGGTGTCTTCGATCTGAAGCCGCCGTTGCTGGCGGGCCAGCTGGGAACGGTTGTGCAGGGCCAGCATCTGTAGCGAGCTGCTGCTCAGCAGCAGCAGCATGGCCCCAGCCACCGCCAGGGGCAGGGCAAACCCCTGACTGTCGCGGCGGCGGGGCCGATGGGCAGATCGCAGCATGGGCACAGCTCCTGAAGACGAACATCAGGAGTGTTCCCACAGGCTCCTACTGGTTGAGCTTGAGCACGGCCATGAAGGCCTCCTGGGGCACCTCGACCTTGCCCATGGCCTTCATGCGCTTCTTGCCCTTGGCCTGCTTCTGCAGCAGTTTCTTCTTACGCGAGATATCGCCGCCGTAGCACTTGGCCAGCACGTCCTTGCGCATGGCGCTGATGCTCTCGGAGGCGATCACGCGGCTGCCGATCGCCGCCTGAATCGGAATCTTGAACTGCTGGCGGGGGATCAGCTCCTTGAGCTTCTCCACCAGCCCCTTGCCCACGTTGTAGGCCTTGTCGCGGTGCACGATCGTGGTCAGTGGGTCGGCCTTTTCGGCATTGATGAGCACATCGAGGCGCACCAACTCGTTCTTGCGATAGCCGATCAGGCTGTATTCCATCGAGGCATAGCCCTTGGTACGGGACTTCATCTGATCGAAGAAGTCGGTCACCACCTCGGCCAGGGGCATTTCGTAGTGCAGGGTCACCCGGTCGGTGGTGATGTACTTCATGTCGATGAACTCACCACGCCGCTCCTGGCACAGCTCCATCAGGGTGCCGTTGTAGGTGTTGGGGGTATAGATCTCGAGCTTGACGTAGGGCTCCTCGATCGATTCGCGCTTCTGCGGGTCGGGCAGGGTGGCCGGATTGTCGACCATGAGGGTCGAGCCATCCAGCATGTTGACCTGGTAGATCACCGACGGGGCGGTGACGATCAGGTCCAGGTTGTATTCGCGCTCGAGCCGCTCCTGCACGATCTCCATGTGCAACAGGCCCAGAAAGCCGCACCGGAAGCCGAAGCCCATGGCGCTGCTGGTCTCGGGCTCGTACTGCAGTGCCGCATCGCTGAGCTTGAGCTTGTCGAGGGCCTCGCGCAGATCGGGGTATTGGTCGGCGTCGGTGGGGAACAATCCACAGAACACCATCGGCTTGGCCTCGGTGTAGCCGGGCAGGGGCTCGGCGGCGGGTTCGTTCACCAGGGTGATCGTGTCGCCGACGCGCGCATCGGCCACCGCCTTGATCGAGGCGGCCAGGTAGCCCACCTCACCGGCATGGAGGCTGTCGACCTGCCTCTGGTCGGGCGCCATGACCCCGACCTCGTCGAGCTCGTAGGTCTTGCCGCTGGCCATCAGCAGCACTTTGTCCTTTTTGGAGACGGTGCCGCTGATCACCCTGAAATAGACGATCACGCCGCGGTAGGCGTCGTAGTAGCTGTCAAAGATCAGCGCTCTGAGCGGCTCTTTGATCAGGTCTCTGGGCGGGGGCACCCGATCGACCACCGCCTGCAGAATCTCGGGCACGCCCAGGCCGGTCTTGGCCGAGCAGGCGATCGCCGTCGAGCAATCGAGGCCGATGATCGCCTCGATCTCTTCCTTGATGCGGTCGGGGTCGGCGCCGGGCAGGTCGATCTTGTTGAGAACCGGAATGATCTCCAGGTCGTTCTCGAGGGCCAGATAGACGTTGGCCAGGGTCTGGGCCTCGACGCCCTGGCTGGCATCGACCACCAGCAGCGCGCCCTCACAGGCCTGCAGGGACCGGCTCACCTCGTAGCTGAAGTCGACATGGCCAGGGGTGTCGATCAGGTTGAGGATGTAGCGCTCACCATCGGCCGCCGTGTATTCCATGCGGGCGGCCTGGAGCTTGATCGTGATGCCCCGCTCACGCTCCAGCTCCATGTTGTCAAGAAACTGCTCCTGCATGTCGCGCGCGGCGACGGTGCCGGTTTCCTGCAGCAGCCGGTCGGCCAGGGTCGATTTGCCATGGTCGATATGGGCAATGATGCAGAAATTGCGGATTCTGGAGGCGGGCACATCGGTCATCGGCCGATCCTAGGGAGAAGCCACGCCTGGTTCCGCTCCGAGCAGCCATCCCCGGATCGCGTTGTCTCCGGCGCGGGCGCTCAGACGTGTTGCGTCGCTTTCTAGGGTGGGGTCCCCGATCAGAGCCGATCCCATGAGCAGCGAAGCCGCCACCGCCGAACCCAACAGCCCGGCCAACGACCCCCATGCCCTCACGCTGGAGAACGTGGAGCGCACTCTCGATGAACTGCGCCCTTACCTGATGGCCGACGGCGGCAACGTTGAGGTGGTGGAAATCGACGGCCCCATCGTCAAGGTGCGGTTGCAGGGGGCCTGCGGCAGCTGCCCCAGCAGCACCATGACCCTGAAGATGGGCATCGAGCGCAAACTGCGGGAGGCCATTCCCGAAGTGGCCGAAGTGGTGCAGGTGCTCTGACGCATCGCCCTGGCGTGGTCGGACCCGCTCCGACCCTTAGGCTGCCGACTGCCCTTGCCCCCACTGGCCCCGTGCTCGATCAGCGGCTGCTGCGCGACAACCCTGAGCTGATCGCCGCCCAGCTTGCCCGCCGGGGCGTGACCATCGACCTCTCTGGGTTGCAGCAGATCGCCCGTGAGGAGCGGGACCTGGAGCAGCAGCGCAGCAGCCTGCAGGCCGAGGGCAACGGCATCGGCAAGCAGGTCGGCCAGCTGATTCAGGGCGGCGCCGCCCCCGACAGCCCCGAGGTCCAGGCGCTGCGGGAGGCGGGCAATCGCATCAAGCAACAGGTCGCCGTCCTCGAAGACGCCGAAAAGGGCCTTGAAGGCCAGTTGCGCGAGCAGCTGCTCACCCTGCCCAACCTGCCCGCCGCCGAAACCCCCGATGGCCGCGATGAGCGCGACAACATCGAGGTGCTGCGCTGGGGCACACCACGTCAGCCGGCAGCAGGCGAAACCCTCGAAGAGCACTGGCAGATCGCCGAGCGTCTGGGGCTGTTCGAGAGCGAACGCTCGGTGCGCATCGCCCAGAGCCGGTTCGTGACCCTGATGGGCGCCGGGGCCCGACTGGAGCGGGCGTTGATCAGCTTCATGCTCGATCTGCACGGCCGCAAGGGCTACCAGGAGGTGATGCCGCCGATCCTGGTGAACAGCGCCAGCCTGACCGGCTCGGGCCAGTTGCCCAAATTTGCCGAGGAGAGCTTTCGCTGCTCCGAGGATGACCTCTGGCTCACCCCCACCGCTGAGGTGCCGATCACCTCACTGCACCGCGGCGAAGTGATCGCGGCCGATGCGCTGCCGCTCAAATACGTGGCCTACACGCCCTGCTTCCGCCGCGAGGCCGGCAGCTACGGCCGCGACACCCGTGGGCTGATCCGGCTGCACCAGTTCAACAAGGTGGAGCTCTACTGGTTCTGCCATCCCGATCACTCGGCGGCGGCCCACCAGCAGATCACCGCCGATGCCGAAGCGGTGCTCCAGGCCCTCGAACTGCCCTACCGCAAGATCGAACTGTGCAGTGGCGATCTCGGTTTTTCGGCATCGCGCACCTACGACCTGGAGGTCTGGTTGCCGGGGGCGGCGGCCTACCGGGAGATTTCGAGCTGCAGCGTCTGCGGCGATTTCCAGGCTCGGCGCAGCAGCATCCGCTTCAAGGACGGCAAACACACCCAGCTGCTGCACACCCTCAACGGCAGCGGGCTGGCGGTGGGCCGCACCATGGCCGCCCTGCTCGAGTCGGGCCAGCAGTCCGATGGATCGGTGCGATTGCCCGCCGCACTGGCGCCCTATTTCGGCGCTGCCGTGATCAACCCTCCACAATGACGTTCGGCCGGGGCTGCACAGCATGGGTGTTCTGAGCGCGCTGGCGATCCTGGCCGGCCTGATCGTGATCCACGAAGCCGGCCACTTTCTGGCAGCCACCCTGCAGGGCATCCGGGTCAGCAGTTTTTCGATCGGCTTCGGCCCGGCGCTGCTGCAGCGGCGGGTGAGGGGCGTGCAGTTCGCCCTGCGGGCGATCCCCCTGGGTGGCTTCGTCAGCTTTCCCGACGATGACGACGACAGCCCCATTCCGGCTGATGATCCCGATCTGCTGCGCAATCGCCCCCTCCGCCAGAGGGCGCTGGTGATCGCGGCAGGCGTGCTGGCGAATCTGCTGCTCGCCTGGTTGGTGCTGCTGGCCCAGGGCCTCAGTATTGGCATTCCCGCGGGCTTCAGCGCCGGTGCCGGGGTGCTGGTGAGTGGCGTGCAGCCGGGCCTGGCAGCCGCTGTGGCAGGCCTGCAAACGGGGGACCGCATCGTGGCCCTCGATGGCAGCGGCCTGGGTGGCGGCCAGAGCGCCGTTGGTCTGCTGGTGAGCCAGATCCGCAACGCACCCGGCCGCACCCTGGCGTTGCAGGTGGATCGCCAGGGACGCGAGCTCGCACTGCGGCTCACGCCGGCCGAGCAGGCGGGCATCGGCCGCATCGGCGCCCAGCTGCAGCCCAATGGCACCGAAGTGTTCAGGCCCGCAAGGGGACCCCTGGAGGTGATCCACCAGGCCAGCGCTGACTGGAGCCTGTTGCTGAGACGCACCATCGAAGGCTTCACGACCCTGATCACCCACTTCGGCAGCACCGCCAGCCAGATCTCAGGCCCGGTCAAGATCGTCGAGATGGGCGCCTCCCTGGCCAGCCAGGACAGTGGAAGCCTGTTTGCGTTTGCCGCTCTGATCTCGATCAACCTGGCGGTCCTCAACGCGCTGCCCCTGCCCCTGCTGGATGGGGGGCAGTTTGTGCTGCTGCTGCTCGAAGGCCTGCGAGGCCGCCCTCTGCCCGAGCGCTTTCAGATGGCGTTCATGCAATCAGGCTTCGTGTTTCTGGTGGGCCTGAGTCTTGTGCTGATCGTCAAGGACACCAGTCAGCTGGCCGTGGTGCAGCAGCTGCTGGGGCGTTGAGCGTCCGTTGGCAGGGCACCTGAACCGCTACGATGGCCAACTAACCAAGGGACCACACGAGCCGGATGGCGAAGAAGTCGATGATTGCGCGCGATATCAAGCGCAAAAAAATGGTGGAGCGCTTCGCCGCCAAGCGTGAGGCACTGAAGGCGGCTTTCGAGGCCGCTGCCGATCCGATGGAGCGCCTGGAGATCCACCGCAAGATCCAGGCCCTGCCCCGCAACAGCGCTCCCACCCGCGTGCGCAACCGCTGCTGGGCCACCGGCAAACCCCGTGGGGTCTATCGCGATTTCGGCCTGTGCCGCAACCAGCTGCGCGAGCGTGCCCACAAGGGCGAATTGCCCGGCGTGGTCAAGTCGAGCTGGTGAGCGCCAGCGCATTGCTCCCAGCCCTCAGCGCCCGCAAGGGCGCTTTTTTTGTAGCCGGAGCGGTCAATCACGACCACCGGGGCTGGCGGCAAAGCATGAAAAAAGAGGAAAGACCGGCAACCCAAGGACGCCGGATGCGAGAATGGGATGTGACAACAAAAGGACATAAAGCCCAGTGCAAGGACAAACTCAGTCGATCTCCTTCGATGGTCGGGAGATCCGGCTGACCACAGGTCGTTTTGCCCCCCAGGCCGGGGGCTCGGTGATGGTTGAGTGCGGAGATACCGCAGTGCTGGTCACCGCCACCCGCTCAGGCGGTCGTGAGGGCATCGATTTTCTGCCCCTGATCTGCGACTACGAGGAGCGGCTCTATGCCGCCGGTCGCATCCCTGGCAGCTTCATGCGGCGCGAGAGCCGCCCCCCCGAACGGGCCACCCTGATCGCCCGTCTGATCGACAGGCCGATGCGCCCGTTGTTTCCGGGCTGGATGCGGGACGATCTGCAGATCGTGGCCACCTGCCTCTCGCTCGACGAACGGGTGCCGCCCGATGTGCTGGCGGTGACCGGTGCCTCGATGGCCACCCTGCTGGCCAAGATTCCGTTCCATGGGCCCATGGCCGCCGTGCGCGTCGGTCTGCTGGGTGACGACTTCGTGCTCAATCCCAGCTACCGCGAGATTGAACGCAGCGATCTTGATCTGGTGGTCGCCGGAACCCCGGCGGGTGTGATCATGGTCGAAGCCGGTGCCAACCAGCTGCCCGAGCAGGATGTGATCGAAGCGATCGACTTCGGCTACGAAGCGGTCAACGAACTGATCAAGGCCCAGCTCGATCTGCTCAAGACCCTGGGCATCGACCAGGTCATCCCCGAGGCGCGCAGCGAAGACACCACCCTGCCCGGCTACCTCGAAAAAGAGTGCGGCAAGCGCATTGCCGAGGTGCTCAAGGAGTTCTCACAGACCAAAACCGAGCGCGACGACAAGCTCGACGCCATCAAGGCCGACGTCAGCCTCAAGATCGAAGGCCTCAAGGACGATGATGCCGTCCGCGTGGCGGTGAGCAGCCACAGCAAAGCCCTGGGCAACAGCTACAAGGCGCTGACCAAGAAGCTGATGCGCGAGCAGATCATCAAAGACGGCGTCAGAGTTGACGGCCGCAAGCTCGATGAAGTGCGCCCGATTCAGGCGGCGGCAGGCGTGCTGCCCAAGCGCGTCCACGGCTCGGGGCTGTTCCAGCGCGGCCTGACCCAGGTGCTGTCCTGCGCCACCCTGGGCACCCCCAGCGATGCCCAGGAGATGGACGACCTGAATCCATCGACTGAAAAGACCTACCTGCATCACTACAACTTCCCGCCCTACTCAACCGGCGAGACCCGGCCGATGCGCAGCCCCGGTCGACGCGAGATCGGTCACGGTGCCCTGGCCGAGCGGGCCCTGGTCCCCGTGCTTCCCCCCAAGGAATCCTTCCCCTATGTGCTGCGGGTGGTCTCCGAGTGTCTGAGCTCCAATGGCTCCACCTCGATGGGATCGGTCTGCGGCAGCACCCTGGCCCTGATGGATGCCGGTGTGCCCCTCAAGGCCCCTGTGAGCGGTGCGGCCATGGGACTGATCCGCGAAGGCAGCGAAGTCAGGATCCTGACCGACATCCAGGGCATCGAGGATTTCCTCGGTGACATGGATTTCAAGGTCGCCGGTACCGACAAGGGCATCACGGCCCTGCAGATGGACATGAAGATCACCGGCCTCGAAATGGGCACGGTGGCTGAAGCCATCAACCAGGCACGGCCGGCACGGCTGCACATCCTCGAAAAAATGCTCGAGGCCATCGACAAGCCGCGCGAGACCCTGAGCCCCCATGCCCCTCGTCTGCTGAGCTTCCGGATTGATCCGGAACTCATCGGCACCGTGATCGGCCCCGGTGGACGCACCATCAAGGGCATCACCGAGCGCACCAATACCAAGATCGACATCGAAGATGGTGGTGTGGTCACGATCGCCAGCCACGACGGGGCTGCCGCTGAAGAAGCCCAGCGCATCATCGAAGGCCTCACCCGCCGGGTCTCTGAAGGCGAAGTCTTCAGCGGTTCGGTCACCCGCGTGATCCCCATCGGCGCCTTCGTCGAGATCCTGCCGGGCAAGGAAGGCATGATTCACATCTCCCAGCTCTCCGAAGCACGGGTGGAGAAGGTGGAGGATGTGGTCAACGTCGGCGATCAGGTGACGGTGCGCGTCCGCGAGATCGACAACCGCGGGCGCATCAACCTCACCCTGCGAGGCGTACCCCAACAGGATGGCTCAGGAGGCGAATCCGAGGGCTGAGGCCCCACGGCGCACAACCCCGGTCAACCGAGGCCCGATCAACTGAGGAGCACCGTCAACTGACGTTGAAGGCCAGACAGACCCTCTGGCCTTCACTCTGAAACGGGATCGTTTCGTGGGGCACAAACGAGGGGAACAGCACCAGCAAGCCCACTGCCGGTTGCACAAGGAAGCCTGGCTCTGAAGCCGCTCTCCAGGATGGAGGACTGAACCAGAGGGCGCCCTCCGACGTTTCGGCGGCGCTGGGCAGGGGCGGCAACGCCAGATAGAGCACGCCACTGAGCACCGCCTCAGGATGGGTGTGGCGCAACTGGCGACCGCCTGACTGCAGCACCACACCCCAACCGCTCAGACGCAGCGACTCAGGTGCTCGCTGGTGCAGGCGAAAGGCCTGGAACCATTCACTGTGCGCGTCGTACTCGGCGACGTGGCGGGTCACCGCAGCGCGCAGGTACTGCTGCAGCTGTGGCCAGGGGCCATCCGAGCGATCCAACACTTCATAGCTCTGGGAACCACCGCGGGTCGGCTTGCCAGGACGCTCGTATAGCAGCGTCTGCTCAGAACACAAGGCCGTGCGGCAATGCTCCAGCAACGGCTCGGCGGGGTCCAGCAACGGCTGGGTCTTGACCAGGTCGGCAGGTGCAAACGACATCGACAGACCCAGAGCGCGTTGCCCCTGAGACGGCAGATCGGCAATGGCAGCAAACAGGCGTGTCGATGGAAGCTGATCGGTGGGCGGTGGCCAGAGTTCGGCGATCAGAGTCGTGGCCTTGTCGTGCTCACCCTGATCCATCAGCCCATAGAACAGGGGAAGGGCGACATCGAGATTGCGGGGATCCAGGGTGCGGGCCGCCGTCAGCGAATCGTGCGCCGAATCACGGTCGCCGCGGGCCAGAGCCAGTTCGGCGTGCAGCAGGGCAATGGCAACGTTCTGGATGACACGGCCGCGCAATGGCTGCAAGGAAGCTTCGGCCTGCTCGAGGTCACCGAGCTGCAGAAAGAAGCGCGTGGCGTTCAGTCGCACGGGCTCCTGATCGCCGTAGCGATCCAGCAGCGTGGCGTGCAGGGCTGCGGCAGCGTCAAGCTGGCCGGACTCGCCAAGGGCAACAGCCAGATTGAGCAACGGCTCGAGTTCATCGGGGAACCGTTGATGCAACCCCTGCAGCAGGGTCACGGCCTGATCCAACAACCCTGACCCGACCGCAGCCTGGCTCAGGGCAAGAAGCACCGAAGGGTCATCGGGCAGCAGCCGCGAAGCCGCAACGAAGGCAGCGTGCGCCGCCGCGTAACGTCTCAGCCGTAGAGCACTCTGGCCCTGCAACATCAACAGGGCAGGTGACGCCAGCGCCAACGGCATCCCATGCAACAGCGCGAGAACAGCCTCATCACGCCCAGCCTTGAACAACAGACGAGCCAGGTTGGCGCGGATGCGCATCTGGGTGCCATCCAGTGCCAGAGCCGCTGACCACAACGACTCGGCACGGGTGTCATCACCCATGCGAGCCGCCTGGATGGCGTCGTTGTTGAGCTGCTCAATCTGGTGCTGCAACTGAGATTCGCCTGACACGGGGATGCGGTCGTGAAATGAAAGGTGTTGTTGGTAGGGGGCGTGAACCGAGAAGCCTGGTATGACAACAGAAAAAAGAGCCCCACTGCCGGTACAGCAGTGGGGCCGATGCTGTCAGCGCAGGGTCAGACCATGACGGGCATGGCCGAACAATCGCAATCAGCCAAGTGTGAATTCCTCGTCCAACTCTGCATCCACCAAGGATCGACGAACCGACTCTGAAAGGTTGCGCAGCGTCACGGTGAAGCTGGCACCTGCACGCTGTTTGGTAAACAGCAGGTAGTTCCAGCCGGTGTCACTGATGCAATCAAGATTGGTCATGTCAAGAACCATACCGTTCAGATCCTTGAGCTTCTCAACCTCACGCTTGAGGTAGCGAAGTGTCGACGTGTTCAGCTCACCATTGAGAGAAAACGTTGCGATACCGTTATCGAAGTTGAGGAGATGGGCATCAAAACCCATACCAGCAGGGGTGATGCGGCAACGCACTTTGAGCGGTTGATCGCTCACCGGGAGCTTGACATAGAGATTCTGTGAGTCAAAGTCCTCGTGGATCTTGTCGTTGATCCAGACTTCAGTCAGCTCGATGCTTCCCTTGGGCAGAATATCCGGAGCAACCCGGAGAATGTTGTCGGGCCAGGCTCCAGGATTGGGACTGAAGTAGAAGTCCATTGGCAGACGATTGACAAGCAGGTTGCTGTAAATCGCCGCCAGGAAGCACAGCTCAAAGGAGTGGTAGCCAGCCATCGAGTGGCTGCCTTTACCACGCTCACTGCCGAGTGCATAGGGTTGGCCATTGGCCAGGACATTGAAGTAAATACCGCCCTGCTCATAATCCAGGAACCAGCCGTTGTAGAAGGCGGATCCTTCTCGGGCGTAGTTCAGGTACTCGGGCTTGTCGTTGTAGACACCCGCCATGATGTAGTAGGCAAGGATTCCCTGCTCCTGCTGCCACCAGGCTTTGCGGTCGTGCCAGACAAGGCGATAGAAATCTTCGCCATCCTTCTTGGTACGCTCCATCATGTCGTACCAGCCGCCACGCTGGTTGTCACAACCGGCGCCTGGGATCGCATCGGCAATCTGATGCGCGAATGTTTTGTAACTCTCCTTGGGCCTCAGGCTCTGCATGCGCGTGAGGTTCCAGGCCACCTTGAGGTTGTGGCCGACAACACAACGGGCCTGGTGAATACCCCAATTCAGATCACGTGACCAGTCATCAAAGAATTTCTCATTCATGAATGGGCTGTATCCGTAATCGGGGAAGTGATCACAGATAGTGTCAAACGTGTATTCGAGGAAATCAGCGTATTCAGGCTTCTCGGTTGCCAGATAAAGGTTGATCAGATAGGCAGGAGCATGGTCACCCACCGAGTTCCAGTTCTTCTTGGCCTTGTTAATGCCCAGAGAATCTGCCTTGGCATCAAAGGTGACTGGGTCGACGTGTGAGTAGTAACCACCGTAGGGACCGTGGTCCTTGTAGTAACGATCAAGGAATGAAATCGTGTCCTCGATGTCAACAAGAATGTTCTTGTCACCAGTCAGACGATAGGTCTGGGTCGGTCCAGCCAAGGCATAAATCTGCTCATAGCAGGGGATGGCATTGCCGCCCTCGTCGCCACCTGCTGTTGAACCCATGTACTTGCGGATGGAACCATCAGACTGAATATCAATCTGGCTGTACCAGTAGGTGATGCCCTCAGTGGTGTTGCGATGGCGGAAATGCTTCTGCATGTAGGCCGTCCCTTTGGTCGCAGCCTCCAGAGCCCGCTCATCACCGGTCATCATGTAGGCCGTGGCAAAGCCATAGACCAGGCGTGAAATGGTGTCGAGATTCTGGACACCATCAAGCTTTTTGCCTTCAGCACTGAGATCAGTACGGAAGTTCCGGAAGTCAATGGTCTCTCCTTCATTGACCTGGAACTGGGATTCCAGATAGAAATTCAGCAGTTGCTGAATCTGGTGAATCCACCAATTCTGTTCTTCAAAGCGCAGATGATCCTCAGTTCGACCAAACAACAAAATGTGCTTGGCTTCAAATTTCAGACCATTGGCCTCGGGATAGAACAGCCCGTAAGCATGCAGAAAGCGGCCGACCTTGAGCAGATCACGCATGCTGGGAGCCACCTGAAAGGGCTCGCCGAGGTTGCGCACCAATTCGGCATAACAGGCGGAAGTGACCTTGACCGTGAAGGTTCGGCCATCCGAAGTCTCGAGGTCAACAAAACCCTGACTGTCGAACACGTCAGGGAAGTCAACTTTGCGAATGTAGCCTGCGATCAGATCCGAGAAAGAGAAGTCAAGCTGGCCGGTCATGACTGAAATAAGTGAATTGGAAGTGGAAAGATTGGAGTCCCAGGACCCTGATCATTGCATTCACTGAAGACAACCTCAATGAAGACAGACGCAATGAACAAGAACAAGCAAAGTATTAGCTGGACGACAGGCGCCAAGCGAGTCAATGCTGGCTGGGAAAGGCGTTGAATCGCAGAAAATTAGTGGTTCATGCGCTGCTCGCCTCAGTCAACGGAACCCGAGTTGTGAAGGCAACAATGCTTCGCCCAGTCACGAGATAGGAATCACCACTGAAGACGGGCGCTTCAGCCAAAGGCAGGATGTCGTTGGGGGATGGCTGGGCAGTATCAATCGTTCGGCGCCAATTCAAACCGTCGTACAGCGGAAGACGAAATTCAACCGGCTCCCAGTACATGTTCATCATAACATGAACATTTGCCAAGCCATTGGTATCTTCCGCGGTGTCGCCAAGGGTCAGGGCAAGACAGCGTGCATTCGGATCATCCCAATTGGGTTGATTGAGCTGCGGGCCATGCCAGCTGATTTCAGGCACACCGAAACGGCTGACTTTCCCGGTGAAATACTTACCCTTGAAGTGATGAATGTAATCACTACGCTTCTCCATCAATAGCTTCCAGAAGCGGATCATTTCTTGGGAGTCAGGCGCAGCAATCTTGTGCCAGTCGAACCAATTGAGATCATTATCCTGGCAGTAGGTATTGTTATTACCTTTTTGAGTTCGCATGAATTCATCACCACCAACCATCATGGGAACACCCATCGAAAGCATCAGGAGAGTGGCGAAGTTTTTAACCTGCCGCTTGCGAAGATCAATTACAAATTGATCGCCTGTTTCGCCCTCTACTCCGCAGTTCCAACTCAGATTCTCTGTAATGCCATCATTGCTGTTTTCTCCATTAGCCCAATTATGCTTCTCATTGTATGCGCATAGATCATAGAGGGTGAAGCCATCGTGCGCAGTAATGAAGTTGATGCTGTTGACCGGTTCTTCATGCTGCCATTCATAGAGGTCAGCACTACCGGTGATCCGTGATGCCAACTCTCCGATCACCCCGGGATCACCTTTGACAAAACGACGGATGGCGTCGCGATATTTGCCATTCCACTCGGCCCAGCGAGCACCGGGGAAGTAACCAATCTGATAAAGACCAGCAGCATCCCAGGCTTCTGCAATCACTTTGCTGCTTCCGAGCACATCATCCAATTCGATCGACCAGATCACAGGTGGATGGGGCAATGGGGATCCATCTTCGCCTCGCGTAAGAACGGATCCTTCATCAAAGCGGAAGCCATCGACATGCATCTCCTGCACCCAATAGCGGAGACAATCAAGGATGAATTTTTCACCGATCGGATGGTTGCAATTAAAAGTATTGCCACAGCCGGTGTAATCGTAGTAAAATTCCCTTGAACCATCAGGGCCGGTCAGATAGTAATAGGTATTGTTATCAAGACCTTTGAACGAGAACATGGGACCTTGATGGTTGCCCTCGTCTGTGTGGTTGAACACCACATCGAGGATCACCTCAATCCCCGCCTTGTGCAGTGCTTTGACCATGTCACGAAATTCGTTGACATGGCTACCTGTCTGAGGGTTGATGCAGTAGGCCTGATGGGGAGCGAAGTACCCCATCGTGCTGTAACCCCAGTAATTGACGAGTTTGTTCCCCTCAAACTCCTTGATAACATCGGTGCAGTCGAAACTGAAAACCGGTAGCAATTCAACTGCCGTAACACCCAATTCTTTCAGGTAGGGTATTTTTTCAACCAAACCTTTGAATGTGCCTGGATGCTGAACACCACTTGTTGGGCTCTTGGTGAATCCACCGACGTGCATCTCATAGATGACTGTCTCTGCCATCGGACGACGCAATGGCTGGTCGCCCTCCCAGTCGTAGCCGCGGGTATCGATCACCACGCCGCGGATGCTCTGATGAAGATTGTCCCCGGGGCGGCAGGCTGCACCGCGATCCCAGAGCCCCAGATAATTTCCCTTTGAATAGGGGTCAACCAACACCTTCTCCGGGTCAAATCGGTGCCCGTTGCGTGGATCCCGTGGCCCGTCGACGCGATAGGCATAGCCAACGCCAGGCTTCAGCCCCTCGACATAAACATGCCAAAGGAAAAAACTTTTGTTACCGACAACATTCAGATCGATGACTCTGAAAGGCTCGAGGTCACCAGGATCTCGAAAGAGCAACAACTGAACAGACGTCGCATTGGCGCTGTAGATTGAGAAATTGACGCCTTCGTTGTCAACAGTGGCACCCAATGGGTGCGCAGAACCGCTATAGATCCTCAGCTCTTCTCCAGACGGAGTCAGAGGACGTCCCTTCAACATCGAAGATGTAGCAGCTGCGACAGTCATTGGGTTTGTTG
>JBBASJ010000025.1:26100-29568 GCA_040399325.1 Prochlorococcaceae cyanobacterium
GCAGCACACTGACCAAACAAGCCATGCGCTGCAGAGTCCATGTTTGCGAGCGTTCTGCCAGCCCCGACTGAACTGCCGCCACTGACCATGGGTGGCTCCCAGTGGGATGCGATCTTCTGGGGCTTCATCGCTTCGGTCTCCCTGCTGGTCTCAGCAAGTCTGGGTGCGCGTTTCAAGCCAGGCGGCAAAACGGTCGCCGGTCTGCTGGCCTTCACCGCGGGCGTGCTGATCGCCCTGCTCTCCTATGACCTGATTGGCGAAGCCTTCACCGTGGGTGGGCTGGCACCGTCCTTTCTGGGCATGGCCATCGGCCTGCTCACCTATGTGATCGCCAACAGGATGCTCAGCAACCTTGGCAACCACAGCCGTCGCTCCTGCGAGCACGGGGGTAAAACCCACGCCAGCATCGGGGCCATGGCCCTGGTCATGGGGGCCCTGGTCGATGGAATTCCGGAAGCGGCCAGCATCGGCATCGGCCTGCTGGAGACACGCTTCGTGAGTGCGGCGGTGATCGCCGGTGTGTTCATCGCCAACATCCCCGAGGGCCTGGCCAGTGGCGCTGGTCTGAGCCGAACCGGGATGTCCCAGCGACGCATCCTGCTGATCTGGGGACTGGTGACCCTGGCCTGCACCGTGTCGTCATGGCTGGCCTTTGTGCTGCTGCGCGAAAGCGGTCCGTTTGTTCAGGCCACCTTGATGTCGATCGCAGGTGGTGGGATTCTTGCAATGACGCTGCAAACCGTGGTGCCCGAAGCTTTTGATGGCACCAATGACCTGATCAGCGTGCTGGGGGCCATCGGGTTTGCAGTGGTCTTCACCCTGTCGCATGTGGTGACTCACGCAACGCCGTGAATCCCTGCGCGGCGTGTAGCTCAGACCACAAAGCCAGGATCAATGGTCGCCATGCAGGTCGCCGCCCGACGGCAGAGTTCGCCATGCGCCGGGCCATGGCTCGCGATCAGGCAGCCAGCCTGACGCACGTCTCCGGTGTTGTAGTGGAGTGGCCTGCCATCGGCGTGGCTGAACGCGCCACCGGCAGCCAGCAGCACCGCCTCCGGTGCCGCCATGTCCCAGTCCTTGGGAGCACTGCTGCCAGAGAGTGAGAGGTAGAGATCCGTCTCGCCCCGAAGAATCGTGGCCACCTTGCCGCCGACGCTGCCGATGGAGCGGGTCTGCCCCACCTGCAGGGCTGCGACCAGCTGTTCGAGACGCTGATCCCGGTGATTGCGGCTGGCTACCAACACCAGCTCAGCCGGGTCACGGCGCGCGCTGAGCTGGGCTGGCCTCTGTTGACCGGCGCGGTTCTCACGCCAGGCCTGGCTGCCCAGACCAAACCAGAGCTCCTCAAGTTCGGGCAGCAACACGACACCAAGAACCGGCCGCTGGTGGTGCACCAGAGCCAGATGCACGGCGTACTCGCCCGTGCCCTGCAGAAAATCTTTGGTGCCATCGAGTGGATCGAGGATCCAGAGCCATTCGGCCGGCAACGGCTCACCGGGGGTGAGCTGTTGCTTGGCCGTCTCCTCACTGAGCAGGGTCCAGGGAGCGTTGGGGAAGGCGCGCTCCAGGCCATCGAGCAGCCAGCCGTTGACGGCCAGGTCGGCGGCACTGACCGGCCCCTCGCCGCCGTCGGCGACGCTGAGCGCAGGCGGGAAGCCGTAAGGGGGCTGTTCACCCCTGCCATAGGCCAGCAGGATGTCGGCGGCGCCCCAGCTGAGGCGGCGCAGCTCGCTCAGCAAAGCATCGAGGCTGATGCCTTCTGGCACAACAGGGCTTGTGGGCATCATGGACGCAGCTCAGGGGCCCGTGCCCCACTGGGGTGCATTGTGCAGGAGGCCGAACCCGCCGCCGGAGTGCTGTATCTGGTGGGAACCCCCATCGGCAACCTGGGGGACCTGTCACCCAGGGCCCGCCAGGTGCTGGCCGGCGTCAGCGCGATCGCCTGTGAGGACACGCGCCGCAGTGGATTGCTGCTGCACCAGCTGGGACTGCGCCAGGCCGACGGGTCACCGCGGCTGATCAGCTTTCATCAGCACAACCAAAACAGTCGCATCCCCGAGCTGCTGGCCCAGCTGGCGGCAGGCCAGGCCCTGGCGGTGATCAGTGATGCGGGGCTGCCCGGGATCTCCGATCCCGGCGAAGAGCTGGTGGCAGCGGTCCGGGCTGCGGGCCATGAGGTGATCTGCGTGCCTGGGCCCAGCGCCGTGACCACGGCGTTGGTGAGCAGCGGTCTGCCGACCGGCCGCTTCTGCTTTGAAGGCTTCCTGCCGGCCCGCCCGCGTCAGCGGCGTGCCCGGCTCAGCGACCTGGCCGGCGAAGCGCGCACCCTGGTGCTGTTTGAGGCCCCGCATCGTCTGGTGGACCTGCTCGAAGACGTGCTGGAGCTGCTGGGCGATCGCCCGCTGCGGGTGGCAAGGGAGCTGACCAAACGCCATGAAGAGCAGGTGGGGCCCAAGGTGAGCGCTGCACTGGAGCACTTCAGGCGAGTGCCCCCCCAGGGCGAATGCACCCTGGTGCTGGGTGGTGCACCAACGGTCGCCCCCCCCTGCTGGGACCCGACCCAGCTCAGGGCAGAGCTGGGCAGGTTGCTGGAGCAGGGGCTCAGCCGCCGCGAAGCCGCCCGCCACCTGGCCGAGCACAGCGGCCACAGCAGGCGGGAGCTGTATGCCCTGCTGCACGAGGACGCCGGCGACGCTGAAGACAACCTGGGTCAGCGCCCAGAATGAGGTGAGTTTGACCCGTGGGGATGCTGCTGCGCCTGCGCCTGATCTCGGCCAGCCTGACGGGGGGGCTGCTGCTGCTGCTGCTGCTCTGCCTGGGGGCTCAGAACCTCGATCGCAGGCCCCAGCTGAATCTGCTGGTAGGTCGTAGCGCCCCGCTGCCGGTTGGGTTTGTCGTGGGAGTGGCGCTGGTGATCGGTGTGATCAGTGGCGGTTGCAGCGCCGCGCTGGCCGGCCCAGACCAAGAACCCGATTGATCAGCCCCCAGGCAGGGCGTACAGCGAGCCTTCGACCACCAGTCGGCTGATGCCCTTGATCTGGAGATAGGAGGCGCGGCGAACCAGCAGGGCGGGATCGGGCATCTTGATCACTCGCTGGGAACGGCCGCACTGCCGCTTGGCCTGGCGCGGATTGGCAAACAGCTGAAGCGCCTGTCGCTCCTGCTCCTCAGGAGGGAGCTGCCCCAGCTCGGTGAAGTCCCTGAGGGGTCTGGCCTGCAACTCAACCGTCTTGTCGACGAGCATGTAAAGGCTGTCGGGCAACAATGACGCGACCAGCTCCTGAACCTTGACGGGCTCATGGCTGATGCTCAGTGGCAGCACCGCCACGGCCGCAAACGCCTCGTCGTCGCCATCGCCGAGCAGATCGTCATCGGGATCGATCTCTTCGGCGTCGTCATCGCCGAAGTCGTCGGCATCGTCGATCGCCAGGACAGCCGCGTCGGCAGCCTCTGAAGCATCGGCCTCTG
>JBBASJ010000026.1:0-29474 GCA_040399325.1 Prochlorococcaceae cyanobacterium
TGATGAGCAACTCGTTCACCAACCAGGTGCTGGCCCAGATCGAGCTGTTCACCAAGGGCGATCAGTACGGCAACCAGGTCTATGTGCTGCCCAAGCACCTCGATGAGATGGTGGCCCGTCTGCACCTCGAGAAGATCGGCGCCAGGCTCACCGAGCTGACCCAGGAACAGGCCGATTACATCAACGTGCCGGTGCAGGGGCCCTACAAGCTCGACCACTACCGCTATTGAGGTTTGAGCCTGAACCGGGGAGCCTTCCCGGTTCAGGCTCAACGCCGCAGTGACAAGGGCGCTCGCAGCTAAAAACCGCTCCAACACAGCCTGAGCGACCATCTCTGGTCGGCTCAGGCTTTTTGATTGGTTGGTTGGCTGATTGCAGCGGAGGTTCGTTGAGGGTTGCAGCTCGGTCGGCTGCAACCCTCAAACCACCAGGCTGACGCGCGAACAGGAACCTGCAAGGTTTTTGTTCCTGATGCCTTGTGCCCAGGCCTCAGGACATGACAGGGCAGGGCGAGCGCCTCAGAAAGGAACTTCCTCGTCCGAGGGCTCACCGCCACCGAACCCGCCGCCGCCCATGCCACCGGCTTCGCTGTCGCGCTTGGAGCCCAGCAGCTCCAGGCGGTCGACCCGAACCACGGGTTTGCTGCGCTCTTCGCCGCTGCTGCGGTCAGTCCAGCGGTCGAGCTTGAAGCTGCCGATGATGCCCAGCAGGCTGCCCTTGCGCACATAGTCGGCGGCCACCTGGGCCTGCTTGCCCCAGATCTCGAGGTTGAACCAGTCGGGTTCGTCGCTGCCCGTGCGCCGGTTCACCGCCAGGGTGAGGTTGGCAACCATGCTGCCCGATTCGAAATAGCGGACTTCGGGGTCGCGGCCGGCTCTGCCGACCAGGGTGATCGAGTTGACGCCCATGGCGTGTCTCCTGTCTTCGTTGATGGAACTCATGATGCGGCACCCGGCCAGGCCGGAAGACCGGTCGGGGCCACATTCCTTCAGTGCCACCGTTGGGCGCCGCTGTAACACCCCTCTATGATTCGGCCCTTGCAGTCCAGGGTTTTACGTGTTCTTCCGTCGGTTCCAGTTCTCCCGCGACATCGGCATCGACCTGGGCACCGCCAACACCCTGATGTACGTGTCGGGCAAGGGCATCGTGCTCCAGGAGCCCTCGGTGGTGGCCATCGATATGGAGCGCAACCTGCCGCTGGCGGTGGGCGCTGAGGCCAAGATGATGCTGGGCCGAACGCCAGGCACGATCCGCGCTGTCAGACCCCTGCGCGATGGCGTCATCGCCGACTTCGATGCCGCCGAGCAGATGATCAAGACCTTCATCCAGAAGGGCAATGACGGCCGCGGTCTGGTGGCCCGGCGTCTGGTGGTGGGCATCCCCAGTGGCGTCACCGGCGTTGAGCGGCGGGCCGTGCGCGAGGCTGGCCTGGCCGGTGCCCGCGAAGTGCACCTGATCGATGAGCCCGTGGCGGCGGCGATCGGCGCCGGACTGCCCGTGACCGAACCGGTCGGCACCATGATCGTCGACATCGGCGGCGGCACCACCGAGGTGGCCGTGCTCAGCCTGGGCGGCACCGTGATCAGCGAGTCGGTGCGGGTGGCCGGCGACGAGCTGAGTGACGCCATCGGCACCTATCTCAAGAAGGTGCACAACCTGGTGGTGGGCGAGCGCACCGCCGAAGACATCAAGATCCGCATCGGCTCGGCCTTCCCCTCCGAGAGTCACGACGAGACCTCGATGGATGTGCGCGGTCTGCACCTGCTGTCGGGGCTGCCCCGCACGGTCAACATCCGCGCCGGCGACATCCGCGAGGCGATGGCCGAGCCCCTCAACGTGATCGTTGAAGCGGTCAAGCGCACGCTCGAGCGCACCCCGCCCGAGCTGGCGGCCGACATCGTCGATCGCGGCATCATGCTGGCCGGCGGTGGTGCCCTGGTGAAGGGCATCAGCGACCTGATCAGCCATGAGACCGGCATTCTGGTGCATGTGGCCGAAGAGCCCCTGCTGTGTGTGGTCAAGGGCTGCGGGCTGGTGCTCGAGGACTACAGCCGTCTGGCCAGGGTGCTCGATACCCCTGACTTCATCCGCCCGGTCGCCTGAACCTGATGCAGGCCGGCCGCGGCTTCCGTCTGTCGCCGCAGCGGCTGCTGCTCACCGGCTGGCCCTGGATGCTGCTGGCCCTGCTGCTGCTGGCGGTGCGCCTCAGCAAGGGAGCCGGGCTCAGCGACCTGTATGCCCTGGCCAGTCGGCCCTTCTGGCCTGGCACCGCCCAGGCCGAATGGTTGCGGGCGGCCCAGCGCCTGGATCAGCAGAGCCGGCTCCAGAGTCTGGAGGCCGACAACCAGCGGCTGCGCCGGTTGCTTGGCCTGCAGCAGGCCGCCGGCCCCCTGCTGGCGGCGCCCGTGATCGCGCGCCCCGCCAGTGGTTGGTGGCAGCAGCTGCTGCTGGGCAAGGGGGCCTGGCAGGGGGTGTCGAGCGGCGCCGTGGTCACCGCTCCCGGCGGCCTGCTCGGTCGGGTGGTCACGGTCACCCCCAGCACGGCCACGGTGCAGTTGCTCACCGACCCCGGCAGCCGCGTCGGCGTCTGGGTGGCGCGCACCGGCGAGCATGGTCTGCTGCTGGGGACGGGCACGGCCCGACCCGTGCTGCGCCTGCTGGACCGGGACGCGCGGGTGCGACCCGGTGACCTGGTGACCACCTCGCCGGCCAGCACCCTGGTGCCCCCCAACCTGACCGTGGGGGTGGTGCAGAACCTCGATGAGCAGGCCATGCCGGCTCCCGAAGCCCTGGTGCAGCTCAGCGCCCCGCTGGCGGCGGTCGACTGGGTGCAGGTGCGGCGTTGATGGTCGACCTCTGGCGCCGCGGTTGGTGTCTGGCCTCGGCGCTGCTGGTGCCGTTGCTTGCCCTGGCCTCGCCGGGGCTGCTGCAGCTCGATGCCATCGGCCCTGCCTGGGCGGTGCTCTGGCTGTTGCCCTGGGCCCTGGTCGACGGTCCGATCTCCGGCGCCCTGGTGGGTGCAGGGTTGGCCCTGCTGCTCGATGGCCTGCATCCGGGCCCGGTCAGCGAGCTGCCTGCCCTGGCGGGCCTGGGCTGGTGGTGGGGGCGTCTCGGGCGCCGCAGTCTGGTGCTCGAGCGCTTTCTGCCCCTGGCCCTGCTGGCGGTGGTCGGCTCTCTGGTGCTGGGAGTGTCCCTGGTGTTGCAGCTGCAGCTGCGCGGCACGCTGCCCGTCGCGGCGCTGCACGTGCTGTGGGCCCAGGCCCTGCTCACCGGGCTGCTGGCCCCGTTGGTCTGTTCGCTGTGGCTGTTGATCTGGCGGCAACAGCTGCCGGGGGTGCGCTGATGGACCTGTCCCGCCGGCGTCTGCTGCAGCTGCTGGGCAGCGGTGGGGCTGCTGCCGGGGCAGCCCTGGCGATCGGGGCCTGCGGCAGGCGCCCCGGACCCGGCGGGCAGGGCGGCGCCGAGCGGGCGCTCAGTGTCTGGACCCTGGATCTGGCCCCCCGCTTCAACGGTTACATGCAAGCGGTGATCGCCAGCTGGGAGGCCCGCAACCCGGGGGTGCGGGTGCGCTGGACCGATGTGCCCTGGGCATCGGTCGAACGCAAGCTGCTGGCCGCGGTGTTTGCCCGCACCGCTCCCGATCTGGTCAACCTCAACCCGCCCTTTGCCGCCAACCTGGCCAGCAAGGGAGGCCTGCTCGATCTGACGTCGGTGCTGCCTGCCGGTGCTGCCGCCACCTACCTGCCCCCCATCTGGGAGGCGGGCCGTCAAAACGGTGAGCAGTTCGCCCTGCCCTGGTATCTGACCGCCCGCATCACCATGGCCAACCAGGCCCTGCTGGAGCGGGCCGGGGTTGCTGCTCCGCCGCGCCGCTGGGATCAGTTGCCCGCCTATGCCGAGGCCGTGCACCGCCGCACGGGGCGCTACGCCCTGTTCATGACCGTGGTGCCTGATGACTCGGCCGAACTGCTCGAAACCCTGGTGCAGCAGGGGGTGCAGCTGCTCGATGGCGACCGGCGCGCCGCTTTCGATTCCGAGGCCGGCCGCCAGGCCTTCGCCTTCTGGAGTGCGCTTTACCGGCGTGGGCTGCTGCCGCGCGAGGTGGTCAGCCAGGGTTACCGCCGGGCGATCGAGCTCTTCCAGAGCGGCGATCTGGCCCAGGTGGCCACCGGGCCCGACTTCCTGCGCAACCTGCAGACCAATGCCCCCGGCATCGCGGCACGCACCGCGCCCTATGCCCCGATCACCGGGGCCTCCGGCGACGCCAACGTGGCCGTGATGAACCTGGTGGTGCCCCGCCAGAGCGCCATGGCCACCGAGGCGGTCAGCTTTGCGCTGCACCTCACCGATGCCACCAACCAGCTGGCTTTCGCCGAGCAGGCCCGGGTGTTGCCCTCGGCGGTGGCGGCCCTGGAGCAGCTGCAACGGCAGCTCGGCACGCCCCAGCCCGGTGCGCCCCAGCCCGGTGATCCGGCAGACCGGTTGGTGCAGCGGGCCCGCCTGTTGTCGGCCCAGGCTCTGGAGGCCTCGCGGGTGCTGGTGCCGGCGATTCCGGGGATCAAGCGTCTGCAGGCGATCGTCTACACCCAGCTGCAGCGCGCCATGTTGGGGGAATTGAGCAGCGACCGGGCCCTGGCCGAGGCGGCGCTGCAGTGGAATCGCTATGCCGAGGCCCGCTGGCCCTGAGCGCTCGAGGCCGCGACGCAGCGCTGACGCATCACCGTCGCCGTGCTTCCTGTAGAAAATCTTAAAAAGCGCCAGATCCCTGCCCCAGGGGCCGTTCTGGGGGTGACTGCCAGACCTGTCAGCAGGTAGGGTTGCGTTTCTTCATGAAGCCCGCCCCATGCCTTCTGAGGACATGTCTCAGCAGCAGGGCGGCGCACAAGAGTCAGTTCGCGGGTCGTCGATGGACGAGCCCAGGGCCACCATCCTGGTTGTCGACGACGAGGCCGCGGTGCGCCGCGTTCTGGTCATGCGCCTGCAGCTCGCCGGTTACCGGGTGATCTGCGCCGAAGACGGAGAGGAGGCCCTCACCTTGTTTCACCACGAGCAGCCCGACCTGGTGGTGCTCGACGTGATGCTGCCCAAGCTCGACGGTTTTGCGGTCTGCCGCCGCCTGCGGGCTGAGTCGTGCGTGCCGATCATTTTTCTATCGGCCCTTGATGCCATCGCCGAGCGGGTTTCGGGTCTTGACCTGGGCGCTGACGATTACCTGCCCAAGCCCTTTTCGCCCAAGGAGCTCGAGGCCCGCATCGCCACGATCCTGCGCCGGGTGGGCCGGGGTTCGGCCGGTAGTGAGCCGCGCGAGCAGCCCAGCGGCAGCGGCGTGCTGCGCATCGGTGGGCTGGTGGTCGACAGCAACCGCCGCCAGGTCACCCGTGATGGTGAGCGCATCGCCCTCACCTACACCGAGTTCAGCCTGCTGGAGCTGCTGTTCAAGGAGCCCGGCCGGGTGGTGCCGCGGGCCGAGATCCTCGAGCAGCTCTGGGGGTACCCGCCGCGCCGGGCGGCCGACCTGCGCGTGGTTGATGTCTACGTTGCCCGTCTGCGGGGCAAGCTCGAGCCCGATCCGCGCAATCCTGAGCTGATTCTCACGGTGCGTGGTACGGGCTACGCCTCCCAGCGCATGCGCGAGGCCACCATGGCGGCGGCTGGATAAGAGCCTCAGGCTGAGCGCTCCTGCAGGATGGTCGCAGCTGAAACGCTGCACCAACCTTGTCGGATCTGCGCGAGACCCGTCTCGAGAAAGCTGAGGCCCTGCGGGCCATCGGCCACGAGCCCTATGCCCTGGGTTTTGAGCCCAGCCATCGCAACGCCGCCCTGCAGGCCGACCATGCCGATCTGGCCAACGGGGCTGAGCGCGCACTCGAGGTCGCCGTGGCCGGCAGGGTGATGACCCGGCGGGTGATGGGCAAACTCGCCTTCTTCACCTTGGTGGATGAAAGCGGGCCGATTCAGCTGTATCTCGAGAAGGCCACACTCGATGCCGCTGCTCCCGAGTCGTTTGCCCAGATCACCAGCCTGGTCGATGCCGGCGACCTGATCGGGGCCATGGGCACGCTGCGCCGCACCGACCGCGGTGAGCTCTCGGTCAAGGTGACCGGCTGGCAGATGCTCAGCAAGAGCCTGCAGCCCCTGCCCGACAAGTGGCATGGCCTGGCCGACGTCGAGAAGCGTTATCGCCAGCGCTACCTCGATCTGATCGTTTCGCCCCAGACCCGCGAGACCTTCAGGCGCCGCGCCCAGGCGGTGAGCGCCATGCGCCGCTGGCTCGATGGGCGCGGCTTTTTGGAGATCGAGACGCCTGTGCTGCAGAGCGTCAGCGGAGGCGCCGATGCGCGGCCGTTCGAGACCCATCACAACGCCCTCGATCTGCCCCTGACCCTGCGCATCGCCACCGAGCTGCACCTCAAGCGCCTGGTGGTGGGCGGCTTTGAACGGGTCTATGAACTGGGCCGCATCTTCCGCAACGAGGGGGTCAGCACCCGCCACAACCCCGAGTTCACCTCGATCGAGATCTACCAGGCCTACACCGATTACATCGGCATGCTCGAGCTCACCGAGCAGCTGATCGCCGCTGTCTGCCTGCAGGTCTGTGGCGACACCCGCATCAGCTACCAGGGAGCCGAGATCGACCTGACCCCGCCCTGGCGCCGGGCCACCATGCACGAGCTGGTGGAGCAGGCCAGCGGGCTCGATTTCACGGCCTTCAGCAGCCGCGGGCAGGCCGCCGCCGCCATGCAGGCCAAGGGGCTCGAGGTGCCGGCGCTGGCCGACTCGGTCGGTCGGCTGCTGGTCGAGGCGTTCGAGCAGACGGTGGAGGCTGACCTGATCCAGCCCACCTTCGTGCTCGATTACCCGGTCGAGAACTCGCCGCTGGCCCGCGCCCACCGCAGCAAACCCGGCCTGGTGGAGCGTTTTGAGCTGTTCATCGCCGGCCGCGAGACGGCCAATGCCTTCAGCGAACTCACCGATCCGCTCGATCAGCGTCAGCGGCTCGAGGCCCAGCAGGCCCGCAAGGCCGCCGGCGACGATGAAGCCCAGAGCGTCGATGAGGATTTCATCCATGCCCTCGAGGTGGGACTGCCCCCCACCGGGGGTCTGGGCATCGGCATCGACCGGTTGGTGATGCTGCTGACCGACAGCGCCTCGATCAGAGATGTGATCGCGTTCCCGTTGCTGCGGCCCGAAGCGCCTGCCAGGAGCGGCGAACCGGCGCAGTGAGATAATCAATCCATCAGGCTATGCCCCCCTTCTGGGGTTCTTCGGTTTCATGAGTGGCGAGCGCGTTGGATTTCGCTTCAAGCACGCCGATGCGGTGGTGAAGCGCAACCCCCAGGGCCGTTCGCGCCGGGGTTGGGTGATGGAGCCGGTCGAGCAGACCACCAGCCGCGGCACCAAGATGCCCGCGTACCGCATCCGCTGGCGCGACAGCGAGCGCCCCGAGATCGTGCTGCAGCACATGCTGATCGCCGATCCCGACCCCACCCCGCCGCCCGAAGGCGTGAGCCTGGTGCCGCCCGCGCCCAAGGGCTGACTGCGCCTCACCCCTGCTGCCGGCGCCTGAGCCGCTCCAGCTCCTGTTCGGCCTCGAACGCCGCCCATTCCGATTCAAGATCCCGGCCGGTTGATGTTCGGTTGCTGCCCAGCTGCTCGAGCTCGGCCTCGACCCGGGCAAAGCGGGCCCCCAGCTCGGCCAGCTCTTGCCAGCGTTGGCGCCCCTGCAGCATCAGCTGCGCCACATGGGCTTCGGCCCGGGAGGCCAGATCGGCAGCGCCCGCCTGACGCGCCTTGGTGCTGCGCTGCTGCCACTGGCGGATCTCGCCCGCGAGCTCCAGCAGGGCCTGGCGTTGCTGCTGGGCCTGCTGCTGCAGCTGCAGCCGCGTGCGACCCAGCTGCTCCTGGCGCTCCTGGGCCTCCTGTTGCTCGAGCCGGGTCTGCTGGGCCGGGTTGGCCTGCAGAAAGGCCTCCAGCTGCTGGTTGAGCCGGGCTTCGAGATCGTCGAACCAGGTGCCCATCAGGGGTTTTCGGGTGCCCGGGTGATCAGGGGAGCCTCGATCTCCTCGGTGAGCGGGGTGATCGCCGCCTCGCGGGAGCGCAGCAGCAGCTGGGTGAGCCGGGCGATCGCCCCCTCGCCCAGGTCCTGCTCGCTGATCCGATCAAAGGCCCGGCGGTAGAGCTCCTCGAGCTCGGCGATCAGCGATTCGCGGGTCTGCCGCATGGCGGCGCGCTGGTCTTCGCGGCTCATGGCTGGGGGGCTAGGGGTCTGGGCTGGAGTCTGCCTGGGCCAGCAGGTGCAGGCTCAGATCCCCGGCCCCATCGCTCCAGCTGCGCACCAGCCGCCAGCCCGCGGCGGCGGCCAGCCGGGCGAAGGCCTCGGGGCCGTACTTGACGCTGTATTCGGTGATCAGTGCTTCACCGGCGCCGAAGCGCCAGCTGCGGCCCGCCAGCGTGACCAGCTGGTCACGCTCGCTCACCAGGGCCATGGCGATGCGGCTGTGCTCGGCCTGCCAGTGGGCCTCGTAGCGGAAGGCCGAGGGGTCGAAGTCGCCCTGCAGGTCCTGGTTGAGCCGCACCAGCAGGTTGCGGGCAAAGGCGGCCGAGATGCCGGCGGCGTCGTTGTAGGCCGCCTCCAGCCGCGCCTCCGTTTTGGGCTGGTCGATGCCGATCAGCAGCTGGGAGCCCGGCCCCAGCAGTCTGGCCATCTGGGCCAGCAATGCCGTGGCTTCCTCGGGGGTGAAGTTGCCCAGGGAGCTGCCGGGATAGAAGCCCAGCCTGGGCTCCTGCCGCAGCAGGGGGTCGTGCGGCAGGGCCGGCAGGTTGCTGTAGTCGCAGCAGACCCCCAGCACCGGCACCTGGGGGTGCTCCTGCTGCAGCACCGCACAGGCCTGGCGCAGGGCTGCGGCGCTGATGTCGAGCGCGGCGTAGGCCCCCGGTCTGAGGGCCTGCAGCAGCGGACCCACCTTGCGGGCGTTGCCCGCTCCAAACTCGACCACCACCCCGGGCCTGTGGCCCACCGCGGCGGCCATGGCGGCGGCCTGCTGCCCCAGCAGCGCCATTTCGGTGCGGGTGAGGCTGTATTCGGGCTGCTGGCAGATCAGCTCGAACAGGCGTGATCCTTCGCTGTCGTAGAGCAGCCAGGCCGGCAGCTGCCGCGGCTGGCGCGCCAGGCCCTGGCAGACCACGGCCTCCAGGTCGGCAGGGGCCGGATGCAGATCGAGAACGCGGGTGCTCAAGGGCTGGCCTGCTGCTGGGAGTCCCGGGCCAGCCGCACACCGCTCGCCATCCAGCGGCAGGCGGGGCCATAGAAGTTGCGGTAGGTGCGGCGTTCGTGACCGGCCGGCGTCAGATGGCAGCTGCCGCGCAACACCATCTGGGAGCTCATGAATTTGCCGTTGTACTCCCCCACGGCGCCCGCAGCCGGGGCAAAGCCCGGGTAGGGCCGGTAGGGGCTGGCGGTCCACTGCCACAGCACGCCGAAGGCCTGGGGCAGCTGATCGGCCAGCAGTTCCCATTCGGCCTCACTTGGCAGCCGAGCCCCGGCCCAGCGGGCATAGGCATCGGCCTCGAACCAGCTCAGGTGCCGCACTGGCGCCTCCCCATCGCGCTGCTGCCGACCCGCCAGGCTGAACGCGTCGCTGCCGCGCCAGTAGCGGGGTGCCTGCCAGCCCCGTTGCTGCACCGCGGCCCAGCCTTCGCTCATCCACAGCTCGGGTCTGCGGTAGCCACCATCGGCGATGAAGGCGGCAAAGTCGCCATTGCTCACCAACCGCTCGGCGATCGCAAAGGGCTCCAGCCAGACCCGGTGCCGCGGCGCCTCATTGTCAAAGTGAAATCCGGCTGCAGCCCCGGGGTGGCCGATCTCCACCAGCCCGCCGGGATGGCTCAGCCAGCGGGGTTCATGGCCTGAACCGGCGCTCGGCTGGCGCCAGGCGGCGGCAAACCGCGCTTCGGGCGCCGCGTCGTAAACGGGCTCCAGGGGGTTGCGGCTGAAGCCATCGAGCAGGTCCATCAGCAGCAGTTCCTGGTGCTGTTGCTCGTGTTGCAGACCCAGCTCCAGCAGGCTCAGCTGCTCTGCGCTCGGGCCGCAGGCGTCAGGGCGGCTCAGCAGCTGCTGCAGGGCGGCGTCGACCCGCTGCCGCCAGGCCAGCACCGCCGCGATCGGCGGACGGCTCAGCAGCCCCCGCTCGGGCCGGGGGTGCCTGGCACCCACCGCGTCGTAATAACTGTTGAACAGATAGCTCCAGGCCTCGGGCGCCGGCTCGAAGCCCGTGATCTGCCCCGCGGCCAGGGCCGGCTTCAGCACAAAGGTCTCGAAGAACCAGGTGGTGTGGCCCAGGTGCCACTTGGGCGGGCTGGCGTCGGCCATGCCCTGCAGGCACAGGTCCTCGCTCTCCAGGGGCGCAATCAGCTCAAGAGTGTGGTGCCGCACCTGTTGCAGCCGCTGGGCGAGGGCCATGGCCGTCGTCACGTCGCGTCTGACCCTAAAGGCCTGCCCGGGGGTGCCTACCATCCGAGCCATGCACGCGCGTGGCCATGGGCGCCGATCACCCCGGCATCAGCCAAGGATTTGTGGGGGCGGTGGGCAACACACCCCTGATCAGGCTTGCCGCCCTCAGTGAGCTGACCGGCTGCACGATTCTCGGCAAGGCCGAATTCATGAACCCCGGCGGCTCGGTCAAGGACCGGGCGGCCCTGGGCATCCTGCTCGAGGCCGAACAGAACGGTGAGCTCAGGCCCGGCGGCACCGTGGTCGAGGGCACGGCCGGCAACACCGGCATTGGGCTGACCCACCTGTGCAATGCCCGCGGCTACAGGGCCCTGATCGTGATCCCCGAGACCCAGTCGGCCGAAAAGATCGGCCTGCTGCGCAGCCTCGGGGCCGAGGTGCGCACCGTGCCGGCGGTGCCCTACCGCGATCCCAACAACTATGTGCGCCTGTCGGGTCGCCTTGCGGCCGAAACTCCCGGCGCGGTCTGGGCCAACCAATTCGACAACTTGGCCAACCGGCGCGCCCACTTCAACACCACCGGGCCCGAGATCTGGCAGCAGACCGGCGGCCAGGTCGATGCCTGGGTGGCGGCCACCGGCACCGGCGGCACCTATGCCGGGGTGGCTCTCTATCTCAAGCAGCAGAACCCTGCGGTGCGCTGCGTGCTGGCTGACCCCCACGGCAGCGCGCTCTACAGCTGGGCCACCAGCGGTGAACTGAGCAGCGAGGGCAGCTCGATCACCGAAGGCATCGGCAACAGCCGGGTGACCGCCAACCTCGAGGGCGCACCGGTCGATGACGCCGTGCGCATTGACGATCAGCAGGCGCTTGAGACCATTTATCAGCTCCTCTGGCGTGAGGGTCTGTTCTTGGGTGGATCCGTGGGAATCAATGTCGCCGCTGCGGTGGAAACGGCCCGGCGGCTGGGGCCGGGGCACACGATCGTGACCGTGCTGTGCGACAGCGGCGATCGCTACCGCTCCCGCCTTTACGACCGCGACTGGTTGGCCTCGCGCGGTCTGCGCCAGCCCGCGGCTGTGGCCGAGGTGCCAGCGTGAGCGCGGTGGGCTCCCTGATCGGCGATCGCTACCGCCTCGAGCAGCAACTCAGCAGCGGCGAGCAGGGCAACCTGTGGCGCGCCAGCGATCTGCTGGCCGGCGATGCCGCCGTGGCCCTGCGCGAGCTGGGCCCCACCCATGCCCCCGACCCGGTGCGCGAGTGCTGGGGCCGCCTGCAGGGGGTGCTGCACCCCCAGGTGCCCCGGCTGGGGGGCGCGATCGCCGCAGGCGGCAGCCTCTGGCTGGTGCGTGAATGGCAGGTGGGACGCACCTTTGAGCAGCTTCGGCTGGCCCGGCTCGAACGCCAGCTGGTGTTTGGTGCCGGTGAGGTGCTGTTGCTGCTGCGGCAGCTGCTGCCGGTGCTGGCGGTGCTGCACAGCCAGGAGCTGGTGCACGGCGACCTGAGCCCGGCCAATCTGCTGCGCCGCGACAGCGACGGGCTGCCCGTGCTGCTCGATTTCGGCCTGGTGAGCGGGCTGCCCGCCGCCACCGCGGGCTATGCGCCCCCCGAACTGGCCCGGGGCGGCGTGCCCCAGCCCTGGATGGATCTCCACGCCCTTGGGGTGCTGGCCCTGGTGCTGGTCAGCGGTAAGCCACCGGCGGCCCTGCTGGATCCGGTGACCCTGGCCTGGCGCTGGCCGGTGCCGCTGGAGGCGGAACCGGCGCTGCAGGGTCTGCTGGCCCGGTTGATCACCGCTGAGCCGCGCCAGCGCTTCGGCTCGGCCAGCGAAGCGCTCAAGGCCTTCCAGGCCCTGGCGATGCCCGAGAGCACCGGGCCCGTGCCCCAGGCCGATCGCACCGTGGTGCTGGTGCCGCCGCCGGCGCCTCCTGAAGAACGGGTTGAGCCCGAGCCTGAGAGCCCCAGCCCTGCTGAACCTCCGGCCCCGCAACTGCCGCCCCTGCCGGCCCCCGCTGCCAGCCAGGCCCCGGCCGCCCCTGCCCGCAGCCGCGCCGAAGAACGCGAGGAGGCGGTCGAAGGAGGTGTCTGGCCCGTGGTGATCGCCCTGGTGCTGTCGGCGGTGGTCGGCACGGCCCTGGGCTGGTGGTTCCTCAACCGCGGCCGGCTGCAGCCCAGCACCCCCGATGCCGCCCTGCAGCTGCCCAGCAGCCTGCCGGCGGTCGAGGTCGATCAGCGCCAGCAGCTGCTCAACCGGCTGCGGGCCATGCAGGTGGATCGGGCCTGGTTCCTGCGCCTGGTTGACGCCAGCCTGCTGGCCCAGTTTCCAGAGCGGGGTGGTCGACTGCCCAGTGATGCAGCGGCCGATGCGCCGCTGCGCAAGGTCTGGAACGAGCTGGCCGAAGACTGGCTCGCCAAGGTCGAGCAGCTGCCGCTCGAGATTCGCCGCCGGCTCGGCTCCTTCTCGAACGGCGATTGGCAGCAGCGCCAGAAGTCGCTGGTGGCCCAGGGACTCAGCCCCGCGGTGCTGCGGCAGCTGGTCTCCGGCAGCGCCAGCACCCTGCTGCCTGGCCGCGATACCGGTGACATTCCCCCGGAGCCGTTCCGGCAGCTCTGGTTTGCCGCCGCCGAGCAGAGCCTGGCCAACATGCAGATCGAGGCGATCGAGGCCCAGCCGCTCGAGACCCGGGTGCTCTCGGCCCAGGTCGACGCCGGCGGCGCCCGGTTGTTCCCGATTCGATTGCCGGCCGGCCACCGGCTGGTGCTGGGGGTCAACGGCTCGCCGCTGATGCAGATGGCGGTGTTCTCGGCCGATGGCGCTCCACTCGAAAGCCGCGGCCCCCTGCGGGTGGTGAGCCTGGCGGCGCAGCCACGCTCACCGGTGCAGCTGCTGGTCAGCAACGAGGGTGTGGCCCCGGCCCTGATCACCCTGTCGCTGCGGGCCGATCCGCCCAGCGCTCCGAGGCCGCCGGTCGCCACGCCCCCAGCACCCGCTGCACCGCCTGCGGCGCCGGGTGAGCCCCCTGCCCCGCCCGCCCCTGGCCCGGCCCAGCCCTGAGCCCTAGAGGCGGGCGATGGCGGCCCGGGTTTCCTTGGCGTCTTGCTTGCGGCGCTCTTCGGCCCGTTTGTCGTGCAGCTTGCGGCCCTTGCCCAGCCCCAGCGTCAGCTTGATCCAACTGCCCTTGAGGTGCAGGTTGAGCGGCACCAGGGTCAGACCCTTCTGATCCAGCCCGCCGCGCAGCTTGTCGATCTCGCGGCGGTGGGCCAGCAGCTTGCGCACCCGCAGCGGGTCGTGGTTGAAGTATTTGCTGGCGTGGCTGTGGGGCGAGATGTGCACGTTGTGCAGCTGCAGCTCGCCATTGCGGATCAGGCAGAAGCCATCGCGCAGGTTCACCTGGCCGGCCCGGATCGACTTGACCTCGGTGCCCAGCAGCTCGATGCCGGTCTCCAGGGTTTCGAGGATCTCGTACTGATGGCGCGCGAAACGGTTGTCGGCCAGCAGCCGGTTGGCCTCGTTGCGCCGGGCGCGGGCGGCAGCTTTCTTGGCTCCGCCTTTGGCCATGGCTTCTGACTCCCCGCTGCAACGCACTCGTTCCTCCGACCCTAGGCAGGGGCCGGTACCCTCGGGCCATGGCGATCGTCTCTTCTGCGTCCGGGTCGGCACCGGGGCCGGGATCCACCCGGGCGGGGCGCCCGCCCGCAGCGGCGGCTGAACCGGCGCGACTGGTCGACCCGGCCAGCCAGAGCGACGACAGCGGCGACCTGCCCCTGCGCGAAGACTCACTGCGGCCCCGGCGCCTGGCCGATTACATCGGCCAGAGCGAGCTCAAGCAGGTGCTGGGCATCGCCATCGAGGCCACCCGGAGCCGTGGCGAGGCCCTCGATCACGTGCTGCTCTATGGACCTCCCGGTCTGGGCAAGACCACCATGGCCCTGGTGCTGGCGACCGAGCTGGGGGTGCGGTGCCGCATCACCAGTGCCCCGGCCCTCGAGCGCCCCCGCGACATCGTGGGTCTGCTGGTGAACCTGCAGCCCCGTGAGTTGTTGTTCATCGACGAGATCCACCGGCTCAACCGGGTGGCCGAGGAGATCCTCTACCCGGCGATGGAGGACTTTCGCCTCGATCTCACCGTGGGCAAGGGCACCACGGCCCGCACCCGCAGCCTTGAGATCGCTCCGTTCACCCTGGTGGGGGCCACAACCCGGGCCGGATCGCTGAGTTCGCCGCTGCGGGATCGCTTCGGTCTGATCCAGCGGCTCGAGTTCTATGGCCTTGACGAGCTGCGGGCGATCGTCGAGCGGGCCGCCGGCCTGCTCGACCTGCGGCTGCAGCCCGAAGCGGCCCTCGAGGTGGCCCGGCGCTGCCGCGGCACCCCCCGCATCGCCAACCGGCTGCTGCGGCGGGTGCGCGATGTGGCGGTGGTGGGCGGCCACGCCGTCATCGGCCCTGAGCTGGTGGCCCAGGCCCTGAGCCTGCACCGCGTCGATGACCGGGGCCTCGACGCCAGCGACCGGCGCCTGCTGACCCTGCTGCTCGAGGGCCACGGCGGCGGGCCGGTGGGGCTCGACACCCTGGCCGCGGCCCTGGGGGAGGACTCCGTCACCCTCGAAACCGTGGTGGAGCCCTACCTGCTGCAGCTGGGTTTTCTGCAGCGCACGCCCCGGGGCCGGATCGCCACCGATGCCGCCCGCCGGCACCTGGGCCGGGAGGCGGCGGCGTGATCCGCATGCTGGGCTTGATCCGCCTGCTGATCGTTGTTCTGCTGGGGCTCGGGCTGGCGCTCCCCGGCGCCCCTGCGGCGGCAGCGATGGCGCCGTCGCCGCCCGAGGCCGATCTGCCCCGGCTGTTTGAGGGGGCGCTGCAGGCCAGCCGCCAGGGCGATTTCGAGCGGGCCCTGCCCCTGTGGGACCAGGTGCTGGCGGTGGCCCCCGGTGATGCCGCCGCCTGGAGCAACCGCGGCAACGTGCGTCTGGCTCTGGGTGACGCCGAGGCGGCGATCGCCGATCAGACCCGGGCGATCGAACTGGATCCGCTGAGTGCCGATCCCCATCTCAACCGCGGCACCGCCGAAGAGGCGTTGCAGCGCTGGGACGCGGCCGCGGCCGACTACAACTGGATTCTTGAGCGCCATCTTGAGGCCGGCGAGCCCCGCGCTTCGGCCCTTTACAACCTTGGCAATGTGCAGGGGTCCCGCGGCGACTGGGCGGCGGCGCGCGCCAGCTTTGCGGCTGCGGCCGAGGCCCGGCCTGGCTTTGCCATGGCCCGCTCGAGCGCTGCGCTCAGCAGCTTTGAACTGGGCGATCTGCCGGCCGCCGAGCGCGAGCTGCGCAATCTGATTCGCCGTTACCCGCTGTTTGCCGATGCCAGGGCGGCGCTCACCGCCCTGCTGTGGCGCCAGGGCAGCCGCGGCGAGGCCGAGAGCCACTGGGCCGCGGCCTCGGGGCTCGACCCGCGCTACCGCCAGCCAGAATGGTTGCTCAGCGTGCGGCGTTGGCCCCCCGTGCCGATTGAGGCTCTGCAGCAGTTTCTGGCCCTGGCCGGTTGATGGAGCAGCCGTTGACCATCGCCCTGTCGGATCCGCGGCTGCAGCAGACGTTTGAAGACGCGTTGCCCGAGCTGCTCGAGCTCAGGCGCCATCTGCACCGCCACCCGGAGCTCAGCGGCCAGGAGCAGCAGACCGCGGCCCTGGTGGCCGGCGAGCTGCGGCGCTGGGGCTGGCAGGTGCGCGAAGGCGTCGGCCGCACCGGGGTGCAGGCCGAATTGGGCCCCCTCGACGCCCCCATCGTGGCCCTGCGGGTCGACATGGATGCCCTGCCGGTGGAGGAGCGCACGGGCTTGCCCTATGCCTCGAGCCGACAGGGGCTGATGCACGCCTGCGGCCATGACATTCACACCACCGTGGGCCTGGGGGTGGCGCGCCTGCTGGGTGAGTGGGCCCGCAGGGAGCCGTTGGCCGCCCGGGTGCGGCTGCTGTTTCAACCCGCCGAAGAGACCGCCGAAGGGGCCGCCTGGATGAAGGCCGACGGCGCCACCGAGGGCGTGGCGGCCCTGTTCGGCGTGCATGTGTTTCCCAGCCTGCCGGTGGGCAGCATCGGCGTGCGCAGCGGCAGCCTCACCGCCGCCGCCGGCGAGCTCGAGGTCGAGGTGCTGGGCGAGGGAGGCCATGGTGCCAGGCCCCACCAGAGCACCGATGCGATCTGGATCGCTGCGCGGGTGGTGAGCGGCCTGCAGGAGGCGATCAGCCGCCGCCTCGATGCCCTGCATCCGGTGGTGGTCAGCTTCGGTCGCATCGAAGGGGGCAAGGCGTTCAACGTGATCGCCGACCACGTGCGCCTGCTGGGCACGGTGCGCTGCCTCGATCTTGAGGTCCATGCCCAGTTGCCCGGCTGGATCGAGGACACCGTTGTCGCCCTCTGCCGCGGCCATGGTGGTGAGGCACGGGTGCGGTACCGGGTGATCTCGCCGCCGGTGCACAACGACCCTGAGCTCACCGGGCTGGTTGCTGCCGCCGCCACCGATCTGCTGGGCCGCGAGCGGGTGCTCTGGCTCGAGCAGCCGTCTCTGGGTGCCGAAGACTTCGCCGAACTGCTGGACGGTACCCGGGGCACCATGTTTCGTCTGGGGGTGGCCGGCCCCGAGGGCTGCAGCCCGCTCCACAGCAACAGCTTCGCCCCCGATGAGGGCTGCCTGCCGGTGGGCATCGCCGTGCTCACCGAAACCCTGCTGCGCTGGCTGGGGTCTGCGAAGATTGAGTCATGAAGGAGCGTGAGCGTTCGGTTCTGCTGGCGCTGTTGGCCCTGGCGGCCCCCCTGCTGGTCCTGCTGTCGTTGCTGACCCTGGTGCTGCGGCAGGGGCCCTCGCGGCTGCAGGCACTGCCGCCGTTGTTGATCGGCAGCGGTCTGGTGCTGAGCAGCGTCGCCGCCCGGCGGCGCCAGCGGCACCAGGTGTTGCAGTCACTGGGGCACGCCGATGGCTGAGCAACCGCTCGATCCGCAGCGGCTGGAGGCCCTGCGGCAGTCGGTCGCCAGCGGCGACCCGGCCCGGGCCATGCCGGCCCTCGCGGCCCTGCGCGAGGTGCCTCCCGAGCAGGCGATTCCGCTGCTGCTGCTGGGCCTGCAGCAGGAGACCTTCATGATCCGTTCGCTCAGCTGCGCGGGGCTGGGCTACAAGCAGAGCGAGCAGGGCTGGGAGGCCCTGGTCGGCGCTCTGCTGCACGATGACGACCCCAATGTGCGCGCCGAAGCCGCCAATGCCCTGGTGAGCCACAGCGTTGAGCGGGCCTGGCCACTGCTGCGCGACGCCTTTGTGGCCAACGACCACTGGCTGGTGCGTTGCAGCATCCTCTCGGCGATGGCCGAACTCGTCGACGTGCCCCTGGCCTGGCTGCTCGAACTGGCGCGGCTGGCCATCGTCGATGCCGACGGCACGGTGCGGGTCGGGGGCGCCGAGATCCTCGGCCGGCTTGTGGCCGAAGGATCTGCCGAGGCTCGCGCCGCGTTGGTGGCGCTGCAGGCCGACCCCGACCATCGGGTGGTGGCCGCGGTGCTCAATGGTCTGCAGGCCTGAGGTCCTTTCGCGCTTGCTAGGTTTCCTTTGTCACTAGGGGTGCCCGGTCGTGTCAGCACGACCCCGGGCTGAGATCACACCCTCCGAACCTGATCCGGGTCATGCCGGCGCAGGGAAGTGGAAACGAACTCGGCTCGGACCTGAACCCCTCCGCCACTGGGCGGGCTACCCGTTCTTTGCCTCCACCCGTCATGCGCAGCGCCTGGATCGAGAAGCGTCAGGGTCAGACCAACGTGTCTCAGATGCACTACGCCCGCCAGGGGCTGGTCACCGAAGAGATGGCCTTCGTGGCCCGGCGTGAGAACCTGCCCGAGTCGCTGGTCATGGAGGAGGTGGCCCGGGGCCGCATGATCATCCCGGCCAACATCAACCACCCCAACCTGGAGCCGATGGCGATCGGCATCGCCAGCAAGTGCAAGGTGAATGCCAACATCGGCGCCTCGCCCAACGCCAGCGACGTGGGCGAAGAGCTCAAGAAGCTCGAGCTGGCGGTCAAGTATGGCGCCGACACGGTGATGGATCTCTCCACCGGCGGTGTCAACCTCGATGAGGTGCGCACGGCGATCATCAACGCCTCACCGGTGCCCATCGGCACCGTGCCCGTCTACCAGGCCCTCGAGAGCGTGCACGGCTCGATCGAGAAGCTCTCGGAAGATGATTTTCTCCACATCATCGAGAAGCACTGCCAGCAGGGGGTTGATTACCAGACCATCCACGCCGGCCTGCTGATCGAGCACCTGCCCAAGGTCAAGGGGCGCCTCACCGGCATCGTGAGCCGCGGCGGCGGCATCCTGGCCCAGTGGATGCTGTACCACCACAAGCAGAACCCGCTCTACACCCGCTTCGACGACATCTGCGAGATCTTCAAGCGCTACGACTGCACCTTCTCGCTGGGTGATTCGTTGCGGCCCGGTTGTCTGCATGACGCCTCCGACGAAGCCCAGCTGGCTGAACTCAAGACGCTGGGTGAACTGACCCGCCGCGCCTGGGCCCATGACGTGCAGGTCATGGTCGAAGGCCCGGGCCATGTGCCCATGGACCAGATCGAGTTCAACGTGCGCAAGCAGATGGAGGAGTGCGCCGAGGCGCCCTTCTACGTGCTGGGCCCCCTGGTGACCGACATCGCCCCCGGTTACGACCACATCACCAGTGCCATCGGCGCCGCCATGGCCGGCTGGTACGGCACGGCGATGCTCTGTTACGTGACCCCGAAAGAGCACCTGGGCCTGCCCAACCCCGAAGACGTGCGCAACGGCCTGATCGCCTACAAGATCGCCGCCCACGCCGCCGACATCGCCCGCCACCGCCCCGGTGCCCGCGACCGCGACGATGAGCTGAGCCGCGCCCGCTACGCCTTCGACTGGAACAGGCAGTTCGACCTGTCGCTCGACCCCGAACGGGCCCGCGAATACCACGACGAAACCCTGCCGGCCGACATCTACAAGCAGGCCGAGTTCTGCTCGATGTGTGGTCCCAAGCACTGCCCCATGCAGACCAAGATCACCGACAAGGATCTGGAAGGTCTGGAGCAGGTGCTGGCAGAGCAGCAGAAGGCGGCGGGCGCAACGGCAGCCGTCTGAGGCGAGGCCTTGTGCCTTCTGGGGTTGGCCCTGTCAGCGGGGTGACCCCATCACTGCCGCGTCTTGTATCGATAGTGTCGAGACAATGTTTGGAATCCTTGTTGGCCCCCGCGGCCAACAAGGGGTTTTTGCTGCTTAGCAGAGGCTTAACGGCAAACGCCTGATAGCAAAAAGCCCCGCCTTGATGGCGGGGCAGATCAGTAGAAATGGGGTTGGTTGCCGATTGCCTGGCTGATCAGCCCAGGGCCTTGGCCTTGGCGACGACGTTGTCGACGGTGAAGCCGAACTTCTCGAGGCACACGGGGCCTGGGGCCGAGGCGCCGAAGCGGTCGATCGAGACGCTGTCGCCATCGAAGCCGGTGTACTTGTGCCAGCCGAAGCTGCTGGAGGCTTCCACCACCAGGCGCTTGCGGCAGGCGGCGGGCAGCACGCTCTCGCGATAGGAAGCGTCCTGCTCCTCGAACAGCTCGACGCAGGGCATCGAGACCACGCGCACGTTCTTGCCCTCGGCGCGCAGCTGGGCGGCGGCCTTGGTGCACAGCTCGAGCTCGGTGCCGGTGCCGATCAGGATCAGGTCGGGGGTGCCGTTGCTGTCTTCCAGGATGTAACCGCCTTTGGCCACGGCGGCGGCGGTGGAGCCAGCCTGGTTGGCCATGGCCTGACGGCTCAGGATCAGGGCGGTGGGGCGGTGGCGGTTGCTCACAGCCACCTGGTAGGCGCCGCTGGTCTCGTTGCCGTCACCGGGGCGAATCACCAGCAGGTTGGGGATCGACCGCAGGCTGGCCAGGGTCTCGATCGGCTGGTGGGTGGGGCCGTCCTCGCCCAGACCGATCGAATCGTGGGTGAGCACGTAGATCACACCCAGCTCGCTCAGGGCCGAGAGGCGCATGCCGCCCACCATGTAGCCGGCGAACACTGCAAAGGTGCCGCCGTAGGGCACCAGGCCACTGCCGTGGTAAGCCAGGCCGTTGAGGATCGCCGCCATGGCGTGCTCGCGCACCCCGAAGTGCAGGTAGCGGTTGCCCTCGGCACCCTTCTGGAAGCCGCCCTCACCCTTGATGTCGGTGAGGTTGGAGTGGGTGAGGTCGGCCGAGCCTCCGATCAGCTCGGGCAGGTTGGGGCCGATTGCATTGAGGCAGTTGTAGCTGTGCTGGCGGGTGGCCAGGCCCTTGTCATCGGCGCTGTAGCTGGGCAGGCCAGCGTCCCAGCCCTGGGGCAGTTCGCCGCGCAGCTGGCGCTCGAACTGGGCTGCTTCTGCGGGGTACTGGCTGCGGTAGTTGGCCAGCAGGGTGTTCCACTCGGCCTCGGCAGCACCGCCGCGGTTGATCGCCTGGCGCCAGTGGTCGTAGGACTCCTGGGGCACTTCGAACGGGCCATAGCTCCAGTCGAGGGCCTTGCGGGTCAGCTCGGCTTCTTCGGCACCCAGCGCAGCACCGTGAACGCCGGCGGTGTTGGCTTTGTTGGGTGAGCCGTAGCCGATGGTGGTGGTCACCTTGATCAGGCTCGGCTTGTCGGTGACGGCCTTGGCGGCCTCGATCGCCCGTTGGATGCCGGCCACATCGGTGTTGCCGTCGGCCACATGCTGCACATGCCAGCCGTAGGCCTCGTAGCGCTTGAGAACGTCTTCGGTGAAGGAAACGTTGGTGTTTCCGTCGATCGTGATGTGGTTGTCGTCGTAGAGGGCGATCAGCTTGCCCAGGCCCAGGTGACCGGCCAGGGAGGCGGCCTCCGAAGCCACACCTTCCTGGTTGCAGCCATCACCCATGAGCACATAGGTGTAGTGGTCGACCAGGTTCAGACCGGGCTTGTTGAACTTGGCAGCCAGGTGGGCTTCGGCGATGGCCAGACCCACGGCACTCGAGATGCCCTGACCCAGGGGGCCGGTGGTGACCTCAACCCCGGCGGTCTCGAAGGTCTCGGGGTGGCCGGGGGTGCGGCTGCCCCACTGCCTGAACTGCTTGATGTCCTCCAGGCTGACCGAGTCGTAGCCGCTCAGGTGCAGCAACGCGTAGAGGAGCATGCAGCCGTGGCCGGCCGACAGCACGAAGCGGTCGCGGTTGAACCACTTGGGGTTCTTGGGGTTGTGCTTGAGAACCTTGTCCCAGAGGGCGAAGGACATCGGCGCACAGCCCATCGGCAGGCCCGGGTGACCCGAGTTCGACTTGTTGATCGCGTCGATCGCCAAGAAGCGAATGCTGTTGATGCAGAGGCTCTCGACCGAGGTGGAAGGGGCGACGACCATGGCTGGGTAGGGGCGAGGACGGGAGAGGAGAAAGGGGAGAGGAGGGCGCTGGGTGTGGCCCGACCCTCAGCCGCTCAGGCGGCGAAAGGCCAGACAGACGTTGTGGCCACCGAAGCCGAAGGAGTTGGAGAGCACCACATCCACCTTGGCTTCCCGGGCCTGATTGGGCACGACATCCAGATCACATGCCGGGTCGGGATTCTGGTAGTTGATGGTGGGCGGCACCAGTCGGTGCTGGATCGCGAGCACCGCGGCAACGGCTTCGATGCCGCCGCTGCCACCGAGCAGATGGCCGGTCATCGATTTGGTGGAGCTCACGGGTATCTGCCGGGCCCGCTCTCCCAGGGCGCTCTTGATGGCAGAGGTTTCGTTGCTGTCGTTGGCAGGGGTGCTGGTGCCGTGGGCGTTGATGTAATCGACGTCCTCGGGGGTCAGTCGGCCGTCTTGGATGGCGAGGCGGATCGCTTCGGCACCACCCACGCCCCCCGGTGAGGGTGCCGTGATGTGATGGGCATCGCACGTCATGCCGTAGCCGACGATCTCGGCCAGCACGGTCGCCCCGCGGGCCCGGGCATGCTCAAGGCTTTCGAGCACCAGGACACCGGCCCCTTCGCCGATCACGAAGCCGTTGCGCTCGGCATCGAAGGGCCGACTGGCGGTGGCGGGGTCGTCATTGCGGAAGGACAGCGCCTTGGCGCTGGCGAAACCGGCAACGCCCAGGGGCGTGATCGCCGATTCGGCACCACCGCAGACCATGGCGTCGGCCAGGCCCAGCTGGATCAGTCTGAAGGCATCACCGATGGCGTTCGAGCCGGCGGCACAGGCGGTGGCCACGGCGGTGCTCGGTCCCTTGGCTCCCAGGGCAATGGCCGCCAGGCCGGTGGCCATGTTGGGGATCATCATCGGCACGCAGAACGGGCTGACCCGGTCGGGCCCCCGTTCATGCAGCACCTGGGCCTGGGTCTCCATCATCAGCAGTCCGCCCACGCCGGAGCCGATGGCCACACCCACCCGATGCTGATTGGACCCATCAATGGTGAGACCGGCGTGGGCGACAGCCTGCTTGGCGGCCACCACGCCGAACTGGCAGAAGCGATCCCAGCGCTTGGCCTCCTTCGGTTCAAGCCAGCCGGATGGGTCGAATCCCTTCACTTCGGCGGCGAACCGGCAGGCATGGCGCGACGCATCAAACAGGGTGATCCCTGCAACGCCGTTGCGGCCCGAGCTCAAACCTTCCCAGTACTGGGAAATGTCGTTGCCGATCGGTGTGACCGCGCCCAGGCCAGTGATGACGACGCGGCGGAGACCCTCCACCATGGACGCTTCAGGCCTGCTTGTCCTGGATGTACTTGACGGCGTCACCGACGGTGGTGATGCCTTCGGCAGCCTCGTCGGGAATCTCGATGTCAAAGGCTTCCTCAAGGGCCATCACCAGCTCGACGGTGTCGAGCGAATCGGCGCCCAGATCGTTCTGGAAGTTGGATTCGGGCTTGACCTCAGCGGCGTCGACGCTGAGCTGCTCGGCAACGATCGAGCGCACTTTCTCGAAGATCGCTTCCTGGGACATGGCCACTGTGTGGGAGGCCGCATCCTACGGGGCGGCCTGCTGGGGCTCCCCCGGCGTATGAACAAGGGTGACGGGCTCCCGTCGGCGCGGCTTCAGGCCCTGATGCCACGGGTACCTTTGGCGTCACGTTGGGTGTCATGCCCGCGAACCGCTTCTTAGGCACATGTCCCACGCCGTCAAGATCTACGACACCTGCATCGGCTGCACCCAGTGTGTGCGTGCCTGCCCTCTCGACGTGCTCGAGATGGTGCCCTGGGATGGCTGCAAAGCCGGCCAGATCGCCAGCTCACCCCGCACCGAAGACTGCGTCGGCTGCAAGCGCTGCGAAACCGCCTGCCCCACTGACTTCCTGAGTATTCGCGTCTATCTCGGTGACGAGACCACCCGTTCGATGGGTCTGGCCTACTGAGTCGGCTCACATAAGCTCAAGCCCGGCCCCAAGCCGGGCTTTTCTGTTGGTCTGAAGGCCTATGTGCGGCATCGTTGCCCTGATCGGATCGCGGGAGGCGGCGCCGCAACTGCTCGAGGGCCTCAGGCAGCTCGAGTACCGCGGTTACGACTCGGCCGGCATCGCCACGATTGAACTGACAGCTGCGGGCAGCGGCCGGTTGCATTGCCTGCGGGCCGAGGGCAAGCTCATCAATCTCACCAACCGGCATGCGGCCCAGGGTGCCCCCGGTCAGTGCGGCATCGGTCACACCCGCTGGGCCACCCACGGCAAGCCCGAGGAGCGCAACGCGCACCCCCACCTCGATGGCAGCGGCCAGCTGGCGGTGGTGCAGAACGGCATCATCGAGAACCACCGCAGCCTGCGTGAGGAGCTGCAGGCCGGTGGGGTGGTGTTCAGGAGCGACACCGACACCGAGGTGATCCCGCACCTGGTGTCGCGTCGTCTGGCCGAGTTGCAGGCGGGTGGAGCTCCGGCCAGCGGCACCCTGCTGCTGCAGGCCGTGCAGGCCGTGCTGCCGTTGCTGCATGGCGCCTACGCCCTGGCGGTGGTGTGGGCCCAGGCTCCCGGGGCCCTGGTGGTCGCCCGCAAGGCCGCGCCGCTGTTGATCGGCCTGGGGGAGGGGGAATTTCTCTGCGCCAGCGACACCCCGGCCCTGGCGGGCTTCACCCGCACGATCCTGCCGATGGAAGACGGCGAGGTGGCCCTGCTGACGCCCCTCGGCATCGAGCTCTATGACGCCGCCGGCACCCGGGTGCAGCGGATCCCCACGCTGCTCAGCGGCACCGAGCACGTGGCCGACAAGCGCAGCTTCCGCCACTTCATGCTCAAGGAGATCCACGAGCAGCCCGAGACGGCGGCGCTGTGGGTGGCGCGGCATCTGCCCGCGGGTGGCGAAACCGGACCCCTCGTGGCCCTGCCCCTCGATGACGCGTTTCTCGATGGCATCGCGCGGGTGCAGTTGCTGGCCTGCGGCACCAGCCGCCATGCCGCCCAGGTGGGTGCCTACCTGCTGGAACAGTTGGCCGGTGTGCCCACCGATGTCTTTTTTGCCAGCGAATTTCGCTATGGGCCACCGCCGCTGAGCCCCCACACCCTCACGGTGGGTGTCACCCAGTCGGGCGAAACAGCCGACACCCTGGCGGCCCTGGCGATGGAGCAGGAGCGGCGCCGGGCGGTCGCCGATCCGGCCTATGCCCCGAGGCTGCTGGGCATCACCAACCGGCCCGAGAGCTCCCTGGGGCGCCTGGTCGACGCGGTGCTCGACATCGGTGCCGGCATCGAGGTGGGTGTGGCCGCCACCAAGACCTTTCTCGGTCAGTTGCTGGCCTTTTACGGGCTGGCTGTGGCTTTGGCCGAACGGCGCGGCGGCAGCATCAATGGCCGCAGCCCCGAGGCGCTGCGCCAGCTGGTGGGCCAGCTGCGCCTGTTGCCCGAGCAGTTGCGCGCCCTGGTCGCTGACCATGACCGCCGCTGCGAGGCCCTGGCCCATCGCTTCGTTGATACCCGCGATGTGATCTTCCTGGGGCGGGGCATCAACTATCCGATTGCCCTTGAGGGTGCGCTCAAGCTCAAGGAGATCAGCTACATCCATGCCGAGGGCTATCCGGCCGGTGAGATGAAGCACGGCCCCATCGCCCTGCTCGACGCCCAGGTGCCGGTCGTTTCGATCGCCATGCCAGGCACCGTGTTCGAGAAGGTGCTCAGCAATGCCCAGGAGGCCAAGGCCCGCGATGCCCAGTTGATCGGTATCGCACCCGTGGGTCCCGACACCGAGGTGTTTGATGTGCTCCTACCCGTGCCCGAGGTCGATGAGCTGCTCAGTCCACTGCTGACCGTGATTCCCATGCAGTTGCTGAGTTATCACATCGCAGCGCATCGCGGCCTCGATGTCGATCAGCCCAGAAATCTGGCCAAGAGCGTCACGGTTGAGTGAGGGTTGAGGACTGGGCAGGGTCGTGGATGCAAGGCTTCCCCAGCTTCTGCCCCCCGTTCAGGCGGTCACCGGGGTGACGTCACTGCGCCCGTAGCGGTCTTCGAACCGCACGATGTCGTCTTCGCCCAGGTAGCCGCCGCTCTGCACCTCGATCAGCTCGACAGGGATCTTGCCCGGATTCGAGAGGCGGTGCCTGGCGCCCAGGGGGATGTAGGTGCTCTGGTTCTCGCCCAGCAGCTCCTGCTGGCCGTCTTTTTCGACCACGGCGGTGCCTTTCACCACGATCCAGTGTTCGGCCCGGTGGTGGTGCATCTGCAGCGACAGGCTGGCGCCGGGTTTGACCACGATCTTCTTGACCTGCCAGCGCTCACCTTCGGTGATGCCGTCGTAGGAGCCCCACGGCCGGTAGATGCGGCGGTGGGCCTTGCTTTCCGACGCTCCCTCGGCTTCCAGCCGGCCAACGATGGCCTTGACCTCCTGGGCACGGTCGCGGTGGCTGATCAGCACCACGTCATCGGTTTCGACCACCACCAGATCATTGATGCCGAGACCCACCACCAGCCGGTGCTCGCTGCGCAGGTAGCAGTTGCGGCTGTCCTGGCTGATCACCCGGCCCCGCAGCACATTGCCGTCGTCGTCGCGTTCGCTGGCCGTTTCCCACAGGGCGCTCCAGCTGCCCACGTCGCTCCAGCCGGCGTCGAGCGGCAGCACGGCACCGCGGTCGGTCTGTTCCATGACCGCCACGTCGATCGCCACGTTGGGGCAGCCCGCAAAGGCTTCGCGCTCGAGCCGCAGAAAGTCGAGATCGGCGCTGTCGTGCTCAAGGGCCGAACGGCAGGCGCTGACCACCTCCGGGGCCAGGCGTTCCAGCTCGGCCAGGATGGCACTGGCCTTGAACAGGAACATGCCGCTGTTCCAGGTGAAACGGCCCGTCGCCAGGAACTGCTCGGCGGTGGCCCGGTCGGGCTTCTCCACGAACCGGGCGATCGGCACCGGCGCATTGGCTCCCGCCAGATCCTGGCTGGCTTCGATGTAGCCGTATCCGGTCTCGGGCGCGGTGGGCACAATGCCGAAGGTCACCAGCTGGCCGGCATCGGCCGCCGCCAGGCCGGCGCTCACGGTGTCACGAAAGCGCGCAGCATCGGCGATCACATGGTCGGCGGCGAGCACCAGCAACAGCGGGTCGTCGCCCCGGGCTGTGGCCTGCAGGGCGGCGATGGTCACCGCCGGCGCGGTGTTGCGGCCCATGGGCTCCAGCAGGATCGCCGCCGGGTCGACGCCGATCTGGCGCATCTGCTCGGCCACGATGAAGCGGTGCTCCTCATTGCAGACCAGCAGGGGCGGAGCCAGCCGCGTGAGGCCCCGCAGCCGTTGCTGGGTCTGCTGCAGCAGCGTCTCCTCACCGCTGCTGGCCAGGGCCCAGTACTGCTTGGGGTAGGTCGCCCGCGACAGGGGCCACAGCCGCGTGCCGGTGCCGCCGCACAGGATCACAGGGACGAGGGAATGCGGACTCATGGCGTCGGAGCAGTACGCCCATTCAAAGCCAGCCGTCAGAGCTCGAGCAGCCCGGGCGGCGGTGTGATGCCGATCCAGCCCTCAGCCAGCTGCACCTGGGGCACGATCGCCTCCACAAAGGGGATCAGAATGCGCCGTCCGCCAGCGGCCGGCTCCACTTCCAGCAGATCGTTGCCGGCGTGCAGCAGGTTGGTGACCCGGCCGATGGGTGTGCCGTCGGCCAGGCGCACCTCCAGGCCGACCAGATCGAGCAGGTGGAACTCACCCGGCTCCAGGGGTGGGCGGTCGCTGGCGGCCACCAGGAACGCATGGCCCACCACCGCCTCGGCCGCATCGCGGTTGTCGATGCCCGCGAGCCGGCACACAAACAGCGACTTGCCCGGCAGTTGACGGCCGGCCTTGAGCTCCACGGGCTGGGCCGGGGCCGTGCCCTTCTGCAACCAGCGGGGACCGGGTTCCGTGAACCGCTGGGCAAAGTCGCTGAGCGGCAGCACCCGCAGCTCGCCCTGCAGGCCCTGGGGCGCCACCACCTGGCCCACAACCAGCAGCTCGTCTGGAGAATCCATAATCAGCTCACAATGCCGCAGACCCTGGCCATGGCCCAAGCGCCGATCCTGCCCGGCACCACGGTGGTGGTGCGCGATGTCTGCTCCATCTACAACGGCTACAGGGGCTTCGTGCAACGCATCAGTGGCAGCCGCGCCGCCGTGCTGTTTGAAGGGGGCAACTGGGACAAGCTGATCACCATGCCCCTCAAGCAGCTGGAGCCGGTCTGAGCCGCTCCAGGGCAGCGGCGGCGGCCGCCTGCTCGGCAGCCCGGCGCGAAGGTCCCTTGCCTTCGCCCGCAATGGCTGCTGTGCCGGCGGCTCCAGCGCCGGTGCTCACCATCACCTGGCAGCTGAAGCGTTCTGGATCGCCGTGGCGCTGGCTGGTTTCGCTGCAGCTGTAGTGCGGCAACCCCAGCCCCTGGCCCTGGCTCCACTCCTGCAGGGCCGACTTCCAGTTGTGCAGATCGGGATCGGCCAGGTAGTGGCTCAGGCTGGTGCGCCAATGGGGTGCCAGCCACACCTGCACCGGTTCGAGCCCGCCTCGGGGGCCACCCCAGGCCAGGTAGAGGGCGCCGATCAGGGCTTCGGCCGTTTCGGCCAGCACCGTGGCGCGACCGGCTGCGTCGCCGGCGGCCATGGCCCCCAGGTGCCACACCCGGGCGATCTGGCAGTGCTCGGCCAGTTGGGCCAGCCAACGGTCGCTGACCAACTGGGCCCGCAGCGCCGCGTGGCGGCCCACCGGCAGCTGGGGCTGCTCTTGCCGCAGAAACTCGGAGGCCGCCAGGCGCAGCACCGCATCGCCCAGGAATTCGAGCTGCTCGTGATTGACCGCCAGGCCGGCTGAGCTGTGGCTCAGGGCCTCTTCGATCACCGCAAGCCCGTCGGGCCCGGGGCCGCCGGCCGCCCGTGGATCAAGACCGAGGCTGGCCACAAAGGCCAGCAACTGCTGGCGGCGCGCTGGGGTCAGCTTGGGCTGGGCTGGTCTCACGGCTGCAGGCCGGCAACGACGTCAAAGGGGTGAAAGCAGGACGTAAGCCGGGTTCTGTTCTCCCAGGCTGCGGCCGCAGCCGGCCTGGGGGGCGATCATCTGTCTGGGACCGCCGTTACCGGCGGCCTCGAGCGGCGCGCGTTGGGCGGGACGGGTGTCATGGCCAACCCTTGTCCCTGGGCCTTGCTCCCGGCCGGGGTTTACCGAGCCAGCACCTCTCGATGCTGCTGGTGCGCTCTTACCGCACCCTTGCACCCTTGCCTGTGCCCCCTAGGGAGCCATCGGCGGTGTGTTTCTGTGGCACTCTCCTCACGGTCACCCGCACTGGGCGTTACCCAGCAAGCCTGGCCATTGGGGAGCCCGGACTTTCCTCAACCAGGGTGAGCCCCGGTCGCGATCACCTCGCCTGCTTTCAAGACGACTCTAGGCAAGGCCCCTGCGCCACATAATGGGGCCAGCAGCCCAGGCGCTGCTCCGGGGGCTGTAGCTCAGCCGGATAGAGCGACGGTTTCCTAAACCGTAGGTCGTGGGTTCGAGTCCCGCCAGCCCCGTGCCTCAAGGCCAGGCCCCGAGGAGTGCAGGCTCACTCCGCCAACAGCTGCTGATGCGCCGCGGCCAGGGCTTCGCGGGCGCTGT
>JBBASJ010000027.1:0-12268 GCA_040399325.1 Prochlorococcaceae cyanobacterium
TGCGCGACACCGCCGACAACGTGGTGATCGTCTGCAGCATCGAGAACCTCGACCCCATGGGGGTGCACACGGGCGACTCGATCACCGTGGCGCCGGCCCAGACCCTCACCGACCGCGAGTACCAGCGCCTGCGCGACCAGGCGATCGCGATCATCCGCGAGATCGGTGTTGACACCGGCGGCAGCAACATTCAGTTCGCGATCAACCCTGCCAACGGCGACGTGGTGGTGATCGAGATGAATCCGCGGGTTTCGCGCAGCTCGGCCCTGGCGAGCAAGGCGACGGGCTTCCCGATCGCCAAGATCGCCGCCCGGCTGGCGGTGGGCTACACGCTCGATGAGATCGTCAACGACATCACCGGCGCCACACCGGCGTGCTTCGAGCCCACGATCGACTACGTGGTCACGAAGATCCCGCGCTTCGCTTTCGAGAAGTTCCAGAACTCACCGGCGGTGCTCACCACCTCGATGAAGTCGGTGGGCGAGGCCATGGCCATCGGCCGCTGCTTCGAGGAGTCGTTCCAGAAAGCCCTGCGCTCGCTCGAAACCGGCCTGGCCGGCTGGGGCTGCGACCGCCCCGACCCCACACCCGAGCCTGCTGCCCTCGAGATCGCCCTGCGGACGCCGACCCCCGAGCGCATCGTGGCGGTGCGCACGGCGATGGTGGCGGGCCTGAGCGACACCGAGATCCATACCCTCTCGGCCATCGACCCCTGGTTTCTGGCCAAGCTGCGCCACATCGTCGAAACCGAGTCGCGCTTGCTGCGCGGTCGTCAACTGGGTGATCTCGATGCAGGCGCCCTGCTCGAGCTCAAGCAGCTGGGTTTCTCAGACCGGCAGATCGCCTGGGCCACCGGCAGCCAGGAGCTTGATGTGCGCCGGTACCGGCAGGGGCTGGGCGTCAACGCCGTGTTCAAGACCGTCGACACCTGCGCCGCCGAATTTGCCTCAAGCACGCCATACCACTACGCCACCTACGAGCGGCCGCTCGAGCGCCTGGCCGACGACGGCTCGCTCGCGCTGATCCCCCCCGAAAACGAGGTCACCCCCGAAAGCCGCCGCAAGGTCATGATCCTGGGCGGCGGGCCCAACCGCATCGGCCAGGGCATCGAGTTCGACTACTGCTGCGTGCATGCCTCATTTGCCCTGCGCGAGGCCGGCTTCGCCACGGTCATGGTCAACAGCAACCCCGAGACCGTCTCGACCGACTACGACACCAGCGACCGGCTCTACTTCGAACCGCTGACCCTCGAGGACGTGCTCAACGTGATCGAGGCCGAGTGCCCCGAGGGGGTGATCGTGCAGTTCGGCGGGCAGACGCCGCTGAAGCTGGCGATTCCGCTGCTGCGCTGGCTCGACACGCCACAAGGCCGGGCCACCGGCACCCGCATCTGGGGCACCTCGCCCGAATCGATCGACAGCGCCGAAGACCGCGAGCAGTTTGAGGCGATCCTGCGGCGGCTCGACATTCGCCAGCCCCGCAACGGCCTGGCCCGCAGCGACGCCGAAGCGAGAGCCGTGGCGGAGGCTGTCGGTTACCCAGTCGTGGTGCGGCCCAGCTACGTGCTGGGCGGCCGCGCCATGGAGGTGGTGCACACCGAGGCCGAACTCAACCGCTACATGGCCGAAGCGGTCACGGTGGAGCCCGATCACCCGGTGCTCATCGACCAATACCTCGACAACGCCACCGAAGTCGATGTCGATGCCCTCTGCGATGCCAGCGGCACGGTGGTGATCGGCGGGCTCATGGAGCACATCGAGCCGGCCGGCATTCACTCGGGCGATTCGGCCTGCTGCCTGCCCTCGGTGACCCTGGGCGCCGAAGCGTTGGCCACGATCCGCCAGTGGAGCAACGATCTTGCCCTGGCGCTCGAGGTGCGCGGCCTGATCAACCTGCAGTTCGCGGTGCAGCGCGATGGGGCCGGCGCCGAGACCGTGTTCATCATCGAAGCCAACCCCCGCGCCTCGCGCACGGTGCCGTTCGTGGCCAAGGCCACCGGCGTGGCCCTGGCCAAGGTGGCCAGCCAGGTGATGGCCGGCAGCACCCTGGCCGAGCTGGGGCTCACCGCCGAGCCCCAGCCCCCCCTGCAGGCCATCAAAGAGGCCGTGCTGCCGTTCAAGCGTTTCCCGGGCTCCGACACCCTGCTGGGCCCCGAGATGCGCAGCACCGGCGAGGTGATGGGCAGCGCCCGGGGCTTTGGCATGGCCTATGCCAAGGCCGAGCAGGCCGCCGGCGACGCCCTGCCCACCGGCGGCACCGTGTTTGTCTCGACCCACGACCGCGACAAACCGGCCCTGGTGCCGGTGGCCCGCCGCCTGAGTGAGCTGGGCTTCGCCCTGATCGCCACCGGTGGCACCGCCGAGCTGCTGAGCCGCGAAGGCCTGGCGGTCGAAAGCATCCTCAAAGTGCACGAGGGCCGTCCCAACATCGAAGATGCGATCCGCTCGGGCCGCATTCAGCTGATCGTCAACACCCCCATCGGCCGCCAGGCCGCACACGACGACACCTACCTGCGCAAGGCCGCCCTCGACTACGCCGTGCCCACCGTCACCACCCTGGCCGGCGCCCGCGCCGCCGTCGAGGCGATCGCCGCGCTGCAGCACGAAACGCTGGAGATCAACGCCCTGCAGGATTTGCATCCGGCAGCGGGGCGCTGATCACACCTCCAGGTTGCAGCTCACCGCCAGCTCGAACGGGAAGCAGCTGTTGGACTTCTGAGCAGGCAGCAAGGGCAAGCAGCCTTCCTATGCTGAAATTCCGAAATTCAGTCGCATGGCCACGCCCCAGCGCCCATCCCTTCGCGAGGTGCTCGCGGTGTCCAGCCGCGGGCAGATCACCCTGCCTGCGGACATGCGCAGGCACCTGGGCATCCAACCAGGGGGAGCCGTGATCGTTGAAGAGTGGGAAGGGGAGCTGCGCCTCAAACCGGCAGCCGTGCTTGAAGTGGAGTTGTACAGCGACGATCAGATAGCTGCCTGGGACCGTGAGGATGCCCTCTCTCCGCAGGAACGCCGGCAAATCTTGAAACGCATGCAGCAGAGCTGATGCGGGTGTTTCTCGATGCCAACGTCCTGTTCACCGCTGCCCACAACCTCAAGGGCAAAGCAGCACTGGTGATCGCGTTGGGCTCTGAAGGCCTGCTTCAGCTGGCCACAAGTCGCTACGCCAGAGAAGAGGCAACCCGCAATCTCGAGCGCAAATTTCCAACCTGCCTGCCTGACTTCGAGCGCCAACAACAAGCCATCCTGCTGGTACCCGATCAGCCATCACTGCCTTGCCCAACTGACCTGGCCGAGAAAGACCGGCCCATCTTCAGAGCCGCCATCGGCTGTCAGGCCAATGTCTTGCTGACCGGCGACCTGCGCGATTTCGGGTTTCTGATGAATGCACCGCAGCGCTCTGATGGACTGTTGATCCAGACCGTTGCTGATTTTCTCAACGCCTTCAAGGCTTGACCCGGCCTGATCAAACCTCCAGGTTGCAGCTCACCGCCAGCTCAAACGGCACACAGCTGTTGGGCATCTCCAGCAGCTGGCCCGTGATCGCAGCAATGTCACCGGGTTGGGTCATCGCCTCGGCCGGCATCGCTTGCACGGCGGCGGCCATGTCGGTGTTGACCCAGCTGGGGCAGATCGCCGTGACACGGATGCCCTGCTCCCAGCCCTCGTTGCGCATGGTCTGACACAGGCCCATGAGCGCAAACTTGCTGGCGGTGTAGCCCGCCAGGCGCCCCTTGGAGCGCTTGCCGCTCATGGAGACGAGCACGACGAGGCGCCCCTGGCCATGGGCCGCCAGCTGGGGCCAGGCCGCCCGGGTCAGCCACCAGGGGCCCATCACGTTGATATCCCACAGCTGCGCGATCTCGGCCTGTTGACCCTCGTCAAACAGCAGCGGCACCCGCGAAAACACCCCGGCGCAGTGCACCACCGTGTCAATGCTGCCGAAGTGGGCGGCCGCAGCATCAACCCAGGCCTGGGCTGATGGGGGCTTGTCGGCGTCATAGGGCTGCAGCTGCACCTCGGGCCGATCGAGCGCCGTACCGTGCAGGTCTTCTGGGCGGCGAAGCCCCAGGCTGAGCCGGTGCCCCTCGGCCAGCAGCCGCTCGGCAATGGCGCGGCCGATGCCGCGGCTGGCGCCGCTGATCAACACGGTGCGGGGCATGGTGCTGCGGCTCACCCCCTGAGGTCAAAGCGATCGGCATTCATCACCTTGACCCAGGCGGCCACAAAATCGCAGACCATGCGCCCGGCGCCGTCGCTCTGGGCATAGATCTCGGCGATGGCACGCAGCTGCGAGTTGGAGCCAAACACCAGATCAACGCGCGTGCCGCTCCAGCGCACGGCACCGGTGTGGCGGTCACGCCCCTCGAACAGCTCGCCGTTGTCGTCGATCGGCGACCAGGTGGTCGCCATGTCGAGCAGATTGACGAAGAAGTCGTTGCTGAGCACCCCCACCCGCTCGCTGAACACGCCGTGGTGCACCCCGCCGCTGTTGGCGCCCAGCACCCGCAGGCCGCCCAGCAGCACGGTCATCTCAGGGGCGCTGAGGCCCAGCAGCTGGGCCCGGTCGACCAGCAGATGCTCGGCGGCCACGCTCATGGGCCCGGCCTGCCAGTTGCGGAAGCCGTCGGCCTGGGGCTCCATCACCGCAAACGAGGCCGCATCGGTCTGCTCGGCTGTGGCATCGGTGCGGCCCGGGGTGAACGGCACCTCGAGCGCCTGACCGGCTGCGGCGGCGGCCTGCTCGACGCCCACACCGCCCGCCAGCACGATCAGATCGGCCAGCGACACCCGCATGCCGCCGCTGCAGGAGGCGTTGAAGTCGTTCTGAATGCCCTCCAGCACCCCTAGCACCCGCTGCAGCTGCTCGGGCTGGTTCACCGCCCAGTCCTTCTGGGGGGCCAGCCGCACGCGGGCACCGTTGGCACCGCCGCGCTTGTCGGAGCCGCGGAACGTCGACGCCGACGCCCAGGCCGTGGCCACCAGCTCGCCGACGCCGAGGCCCGAAGCCCGCACCCGCGCCTTGAGATCGGCGATGGCCGCCGCATCGACCAACGGATGGTCAACCGCCGGGATCGGGTCCTGCCAGATCAGCTCCTCGGCCGGCACCTCGGGGCCGAGATACAGGCTCCTGGGCCCCATGTCGCGGTGGGTGAGCTTGAACCAGGCACGCGAAAACGCCTCGGCAAACGCCTCGGGATGCTGGAGAAAGTGGCGCGAGATCGGCTCATAGATCGGATCAAAGCGCAGCGACAGATCCGCCGTGGTCATCATCGGCGGGTGCTTCACCCCAGGAACGTGGGCGTCGGGGATCAGGTGCTCCTCGCGGCAGTCCTTGGCCTGCCATTGCCAGGCGCCGGCGGGACTCTTGATCAGCTCCCACTCGTAGCCGAACAGCATCTCGAAGTACCCCATGTCCCAACGGGTGGGGTTGGGCTTCCAGGCCCCCTCGATGCCACTGGTGGTGGCATCGGCCCCCTTGCCGCTGCCGTGGCGGTTGATCCAGCCCAGGCCCATTGCTTCCAGCGGGGCACCCTCGGGCGGCGGACCGACCAGCTCGGCGCTGCAGGCGCCATGGGCCTTGCCAAAGGTGTGGCCACCGGCGGTGAGGGCAACGGTCTCCTCGTCGTTCATGGCCATGCGTGCGAACGTCTCGCGCACATCGCGGCCCGAGGCCACCGGGTCGGGGACGCCGTCGGGGCCTTCGGGGTTCACGTAGATGAGGCCCATCTGCACCGCCGCCAGCGGATGCTCGAGCTCACGCTCGCCGCTGTAACGCTCGGCGCCGAGCCAGGTGCGCTCATTGCCCCAGTAGATGTCTTCTTCGGGTTGCCAGATGTCGACGCGGCCGCCACCGAACCCGAAGGTGCGCAGCCCCATCGACTCGAGGGCGCAGGTACCGGCGAGGATCATCAGGTCGGCCCACGAGATGCGGTTGCCGACCTTCTGCTTGATCGGCCACAGCAGCCGGCGGGCCTTGTCGAGGTTGTCGTTGTCGGGCCAGCTGTTGAGCGGGGCAAAGCGCTGGTTGCCGGTGCCGCCACCGCCGCGGCCGTCGGCGGTGCGGTAGGTGCCGGCGCTGTGCCAGGCCATGCGAATGAACAGAGCGCCGTAGTGGCCCCAGTCGGCGGGCCACCAGTCCTGCGAATCGGTCATCAGCGCGATCAGATCGCGCTTGAGGCCGTGGTAATCGAGCTCAGCAAATGCCTTGGCGTAATCAAACGAAGCTCCAAGCGGATTGGAGGCCGGGCTGTGCTGATGCAGGATCGCCAGATTGACCTGCTGGGGCCACCAGTCGCGGGGTGAGGGGCCACGTCCGGCCACCGCGGCAGAGCCATGGCCGCTGAAGGGGCATTTGCCGAGTTCGGTCATACAGGTGTTGGCGACGTTGAGCCTCTGCGCAGACCCTATCGAGATTCCCGAGGTTGAACCACGCGATTTACAGACCCAGTGGCTTCCTGGGCCGCAGCGTGCCGTTCAGGGTGACGCTGCGAGACACGATCTGCCTGTGGTCCACGAACCACGATCGATCAGGCCCACAGTTGCCGCTCGTTAGGCTTGCCGACCCCGTCTGTCTGACGCGTGATCGCTACCCCCGAAGCACCTGTCCTCCTGGCCCCCGGCACCGACGCCACGGCTGCCTTCAGGGCCGCCTACGAAAACCGCTACACCTGGGCGCCGGGCTTCGGCGGCTACCGCGGCACCTGCCTCTGGGAGCAGCCGGCTGTTGGCGATCAACCGGCCCAGCGGGTCGAAGGCACCTTCAGCGTTGGTGCCGACCTCAAGGCAACCGTCGAGGGCATCACCGACGAGGCCGTGCACAAGGCCATGGCCTCCCAGCTGTGGGAAGTCGCCATCCACCGGGTGCGCCGCAGCTTCGAGCAGACCCATGGCGACAACACCTTCACGGCCGGTGACACCGACACGGTCGGCACCGAAGTGATCGTGGGCGGTAAGAACGCCGGCGACCGTTACCGCATCAAAGACGATGTGGTCACCATGGTGCACCGGCACATTCACGGCACGGTGGTGACGATCTTCACCGAGAGCACCACCGACACCGGCGCGGGCTATCTGAGCCAGCGCTACACCAGCCAGTACGCCGACCCGACCACGGGCGAGGCCAAGGGCGGCAAAAGCCGCTTCACCGATACCTTTGTGCCCCTGAGTGAGGCCGGCCCCTGGGTGCTCAGCGAGCGGGTGGTCGAGACCGAAGCCCACGGCGAGACGCCGGCCGGCCGCCAGGTGTTCCGCTTCGAGAACCTGCAGGCCCTGTGAGGCTGCGGCGCGGCACAATGCCGCGATGCTGACTCTCTGGCTGGGTGCCTACGACCAGGGTCTGGCCTACGCGGGCCTGGCCCTGGGCACCTATCTCACCCTGCGTGTTCTCAACTTTCCCGACCTGACGGTCGATGGGTCGTTTGCCCTGGGTGGCGGCACCGCAGCCGTGCTGATCAGCAAGGGCGTACCGGTGCCGCTGGCCCTGCTGGTGGCCTTCGGCTTCGGCAGCCTGGCGGGCCTGGCCACCGGCCTGATTCACACCCGTCTGGGTGTGAACGATCTGTTTGCCGGCATCCTCACCACCACGGGGCTCTACTCGATCACCCTGCGACTGATGGGTCGCTCCAACATTCCGCTGACCGACACGCCCCACGGCATCGATCGCCTGCCCGATCTGAGCGCGGGCTTCGACGATGAGTGGTGCCTGGCCCTGAGCCTGGTGGTGCTGGGGCTGGGGCTGATCCTGGGACTGCTGCTGAGCACCGACTTGGGCCTGGCCCTGCGGGCCCTGGGCAACAACCCGACCATGGCCCGCGCCAACGGCATCAACCAGCGCCGCGGCCTCAACATCGGCATTGCCGCGGCCAACGGGTTGGTGGGACTTTCGGGCGCCCTGGTGGCCCTGTTTCAGGGTTTTGCCGACGTCACCATGGGCATCGGCTCCCTGATCCTGGGGCTGGGCATGGTGATCATCGGCGAATCGATCCTGCGGCCACGCACCGTGCCCATGGCCCTGATCGCGGCCGTGCTGGGTGCGGTCGTGTTTCGCGGCCTGATCGCCGTGGCCCTGGCCCTGGGCCTGGAGCCCGTCGATCTCAAGCTGGTGACCGCGGTGCTGCTGCTGGTGGCCCTGGCCGCAGGGCGGCTGCGCATCCCCGGGCTCTCAGCCCAGGGCAGGTCAGAGTCATGACGTCCAACCAGCCATGACGCTTGAGATTGCCAACCTGAGCTGGGGTCACCCGTTGCCTGGCGGGGGCTGGAGACAGCTGTTTGACGACTTCAACCTCAGCTGCCAGAGCGGGCAGTTCGTGGTGGTGATCGGCAACAACGGCAGCGGCAAATCCACCCTGCTCAACCTGATCGCCGGCACCCTCAGGCTGGGGGGCGGCAGCATCACCCTGGGCGGGCGGCCCCTGCATCGCTACCGCGACCATCGCCGCGCCCGCTGGCTCGGCCGGGTGATGCAGAACCCGCTCGAGGGCACCTGCCCCGGCCTGAGCATCGCCGAGAACCTGCGCCTGGCCGAACGGCGCCGCCGCAGCGGCCTGTCGGCCCAGGGGCTGCTGGGACTGCGCCCCAGCCAGGCCGACCGGCGCCGTTACCGGGACCTGCTCGAGCAACTGGGCATCCCACTGGCGGGTCGGCTCGACGCCCTGGTGGGCGAGCTCTCGGGCGGCCAACGCCAGACCCTCAGCCTGGTGATGGCCACCCTGGGCAACCCCGAGCTGCTGCTGCTCGACGAACACACCGCCGCCCTCGATCCCAAGGCCGAAGCCACGGTGATGGGCCTGACCGAGCAGCTGGTGCGTCAGCTGGGCGCCACCACCTTCATGGTGACCCACAGCCTCGAGCAGGCCCTGCAATACGGCGATCGGCTGGTGATGCTGCGCGATGGCCAACTGATCGGCGACTGGAGTGCCGAGGCACGCGCGGGCCTCACGCCCGCGTCATTGCGGGGCCTGTATGGCTCAGCCATAGTGGGCGCCACCGAACAGACCACCGCCAATGCCACTGCAGCGCCGTGAATTTCTGGGTCTGATGGGCACCGGTGCCCTCAGCTCCGTCGTGCTGGCAGCCTGCGGTCAGCTGGGTGGCTCCAATAAGGCCAAGGGCCCGACCATCGGCATGCTGCAGATGGTCGATGCACCACCGCCCAACGCGGTACGCAAGGGTTTTGAGGCTGCCCTGGCCAAGGCCGGCTACACCGCTGGCACCAGCGTCAATTTCATCCAGAAGGATGCCGCCGGCGAGCTGCCGAACACCACCCTGGTGATGAAGAAATTCGTCGCCGATCAGGTCGACATGGTGTTTGCCATCGGCACACCGCCCCTGCAGGCGGCCATGAAGACCGTGCCCGACACCATTCCGGTGGTGTTCGCCTACTGCTCCAACCCCTGGGGTGCCGGCGCCGGCACCCCCCCCGGTGGGGTCGGCCAGCACAAGCCCAACGTGGTGGGCACGATCGGCACCAACCCGGTGGGCAAGGAGCTCGATCTGGCCCGCAGCTTCAACCCCGCCCTCAAGACCGTGGGGCTGATCTTCAATCCTGGCGAACCCAACTCCGAATACGAAGCCAAGGTGCTGCGCGACGCCGCAGCTGAGCGGGGCATCACCGTGATCGAGCAGTCGGTCGCCAACTCGGGCGAGGTGCTGCAGGCTGCCCAGGTGCTGGCCGGCAAGGGGATCGAGGCCTTCGTGAAGATCGGCGATTACGCCACGATCCAGGGCTTCGGTTCGATCGCCAAGGTGGGGCTCGAGAAAAAGATCCCGGTGTATTCGGTCGACGCCGATGACATCAAGCTGCCGGGTTGTCTGGCCACGATCGGCTGGGCCTACTTCGATGACGGCTATGCCGCCGGCGAAATCGCCGTGAAGGTGCTGAAAGGCGAATCACCGAAGACGATGGCCTTCCAACCGCTCACCAAGACCGAAATGCTGGTCAACCTGGAGACGGCCAAAGCCATCGGTGTGACCGTTCCCCAGGACGTGCTCAAGGAGGCCAGGCAGACAGCGAGCTGATCCCGTCTGCCTGGCCCTGCCGATCAGCCCTCGGGCTCGGCGTCGCCGATCGGGGTCACGGTCTGGAGGCGGTCATTGAGCTGCATGGCCATCGCCTGGCGGCCGATCGCCAGCACCTTGAGGGTGTCTTCGTGCATGCGCAGCTGGGCATCGGCGACCTGCATGCCACGCACCAGCTCCTTGATCTCGTCGGGAAGGCCGTTGAGGTCGTAGCGCTTGCCCTCGAAGGTGAGCACGGGGGGCTGATTCGGCATGCCGCCGGGGGCATTCACAGGGGGCAGACCAGAAACAGGATCCAAGGCGCACAGGTGCTCAGGGCTCCACAGGATAGGGGCTGCACCACACGGCGCCAACGCCCAGGCGTCGCCAACGATCAGGCGTCGGCGCCCAGCTGAATCAACTGGCGTTCGCACAGCTCGCGGTAGCGGCCGCCGCTCGCCATCAGGGTGCTGTGATTGCCCTGCTCGACGATCTGCCCGGCTTCGAGCACCACGATGCAGTCGGCGGTCTGCACCGTGGCCAGGCGATGGGCAATGACCAGCACGGTGCGACCCGCCATGGCCTGCTGCAGGCCCCGCTGCACGGCCGCTTCGGCCTCGGCATCGAGGGCGCTGGTGGCCTCATCAAGCAACAACACCGCCGGATTCCCCAGCACGGCCCGGGCGATCGCCAGACGCTGCAGCTGGCCGCCCGAGAAGTTGGAGCCGCGCTCTTCGATGCGGCTGTCATAGCCGTCGGGCAGGGCCTCGATGAAGCCGTCGGCATTGGCCAGGTGGGCCGCCTCGCGGATCTGCTCGAGGCTGGCCGTGCGGCCGAAGGCGATCGCCTCGGCCACCGTGCCCGAAAACACGCTGCTCTGCTGAGGCACCAGGGCCACGGCTCGGCGCAGTTCGCGGGCCCGCAGCGCCGCCAGATCGTGGCCATCGAGCAGCACCTGACCATGCTGGGCCGTGTTGAACCGCAACAGCAACGAAAACAGCGTGCTTTTGCCGGCACCTGACGGCCCCACCAGCGCCACCACCTGGCCGGCGCCCACGGTCAGATCCAGCCCCCGCAGCACCGGCTGGGCCGGGTCGTAGCCGAACCTGACGCCACGCAGCTCGAGCTGCCCGGCCACCTGGCCGAGGGGCTCGGCATCAACCCGATCCGGTGCCTCGACCGGCTCATGCTCGATCTGCCGCAGGCGCCGCAGCGAGGCCTGACCCTGCTGAAACTCGTTGAAGTTGGTGGTGAGGTGGCTGATCGGATCGATCAGCATCAACAGGGCCGTCACGTAGCTGCTGAAGCCCTGGGCATCGAGCCCACCGGCCTGAATGCGCGCCGCACCGATCAGCAGCACCGCCAGGATCCCGGCCGCCTCGAGAAACCCCACCACCGGGTACTGCAGGGCCAACAGCCGCTGGGTCCGGTAGCGGGCCCGACGATGCAGGTCGATCTCGTTGTCAAAGCGCTGCTGCAACCAGGGTTCTGCCGCAAACGCCCGCACCAGCGGCAGGCCGCCGATCGCTTCGCCCAGCAGGCCGGCCAGTTCACTGACCTGCTTCTGGCTGCGCTCGGCCGCCCGCATCACCCGCGCCCCGAACAGGCTCACCAGCACCGCCACCAGGGGCGCCAGCACCAGGGTGGCCAGCGACAGGGGCCAGTCGAGCCACACCATGTACCCGAAGACCACAACCAGCTGCAGAGCGCTGGGGGTGGTGTCTTGGATCGTCTTGTAGATCACCTCGCCGACCCGGTCGGCGTCTTCGGTGAGACGGTAGGTGAGATCGCCGGCCGAGAGCTTCTCGAGGGCGCCGAACTCGAGCCGCTGGAGGCGCGCAAACAACTGGCGCCGCAGATCCTGGCTGACCAGCAGGGCCGGCTCAGCCAGCAGGCTGTCCTGGCCGAACTGGGCCAGTTTCTGCACCATGAACACGGTGAGTGCCAGCCCGATCACCCGCAGCACCCGCGGCAGATCGCCGGCCCCGATCGCCGGGATCAGCTGACCCGCAAGCCAGGCCAGCAGCGGCCAGCAGGCCACGAACACCAGCATGCTGAGCCCCCCGCCCAACAGCGCGCGGCGATGGGGCAGCAACAACGGCAGCAGTCGCCGAAAGCCTGCGGTGGAGGGTTGGAGCATGGGGGCAAGCTAGGACCCCCGCATCCCGGCTCCATCGCCGTGGACCCATCCTGACGGCATCGCCAGGACAGCAACGCGCACCACCTGGAGACGAGGGGCAGGCCTGTCCCTCGAGCAGGCCTGTCCATCG
>JBBASJ010000027.1:12368-28443 GCA_040399325.1 Prochlorococcaceae cyanobacterium
CCTGTCCATCGATCCGGGCTGTCGATACTTTGTCGAGACACAAGCGCGGACCATCACCATCCAGGGGCCCTCTGAGCGGGCCGCCCATGCTCGACGTCCCGCAGCGCCGGCAGGGTCGCCCCAGTCCCGATCCGCCAGGGTGCCCCCATGAACCCCAGCCGAACCCCATGAAGCTCGACCAATTCCTCAAATTTCAGGGCCTGGTGGGCACCGGCGGAGAGGCCAAGCAACGCATCCAGGCGGGCGACATCAAGGTCAATGGCGTCGTCGAGACCCGTCGCGGCAGGCAACTGGCCACGGGTGACGCCGTCGAGCTCGACGGGCGCGAGCTGCTGGTGCTGCCCCAGCGGCGCGCTGGTGATCCCCAGCCCGGGGAGCGCTGATGGGCGGCGGCTTAGGTTTTGCTGCAGATGAGATTGAGGTGTCCCGGTGCGCAAGGCCGTGATCGCTGGCAACTGGAAGATGCACATGACCTGTGCCGAAACGCGGGTCTTTGCCGCCACCTTTCGCCCGCTGATCGCCGATCTGCCCAGTGACCGGCAGATCGTGATCGCCCCCCCCTTCACCGCGATCCCAACCCTGTGCCGCCACCTCGAAGGCGCCGGGGTGGCCATCGCCGGCCAGAACGTCCACTGGGACGAAAAGGGTGCTTATACCGGCATGGTCTCGGCACCGATGCTGGTCGAGCACGGCGTATCCCACGCGATCGTGGGTCACAGCGAGCCGCGCAAGTACTACAGCGAGACCGACGAGCAGATCAACCTGCGGGCCCGCACCGCCCAGAAGCATGGCCTGATCCCGATTCTCTGCGTGGGTGAGAGCCTCGACCAGCGCGAGGCCCGCGAAACCGAACGGGTGATCCACCGTCAGATCGAGCAGGGCCTCGAAGACGTGGATCCCACCCAGCTGATCGTGGCCTACGAGCCCATCTGGGCCATCGGCACCGGCAAGACCTGCGCCGCCGAAGAGGCCAACCGCATCTGCGGTCTGATCCGCGGCTGGGTGGGTGACCCCAGCGTCACCGTGCAGTACGGCGGCTCGGTCAACACCGCCACCATCGACGACCTGATGGCCCAGAGCGACATCGACGGCGTGCTGGTGGGCGGCGCCTCGCTCGATCCGGTGGGCTTTGCGCGCATCGCCAACTACCAGGTGCCCGCGGCTGTTTGAGCGGGAGCAGGGGCAGCCGTGTGATTCCCGCCGGGCCGCTGGTGATGGGGGTGCTCAACCTCACCCCCGACTCGTTCAGTGACGGCGGCCGGCTCGCGAACCCTGCAGCAGTGGTGCGGCAGGCGCGCCGCATGCTGACCCAGGGGGCGGCGGTGCTCGACCTGGGGGCCCAGAGCACCCGGCCCGGCGCCGACGAGGTCGGCCCGGCCGAAGAGCTCAGGCGGCTGCTGCCCGCCCTGGCTGCCCTGCAAGAGCTGCGGCGCGACCATCCCCAGCTGCTGATCTCGATCGACACCTTTCATGCCGCCGTCGCCGAAAGCGCCCTTGATGCAGGGGCCGACTGGATCAACGACGTGCGCGGCGCCAACCCCCAGCGGCGCGATCCGGCCATGCTGCCCCTGATCGCCCGCGCCGGTTGCCCCTACGTGCTGATGCACAGCCGCGGCACCAGCGCCACCATGGACAGCCTGGCGGTCTATGGCGATGTGGTGGCCGAGGTGCGGGCCGAGCTGCAGATGGCCACCAACACGGCCCTGCACGCGGGGGTCCGACCCGCGCAACTCATCTGGGACATCGGTCTGGGCTTTGCCAAAACCACTGACCAGAATCTCGAGTTGCTGCGCCGGCTGCCGCAACTGGTCGACGACGTCCCCCTGCTGGTGGGCCCGTCGCGCAAGCGCTTCATTGGCACCGTGCTCAACGAGCCACGGCCCCGGGCCCGGCTCTGGGGCACCGCAGCCGTGTGCGCCCTGGCGGTTCACAGCGGGGCCCACATCGTGCGTGTCCACGACGTGGGTCCCATCGTTCAGACCGTGCGCATGGCCACCGCCCTCAGCCCTCGCTGACCCCTTCGATCTTGTCTTCGATCTCTTGGTAGAGCTCCTGCAGCTGGGCGATGTTCTCGTCGGAGGTCTCCCAGTAGCCGCGGCCGTTGACCTCGAGCAGGGTGCCGACGATGCGCCGGAAGCTGTGGGGGTTGAGCTCCATCAGACGCTGGCGCATCTCGGGATCGTTGATGAAGGTGTCGTTGGCTTCCTCGTAAACGAAGTTGTCAACCGCGCCGCTGGTGGCGCTCCAACCCAGGGTGAAGTTGAGCCGTTTGGCCACCTCGCGCACGCCCTCGTAGCCGCTGTTGAGCATGCCCTCGTACCACTTGGGGTTGAGCAGCTTGGTGCGTGAATCGAGGCGGATCGTCTCGCTCAGGGAGCGCACCTGGGCGTTGGCGGTGGTGGTGTCGGCGATGTAGCTCGAGGGAGCCTTGCCATCATCGCGCAGCGAAGCGATCAGCTTGGTGGGGTCGCTGTCGAAGTAGTGGCTCACGTCGGTGAGCGAGATCTCGGCCGAGTCGAGGTTCTGGAACGTGACATCAGCGGTCTTCATCACTGACTCGAACACCTCGCGGTTCTGGTTCATTTCGCCGGGGTTATCGGCGTTGAACGCAAAGGTCTTGCGCGACAGGTACATCTCCTGCAGCTCATTTTCCTCTTCCCAGGTGCTGTTCTCCACCGCCAGGTTGACATTGGAGCTGTAGCTGCCGCTGGCGTTGGAGAACACCCGGGTAGCCGCATCGCGCAAGGAGATGCCGTCTTTTTCGGCCTGCTCGAGGCTGTGCTTGCGCACAAAGTTGAGCTCCAGAGGCTCATCGGCCTCGGCGGCCATCTTGACGCCCTGATCGATCAGGGCCATCTGGTTGATGAACAGGTCACGAAACACGCCGCTGCAGTTGACCACCACGTCAATGCGCGGGCGACCCAGCTCCTCGAGTGAGATCAGCTCCAGCTTGTTGACCCGGCCCAGCGAATCGGGCACGGGGCGCACACCGATGAACCACAGGATCTGGGCCAGCGATTCGCCATAGGTCTTGATGTTGTCGGTGCCCCAGAGCACGCAGGCGATCGTCTCGGGCCAGGCGCCCTGCTCAAGCTTCTGGCGCTCGATCAGCCGATCGACCACCACCTTGGCTGCTGCGATCGCGGCCCTGGTGGGGATCGCCTGGGGGTCAAGGGCGTGCAGGTTCTTGCCGCTGGGCAGCACGCCGGGATTGCGAATGGGGTCACCACCGGGGCCGGGCAACACATACTCGCCATCGAGGGCCCGCAGCAGGCTCTCCATCTCGAGGTCGGCACACACCTGCTCAAGGCAGAACTGCAGGTAGCCGAACAGCTTGTCGAGTTCGGCCTGATCGACCCCCTCGAAACCGGCGGCATTGCAGGCGGCCAGCCAGGGGCTGGGCAGCTTGAAGCCAAAGCGCTCGAGCAGGGCAAAGAACCAGGCAAAGTTGCGCCGCAGGGTCACCCGGCCATCGGCTCCGGTGACCGCCTTGACCATGGCACCCACCGCCGCGCGGGACGTCTCGGTGATGACGCGGTTGAGCTCCACATCGGCGAGCACGCCCTCGTCATTGCCCTTGTAGACGTCGGCAATGGTGCGGCCACGGCTCTCGGCCAGCAGGGCCGGCAGGGAGCGAAGCCCATCGTCATCGCGCTCGAGCGCGGCGATGTTGACCAGGGTGGCGATCGCCTCTTCGGCGGTGGGGGGCTTGCCGATGGTGTGCAGGCCGCAGGGCAGCAGCCGGCTCTCGATCTCCATGAGCTGGCGGTAGACCGCGCCCACAACGCCATCGCGACCGTCGAGGTCAAGTTCAGAAGCATCGACCTCGGGCAGCTCGACATCCTTGTCGAGGTTGCACTGGCGCGAGGTCTCGACGATGGCGTTGACGATCTGCACGCCGCGGGAGCTTTCGCGCAGCTGCTGGTAGCTGCCCACCAGCTCGCCCAGCTCCTTGAGGCCTTTGTAGAGGCCGGCGTTTTCGGCTGGAGGCGTCAGATAACTGATCGTCTCGGCGTAACCGCGCCGTTTGGCGATCGTGGCCTCACTGGGGTTGTTGGCCGCGTAGTAATAGAGGTTCGGCAGGGCGCCGATCAACGAGTCGGGGTAGCAGGTCTCGCTCATGCCCATCTGCTTGCCGGGCATGAACTCGAGCGAGCCGTGGGTGCCGAAGTGCAGCACCGCATCGGCGCCCCACACCTTCTCCAGGTAGGTGTAGTAAGCGGCAAAACCGTGGTGGGGGCTGGCGCTGCGCGAATAGAGCAGCCGCATCGGGTCGCCCTCGTAGCCGAAGGTGGGTTGCACGCCCACAAACACGTTGCCGAAGTGGCGGCCGTAGATCAGCAGGTTGGTGCCGTCGCTGTTGAGGTTGCCGGGGGGCTTGCCCCAGTTCTCCTCGAGGCGCTCCGAATACGGCGTGAGGCGCTCGTACTCCTCGACGCTCATGCGGTGGGCGATCGCCAGCTCCGGAGCCCCTTCCATGGCTTCGGGGTCCTTGAGGACCGCCTCCATCAGCTCCTTGCTGGTCTTGGGAAGGCCGCTGACGTCATAGCCCTTGGCCGCCATCTCCTCCATGACCCGGTGGATCGAGCCAAAGACATCGAGGTAGGCGGCGGTGCCGACATTGCCCTTGTCCGGCGGGAAGCTGAACACCGTGATCGCCAGCTTCTTGGTGGCGCGGGGCTTGATCCGCAACGAAGCCCAGCGGATCGAGCGCTCGGCGATGGCATCGACCCGGTCCTGCAGGGTGTGGGCCTTGCCGGTGGCGTCGTCGCGGCCGCTCAGCACGATCGGCTCAATCGCGCCATCGAGCTCAGGAATGGCGATCTGCAGCGCCACCTGCACCGGGTGCAGACCCAGGTCACTCTCTTCCCACTCCTGGGTGGTCTGGAACACCAGCGGCAGCGCCACCATGTAAGGGCGGTTGAGCTTCTTGAGCACCTCGATCGCCTTGGGGTGGTCCTGACGGGCCGGGCCGCCCACCAGAGCAAAGCCCGTCAGCGACACCACGCCGTCAACCAGCGGCTGATCGGGGTTCAGGGGGTCATAGAAGAAGGCATTAACGGGCTTGGTGAAGTCGAGTCCGCCGCAGAACACCGGAATCACGGTGGCGCCGCGGTACTCCATCTCCTGGATCACCGCCACGTAGTGGGCCTCGTCACCCGTGACGATGTGGCTGCGCTGCAACACCAGGCCGATCACGGGGCCTTTGCGCGCGGCGTCGGTGAGGTCGCTGCGGCTGGCTGTCCAGTTGAGGTACTCCTTGAGGTCCTCGAACATCGACGGGGCCAGGGGGTGCCAGATGCCCAGGTCGGGAAACACCACCGGTTCGGCCACCTCGAGCTCAGGCCGCTCGGCGGCATCAGCTCCCTTGCGGGGATAGACGTACTTGTCGGCCAGCATCAACAGGAAATTCCTGAGGTTGTCCGGCGTGCCGCCCAGCCAGTACTGGAAGCTGAGCATGAACGAGCGGGCATCCTGCGCCTTCTCAACGGGCAGATACTTGAGCACCGTCGGCAGGGTGTTCAACAGCTTCAACATCGCGTCCTGGAAACCGGCGCCGCCGGCCTCCTTGCGCTTTTTCATGAAGCTGGCGATGGCCGATTTGCTCTGGCCGAGCTGGGCCATCGAGAAGGTGCCCAGTTTGTTGAGGCGCATCACCTCGGGCATCGACGGAAACACCACCGCCGCCTTGAGGCGATCGCGGTGGGGCGCCACGGCCTCGACGACTTTCTGGGCCAGATCCTCGATGAAGATCAGCGAGGCGATGAACACATCGGCCGTCGCCACATCGGCACAGAAATCGGCGTAATTGCCGGGGTCGCGCAGCTCTTCGATCAGGTAGCCGCTCAGCTCGATCGCCAGTGGGCCGTTCTGGTCGTTGAGGCTGGTGGCGGCCTGGGTGAGGGAGTTCTGGTACTGGGGCTCGAGCACCACGTACACCGCCTTCATGACGGTGCCGGGATGTCCTTCGGCAGGGCTGACCCGACGGTTGGCGGAGCGGACCTGCGTGAACATGTGGCCAGATTGAGCAATGTGAAGCAGCCTACGGAGGCCCCGGCCGCCCTGCGAGCAAACCCGCGCAAGGCTTCACAGCCGCGGCTCCAGCCGATCAGCCGCTGCGGCGGCCCCATAGGCTCGGCGCATTGATCTGCCCGCCGACAACCGACCATGGCCAGCGCCGTTGCCCCAAGCAGCACCCAGCCGATCCCGGTGGTGGTGGCCGGGGCCCTGGGCCGCATGGGCGCCGAGGTGGTCAGGGCCGTCATCGCCGCCCCCGACTGCGAGCTGGTGGGTGCCATCGACACCACCGGCGGCAAGGAGGGGGCCGATGTGGGCCTGGAGCTGGGCCTGGGCGAGCTCGAGGTCGCCGTCACCGCCGATTTCGAGGGAGCCCTCTGCCTGGCCAGCCAGAACGCCCGCCACTCAGGCCCAGGCGGCGGCGCGGTGCTGGTGGATTTCACCCACCCCAGCGTGGTCTACGAGCACACCCGCGGCGCCATCGCCTATGGCGTGCATCCGGTGATCGGCACCACCGGCCTGAGCCCCGAGCAGCTGTCGGAGCTGGCCGTTTTTGCCGACAAAGCCTCCATGGGAGGCGCCGTGATCCCCAATTTCTCGGTGGGCATGGTGCTGTTGCAGCAGGCTGCCGCCGCAGCGGCGCGCTTCTATGACCACGCCGAGCTGACCGAGCTGCACCACAACCGCAAGGCCGATGCCCCAAGCGGCACCTGCATCAAGACCGCCGAGCTCATGGAGGAACTCGGCAAGCAGTTCAACCCGCCCCAGATCGATGAGCACGAGAGCCTGGCGGGCTGCCGCGGCGGCGTGCGCGCCAGCGGCCTGCGGCTGCATTCACTGCGGCTGCCGGGCCTGGTGGCCCACCAGGAGGTGATGTTCGGCGCCCCCGGCGAGACCTATACCTTGCGCCACGACACGATCGACCGAAGCGCCTACATGCCGGGCGTGCTGCTGAGCGTGCGCAAGGTGCGCCAGCTGGGCGGACTGGTCTATGGACTCGAACGGCTGCTTTGACCCCGAACACGGCACCATGACGGGCAGTCCCCTGGGGCAGATCCGCCCATGCTGATCCCGCTGCGACCCGGCGAACTGCCACGCCTGATCCCGGCCGTGGCCACCGGTCCCCAGTTCAACGCCTGCAGCGGCAACCCGCGCAAGCTGCTGCAGCGGGTGCTCATCGCCGTGATCGGCGGCGTGCTGTCGCTGCTGCTGAGCCAGAGCCTGTTTTCGAGCCGGTGGGGGCCGGTCTGGCTGGTGGTGGGCTTCGTGTTTCTGCTCTATGTGCTGTGGGGGCCGATCCTTGAGGCTGGCCGCCGCAACGCGACCCTGCGGCGCTATCCCGCTGCGGCGATCTTCGAGGGCGAAGTGGCCGAGATCGAACAGCGGGAGGTGGTCGAAGAACGGCGGGAGCAGGCCGACAAGGCCGGCCGGCTGCAGTTGGTTGAAAACACCCGAACCTGGATGAGCCTTGACCTGGCCGACGAAGACGGCTACCTCGGCCGCATCCGCTTCCCCCTGGAGAAGAAACACCAGCTGATTCGTCCTGGGATGGTGGTGCGCGTGCTGGTCCTGAGCGAACGCAAGGACTTTTCGCGGGTTGGCGCCATCAGCGACGCCTGGTTGCCCCAGCTCAAGCTGTGGGTCGGCGACTACCCCTATCTGTTGCGACCGGCCTTCGAGGAGCTCTGCCTGCGCCGCCTGCGCTGAAACCCGGCCATTTCCGCAACATTGCGTTACAGTGGCTTTAACACTTCTCAACGGAGCCTCCCATGGCCCAGGCCACACCCGCAGCACCAGCCGCCATCCGCGGCGCCACCGTGACGACCGAGGACGGCGGGCGTCTGAATGCCTTCGCCGCCGAGCCCCGCATGGAAGTCGTGAGCGCCGAGAGCGGCTGGGGTTTTCACGAGCGCGCCGAGAAGCTCAACGGCCGCATGGCGATGCTGGGCTTCATTGCCCTGCTGGCCACCGAAATCGCCCTGGGCGGCGAATCGTTCACCCGCGGCCTGCTCGGCATCGGCTGATCCTGACGCCGCTGACACCCGCGCACTGACCCCTCTGGCCGCAGCAACATTGCTGCGGCTTTTTATTGGCGAACTGCTGTTTTGACCCCTGCCCCTCCACTGCTGGCCCAGGTGCGCGGCTGCGGCCCCACCGGCGCCCTGGCCGCCCTGGCCCTGGCCCAAGCAGGCTGGTCAGTGCGGGTGCAGGATCCTTCCACCCCCGCCGAGCTGACAGCCCGGACTCGGGCCTATGCGCTGACCCACTCGAGCCGCAGGCTGCTGCAGCAACTGGGTCCCTGGGCGGAGCTGCAGGAGCGGCTGGTTCCGTTCAGCGAGCTCAATCTGCGTGACCTGGGCAGCGCTGCCGCCCAGGTCACCTTCAGCACGCGCGATCTCAGCCGGGCCAACGGAGGTGAACCGATCGGCTGGATCGCCCTGCACGAGGCCCTGATGACGACCCTGCTGGGGGCGCTGGAGCGGCACCCGGGGGTCAGCCTGGCCCTGGGAGCGGCCGCAACCGAGGAGCCCGGCCACGAACCGGCCCTGATCGTGGCCGCCGATGGACCCCAATCACCCAGCCGCGACAGCCTGGCCATCGGCTGCTGGCGCTGGCACTACCGCCAGAACTGCCTCACGGCGCAGGTGCAGCTGCGCGGAACCGCGCCGCACCAGGCCTGGGAGCTGTTCAGGCCCGAAGGCCCCATGGCCTTGCTGCCCCTGGGCGGAGCGCGGGTGCAGCTGGTCTGGAGCGCCAGCCCCGAGCGCTGCCGTGCGCTGGAGCTGCTTGGCCCCGATGCGTTTCTGGATCACCTCGCGGCAGCGTTGCCCGAGCGCTTCCAGCCCGATGCCTGCCTGGTGCAGCCCCGCAGTTTTGCGGTGGGTCTGACCCTGGCCCACCGCCTGCAGCGGGGCCACACGGTGCTGGTGGGCGAAAGCGCTCACAGCAGCCATCCGGTGGGCGGCCAGGGGCTCAACCTCTGCTGGCGCGATGTGGCAACGCTGCATCGGCTGGCACTGCGGGTGCAACGGGGGCAGCTCACACCTGGGGCCCTGCCGCGGCGCTATGCCCTGCGGCGCTGGCCCGACCTGCTGCTCACCCTGGCGGCCACCGACCTGCTGGTGCGCGTCTTCTCCAATCGGGCCGCGCTGCTGCTGCCCCTGCGGCGTGCCGCACTCGGGGCCCTGCTGCGGCTGCCGCTGCTGAAGCGACTGAGCCTGGGCGTCATGACCGACGGCCCTTGCCGGCTCCTGCGCCACTGACCACAGTGGAGCCATCAGAGTGGGGCATCAGAGTGGGGCCATGGTCATCAGCACCACACCCCAGCCCCCAGCGTCAGCGGAGCTGCTGCGCCACCTGCGGCTGCAGCTGGGTCTGAGCGACAGCGCCCTGGCCCTTGGACTGCGCCAGGCCCAGCAGGAACAGGCGCCGCTGCCAGTGGTGCTGTGGCGGTTCGGACTGATCAGCCTGGAGCAGCTCGACGCGGTCCTGACCTGGCAGGACCAGCAACCCTGAGCTCAGCTGTAGAGAATCAGCGACTCGACCGGATGCTGCTCGGGCAGGCGCTGACGCCCACCGAGGGCCACCAGCTCGGCCACGAAGGCAAAGCCGCAGAGTTGACCACCGGCTGCGGTGACCAGCTCGGCGCAGGCGGCGGCGGTGCCGCCGGTGGCCAGCAGATCGTCGACCACCAGCACCCGGTCGCCACGGGTGAAGGCGTCGCTCTGGATCTCCAGCCGATCGGAGCCATACTCAAGCGCGTAATCGACGCCGGTCACGGCACCGGGCAATTTGCCGGGCTTGCGCACCGGCACAAAACCGATCTGCGCGGCCGTGGCCAGGGCGGTGCCCACGATGAAGCCGCGGGATTCGATGCCCACGATCAGGTCGGGCTGAAAGCGCTCACACAGAGCGCTGAGCTGCCGAATCACCTCCTGCCAGCCCTGAGGATCACGCATCAGCGGGGTGAGATCCCGGAACAGGATCCCCGGTTTCGGAAAATCAGGCACATCGCGCACCAAGGCGCGCAGATCGATCCCGGCTGTCATCGCCCCTTGCCGTTGGCCATGGCATCATCGCAGCCATGGTTTCTGCAGCCGCTCCGCCCCAGCCACCCGCAACGGCAACGGATGCCCCCCTGCCCCGGCGTGGCATCGAGCGGCTGGACCTGATGTTGCTGTGCGCCGAAGCCCTGGATCTCAACGGTGCCGAAGCCACCTTGATCCTCAGTGAACAGCTGGGCTTTCAGGAGCTCATCCCCAACCGGGTCGAACTGTGGAAACGCCGCTGCCACAACCCCCTGCGCCGCCAGGTGCGCCGCGGGATTCTGGCCACCGCCGACAGTGACGCGCTGATCCGCATCCTCTGCACCCAGTGCGAACGGCTGTACCCCTTGCTGCGGGCCCTGCTCTCGGCTGCAGAGCCGGAGCCAATCGCACGGCAGCGCTGGGAACTGTTCGAGGAACGCCTGGCCGGCCTGGTGCGTGAACGCATGAATCCACGTCGGGGCGGTGTGCAGCGCCTGCTCGACGGCGCCGAAGGGGCCCAGCAGCGCCGCCAGCTGATCCTTGCCATGGCCCTGGCGGCCGGCAACGGCGGCTTTGCCCGGCTCAAGGCCAGCCTGATGGATGCGGGTGCCTGAGCAGCCATGAAACAGACCCTGCGCTTCGATCAGATCAGCTGCCGCCTGCAGGTCGAAGGCCTGCCCGATGTCTCGACCGGCCAGAGCGGTGATGTCCTGGGCATCATCACGGGCTGGAGCCTTCAGTGGGCCGGACGTCCCGAGCTCGAAGGCAGGAAGGAACACCTGCTCGCCCTGATGCAGGCCGTCCTCCCCTATGCCCGGCTGCTGGTCAGCGGAGCAGGCCGGCCGCTCACCAGCCCTGGCCAGGAGGTCGACATCGCCCCGGCCGCGGGGGGTGGGCATCAACTGCTGCTGCGCAGCAGTCAGCCCGGCACCGAACCCCTGACGGTCGTTCTCGATGACGCCGAGCTCAGCGATCTGGTGCGGGTGCTCGACCAGCTGCGGCTCGACAGCCGCCTGTTGCTGACGCTCGACATTCCCGACGACAGGCCCCTGCGGGGGCGCGAAGTGAGCCACCGCATCCCCCGCCGGCAGCGTCTGGCGGCCCCTGCCGCAGCGGTGCTGGCACTGGCAGTGACCACGGCGGCATCGCTGTTCTGGCCCACTCCGAAGCCACCGGCACCAGCGGGCCAGGGGCTCACCCAGACCGACAAGCTGAACGCACCCCGTTGACGCGGCGCCGGGCCTCTGCACACTGGGCTATCGACGCGTTGACTTGTCGCGATGCCACTGACCTGGCCCCAACTGCGGCGACGGGTTGCCCGTCTGGGCGCCAGCCTCGACGTGGTGGTGCGCAGCGATCCTGAGGTCTGCGGCCTCAGCGGTGAGACCTTTCACATCTCCATGCACCACGGCGGCCAGGGTGACTGCAACGTCGGTGACCTGCATCTGATCGATTGCCCCAACGAGCTGGTGCTGAGCGAGTTCGAACGCTGGATGCGCGACGCCGGTCACCGACTCGACCCATGAGACGTCAACGGCAGGCCAAGACACGGCAGGTGTTCAAGACAAGGCCCAGCAGCGGACGCTGGCAGCGGGCCGTCAGTGGCGTGCTGCTCATCGCCCTGGGCTGCGGCCTGCTGGTCGCGCTGATGCAATTGCCCGAGCGGCTCGACACCCTGTTGCTGGTGAGCACGGCGATCGCCAACCTGATCAGCGGGCTCAGCCGGTTTCTCCAGGGCCTGTTGCAGCTTCTGGCTGTGCTGCTGCTGGTGGTCGTGGCCATCGGAGCGCTGGTGCTGCTGCTGGCCGGTCTCAGCCGGCTGGTGCGGGCCTGCCTTGGGGCCCCGCCGCCGCCGAGCGGCCGCCGCCGAAACGGCGCCAAGCCCAGAAACGGCTGAGCTGCAGGCTCGTCAACCGGTGGGGCACCCATCAGCCATGCAGGCGCTGCAGCCAAAAACCTGCCAACTGCCAGCTGCTCCACAGAAACATGCCAAGAAACAGCCAATTGAGCCAGGCGGGGCGCTGGGGCTTGTCGGGCTGCATGATCAACGGGTCGGCCCCTCTAGGTTGCCGTAACAGGGCAGACCACCACCAGCGGCCATGGAGCTGATCGCCACCTATTGCAACGCAGGGCTCTGCCAGCTCGCCGACGCGGTCTGCGACTTCTACGACCGCCGCGAGGACCTGCAGCGGCCGGGCCTCAGTTTTGGCGGAGATGCCAGCCGTCCCGACAAACGCTCAACCGACATCTCCCTGGTCTGGCTCGACCACAGCGATGCCGAGGCCCACGCCCTGGCCGACACGGTCATGCGCGCCGTCAGCGGAGGCCTCAAGCGTTATCTGGCCGAACGGCCCCTGTTGATGGAGATCTGCCCCGAGCGCAGTCTGTTCATCAACCCGCTGTTCAACATTCAGCATTACGCCCCGGGTGAAGGCTTCGTGGCCTGGCACTGCGACTGGAGCACCGAGCAGGACGCCACCGAACCGATCACCCGCGTCCTGGCGTGGATTCTGTATTGCAATGACGTCGACAATGGTGGCACCGAATTTCACTGGCAGCAGCACCACGTCGACGCACGCCGCGGCCAGCTGGCGATCTTTCCCGCAGGGATCAGCCATGCCCATCGCGGCCGTGTCAGCGCGGTGGCCAGCAAGACCATCGCCACCGGATGGATCAACGCCGGCTCCCTGGAGGCGTATGTCGCGCGCCTGGGGGGCGGAAACGACAGCAACAGATGATACGTTCGATGCGCTGCATCAATGCTGCATCAAATAGCCCTGCACTGCGATCAACGTCTGCCACCCATGGAACAGCAGCCCAGCTCAGGCAAGGCCAACACTGACAGCCAGATCACAAGCTATCAAGACAACAAACCAATCAGAAACAGCAATCCAGATCCCGAAAACATCATCAGCACAACACAAGACATTGATTCTGCACCTGCCCAACACAAAGGACAGGTCTTTTTCATTCGCCACGGCGAAAGCACGAGCAATGAGCGCAACATCTTCGCAGGCGTCCTTGATGTAGCACTCACCCCCTATGGCCGACAGCAGGCGCGTCGTGCCGGCAAAGACATCCGCAGAAAAGGAATTCAGTTTGATGCCGTTTACGTGTCTCACCTACGACGCGCCAGACAAACCTGCGACATCGCCTTGCAGGAAAGCCAAGCCCTACGCAACCCAGAAATCAAGCCCATCATTGATCACCGCATCAGCGAACGGTCCACAGGCATTCTGACCGGTGAAAACAAGAACCTCTGCCGACAGGCGTTGGGTCACAACCGCTTCGAGGCAATGGTCCATGCGCACAACGAAGCACCACCCGGTGGCGAAACGATTGAAAACGTCTACAGCCGGGTCGTTGATTTCTACAAACAGCAGGTGATTCCCCGCCTTGAGCGCGGTGAAAATGTCCTGGTGGTCTGCCATGAATACGTACTCGAACCGTTGTCGGTTTATTTGTGCGGCTTACCGGCGAGTGCCTACAAACGCCTGAAACTGCCCAATGCAAAGGCACTGAGCTGCGTCGATCTGATGCGCTTCCGTGACGATGAAGCATCAGCGGGTGCCATGCAACGCAAAAGCGTGAATGACCTTGCAGCCATGCATGCGGTCATGTTGTACGCCCTCAGCTTCATCGTCGCAGCCGCGACCCGCCTCGTGCTGGATAGCCCAGCGATGCCGACCAGCCTGTTTCGGCTGTTCACGGTTGCCGGACTCGCCATCAGCACCTTTTACACCTATCTGAGCCTGGATTTCAAGGAAACCGCCAAGAATGTTTCGGCTGCAACCACCCGGGTGGTTCTTGGGTGGTGGTGCATGCGATGGCTTCTGGCTGTCGTCCTGATCGCTTCAGGAGCCCTGAGCCTCAGCATCCAGGGCGAGATCAATCCCACAGTGCTCTGGTTGCTGCTGTTGCTGGTACCGCCGGGATTGACCACGGCAACCCTGTCGATGGTCTGGGGCGGGAACCTCTATCCAAGCGCGGCACTGTCAAAAAACCTTTCGCTCGTGCTGCCCCTGCTGCTGCTGGTCGGGATCAATGCAGTGCTGCCGACCAACGCAGGGTCTGGCTTGATCTACTTCTATGGGGTGATCCTCGTCGGCCTGGCCATCCCGGCCCTGCTGGCGCAGGTGTGGCGTCGGCGCTCACCGGTGACATCCAACCATCACAGCAACGAATTCAAGTTCATCGGTGTGTTGTCTGTGATGCTCATCAACGGGTCTGTGGGTTATCAGCTCACCCCACCAACACTGCTGGAAGACCTGTTCCAATCCATGCCTAATGCGGCAACGATCCACAGTGATCAGCAGCTTGTCCTGGCGTTGGTGGTGTTTCTCGGCATGCGCCTCACAGCGTGGTTGACACTCATAATCGTACGCCGACTGCCAGGATTTGCCAGGGCTGAATCGCAGGACATCTGGATCCTTCTGACCCAACCGAATCTTGTGCTGTGGCTATCAACGGTGATGGCTGCCAGCACTGCGACACCTGGCAGTGCAACGTCCTATGTGCTCTTCTGGGCTGCAACGGGCTACTGCTGTTTACCACTCCTAGACCAGATGGGCCTGATACGGCAATTCAGCACCCATTTACTCCAGGAAAGCCTGCAGACTTCAAGGCTGAGTGAGGATAAGATTCAGGAGATTTTCAACAGCATCGACGAAGACAAAAGCGGTAGGCTGAGCCTGGGTGAAATCAAGGACCTGCTACGGCTGATCGAGCAACAGACAACTGGTTTGAACGCGAGCGAAGAAACACTCGATTACGTCAGCAAATACATGTTGCAGATCATGGATGCCGATGAGGACGGTCATGTCTCGAACAATGAGCTGAAGCGTTACATCAGCACCTATGGCCTGGTCGCCAACCTGAACCTTGAACGGCAACATTGAAACCATGACCCCAGAAGATGTTGCTTGCATGGACATTGCCGCAGTTAACCGATGAGCACTGAACCAGGCCACGGTCAACTATGGATCCTCTTCCCTTGGTCACTGTTTGCTGTCGGCGTCGGAGTCAAGTTCTGGCAAATCAACAAGACAATCCGTCAAAGACGCATGAACAGCACAGCATCCACCGAACGGTTCAGACGAACTCTTGAACGTCTCTGGAACAAGGATCATCCGTCTGCGCGGTAAACCACTGGAAGAGCAGTGCAAGACAATGGTGTACCGGCCATGAATCGCGCATGCCTGAGACCGAGATCAGGGCAAGTGCCACAGAGATCCAGACCAGGCGTGGTTGTCACTGCAGCAAACGGTTCTAAACTCAAGGAAGGGCAGCTCGATCCATGACATTCGAATTAAAGGGGACGGCAAATCGCGATAATTTTGTGCTAGGGCGCGCAGGCCTTGTGTACAGCAGCCTTCATGATCCAAGTCATGAGCATCCATCCTGGATCCTTGGGCTGACTCCCCAGCAGGACGCCATCAGTCTGCCGGGCACGATTCGCGACTATTTGCTGCGCCCCACATCACTGCCCTACGCGGTCGGCGGATATGCCAAAGGGTCACCGGCTTTAGGAATTTACTTCACCAACCGCAATGAGCGTGTGGCCAGGGAGTCGGCCTGGGGACGCCAGTATGGCAATGAAATTTCCTTGATTGCCTACCTTGTTCAACCCAAAGATCTCCTCTTTGACCCCTGGATTCAGAGCCTGGGCTTGAGACTCGATAGCGAAGTCAACGCCACAATCGACGCCTACAATCTGAGCTATCAACAAATCCACGGCGGCACCTTCGCAGCTTCCAATTACTACACCGAAGCCCTCCGGCAGCTGTTTCTTTTTGATGGCTCAGGTGCACCGCAGCGCTCTTCACTGGCTGGCGAGGTCACACAACTCTCCAGCGAAGCCAAACAGGGTGTTGTCTATTTCCCAAGTGAAAGCCTCAACAACTTCAGTGTTCCCCTCAGCACATGGAATACACTGCGGTTCGGCAGAGGCACAAATGCGCAAGCCATTACACGTCAATGGTTTGGCACCAATAGCGGCTCTTCACTGCAAACGAATGACTTGAACGATC
>JBBASJ010000028.1:0-20721 GCA_040399325.1 Prochlorococcaceae cyanobacterium
GCCTCGAGAAGAAGGTCGGCAAGCTGGAGGCGATGCAGTTCAGCACCACCACCAAATTCACCGGCCAGGCCACCATGGTGCTGGGTGGCAATGCCTTCAGCGGCTCGGCGATCAACACCGCAAGCAACAGCTTCACCAGTGTCAACACCCGCACCGGGGCCGCCTCAACAACGCCCCTGCCCAATGCGCTCAGCTTCAACTACGACCTGCAGCTGAACTTCGACACCAGCTTCAACGGTCGCGACCTGCTGCGCACCAACCTGAGGGCCGGCAACTTCGCACGCACCGTCTTTGGGGGATCCCCCCACGCGCTCTCGTTGGCGGAACTGCAGATCGCCTTCGAGCAGCCAAGCGGCGCCAACCAGCTGGGGCTCTACAAGCTCTTCTATCAGTTCCCGATCGGCTCGACGATCACGGCCACCATCGGCCCACGCGTGGGACAGGAAGACCTGTTCGCCCTCTGGCCAAGCGTCTATCCATCGGACACCATCCTCAACGTGATGACGGTCAACGGCGCACCGGCCGCCTACAACAAGAACCTGGGCGCCGGCGCCGGCATCTGGTGGCAGGACCAGAGCTGGAGCATCAGTGCCAACTACGTGGCGTTCCAGGGCATGAACGGCGACCCCAATGGTGCGCCCGTCAATGCGGGGACCGGTGGCGGTGGCATCGCCAACAAGTCATCAGGGGGCAGCGGATCGCTGCAGGTCGCCTATCAGCAGGAACAGTGGGGGATCGCCGCGGTCTACACCTACAAGCAGCCCGAAGGAGGCTTCATTCCGGGCACAACACCCACAACCCACAGTGACCTTGATCACTCCTATGGCGTCGACGCCCTGACCAACGCCTTTGGCCTCAGTGCCTATTGGCAACCCTGGAACAGTGGCTGGGCGCCATCGGTGAGCGTGGGCTGGGGCTACAACACAACGACCTATGGCAAGAACCCCGGCGTGGGTCGCGTGAGCACCAGCCAGTCATGGATGGTGGGACTGCAGTGGACAGATGTGTTGGCCAAAGGCAACGACTTCGGTATGGCCGTGGCCCAACCGGTGTTCGCCACAGCCCTGACCGGCGGTCAGACACCCAATGACGGCAATTACGTCTGGGAATGGTGGTACAAGGTTCAGGTCACCGACAACATCAGCGTGACACCGGCCCTCTTCTACCTCAGCCGTCCCCTGGGTCAGCGAACCCCTGCCGGCACAGACTTCAGCCAGCTGGGGGCACTCGTGAAAACAACCTTCCGTTTCTAAGCAACGAAAGCCTGAGAGATCAAGGCTTTGGCCAAGAAGGCCTGACAAACGGGAGACTGGAACTCAACCGCCTAAACACCGGAATATTCAGGCGGTTGAGTCTGCCCGCATTATTGATGCTTGGTAGTACCGGGTCGGGCAGGCTTGCGTTCGGCACCATTACCGCCGCCACCGCAGGCAAGAAAAGATTCATGAAGCTGTTGAGGCGTTGGTTCGACCGCCTTGACAGCCCATGCTGGTGCTGCAGTAGAAGTCGACAAGATCAAACCGAACGTGGACATCGCACAGGCAGTCACCAGGGGAAGAAAGGGCGCCCAGAACGGTCGAGCAGCGCGCTGAAATTCCATTGCTGATCAAAACCAGAACACCAACAACATTAGTGCGAGACAAAGCCATGGACAACCACTCCAACACTGTTGCTTTGACCACAGGACTAGAATGGCGACAGCGCATTCACGACGCGGTTCAATTCTTGGTCGAGCCGGGCTCCAGCCATGACGATCATCCCTGCAGCCACCACTAGTCTGACCACTGAAACCAAGACCCTGGGTCCACTGATGCGGATCGGCGAGGTGGCCCAGCAGACAGGAATACCGATCAAAACCATTCGTTTCTACTGCGATCAAGGACTGCTTGTCTCCATCACAAGAAGCGATGGCGGGTTTCGTCTGTTCGACCAGAGGGTCTTCGACGATCTCGCACTGATCCGCACCCTGAAATACCTCGACACACCGCTAAAGCAGATTCATGAGCTGCTTCAAAGCAGACGATCTGGCATCTGCCATTGCAACAATGTCAAAAATGGCCTGGAGCACAAGATCCTGAGTCTTGAGAATCAAATCAAGGACCTGACAACGATGCGCAATGACCTCCAGGCTCTCATCAAGAGCTGGCAGACTTGTGGAGGAATCCAACAGGATTCGAACGCAGACTGAACAGCAACATCAATGGCTCTCACCCTCTATGGCGGTGCCCGCAGCCGGGCATCGATGCCGCGCTGGTATCTCGAGGAACACGGCATTCCTTACCACTGGGAAGACCTTGACCTGCAGGCCGGGGAGCACCGCCAGGAGGCCTACACCGCGATCAACCCGTTTGCCAAGGTGCCGGCTCTCGTCGATGACAGCATCCGGGCTCCGGGCGGTGAGCCACTGCAGCTGTTTGAAAGTGGCGCAATCCTTCTGCACCTGGCGGAACACCACGCCAACGAGTTTGGCGGCGGATCGGGCGGCGATCCGGCGCACGCGGCAGCGCGCAGGGCCCTGGCGAGCCAATGGATTCTGTTTGCCAATGCCACCCTGGCAGTGGCGCTGTTTGTGCCCAGCAACCGGGAACGGGAGTTCCCCCGGCTGATGACCGTGCTCGATGGGTTGTTGAGCGGCGGCCATTCCCTGATGGCCGGGCCCTGGGGCAACCCTGACTGGAGCGTCGCCGACTGCGCCGTGAACGCCTATCTGGCTTACCTGCCGATCTTCTTTGCCGAGATCGATCTGAGCCCCTGGCCCGCCGTGCAGGCCACAATCGCCGCCACCCAGGCCCGACCCGCTTACCAGCGGGTGATGGGCAACCGCTGAGCGATGGGTGACACCGCCCTGGTGCAATGGCATGGCGAACCCCTCGAGCTGCTGGCCGACAAGGCAGCCTGGGACCCCCGCCGCCGCACGCTGCTGGTGGCCGATCTGCATCTGGGCAAGGCCGAAACCTTCCAGGCCGCAGGGATTCCCCTGCCCAGCGACGGTGACTGTGACACCCTCAATGCCCTGATCGGTCTGGCACATCGCTTGGCTCCCGACCAGGTGATCGCCCTGGGGGATCTGATCCACAGCCCCCTGGGACTCACACCCGAACTGCGCCAGAAGCTGGCGGTTCTGCCCGAACTGCTCGGCTGCCCACTGCGGTTGATCGGTGGCAACCACGACAGAGGCAGCTGGATCGGCGGCATCGACCAGGAGCCGGCCCAGCCCCTGGGACCCTGGTGGTTGAGCCATGAGCCCGATCCACGCGCAGGAGCCCTCAACCTCTGCGGCCACCTGCATCCAGTGGCGGTCCTGGGCAAGGGCAACAGCCGTGTTCGCACTCCCTGCTTCAGCCTCGACCAGCAACAGCGGCGTCTGGCCCTGCCGTCGTTTGGTCGCTTGACGGGAGGCCATGCCTGCAGCCAGGGTGATCATCTCTGGCTGGTGGCCGACGGGGCGATCGTTGCGTGGAATCAGCCATCACCGCCTCCGGTGACGCCCCAGCTGGCCGCCTGAAACGGCCCCTGTGGCGCCGCAAGCGCAGCCTCACGGTCGCCCTGCCGATGGGCTTTCTGGCCTTTCTGATCGCCATCGCACCGCCGCTGCCCGAACAACGGACAGCCAGCATCAACGACCTGCTCACCGCAGCCGACGGCAAGCCCTTCCGCCTGCTGTCTGACAAGGAGGTCTATGCCCTCGACTTCGATCCGCGCAAGGTGCGCATCGACCTGCTCGAAGGCTGGGACAAGGAACAGGAGGCCTATGCCGATCGCAGCGCCCTGGGCTTTGTCTCGGGGCCCATGTACGAGCGGCACGTGGACGCCAACGGCCGCGAGATCACCGTGCCACTGGGTGATCTCAAGCTCGGCGATCGCATCTGGCGGGGTCGCAACCGCACCGCCGCGCGTCAACGGGCCTTTGTCGGGGTACGGCGTGATGGCGGGGTGGAATTCGGCTACGGAGAACTGACGCCGGCCAGGGCCCAGCGCTTCGACACCTTCATCGGTGGACTGCACAGCATCTACAACGACCTCGAGCAACCGCCCTCCAGCTACCGCGGGGCCTACAGCATCAGCATGGGTCAGCAGATCCGTTATTTCCTTCCACGGATCCGCATGCTGATGGGTCTGCGTCGTGACGGCCGGATCGAGGTACTGATGAGCCGTGACGGCCTGACGCTGGAGCAGACAAGATCGCTGGCCCGTCGGCGCGGACTGCAGGCGGCCTACATGCCCGACCATGCCTCCAAGAGCCGCTTCATCATTCCGGGAATCAAGGGCTTCAGCCAGGAAGACGCCAACTGGATCAGCGGCGGCGCCACCAGTTTTGTGCATGTGCCGTACATGCTGCGCCTGAGCCACCGCGCCCTGCCCCTGCAGGGATCTCTGCTGGCCGGGCTCAGCGCCAGGGCGGCCGAGGGGCCCTGCAGCAACCCCCTGCGCTGTGGCCAGACGCTCGGCAGCCAGCTGCTCGACCGCGCCCTCGCCGGCTTCAACCGGCTGATGGAACAGGGCGTGGAACCGATCGCGCGCCTGATCTGGGCGCCCAGGCCCGGCAGCGGCACCACACTGGCGCGGCGCGGGTCACCGCTGCGCGAACCGCCGATCAGCGCCGATCCCCTGGCTCTGCGCCAGCGCCAGGCCGAACAGAGCCTTGACCCCGAAGCCGGCGTCAACGGCGGCGAAACCGTGGTGTTGCCGCCCGATCTGCCGCCACCATTGCTGCTGCCCGAAGGGCAGGCGTTGCCTGTGGAGGAGGCGAGCACCAGTCTGGAAGCCGCCAGCCAGCCGCCAGCACTGCGCGAAGAAACACCAGCCATGCCCCAGCCCGAGACGTCCCTCAGGGTCGTCACCACACCGGGCGCACCTCCGCCACCCCAGCTGCCTCCGCCTTAGCAGCAAACGACGAGGGCCATGGCTTGCTGCCTGCCTGGTGAAGGGATTGAAAGCACAAGAATCGAGGCCGCCTCAGGCCGGCTCGATCACTCTGCCGCCGCCAGAGCGCGCACCACGTCTCCGCGGGTGAGAACGCCCACGGGCCGTTTCTGATCATCGAGCACAAACAGACGCTGGGTGCTGCGCTCGTGCAGCAATCGGGCCGCAGCCGGCAAGCCCAGCTCGGCGTTGCAGCTGTGCGGCGTGTTGCTCATCACCTCACCCACGGTGCTGCCCAGAACCTGGTGCACCTCCTTGTCCCAGTTGAGGGGGTTGCGCAGATAGATCACTGCGTCGAGCAGCATCACATAGGGGCCGGCGTCAAAACCGCTCTCGCGCACCATCAGGTCCTGTTCGGTCAGCTCACCCACCAGAGCGCCGCTACCGTCAACCACGGCCAGGCCGCTGACGTGGTGCTCACTCATCAACTGAACAGCATCCTGCAACAGGGAGCTTTCGCTGACGCTGAGCACCGGACTGGTCATCACGGCGGAGACGGGCTGCTGCACCACGGGCAGGGCTGATCAACTGCAGGCATTCTGGGGCCGAGCCGAACGCACACCGATGGGACCCACCCGCCTGCGACAGCTGGCCGACGGCCTCACCCTGTTGCGGGCGCTGCTGGGTCTGCCCCTGATCGTGGCGCTGACGGCGGGACAAACGGCCCTGGCCTGGCTGTTGCTGCTGGCCGGCGGTCTGTCCGACTGGCTTGATGGGCAACTGGCCCGCCGTGCCGGTGGGGGCAGCATCTGGGGGGCCCGACTGGACCCCCTGACCGACAAGATCCTGATCAGTGCGCCGCTGCTGTGGCTCGGCGCAAGCGGCCGGCTGCCGCTCTGGGCGATCTGGGTGCTGCTGGCCCGTGAGCTGCTCATCAGCGGCTGGCGCGCCAGCGAAACCAGCGGCGGTCCGGCCTCCCTGGGCGGCAAGGCCAAGACGCTGCTGCAGTTCGCCAGCCTGCTGCTGCTGCTATGGCCTGGGGACTGGGGCGGGGCCGCGCTGGTCAACACGCTGCACGGCTTGGGCTGGTGGCTGTTCTGGCCGTCGCTGCTGCTGGCGCTCAGCTCAGCGTTGGGTTACCTGCGCAAGGTTTGATCACCGGCTTCTCAGAAGTGCGGCTTCTCAGAAGTCCGGCTTCTCAGAACAGCGGCTTGGCACCCCATCGCGGCGTTGGGACTGTTGTGTTCCACAGGCATGTCGAGACAATGTCGCTACAACATCGAGTCATGGTCGAGACGCCGCAACCAGGGGAACTCCCTGCCCGTCAGAGCTGCGCCACACAGCTGCACCACAAAGCTGAAAAACACAGCTGCACGAGCCAGCTGCACGAGCCGGCAGCCTCGCAAGACATCAGCCGATCAATGCCGCATCACCGCTGAAGTCAGGACTGGTGGGCATGCGCAGGGCGTAGTCGTTGGCGAAGCTGTCGGCCAGGGTGGCGGCCAGATCGAACTGGGGCTCCCAGGCCAGCTCGCGACGCACCCGGGTGATATCGGTCAGAAAGTGGGCCATGCGCAACGGGAAGGCCTTGCGAGCCTTCTTGTCGAGCCCGGCAGGGTCAAAGCTGCGGATCTCGACGCTGGCCGGATCCTGTCCGGCCGCGACGGCTGCGGCGTGCACCAGTCCCTTGAAGGTGATGCCCTGACGGCCGCTGCAGTTGTAGATCCGATTGGCGGCGGCATCGACGCCGATGCTGCGGACCATTGCCGTGGCCAGGTCGTGCGCATGGCCCAGCTGGGTGATGGTGCTGCCGTCGCCCGGCAGGGGCACCGGCTGCCCGTGCACGATGCGATCAAAGAACCAGGCCTCGACGGGGTTGTAATTGCCCGGTCCAACGATGTAGGTGGGCCGGAAGCTGGTGAAAGGGATCCCTTCGGCCCGCAGCCAGGCCTCAGTGTCGAGCTTGCCGGCGTGGCGGCTGGCCGGGTCGGTGGGGCTGTCCTCATCAAGGGGCCAGAGCTCGCTGTCGGCATAGACACCGGCCGAACTCACATACACAAAGCGGTGACTGGGTGCACCGGTGCGCTCGATCACGGCACGGCTGTCATCGAGCGTGCGGCCCGAGCTGTCAACGATCACCTCGAAGCCACGGCCGGCCAGCTGGGCCAGGTCGTCAGCGCTGCTGCGATCACCGACCAGATGCTCGACCCCGGCGGGAGCCGGCTTGTTACCCCGGGTGAACAAGGTCAGGGCATGGCCCTGGGCCAACAGCTGCGCCACCAGGGGTTTGCCAACAAAACGGGTGCCGCCCATCACCAGGATCTTCATACCGCTGCGCGCTGTGAGGGTTTCGTCTGGGCGCCATTCAAACCCGAACCCGCTCTGACGGAGCGGGCCGCCTGCAACGATTGGACCAGTGCGCGCAGGGTTGATCTCATGCAGGTGATTCCAGCCATCGACCTGCTCGATGGACACTGTGTTCGCCTGCATCAGGGCGACTACGAGCAGGTCACCCGCTTCAGCGACGACCCCGTGGCCCAGGCCCTCAGCTGGCAGCGGCAGGGAGCTGAACGCCTGCACCTGGTCGATCTCGATGGAGCCCGCAGCGGTCAACCGGTCAACGACACAGCCATCAAAGCGATCACAGCGGCCCTTGAGATCCCCGTGCAACTGGGTGGCGGCGTGCGCAGCGCTGAGCGGGTCGATGAGCTGCTGGCGTGCGGCCTGGATCGGGTGATTCTCGGCACTGTTGCCGTGGAGCACCCCGAGCTGGTCGATCAGCTCGCTGAGCGCCATCCCGGCCGCGTGATCATTGGTATCGACGCCAGGAACGGCAAAGTCGCCACCCGGGGCTGGGTCAGTGAAAGCAGCATCGAGGCCACCGACCTGGCTCGCCGCCTCAGCAGCAGCGCCATCGCCGCCATCATCAGCACCGACATCGCCACCGACGGCACCCTGGCAGGTCCCAACCTCAAGGCACTGCGGGCCATGGCCGAGGCGAGCAGCGTGCCGGTGATCGCCTCCGGAGGCATCGGCACGCTGGAGCATCTGCTGTCGCTGCTGAGCCTCGAACCGATGGGCGTCACCGGGGTGATCGTGGGCCGGGCGCTCTATGACGGGCGCGTTGACCTCGGTGAAGCGTTGCAGGCGATCGGCAACGGGCGCCTGCAAGACAGCATCAGCAGCCCCTTCGCCTAGTCACGGCAGCTTGGCCTATAACAGAACAAGGATTTGTCGGTGCATGGCTTGATCACCATCCCGAGCGGTGTTCTGCGCGCAGACAGTGCCTATCGGCGCTGCCGAGAACTCGGCATGCGGTTGAGCAAGCAGCGGCGCATGGTGCTCGATCTGCTGTGGCAGGAGCGCAGCCATCTGAGCGCCCGCGACATCTTTGAGAAACTGAACGACCAAGGCCGCAACATCGGTCACACTTCTGTTTATCAGAACCTTGAGGCGCTGCAGTCGGCGGGGGTCATCGAATGCCTCGACCGCGCCGGTGGACGGCTTTACGGCTACCGCAGCGACCCGCACAGCCATTTGATCTGCGCTGAAACCGGTGCGATCCAGGATCTGGATCTCGCACTGCCGCCGGATCTGCTGGCGGCGATCGAAGCGCACACCGGATACGTCATCGAGTCTTACAGCGTGCAGCTCACGGGCCGACGCGGCTGAACCTCCGCCCCGATTGCCTGGGGAGGCCTGGTCATTCACCAGCCAGCCGTTACCGTTGGCGCCTCTGCGCATGGGGCATCACCGGTGGGCCGGCAACTGCTGCTCTTTGCTGAGCCTCTGCTGGCCGAAGGGTTATCGCGGCTGCTGCAGGACACCGACAGCGCCTACCGGGTCTGCACCAATGAGGCCGGTCTCAGCGGCTCACCCCAGCTGGTGCTGTGGTTTCCCGAGGCCAGCATCGGTCTCGAAGCCCTGCAACGGGAAACTGCTCGGCTCTGCCAGACCTGGCAACCGGCCCCCCTGCTGATTGGTCTGCCCCAGGCAACAGGCCTGGCCCGCGACGCGCTGCTGGCGCTGCCGGCCGAAGGCCTGCTCGAGGCGGCGACCGCCGACCTGCTGCTGGAGGCGATCGAGACCCTGCTGCAGGGCGGCCGCATCGTTCGGCTCAGCGATGGCGCCACACCCCAGGTCCAACCCCTGGCGACTGCGGCGATTGGCCTGGGCCAGTGGCTTCTGATCAGCGGACTGCAACAGATCGACCAGCAATGGCGCGCGCTGTGCATCCAGCAGGCCCAGGGGGGCCTCGATGCGCTGACGCTGCTGCTGCTGCAGGGTCAGCTGCGGGAGCTGCGGGCGGCGCGGGCTCTGCTGCTGCTCCTGCATGGACCGGTCAGCCTGGCCTGGGGGGCACCAGCGGCGCCGGCACCAGCGCCGGCTCGGCACGAACCTGACGCGGGGCTCGCGACCAGCACTGCAATCAGCCTGGTGCAGCGCAATGCCGAGGGCAGCTGGCGCGCGATCGTCGGTGCCCTCAGGCAGCAGATCGACACCCCCCTCAACAACAGCAGCGGGCAACTGCTCGCCCTGGAAGGACTGGATCCCCACCGTCGCCGTGATCTGTTGGTGGGCCTGCTCGATCAGCTGGAGCTGTTGCGGGAGCAGCTGGGCGCCGGTCAGCGTCAACCGGCAGCCCTGCGGCAGCAATGGCTGGAGCTGCAACGGCAGCTGCGCCAGCAGGCCCTGGCCGCCATGGCCAGCCCCTATGTGCGGCTGCCATGCGATGGCGAGCTCAGAGCCGTGGCCGAAACCCTCCTGCAGGCGAGCGATCTGGCCGACAACGATCCTGAGCTTCCCGATCCCCAGCCGATGCTCAATGCGCTGGTGCTGGGCCAGCCGCTGCTCGTTCAGGGTCGGCTGATGGCACCCGATGAACCCCTGGCCGTGCTGGAGCTGCAACGGTTGGTCGCCAACTGGCTGGTGCGCAATGCCGAGCAGGTGGCTGGCCAGGTGCTGGCCGGATGCGCCGGCTGGCCCGAACTGCGCCGCTACCTGCTGGTGCCCGAGCTGCTGTCGACCCGCAACCTCGAGCGACTGCGCAACCAGCTCAATGCCCAGCAGCGCTGGAGCACCTGGCTGGAGCGCCCCGTGGCCATCTATGAAAGCCGCCGCCAGCTGCTCACCCTTGAAGCCAACGGCATCGCCAGCCATCAGCACGCCGAGCCCCGCGACCGGGAGCTCAGAGCGCTCAGCTGGGACCAGCAACTGGTGACCCTGGCACTTGAGTCACGCGATGCCCTGGCGCCACAGCTGCAGGGTTTGATCCGCGGGCTTGGGCGTCTGGTCGTGGTGCTGCTCACCCAGGTCATCGGTCGCGCCATCGGCCTGGTGGGTCGCGGCATCCTGCAGGGCATGGGCCGCAGCCTCAGGGCGTCACAATGAGCGCACCTGCACCTGCTGCGTGGCGTTTCGGCTGCTGAGATCCCTGCTCCCCATCGTGTTGGGGATGGTGTGCTGGTGCAGCACCTGGATCGCACCGGTCCAGGCAGCGCTCACCAACAACAACTACGACGGCAACATCTACGCCCTCTATGCCGGCAACGGCTCCCTGGTGCCGCCCCGCAGCACCCTGGCCCAGGCCCTGGAGGCCCATCGCACGGCCGTGGTCGTCTACTACCTCGATGACGCTTCAGCCAGCAAGCGATTCGCTGCGGTGGTCTCGGAACTGCAACGGGTCTGGGGCAACAGCGTCGAGCTGATCCCCATCGCCACCGATCCCCTGCAGAACCGTCGTGAAACGGGTGCGGGCGACCCTGCCCATTACTGGACAGGTCGTGTACCTCAGGTTGTGGTCATCGATCCCCAGGGTCAGGTCGTGCTCGATGCCACCGGCCAGGTCGACATCGGCACCATCAACAGAGCCGTGAGCCAGGCCACCGGAATTGCTCTGCTGGAAGGTCAGGGCAACAGCGGCACCACGGTGAGTTTCAACGAGCTGAACAGCGAAGTGCAACAGCCATGACTCACGCCCAGCGCCAGGAAAGCGACAGCATGGGCACACTTCCGGTGCCCGCAGAGCATTACTGGGGAGCCCAGACCCAACGTTCGATTCACAACTTCCCGTTTGGGCAATCGATGCCCACGGCGGTGATCCATGCCTTCGGCTCCCTCAAGGCCGCCTGCGCCGAAGTGAACCTGGACATGGGAAAGCTCGATGCGGAGCTCTGCCACGCCATTGTGTCGGCGGCCGAAGAGGTGGCCAGCGGGCGTCTTGACGATGAATTTCCGCTTCGGGTCTGGCAGACGGGTTCCGGAACCCAGACCAACATGAACGCCAATGAGGTGATCGCCAACCGGGCCATCGAGCTGCTGGGCGGAGTGCTGGGCAGCAAAACGCCCGTGCACCCCAACGACCACGTCAACCTCAGCCAGTCGAGCAACGACACCTTTCCAACGGCGATGCATGTGGCTGTGGCGCTCGAGCTCGAACGCCGTCTGATCCCCGCGATCGAAGCCCTGATCGGAGCCCTGACCGACAAAGCCGAGGCCTACCGCGACATCATCAAGATCGGCCGCACCCATCTGCAGGATGCGGTGCCCCTGAGCCTGGGACAGGAGTTCAGCGGCTATGGAGCCCAGCTCGACCTGGGGCTCTCGAGTCTGCGGGCGAGCCTGCCCCAGGTGCTGCAGCTGGCGATCGGCGGCACCGCCGTCGGCACGGGGCTCAACGCACCCAAGGGCTTTGGACCTGCTGTGGCAGCTCGCCTGGCCGAGCGCCTGGGGCTGCCGTTCAGCGCTGCCGCCAATCCGTTTCAGGCACTGGCGGGCCAGGAACCGTTGGCCGCGCTGCATGGGGCGCTGACGGTGCTGGCGGGTTCGCTGTTCAAGATCGCCAACGACATCCGCTGGCTGGGCAGCGGCCCCCGGTGCGGGCTCGGGGAACTGGTGTTGCCCGAGAACGAACCCGGCTCATCGATCATGCCCGGCAAGGTGAATCCCACCCAGGCTGAAAGTCTCACCATGGTGGCCGTGCAGGTGATGGGCAATAACACCGCCGTGCAGATGGCAGCCAGCCAGGGGAATTTCGAATTGAACGTGTTCAAACCGCTGCTGGCCTGCAACGTGCTCGGGAGCATCGAGCTGCTCAGCGGTGCCTGCAACGGTTTTCGCCAGCACTGCATCGAGGGACTCTCGGTGAACCGCCGGCGCATTCGCTCGCTGCTCAATGAAAGTCTGATGCTGGTCACCGCGCTGACACCAGCGATTGGTTACGACCGTGCCAGTGCGATCGCCAAGCACGCCCATCACCATGGCCTCAGCCTCAAGGAAGCTGCGCTGGTCCTGGGGGAGATCAGCGCCGACGACTTCGACCGCTGGGTTCAACCCGAAGCGATGGTCTGAGACCGCACCCGTCAGAGCATCCCAATCAATGCACCACCGGGCTGAGGTGCTCGAAGAGTGTGCCGAGCACACCGGCAAGGTCTGGCCGGAGCCCAGCTTCAGGAACCGACTCCGCAGCCAGGATCACCATCACACAGGCATCGACCAGCAGAGAAGCCTCCTTCTGGTTGAGCCGGATCAGGTGCTCGTCATCGCAATGGGTGATCTGCAACCGACACTGTCAATGTGACTGAATGCTGACAGCGGTATCCAGCGCTACCAGGAAGCCACGGTTTGATTTCAGATTTCTTGCCTGAGACCAGGCCAGAGCACAGCAGCAAAAAGCCCGGGACAATGCCCGGGCCATGGTCACCTGATCAAGGCTGAGCTCAGCAGCTCACTCCTCTTCTGCGCCGGCAGGGATCAATTTGATCTGCTTGCGACCCAGTTTGATCTCAAATTCATCACCGGGCTTGAGATCCAGCAGAGCGGTGTAGGCCTTGCCGATCAAGAGATTGCCATTGCCCTGAACGGTGGCGACATAGCTGAGGGTGCGACCACCTTTGCCGCGACCCTTGCCCGATCCCTCGCCGAGGCTGAGACCCTTGGCCTCGAGCAGAGCTTCATAGAAGGCAGTGAAGTTCAGACGCTCAGCACCATCCTTCTTGGAGCTGACATAGCCGCAGCTGCGAACCAGTTCAGACTTGGAGACATCGCCAAGTTCCTTGACCTTGGCGAGAAGTTCGCTACCCGTGAGCATGGATTGAAAGTTGTGGGTAGCCACAACATAACGGATCAACGAATGCCTGTGAAGGGCAATTGGCAGAAATCCATACCCGACGATTACTCAAGGAGATTCGCCGCGAGCTCGGCAAGCTCCGAACGTTCGCCCCGCGCCAGGGTGACATGACCAGCGAGCATCTGCCCCTTGAACCGTTCGACAAGCCAGGTCAGCCCATTGCTTTCTGCATCCACATAGGGGTTGTCGATCTGGTAGGGATCTCCGGTGAAAACGATCTTTGTGCCCTCGCCGACCCGCGTCACGATCGTTTTGACCTCGTGGGGCGTGAGGTTCTGCGACTCATCAACAATCATGAACTGACGCGGTATGGAACGCCCCCTGATGTAGCTGATGGCCTCGACCTCAAGCAGGCCCATGCCCTTGAGGTCTGCCCAGCTGTTGCGAGGGCCTCGATGGCCACTGCGCGTTGCCGCGGGGGCGTTCTCGTCGGCACTGCCAAGCAGGTAGTCGAGATTATCAATGATCGGCTGCATCCAAGGGGCCATCTTGTCGTCGAGATCCCCTGGAAGAAAGCCGATCTCCTTGCCCAGGGCAATCACCGGTCTGGTCACCAGCAGGCGCTCATAAAGCCGTTCATCGGCAACCTGGTGAAGCCCGGCTGCCAGTGCCAGCAGTGTTTTGCCGGTGCCGGCCTTGCCGACCAGGGTGATCAATGGCAAGGCTGGATCCAGCAAAAGATCAAGCGCAAACGTCTGTTCGCGGTTACGCGGCTGGATGCGCCCCAGCCTGACCTTGTTGGCACGCTGCAGGGGCTGCAGAGCCTTGGCTGCGCCGCTGTAACGGGCCAGCATGGTATGGGCCGGTTGGGCCTGATCGATCAGGGTCACCCCTTCATTGGCCTGCAGAGGCATCTGCGGCTGCAATTCGGGAGGCAGATCAGCCAGGGGCAGGCCACCATCGCGCCTGAGCCGATCCATGTGGTCCGCACCGAGCCAGAGCTCACTGATCCCCGGATAGAGATCGGCAATCGCCACTTTGTCGGTGGTGTAATCCTGCGCGATCAGGCCAACCGCATCGGCCTTGATACGCAGATTTGTGTCCTTGGTGACGAGCACGACCGGCGGCTGACTGCCCATCACCTCCTGCAACCGCTGCTCGAGAGCAACGGCCAGGATGTTGTTGTCACCGTTCCCACCCTTGAGCTCAGGGGGTAACTGGGCGAGGGTTTCACTGCGGCAGAACACCACCTTCAGCTGGCCACCGGGGGTGCCGCCGATGGGGACCCCGTCGGCAAGATTGCCGCGGTCGCGAAGCTCATCGAGCAGGCGGGACACGGCCCTGGCATTGCGTCCCTTCTCGGAAGGATCGCGCTTGAAGCGATCGATCTCCTCCACCACCTCGATGGGCACCACCACGAGGTTGTCTTCAAAGCGTCGCAGGGCATCCGGATCGTGCAGCAGCACATTGGTATCGAGCACGAAGGTTTTGCGCATCGACTGGCAATCCGGCTGCAGGAAGCTAATTCCCTAGGGCCGCCTACGCTCCGGCGATTCGCGCACCGTCGCGATCATCGACACCACTCACCAACGTCCAATCCGACACCGTGACCCTGCTTTCCATCTGGACCATCGGCCTGTTGGTGCTGCTGCTCTATGGCGTGCTGCTGCTGGGCCTGAACGCCGCCCATCGGCTCAGACCGGCTTCACCATTGCGACTGCAGGCGTCAGATGTTGTGCTGAACCGCATCGATGGCGCGCTTCAGATCACCGGCAGGCTGACGATCCACAACCCCCATCGGCGCATGGAGGTGTTCGTCCCCGAGATCAGGCTCGCGCCGACGCTCCTGGGTCGGGGGTGCCTGGCTGGGGTGACGATCGAGTCCCGGATCACTCCGGAGCATGCCGACGCGCCGGCCCGTGCTGACGGCTACTGGGCGGCATACATCGTCAAGGGCTGCAGAAGCACCGCAGCCCGCATCGAGCTGACCATCAGGGGCGGCGAGGATCTCGCTGCCCTGCTCGACACCCTCTGGGTGGAGGTGAACTGGCTGAACTATGGCCCGTTCGGCCGTCTGTGGCGTCGCGACGGAATCCTGATTCCGCTGCAACGGCCTCAACCAGTGGCCCAGGCGGCCGCCCAGTGGCGCAGCGGTGAGCATTGCCAGGTGCTGGCCCTGGGCACCCATCTGCTCGGTGTGCTCGACGACCCGATCGCCGTGCTGCGCACGTATGCGACCGCTCACCTGAAACCCGGTGATGTGCTCACCATCGGCGAGACCCCGCTGGCTGTGATGCAGGGCCGCTACCACCACCCCGAGATGGTGACGCCGTCGCCGCTGGCGCGGCTGCTCTGCCGGGCCTTTCATCCGACCAGTTCGCTGGCCACGGCCTGCGGACTGCAAAGCCTGATCGATCTGGTCGGACCCGCCAGGGTGCTCAACGCCTGGGTGCTGGGCACCCTGCTGAAGCTGCTGGGCCAGAAGGGTTGGTTCTATCGACTCGCAGGCGACCAGGCACGCCTGATCGACGACGTCACCGGCACCACACCGCCCTACGACCAGACCATCGTGCTGGGTCCGGAGGCCCCCCAGCAGTTCTGCCGCGAGGCTGCCGCTGCGCTGGGGGTCGACGTCGCGGTGGTGGATGTCAACGATCTGGGACGGGTGAAGGTGCTGGCCGCCAGTGCCGGCTGCGACGAGGCGCTGCTGCAGCGCGCCCTGCGGCCCAACCCTGCCGGCAATGCCGATGAGCGCACGCCCCTGGTGCTGGTGCGGCCAGCCTGAGGGGGAACCACACGGAGACCCGGGCCTTACCGGAGCCGATACAGTGAACCAAAGGCTCGCCGTGCCACAGCTTTGCGCGCATCCACACCGCTGCGATGGCGCCTTGAACCCCTGGCCGGCTGGCACTTGCCCCTGCTGAAGGATCCGGCTTTTCTGCCGCTGCAGACCGTGCTCCAGCGTGCCGCACTGCTGGGCATGCCCGAACGGCTGATGCACTGGCTCGGTCGGGCCCAACCCCTGGCACCCCAGGTGCTGGTGGCCTTTGCCGAGCAGAGCCAGACACCGCTTGCTCTGGTGGTGTGTCAGCGGCTCAACCGCAGCGGCAGTTGCTGGCAGATCGTGCACCTTCGCACCACCGATGCCGAGCACCGGCGCGATCTCAGCAGCGACCTGCTCAAGGCAGCCATGCAACGCACGGCCACAACCAGCTGGGTGGCCTCGGCAGACACGGGCGATCAGCTGCGGCTAAGCGTGCTGCGCGAGCAGGGTTTTCAGCCCCTGCGCCAGGACCAGATCTGGTGTTGGCAGCCCGAAAATCAGGCCGCCGGCAGTCATGACGCCGGCAGTAGCCCTGGTGCCACGCCGTGTGAGCTGCAGCTCCAGCCACTTACTGCTCAGACGGCACCACTGCTGTGGCACCTCGAGCAGATCGCCTGTGCGGCCCAGCTGCGACAGATTCTTGATCGCCGGGTTGAAGACCTGCTCGATCAGAGCCAGGGGCATGGCTGGCTGCTGATCGAGCCCAGCCGCGACGTTGCCGTGGCCGGTGTCCGTCTGATCGGTGAGCACCCCGGTGGGGGCGTTGACGTCGAGCTGACCGTCGATCCGCTCTGGCAACACCTCTACGGAGCAGCCACAACCCATCTGCTCAGGCAGTTCCGACAGACGCACGCCGCGCAGCAGGCCCTGTGGCTGCGCAGTGATCCGTTTGACCATGGGCGCCTGGCCTGGTTGCAGACGCTCGGGGCCCAGCAGCGCAGCGAACGGGTGCTCATGGCCCGCAGTCTCTGGCGCAGACAACCGCTGCCCGACCTCAAGAGCCAGGCCAACCGCCGACTCGAAGCGGTGCTGGCCCAGCTGCAACCGCGGCGACGCCCCGTGCCCACGCCCCTGACACCCCGCTGAGGGCCGCCATCGTGCCCCACGCTCCCCAGCCCCGGTCTGTGCTCTGCCTCGATGTGGGACGTCGTCGCGTGGGTCTGGCGGGGTGCGACCCGCTGGGCATCAGCGTCACCCCCCTGCCGGCCCTGCACCGCAGCAGCTTTGCTGCTGATCTGGAACAGCTGCGAGCGCTGGTCGCTCGGCGGGGTGTGAACGCACTGGTGGTCGGACTCCCCCTCGATCAGAGCGGTCAGGCCACCGACCAGGCGGTTCACTGCCGGCGCTATGGCGAGCGGCTGGCCCGCCAACTCGATCTGCCCCTGGCCTGGGTCAACGAACACACCAGCTCCTGGGAGGCCGGCGAACGCCATGGTCTCCATGGCGACCGCAGTGGTGCTCTTGACAGTGCGGCGGCGGCCCTGCTGCTGGAGCAATGGTTGCGCGAGGGCCCGGAGCCGTGTCCAGTGTCCGGGCAGACCATGGAGGCTGGCCAGCGGGCGGCCGCTGCATCATCCTGAGCGCAGCACCCCATTGATCGATGCGTTCTCAGGATCCCGACATGACCGCAGGCGACGGTCCGAGTGATGTTCCCACGGTTCTGGTCAACGACGCGCGGGGCCGGCAGCTGCTCTGCTTCCTGGAGCAGCTGATTCCGCTCGATGGCAACGATTACGCCCTGCTGACCCCGGTGGACACCCCGGTGTGCCTGTTTCGTCTGGATGACGACGAGGATCCGGAGCTGATCGACACGATTGACGCCACCGAGCCGATCCTCTCGGTCGCCGATGTGGTTCTGCAGGAACACGACCTGACCCTGGTGCGTTCGGCCGTCACGCTCACCGTCAGCGGCGAGCTGGATGAGCCCGACCCCGATGAGCTTGACGATGACGACGAGAACGACGCCGATGAGGAGACCGAGACCTATGAATTGCTGGTCAGCTTCATGGTCGAGGAGCAGGAATACGGGCTTTACATCCCCCTCGACCCTTTCTTCGTGGTCGCCCGCATGAACAACGGCGAAGCCGTGCTTGTCGAGGGCGAAGAGTTTGAACGGGTCCAGCCGCGCATCGAAGCCGAGATCGAAGAACGGGAGGACGCGCTCTGATGCTGCGGGAGCTGCTCCGTCCTGATTGGTTGCTGGAGACCACCCTGGCCGAGCTGCCCCTTGAGACGCTGCTTGAGCAGAGGATCAGGGCCCTGGTGCTCGATGTCGACCGTACCTTGTTGCCACGCCGTCAGTCGGTGCTGCCCGAGGCGGCTCGGCGCTGGCTGGACCATGCCAAGACCCGGCTGCCCATTCACCTGCTGAGCAACAACCCATCGCGCCAGCGCATCGGCGCCGTGGCGCGTGAACTGGATCTGCCGTTCACCACGTCAGCAGGCAAGCCACGACGCACAGCCCTGCGGAGGGTGCTGAAGCAGCTGGGTCTGCCCCATGACCAGGTGGCCCTGGTCGGCGACCGCGTGTTTACCGATGTGATCGCCGGCAATCGGCTGGGACTGTTCACCGTGCTGGTCAGACCGATCGACCCCAGCGGCCTTCCCTGCCGCCAGGACCGGCTGCAACGGCTGGAACTGCACCTGGCCCGCTGGATCGGTTCCCCCCTGGGCTGATCGCCATGGTGCGCCGTTCCAGCCGTCGACGGGTCATCAAGGTGGGCACCAGCCTGCTGCGGGGCGACCAACAGCGCAGCACCGCAGCCGTGATCGGCGATCTGGCCAATGCGATCGCCACGGCCCAGTCGCAGGGCGAGCAGATCGCCCTGGTCACCAGCGGCGCTGTGGGCCTGGGCTGCCAGACCCTGGGCCTGGAGCGACGGCCCGCTGAGGTGGTGGCGCTGCAGGCCGCGGCAGCGGTCGGTCAGGGCCGGCTCATGGCCCTGTACCAGGACGCGTTCGGAGCCTGCGGTCTGGCCGTGGCTCAGGTGCTGCTGACCCGCGGTGATCTGGCTTCGCGGCGGCGCTATCAGAATGCCTGCCGCACCCTGGAGCAGCTGCTGACCTGGGGTGTGGTGCCGATCGTCAATGAGAACGACACCCTGGCCACCGACGAGCTGCGCTTCGGCGACAACGACACCCTCTCGGCACTGGTGGCCGTGGCTGTCGGAGCCGACGAACTGATCCTGCTCACCGATGTGGACCGCCTCTATTCGGGCGACCCCCGTCAGGACCCCGATGCCACGCCGATCGCGGAGGTGCGCGATCTGGCCGAGCTCAATCGCCTGGCCCAGGGGGCCAGTGGCGGCGGCCAATGGGGCACCGGGGGCATGACCACCAAACTGGCGGCAGCGCGGATCGCCACCGCCAGCGGCATCCGGGTGCGGCTGGCCGATGGTCGCGATCCATCGGTGCTGGAAACCGTTCTGGCCGAGCAGGCCGTCGACGGGCTACTGCCGGGAACCGTGTTCCAGCCGGCAGCCACACCCCTGCCGAGCCGCAAGGGTTGGCTGGCACACGCCCTGGTGCCACGGGGCACCCTGCGGCTGGATCCGGGGGCTGAACGGGCCCTGCTGCAGCGTGGCGCCTCGTTGCTGGCGGTCGGCATCAGCGGCTTTGAAGGGCGGTTCGCCCGTCATGACGCCGTGCGGCTCGTGGCCGGCGATGGTCGCGAGCTCGGACGCGGCATCTGCCGCCTCAGCAGCGATGAACTCGAACCCCTGCTGGGCCAGGGGGGGGTGGAAGTGGTGCACCGCGACCAGCTGGTCCTGAACCCGGGTTGAGCTCTAGCATCACCCAAGCCAGAACCGGGGCATGCGTTTCAGCACATTGCTCAGCCACCTCAGCGAGGTGACTGACGCGGCCCCACGCCACCTCGCTTCGGATCCAGAGCTGAGCGGCGCCGATGCGCTCGATCGGGCGGGGGCGGGCCAGCTCAGTTTTCTGGAAGCGGGCAACGCCCTGGCCGCCGCCCTCGCCGCGACCGGTGCCAGCGCCGTGCTGATTCCGGCTCGTGGCGACGAAGCCGAAAGCCTGCAGGCGCAAGCCAGCGCCCGGGGGCTGGCCTGGGTTGCCCTGGCTGACCCGAGGCTTGCGTTTGCCGAGGCTCTCGACGCCCTGTATCCCCGCAGCGTCGAACCACCCGGCATCCATGCCAGCGCCGTGGTGGACCCGTCAGCCCGGCTGGAAGACAGGGTGCACGTGGGAGCCCATGCCGTGATCGGTGCAGGGGTTACGGTCTCCGCGGGGTGCACCGTCCACGCCAACGCCACCCTGTACCGCGACGTGGTGCTGGGCCCTGATTGCGAGATCCACAGTGGCGCCGTGCTGCACCCGGGCTCGCGCCTGGGCCGCGGCTGCGTGGTGCATTCCAATGCCGTGATCGGCAGCGAAGGCTTCGGTTTTGTGCCCACCGCCAGCGGCTGGCGCAAGATGCCCCAGACCGGCCAGGTGATCCTCGAAGACGGGGTCGAGGTGGGCTGTGGCAGCACGATCGATCGCCCCTCGGTGGGCGAGACCCGCATCGGCGCGGGCACCAAGATCGACAACCTGGTCCATATCGGCCACGGCGTGGTCACCGGCCGTGGTTGTGCCCTGGCGGCCCAGGTGGGCATCGCCGGTGGTGCGCGGCTCGGTAATGGCGTGATCCTTGCCGGCCAGGTCGGTCTGGCCAACAAAGCCGTGATGGGCGACCGGGCGATCGCCTCGTCCAAATCGGGCGTGCACGGCGAGGTGGCAGCCGGTGAAGTGGTGAGCGGCTATCCCGCAATCCCCAACCGGCTGTGGCTGCGCTGCTCGGCAGCCTTCAACAAGCTGCCCGAGCTGGCCAAGGCCGTGCGCCATCTGGACAAAGCTCGCCACCCCTGAGCACCGCGGGGCCACAAATCCCATCACGCCGCTGCCAGGCTCAAGTCAGGGGACACATCACACTGATTGCCCATCACACGGCTTGGGGCATCACACGGCT
>JBBASJ010000028.1:20821-27829 GCA_040399325.1 Prochlorococcaceae cyanobacterium
TGATGAATCACTTTGCTTGATGAAATGCGCTGGCCAATAAAGCGCGATGGTTGATGAAACGCGCCGGCTGATGAAGCGCATGACCTGATGAGCACCCTGGTTGCTGATCACTCTTCTGTTCGCAGAGGTCTCGCTGTTTGGTGGCATGACTCTGGTTGCAGGCATCGCTCTACTTGCCAGCGTCGGTCTGTTTGCAGGAGTTGTTCTGTGTGCAGGCATCACGCTGCCTTGGTGCGAAGAGTCGGCAACCATGTTCGAAGCATTGTCGATACAAAGTCGATACAGAGTGTCAACAAGCACACATCCCCTGCCACCTCACCAACCCGCCGGTAGCACTCTGGCGCCGAACAACGTTTCGTGGCCAACAGCCATTGAGCAGCCATAACGCAGCAGAGCGTCCCGGGTAGCGCCGCAAATCGCGCCCCTTGGAGCGACGTTGGAGCCCAAAGGTGGCGCACCGATCATGCCGCGATGGTGCTGCGGACGGGCTGCGGTCGGGCTCCCGCAGTGACGCCTGCAGTGACGCCCGAAGTGCCGGCCGCGGTGCCGCCTGCAACGCCGCGCGCTGCGCCGTAGCCTCGCGCCGAACGCAGGCAGCGATGCCCTGCCCCTTTTGACCACCGCGCGACCATGACCACCAGCCACCGCATCACCCTGCTCGCTGGCGACGGCATTGGCCCCGAGATCACCGCGGTGGCCCGGCAACTGCTGGATGCGGTGAGCCGCCGCCACGGCTTTGGGCTCATCTACGACGAGCAGCCCATGGGCGGGGCCGCGATCGAGCTGGGTGGCGTTCCCCTGCCCGAGAGCACCCTGGAGGCCTGCCGCGCCAGCGAAGCGGTGCTGCTGGCGGCGATCGGCTCACCCCAGTACGACTCTCTGCCGCGCGAACAACGTCCCGAAACCGGCTTATTGGCTCTGCGGGCCGGCCTGGGGCTGTTTGCCAACCTGAGGCCGGTCAAGATCGTGCCGGCCCTGGTCTCGGCCAGCAGCCTCAAACCCGAGGTGATCGAGGGCGTCGACCTGATGGTGGTGCGCGAACTCACCGGCGGCATCTACTTCGGCACCCCGAAAGGCCGGGTGAGCACCGAAGCCGGAGAGCGCGGCTTCAACACCATGGCCTACAGCGATTTCGAGGTCGATCGCATTGCCCGGGTGGGCTTCGATCTGGCCCGCGCACGCCGGGGGCAGCTGTGCTCCGTCGACAAGGCCAACGTGCTCGATGTGAGTCAGCTGTGGCGCGAGCGGGTCGAAGCGATCCACAGCGAGGCCTATGGCGACGTGGCCCTCAGCCACCTGTATGTCGACAACGCTGCCATGCAACTGGTGCGGGCGCCGAAGCAATTCGATGTGCTGCTGACCAGCAACCTGTTCGGCGACATCCTCAGCGACGAAGCGGCCATGCTCAGCGGCTCGATCGGCATGCTGCCGTCGGCGTCGCTGGGCGAAGCCGGACCCGGCGTGTTCGAACCGATCCACGGTTCGGCGCCCGACATCGCTGGCCAGGACAAGGCCAATCCGATGGCGATGGTGCTGAGCGCCGCCATGCTGCTGCGCATCGGCCTCAGGCAGGAGGCTGCCGCCGCCGACCTGGAGCGGGCCGTCGATCAGGTGCTGGCCGCGGGCTATCGCACCGGCGATCTGATGCAGGCGGGCTGCACCCAGCTGGGCTGCCGCGCCATGGGCGATCAACTGCAGGCGGCTCTCGAAAGCTGAAGCCCTGCGGGGGGGCGACCGGCGACCTGCCAAACTCAGCCCCAGTTCATTGCCCCCCGCGCATGTCGAAGCGTCACCCGGTCGTCGCCGTCACCGGCTCCTCAGGCGCAGGGACCAGCACCGTCAAGCGCGCCTTTGAGCAGATCTTCAAGCGCGAAGGCATCACCCCGGCCGTGGTCGAGGGCGACAGCTATCACCGCTACGAGCGCGGCCCCATGAAGGAAGCCATGGCGGCAGCTCTGGCCAAGGGTGAGAACTTCAGCCACTTCGGCCCCGAGGCCAACCTGTTCGACAAGCTGGCCGAGCTGTTTCAGAGCTACGGCGAGACCGGCAGCGGTCAGAAGCGCTATTACCTGCATTCGGTGGAAGAGGCTGCCGAGCACAACGGCCGTCTGGGAACCGACCTGGCCCCCGGCCAGTTCACGCCCTGGGAAGCGATCCCCAGCGGTACCGACCTGCTCTTCTACGAAGGCCTCCACGGCGGCGTGAAGGGTGACGGCTACGACGTCGCCGGACTTGCCGACCTGCTGGTTGGGGTGGTGCCGATCGTCAACCTCGAGTGGATTCAGAAGATCGCCCGCGACAACAGCGAGCGGGGCTATTCGGCAGAGGCGACCGTCGACACGATCCTGCGACGGATGCCCGACTACATCAATCACATCTGCCCCCAGTTCAGCCGCACCGACATCAACTTCCAGCGGGTGCCCACGGTCGACACCTCCAACCCGTTCATGATCCGGAACATTCCGACCCCGGACGAGTCGTTCGTGATCGTTCACTTCCGCAAGGGCGCCCGGGAAAAATGGGGGATTGACTTCACCTATCTGCTGGACATGATCCACGACTCGTTCATGTCAAGCCCCACGTCGATCGTGGTGAATGGCGGCAAGATGGGCTTTGCGATGGAACTGATCCTCACCCCGATCATTCATCGCATGATCGAAGACAAGAAGACACTCGGCTGAACCTGTCTGTTCCGAAGCAAGTCTGTCTAATCTGGAACCAGGACCCTGGGGAGGCCCGCTATCGCCAGCCCAGCCACGCTTGGCTCCAAGGACAGACGCGGGAAGGGCGGTGCAGTCTCGTTTGAGATCGCTTCGGCCCGCTCCCAGCGGCACGAGCATCGCCAGGATGGTCTGGGCCGCCGTCCATCGCTGCAGTTGGACCGGATCAACAGCGCCCTGTTAATCCGACAGGCCCGCAGCATTTACTGGAGCTACCTGAGTGCCGGTGGGTCCCTGACTCCACCACCGTTGGGTGTGATCGTGCAGGGGCAGATGGGACGGGTGGTGTTCCGCTGGCCCACCCTGCTGCCCCAGGAACAGTTTGTTCCGGGTGAATGGCTGCTGGGCCCTGCCACAAGCCCCGGCCGGCCGGGCCGCACCCGATCCCGTCTGCAGGAACCATGCCCCCCAGTGCAGCCCTGAGCCTGCTGGCCGCCGTGTTCGGCGCCTGTGTGGGCAGCTTTCTGAACGTGGTGGCCTGGAGGCTGCCGCGCCAGGAGTCGATCGTGGTTCCAGCCAGCCATTGCCCACGCTGCGGAACGCCGCTCAACTGGTTCGACAACATTCCGTTGCTCAGCTGGCTGGCGCTGCGCGGACGCTGCCGCCACTGCGGCGCCTCGATCGCGCTCCGCTACTGGCTGGTGGAGCTGCTCAGCGCCGGCCTCTGGGTGGCGGCGGTGTGGGCCACACCATCGGGTCTGGGACCCAGGCCCGACGGCTGGCTGGCACTGATCGCCGGCTGGCTGCTGCTGAGTTGGTTGGTGCCCCTGGTGCTGATCGATCTGGAGCACCTCTGGCTGCCCGAACCGCTGTGCCGCATCGGCCTGGTGCTGGGTCTGATCGGCACGGCAGCGATCGGCTTTCACCAGGATGCCGACATCGGCCGGGCACTGCTGCTGCATCACCTGCTGGCAGCGGGCCTGGGACTGCTGGGCAGCGAAGCGGTGAGCGCCGCCGGCGAGCGGCTGCTGGGCCAACCGGCCCTGGGGCTTGGCGATGCCAAGCTCTCGGCACTGCTGGGTGCCTGGCTGGGGCTCACGGGACTGGGCCTCGCCGTGCTGCTGGCGGTGTTCAGCGGAGCCGCATTCGGCCTGGTGGCGCGCCTCAGCGGCCGTCTCAAGCCAAGCCAGCCCTTTCCGTTTGGCCCCTTTCTGGCCCTGGGCGGTGGGGCGGTGTGGCTGCTGGGCAATCGGTTCTGGGCGGCACTGCTGCCCTTCTGAAGCGACAGCCCATGGGGCAGACGTGCTGATCTCGGATCCTTTAATGGTGCAACCCTCCAGGGTGTTGGCCCTCTCCTCCTGGACTCACCCCAAGTTCCATGTCGCTGTTCGACTGGTTTGCCGATCGCCGCAAAACCGCCCCGGCGGTGCGCAACACCCAGGATGTGGATGAGGGGGACGGCCTCTGGAGCAAGTGCCCCGAGTGCGGCCTCGTCGTCTACCGCAAGGACCTGCTGGCCAACGCCAGTGTGTGCAAGGGCTGCGGCCACCACCACCGCATCTTCAGCGACGAACGGATCGCCCTGCTCGCCGATCCCGGCAGCTTCGAACCGATCGACAGCGACCTGAGTCCCACCGACCCGCTGGCCTTCAAGGACCGGCGCAGCTATGCCGACCGCCTGCGCGACAGCCAGAGCAGCACAGGCCTGATCGATGCCGTGATCACCGGCCTCTGCCGGGTTGACCACCATCCCCTGGCCCTGGGGGTGATGGATTTCCGCTTCATGGGGGGCTCGATGGGCTCGGTGGTGGGCGAGAAGCTCACGCGGCTGATCGAGATCGCCACGGCGCAACGGCTGCCGGTCCTGATCGTGTGTGCCTCCGGTGGAGCCCGCATGCAGGAAGGCATGCTCAGCCTCATGCAGATGGCCAAGATCTCTGGCGCGTTGCAGCGTCACCGCGAGGCGGGGCTGCTGTATCTGCCCCTGTTGACCCACCCGACCACCGGAGGCGTCACCGCCAGCTTCGCCATGCTGGGCGATCTGATCCTGGCCGAGCCGAAGGCCCTGATCGGCTTTGCCGGACGCCGGGTGATCGAACAGACCCTGCGCGAAAAACTGCCCGACGGCTTCCAGACCGCCGAGTACCTGCGGGATCACGGGTTTGTGGATCTGATCGTGGCCCGGCCCGACCTCAGGGAGACCCTCTCGAGTCTGCTGCGGCTGCACGGCTGCCCAGCGCTGCAACCGGCATGAGAACCCTGCTGCTGGCGCTGGTTCTGGTGTGCGGCCTGATGGCCTGGCCAGCCGCCGTGATGGCCGGCCCCGTCGATTGGCACGAAGTGCCCGCCACGGCCGAAGGGCGCCAGTGGTGGGACGCAGGCAGCCTGCGCTTCAGCCGCAACGGCGAACTCACGGTGCTGAGCCGCTTTCAGCCCGCCGAAGCCAAGGACGGCGAAAACACGAAACCTCGCATCCTGGGAGATCTTTATGTGATGCAGATCGATTGCGGTCAGAACCTGTTCCGTGACACCTCGATCAACGGCATCCCCCGTTGGCAGGCCGAGTGGCACCCCACTGATGGTGACGCCCTGATCGAGGCCGTGGTGCAGCAGAGCTGTGCTGCAGCCACTGCGCTGGCCGCCTCTCGCACACCCCCATCATGAGCCAGCCGTCCCTGCGCGTGGCTGTGGCCGGTCTCGGCTTTGGCGAGACGGTGCATCTCGAAGCCCTCAGGGCTTCGCCGCTGTGGGAGCCGGTGGCTCTGTGGCACCCACGGGCCGAGCGGTTGGCGCAGGCCTGCGCACGCCACCAGCTCCCCGGAACCGACGACTTTGAAGCCCTGGTGGCCGATCCCGGGCTCGATGCCGTGGTGATCGCCACACCGCCGGGCCCACGCCATGGCCTGGCCCGCCTGGCCCTGGACGCCGGCAAGCACCTGATGCTGGAAAAACCCGTCGGGCTCCACGCCGGCGAGGTCGAGGACCTGCAGCGACAGGCCCTGGCCAAGGGGCTCACGGTGGCCGTCGATTTCGAATACCGCGCTGTGCCGCTGTTCATGCAGTTGGCCGAGCTGTTGCAGCAGGGGGTGCTCGGCGAGCCATGGCTGGTGAAGCTCGACTGGCTGATGGGCAGCCGAGCCGATGCCCGCCGACCCTGGACCTGGTACGCGAGCCGCGCCCAGGGCGGTGGGGTGCTGGGTGCCCTCGGCACCCATGCCTTTGACATGCTGCACTGGCTGGTGGGGCCCAGCCTTGGCCTGAGTGCCCAGCTGAGCACCGCCGTGGGGGAGCGTCCCGATCCCGTCAACGGCCAGCCGCTTGCGGTCGATGCCGAAGACATCGCCTTGGTCCAGCTGCAGCTGCAGACCCGGCAAGGCAAGCCGGTGCCGGCCCAGCTCAACCTGGCCAGTGTGACCCGGGCCGGCAGGGGCTTCTGGCTCGAGCTGTACGGCAGCGAGGCCACCCTGGTGCTCGGCTCCGACAACCAGAGCGACTACGTGCACGGGTTCGGCCTGTGGATGGCCCGCGCTGGCGAGCCGCTGCGACCGGTGACGGCCGATCCGCGGCTGGCCTTCAAGCGAACCTGGGGTGATGGGCGCATCGCACCTGTGGAGCGGCTGCACAACTGGTGGGCCGAAGCGATCGCCGCCCGCCGGCCGATGGTGCCCGGACTGCTCGAGGCCCTCAGCAGCCAGCGCTGCTGCGACCAGGCACGCGAGAACCAGCGCTGACCGGACCACAGGCTGATCCGCTCAGCGCCATGGGATCAGCAAGGTGGTGACGACCATCGCGTTGATCGGTATCTCAGCGAACACCGTTCATCCGTAGCAATGGCTACCGTTCAACAACGTTGGCCCCGGCAGCCCCCAGGCCGCCGGCGGTGGAAGTAGGGAAGCCCCCGAAGCAACGCGCCATCCACCCCGGCAACAGCCGGATCGTTCCTGGAGGCAACGTTCATGTCCATCACCACAGCCAGACAGATGGTGCGTCAGGCCGCCGAGGCCCGCCGCGCCGCCAAGCAGAACGGCTTCGCCGTGCAGTCGCTGCGCAAGCAGCAACTGATCGACTGAAGTCCGCGGTTCAGGCTTGCTCCATGTGTGGCCCCGTCCGGACTCCGGGCGGGGCTTTCTGCTGCGGCGCTGCCGCGCTGACATCGGCCGCAGGGGGGCATCCCGTAAACTCGCGCGCAGACCGGGTTTCTGCCCGCCTGCTCGTTCACTCCCTTCTGCCCCTTCACGAGGACATCCCATGGCGCTCGTACCGCTTCGTCTGCTGCTGGATCACGCCGCCGAGAACGGCTACGGCATCCCTGCCTTCAACGTGAACAACCTGGAGCAGGTGCAGTCGA
>JBBASJ010000029.1:0-2164 GCA_040399325.1 Prochlorococcaceae cyanobacterium
AAGGTGATCGACAAACGTCCCGTCCGCCCGGTGTGAAGTCCGGCGGCAAGGGGCGACCACCCAGCCAGCGGCCGAGCAAGATCTGTCCGGTCTGCGGCCGTCCGTTTGGTTGGCGCAAAAAATGGGCCGACGTCTGGGAGCAGGTCGTTTACTGCTCTGAGCGCTGCCGCAATCGGCGCTGATGCGCTACAAGCCTCGTTTCAGTGCCTACCGCTGCCGTGGCAGACCTTGTGGGCCATCTCCATGTCGACGGTGCCTGGGGCGATCACTTTCCATCCCGTGGACACCGGGCTGGTGGCATTGCGGATTTTCATCGCCTTGCAATCGATGAACTCCGTGCTGATGCCCTCATCTTTGGTGAGTCCCTGCACCTCGAGCTTGCAGACCTGGTCGTTGCAGCCCATCGGCCTGTAGCGCACCTTGATCTCGTCGACGCGGGTCGGAATGGCGATCCAGCCGCCGCCCGCTGGTGTGTCGGCCTGCACCGCCATTGGCACTGACAGGCCAAGGATTGCTGCGCCCAGGCTGAGGGCCAAAGACTGGATCCGTTCAGATCGCGGTGCCATCAACGCCATGCCCGTTGTTTGGTTGTCTTGGTGGTGAGCCCAGTTTATGGGCCGCTTCAGTGAGCATGCCCGTTCTTGTGCTGATGGCCCTCAGGGTCGCCGTAGGGACAGAGCCCCACGGCTCCTTGATCCAGCTTCTCCAGATTGGTCAGGTCGGCATCGCCAATGCCAAAGGTCACATCGTGCACCAGCCGGCCCCCGGCCATGGTGGCCAGCACCTTGGTGGCGGGAATCGCCTCGGGCTTGATCTTGAACAGGTTCTGGCTGAGCAACACCAGGTCGGCCTTCTTGCCCACTTCGATCGAGCCGAACTCGTGGGCGCGGCCCAGTTGTTTGGCGCCATTGAGGGTATAAGCCTGAATTGCCTCAGCCAGGGTCAGCACCTCGCGCGCCGGGGGCAGCACCTGGTTGACCGAGCCGAATTCAGCAACCAGCTTCTGCGGCGGCCGCCGATACATCGCCGTATAGATGTTGTTGAAGGGGTTGAGTCCGTACTCAAACCCGCCCGGTGTGGCGGGCCAGTCGGCTCCCAGCGCCACAACCGCGCCGCTGTCGATCAGGCTTCGCAGCGGAAATTGCAGCGTGTCGTTGCGGCGCTGTCCCAGCAGGGAGACGTAGCTGGGCTGCACATTCATCCACACGCCCGTGGTCTGCACGATCACGTTGTTGGCGGCGAAGCGTTTGATCTGGTCTGGCTCGACCAGCTGGGCGTGGGTGATGATCAGCCGCGTCTTGGTGTCGCCGGCCTGGCGAAAGGCCTGGGCTGCATCGAGTGCTGTGCGCACCGCGCGATCGCCAATGGCGTGGATGGCGGTGCCCTGGCCAGCTTTGGCGACGCCCTGCATCATCGACAGCAGGGTTGGCTTGTCGAAATAGAGCGCCCCGAAGTTGGTGGTGGGCGTCTTGCCGTCCTTGAGATAGGGCTGCTCGAGTGCCGCCTTCTGGTTCTCGAGCACACTGTCGCCGAGGATCTTGAGGGTGTCGACCCACACATGGGCCGATCGCGCCTGACTGGCGAGTCGGGTGGAGTCGATGACGGCCGTCTTGGCGAGCTCCGGCGTGTTGACGGCGTGCATCAGGCTCAGCCGCAGCGGCAGCTTGCCCTGCTGGTCGAGCTTCACCAGGGCTGCAGCGGCCTGCTCGGTGGCGATCGGGTTGCCGAAATCCATCGCCGCCGTGAAGCCGTACTCCGAGAGCCCCGAGAGGATCCTGGGCAACGAGCGCTCAATGTCGGCTGCGGTGATGACCTTGGTGGCACGAATCACCGGCACCGAGGCTGGACTGCCCTTGATCGTGCCTGTGGGGTTGCCGGCGCTGTCGCGCACGTATTCACCGCCCGGGGGGTTGGCCGTGGCCTTGGTGATGCCAGCAAGCTCAAGGGCTTTGCTGTTGGCCCACATGGTGTGGATGGTGTGATCCGCCAGGATCACCGGCCGATCGGCCACCACCGCGTCGAGCCATTCCCGCTTGGGTCCGGCCTCGCCGAACAGCAGGCCGTTGTAGGCCGAACCAAAGATCGCCGGCTTGCTGGGGTTGGCGTCGGCGTAGGCCTTGAGCTTGCGCTGAATGCCTGTCAGGGTGTCGGTCATCGACAGGGT
>JBBASJ010000029.1:2264-27243 GCA_040399325.1 Prochlorococcaceae cyanobacterium
CAGCTCAGCCCATCACAGCAGAGGTCAAGCAGTCTCAAGCAGCCATCCCTTCGATCGCCCCGGATTTCAAGCAGCAGCTCGAGCGCCTGGGGGTCAAGCTCGATCTCTCGCTCACCGGGTTTGCGCAGGGCCAGGCCACAGGCAGCGACGCTTCGGCCGCCATCAATGCCCTGACCAAACGCGCCACCAGTACGGGGACCGATGGCAGTGGTCGTTTGGATGCCTTGCTGGAGCTCGATTCAAGCCGCCTCGGGCTGTGGCGGGGCGGCCACATCAATGCCCATGTTGAGGTCGAGGGCGGCGGGCTGCCCGGTTGGCGCGGTGGTGCCTTCTGGCCGGTGAACACGGCGGCGATCCTGCCACTGACAGACCCTGGTCAATGGAGCTTGAGCTCGCTGTATCTGCGCCAGCGCTGGGGCGGCACCCGCGTGATGGTGGGCAAGGTCAATGTGATCGATCTGCAGGCCCAGAACCCGTTTTTTGGCGGCTGGGGCATTGAGCGTTTTCAGAACCTGGCCCTGGTGCTACCGCCCACCGGCGTCACCCCAGCCACCCTGATGGCGGCCTCCATCAGTCAGCAGATCGGCGAGGTCACGCTGGGCGCCATGGCCTTTGACCCCAACGACCGCACGTTGAACAGTGTCAACAATCTGTTCGCCGATGGGGTCAATCTCTCGTTGTCGGCGCAGTGGAACGGACGCCTGTGGCAACGCAACAGCAATCTCGGCATCGCTTACACCCTCAGCACCAGGCAATCGGTCTCGCTGGAAGAGACCTTTGTGCCGTCTGAGCTGCGCCAACGGGGCCTGATCAGCCCCAGCAATCTCACGTTGAATTTCGGCCATCAGCTCTGGCCATCGCCTGTGATGCCTGGCAAAGGCATTGGTGTGTCTGGCCGCTTCGGCGTCACCGGCGGTGATCCCAACCCGATTGCGTCATCGCTGGCGATGGGAATCAGTGGCGAAGGGATGTGGCGATCCAGGCCCTTCGATGGCTTTGGTGTGGGCGTGTATCTCTACAACTGGAGCAGCGGCCTGTCGACCACCTTGCAGACTGCATTGCAACAGGAGGTGGGGATGGAGCTGTACTACAACCTGGCTTTGACTCCCTGGCTCATCCTCAGTCCTAACCTGCAGGTAATCCAGCCGGCTACAGCAGGGTCCCCTCTGTTGACGGTGCTTGGCCTTCGCAGCCGCGTTCGCTTGTGAGGCCACCCTCCAGAGACGTCGCTGCGGTTTTTCCCTACTCTGCAGCCGTGCAGATGATCAACCTGTTGTTCTGATGACCACCACGAGCGGTACCCCGTTCAATGATGGCCCCTCGCTGCTTGGACAGCCGCGGGTGATCCCTGGGCCCGGGCCCGCTGCGCACAACGACAGTCGCCACGACTGGGCCTACGAGAAGCCGCTCAATGACCCGGCCATCGCCGAGATCTGGTGCTACACGCCGCGCATCAGCTACTGCGCCGGCGAGGTGATCGATTTCCATGTGCACAGCACGCGGCCTGCCTTTGAGCTCGAGATCACGCGCGAGGGCCCCCATCCCGAGTGCGTGTTCGTCCAGAGCGGCATCGCTGCCAGTGCTGTGCCCACGCCCGACCGCGCCCATGTGGTGGGTTGCAACTGGCCGGTGGCGTTTCAGCTCACGGTTGATCCGGCCTGGCGCTCGGGCTTTTATGTCGTGGTGGTACGCCTGCACGAGCCTGACGGTGAGGTGTTTGAGCGCGAGCACTTCTTTGTGCTCAAACCTTCGGTACCGGCAACCACTAGTTCGATCGCCTTTGTGGTGTCGACCTGCACCATGAATGCCTACAACGACTGGGGCGGTGGCAACAGCTATCACGATGAAGACGGCACGCCACGCTTCAAACAGGCCAATGCCCGCACCTCGCTGCGGCGTCCTTGGAGCCGGGGCCTGGTGAAGCTGCCTGTCGGTGCGCCCCGGGCTGTGTCCACTGCAGAACTGCCGCCGTTTGCCGTGCCCCAGTTGCCGTGCCATCCCTGGGCGCACCACTACGGCTATGCCCGCGACTACGCCGATGCCAGCTGGTCCCTCTACGGCAAGTTGTTCATCGAGTGGGCCGAGGCCAATGGCTACACGCTGGATTACTACAGCCAGCACGATCTGCACGAGGATCCGCAGACCCTGGTGCCCTACAGGCTGTCGGTGATTGTCGGCCACGACGAATACAGCAGCTGGCCGATGCGCGAGGCGATCGAACACCAGCTAGCAGCCGGTGGCAACCACGCGCGCTTTGCCGGCAATAACATCTGCCAGGTACGCTACGAAGACGGCGGCACCACCTTTGTGAACCACAAAGATGAGACCACCGATCCGTTGCTAGGCACCGACCAGGAGCGCTACGTGAGCAACGCCTGGGATCTGCCCTGCACCGGTTGGCCCTTGGCCAAGACCTTTGGCTTGACCGGATCCAACGTGATCCATTGCATGTTCGGCGGCGCGGCTCCCCGGGCCAGCGGTGGCTTCACGGTGTACCGCCCCTGGCATTGGAGCCTGGAGGGGAGTGATCTCTATTTCGGCGATGTGATCGGTGGCCGGCCCGATTGCATTGCGGCCTATGAAATCGATGGCTGCGACTTCACCATGCGTGACGGGCTGCCCTATCCCACCGGCCGCGATGGGGCACCGGACAACCTCGCGATCGTGGCCATGGCTCCGGCGATCCTGCATGAGGAGGATCACTTCCAGGCCAGCACCGCCAGCCAGATGAATTCGGTCTCCACGCCGGCGATCAAGGGCGATGGCAGTGCACTGCCCCACCTCGAGGAGCACGAAGGCGTCAAACATCCCCGCTATGGCGCCGGGATGATCGCCAGCCACGACCGCGGCATCGGCCCCGGCGACGGCACCGTGTTTGTGGCTGGCAGCACCGACTGGGTGGTGGGTCTGCAGCGGCGCAACTGGTTTGTCGAGCGCATCACCAAAACCGTGCTCGAGCGGCTCTCGGGGCCGAGGCCTCAAGCCAAGGGCGAGCCATGAATCACGATCGAACCTCAGACCCTGGCACCCATTGCGACAAAGGGATCGCCTGGCGTTGTGGCAACGGCGTGAGCAACACGCACGGCAACCAGAAGGCCGCAAGCAGCGTGGTCACCTCCATGGCCGCCAGCAGCAGGTGGGTGCTGGCGGGTACATCGTTTGGACCCAGACGAGCAATCTGGCTCTGCATCGCGATTGAGCCCAGCAGAACCAGTGTCATCAGCATCCACCAACGTTGCCTGGCCTTGGCCAGTGAGGAACGTTTGCTGATCCACCCGAGCCAGCTGACCTGGGCGGCAAGGCTGAGCCAATAGCTGACCATCAGCACCGGTTCGAGCTGACTGTCGATGTAGGCCGTTGCCCTGGGCAGAGGAACCGCCAAGAGCGTCACCAGCCATGGTGTTCCCACCACACCGGCCATCCATGACCAGATGGTGTCAACGCCGATGACCAGTGCAGGCTTGATCAGCTGGGGCCGGGTCAGGCGGGACCCCAGCCAGCGTTGCCCATGGGAGGTCTCGCTCAAACCAGGGCGGTTGTGATCGTCGCGTTGCTGTACCAGCTGTAGGGCCCTTCACGAACCGGTTCAATCCCCAGTTCGGCGCGCAGCTCTTCGAGGTTCTGGGCCATGCGCTCCTCCCAGATCATGGGGAACAGTGGCTTGGCCCGAATGCCCATCTCCATACCCTGGGTCATCAGGTCGAAGTTGTAGCCGATGCTGTTGGCGTACTCCTCGATGCTGTTGAAATCTTCGTCGGCCTTGTCGGTGTCAAAGAAGCTGAGCATCAACCCCACCAGGTTGAGAAACGAGAAGCCCGGGAAGCTGAACTGCCCCACGCTGATGCTGATGACACCCAGCTCACCGAAGTTGTCGAGGCTGTAGCCGCTGAGGATGTGGTGCAGGTCGTGGGTGGCGTAGACGCGGTAATTGACGTAGTCGCCGTCCGTCTCGAGGTTGTTGTAGAAGGCTGGATCGGGAAAAAAGTCGATGTCATAGCCCAACGCCTCCATCACCGTGGCGTAGGTATGACCCAGGCTTCCCTTGGGGAGCTGCTTCATGGCAGCCACGTCGTAAGGGCCGCAGAGCTGGCGCGACTGGATCAGCGCCGCAGCATCGGGATCCTGCTGCAGACGTCGCAGGCAGCGCTTCATCGGATTGCCCGTGAGCCGGCGCGACAATTCAAAGACGTTACCGGCATCGTCAGTGCCGCCCGCTGCCAGATCGGCGAGTTCAAGAAACTCCTTGATGTGTTCGCCAGAAGCGACCTTGTTGAGGTAACGGAATCCCATGGACGCGTGGGTGGTTGAGCGTTAGTTCGCCGCCTCAGCGTAAGGGTGAACGGCTGTGGGGATCACCTCACACAACACCGGTCCATGAAGCGTCCCGATCAGCTCCTGCTCGACCGCCAGCCGCAGCGCATCGATCTGGCCTGCCGTCATGGCGCTGGCCGGCTCGATGTAGGCAACTGCGGTGACGGTGCGGCCCAGGCGGATCATGGCTAGTTCGAGCAGCGCACAATCCTGCTGTGCAAGTATCGCCCCGATGGCCTTGGCGCAGTAGGTCTGGGTTGCGGTTGCGATGGACTGGCTGGACCCCGCCGCCTCGGCCACGGCACCCTTGAGAATGGTGACCGGTTCGCCCAGCAGCGCAACGCTCAGCACCAGCACCAGCAGGGCGTCGGCGATCGGCACCACGGGCGCCCACGGTGTGCCCAGCAGCAGCGGCGAACCCAGTAGCGCGATGCCCGTTCCAGCCGAGATCAACGCATCAAAGCGGGCTGAGATGGCCATGCCTAACAGCATGGTGTTGTTGGAACCGCTGCGCCTCCAGCTGGCTGCAAAGACGCGCCAGAGCCACAGGTTGAGCAGCACCATGGCGCTGAAGTACCAGCCGAGGCCGTCGAGCCTCACTGGCGGAATGGGCATGCCCTGCAGGTAGGTGAGAACCTTGCCGGCTGCAGAGACCATCGCGAACGCGATGATGCCCAGCACCACCAGGGTGCGAAACAGCACGTAGAGCGGTTCCTGCCCCGAGGCGCCAAAGGGGTATGCGCGGCTTCGTGGCTGCAGGGCCGCGCGGTTGACCGCGCCGGCAATCACTGAAGCCCCGGCCATCACGGCGGTGTAGAGCCCATCCAGCAGCAGGGCATCAGAACCGGAGCGCAGGTAGAACACAAGAGCCGCCGCAGCGCCGACGGTATTGCCGATGCTGCCCAGCTGCAGGGCTCTGGCTTCGGCGGTCTGATGGTTGTGGTGCTGAACAGTCACTTCGTTGCTGCTGTGAGTCACTTGGTCTGGTGGGGTGGCTGGCGCAAATTCATACGATTTCGTCCAACTGTGGCACATTAGATCGGTTCGACGTTCCGTTTCCGTCGGTCTGTCTCACGCAGTGATCGACGATACGTTCTGATCCATTCATTCATCGCCTTGTCTGAGCATAAGCCTGGATGCCAGACACGCTGCCGTGATGTCCGGCATGGTCAGATCTTTGCGGAAGCCGTCCTGGGTTTGACGCATGCCAACGCACTGATGCATCCGTTTTCGAAACACATCGGAGGATTTTGTTAGTCGTCGGTGGTGGCTGAAGTGACGTTGAGAGTTCTCCATTGGAATCAATTTTGAATGGGTTCTTCCCAGGCAAGCCATTGTCAGCGGTTATGTCAGAGAGCTTGTGAAGTTGATGGATCAGCCCTGGCTCAAGAGACATGACCAGCCTCCGTTTCGTTGCTGCACCTCCATGTGGGGTTGCCAGGTCTCTGAATTGCCTTAACATAGAAAAACCATAATCAAATAAGATTAAATAAGATGTCAATCAGCAAGATGTCAATCAGCATTGCAGATGCCCCCAAAAATATCGTTGTTTTTATCCGTGATCAGGTTAAGCCAGAAGACCTGTGGTTTCCACGTGACTGGGCCAAGGAGAATCTCCCCAACCAGCAGTGGCTGAAGGATAACGGCCTCTCGTTCAGCAATGCATTTACAAACTCGGCCATGTGTACAGCTGCGCGTGCATCTTTTTTTACAGGGAAGTTCCCTGCTCAGCATGAAGTTGGTCTGGTCCTTTCAGATATTCAGAACCCGATACTTGATAAGCAACCCCAGCTGAGCACAGATTTGCCAAACCTGGCAACAGTGTTGAAGGGTCAAGGCTATGACGTGAGTTTCATTGGCAAAGCACATTTAAGCAAGACATTTACCCGTCAGGATGGGGAACTTGTCTATCAGGATATGAAGTCCTATGGCTTTGATGATTGGCAGGGACCGGATGCTGGTCAAGACATGGAGATTGAAAATGCCGGTGGAGGTTATGCGAATCATGACCAGCGCTATACAGATCAAGCCATTAAGTGGCTTTCTGATCGTGCTGCTACAGGTAACTCCAAGCCTTTTTGTCTTGTTGTCTCTCTGATCAACCCCCATGATGTCTTGGCCTATCCGAAAGAGTATAAGGATTTTGGTTATGACGAGTCATGGCTTCAAGGAGACATCAAAGATCTCCCCCCAACAGTCACTGAGATTCTGAAGAACAACTTCAAGCCTTCGGTTCAGTCTCAGTGGAAGCTAGTACAACAATTTGGTCAGCCAATGCAGAATGACCAGCAACGCCTTGAATATCTCAACTTCTATGGCAATCTCCTGAAGGATGTGGATAAGAAGATGGGCGATATTATCACTATATTAGGAAAGACCAAGGACCCATCGAAGGCTTCTTCACTACTGCAAAATACCATGATTGTCAGTACGGCTGATCATGGCGAGATGGGTCTCAGTCACGGCGGCCTCGTTCAAAAAATGGAGGTTGCCTATGACGAAGCACTGAAGGTTCCGCTCGTATGGTCGAATCCTCAGTATTTCAAAGGGGGTCAAGAAACAAATGCTATGGTTTCCCATGTTGACTTTCTACAGACACTTAGTGGTTATTTGGGTTTTGATCCAGCTTATGTAGCTTCACAGGATTTGCGTGGTGTGGATTATTCTGATTTACTTCGGTACGCGCATCACAATGCCGACATGAATGGCGCTCCTGAGCCCCAGGAGTCGATCCTGTTCACATTTGATGATATTTACGCCGGACAGGATCCTGCTCTTATCGTGAATGGAAGTGTGGAGCATGGACTTTTCCCCGCCGCCAATCGTATTCAGGCAGTCAGAACTAAAGACTTTAAATATGCCCGCTATTATTCGGGTGACAAGGAGTATACCCCCAGAAATTGGGAAGGAGAACTCTACGACCTTCGTCCTATTGGTGGCGACTATTATCCTGATCGCGATCCTTTGACTGGTCAACTGAATCCTTTCAAAGGCGCACCACTCGAGCTCAAAAACTTTGACCCGAAGACTGGCGGTGACCGCCGTCGCTTTGAAGGCCTGCTTCCCTCATCAGGTCGTGCACAGCGCGCCATCTATTTGCAAATGGCTAATTTGCTCAATCAACAGATCGACTCGCGTCTTGATCCACTGCCTGAGCCGAAGGCAAAGGCACCAGAAGTGTTTGCGTACCCTGGAGGATCCTTCAATGGTGCGATCTACAGCGTTGGTCAGAAGATTAGCCGCTTGCTTCCTTCTTCTTCTGGACAGGATCTTGAGCTGGCATTTACAACACAGAGCAATCAAATTTATAATGTGGTCTACAAGAATAGTGATGGTTCCTACACGACGTTGGCATCCAATATTATCGGCACCAATGGACCAGTGTATCAATACCTTTCCGGTCTTCCCGCTTCAGTTGAACTTGCTGATGTCAGTATTCAGTGGCAAAATGGCTACCAAAGCATCATCGAGGATCCCATCATTCGTAATAGTTGATGCGTTCTACGCCATCAATATGGTACTGAAGGAGTTCCATCGTTCGTCTTGCTACAAATGCATTTTCCATTTCAAAAAGCCAAAAGCTGCTTAGCTTCTTGCATTGCATTTCGATGATTTGTGTCAATGTCAATCGATATCCATAGTCTCTCGCGACGGCAATAACCTTATTAATATCAATATCCACGGGTAGATGACTGTCTTCCCAAAGATCGATTTGGCAGTCAGCTAGCCTGATTCTTGCATCAGTGCTCGTTCGAGCAAATTCGATGAACTGTTCGACTTGATTGTTGGGTTTCATGTCCTTCGCCATTGATTGTCTTGTTTTGCAAGCTTAACGCCTGACTCGTGCTGTCGATTCCTACCAAGAATGACATTTGTACAATGCTTATAACAATGCAGTATTGTGATCATCGCTTCAATCGAATTTTGCTTTTTAAGTTTTAGGTCCATGGCCCCCGACGATTGGAGAATTCCTGTGACGACATGAAAAAACCGCCGGACAGGCCGGCGGTCAAAGCGAGTCAACGTTCAATTACTCGATTTAATGGTTCGACCATTGAGAGGCTGAACCGGTCTTGCATTCATAGGATATAATTTCTGAAACGCTTTCAATTGCTGGGTTGAGATTGAGATAGGCTGCTTGAGAATATAAAATCTGACTCCTTCTGTGCATGGTGGGGTTGTCAATGAACCCATATACGTGTAGTAATTTAAGTCTTTCGGAAGAAGTTCCATCAAGGATGGCAGTGAAACCTTCTTCTGCTGACCTTTCGATTGAGGGAGGGCTTTCCAAAGATCAGCTACGAAGGAATTTGGGGCTCCTTCCTTGAAATTTACTCCAATGACTGCAAGCCTGCCGCCAGCATCTTGATGCACAAGGTGCACATTCATGCCAAAATGAACACCATTGATTGACTCTTCGCTGGGGGTGTGAAAATGATATTGCAGCAGTTTGTACTGAGTGGTGCCAATTTTAAGTGACCCTTGCGTGTTGACTTGAATGGTTGTGCCAGTATTGACGACCTCGTCATTTGTTGTTGCAGTGTAGGAAGGCCGCAAAGGGGTTGCGTTAGAAACCTTTTTGGTCGATTTTGAGACAATATTGAGTGGTGCCTGCTCAATTCCATCGCTACATTTGACATAATCTTTGCTTAATTTACCCCACTTGTCAGGAGCAACATTGCCAGAATAGCCATACTGAGGTTTTGCATCCGACGCCAGTGGGGCTAGAGCGATGCTCAGCAGAACAAGATGAGAAAACGTTTTGGCCAGCATGATATGCAAGGTTATTGCTCTAACAGTCTATGCAGCTCGAATTGATCGTCAACACATCAAGGGCGTTTGAGGATGCCTGCAGAATTCAAGCTTGAACATTGTTACGACCAGGAACTCCTGCAGGCATTGGTGATCCTTCAAAAGCCGACGCCATCACGCCGTTGTCGCTTCCCCCAGCAACGGCGAAAATCGTTCCTTTTCGGGGATGGCCGTGTACTCGCTGACGATGGCGCGGAACTCCTCGCCATCCAGGCTTTCCTTCTCGATCAGGACGTCAACAACGCGGTCCATGCAGCTGCGATGGTCGGCGACCAACTTGACAGTGTCGGCGTAGCAGCGCTCAACGATGGCGCGCACGGCCTCATCCACCTTGGTGGCCATGGCATCAGAGCCATCGCTGCGGGTCATCAGGTCGCGGCCCAGGAAGACCTCCTGGTTTCCGGCCTCCAGCGAAAACTGGCCGATGTCACTCATGCCGAAGCGGGTGACCATCTGACGGGCGATGGAAGCAACCTGTTGGATGTCACCGCCGGCGCCGGTTGTGACTTCTTCGTGGCCGAACACAACCTGCTCGGCTGCCCTGCCGCCCAGTGCTCCCATGATGCGAGCTCGCAATTGGGCACGGCTCACCAGCATCTGCTCTTCATCAGGTGAGAACCAGGTCAATCCCTGGGCCTGACCCCTTGGAATCAGGGTCACCTTTTGTACAGGGTCATGGGCCTTGACCAGGGTGCCCACCAAGGCATGGCCGACCTCGTGGTAGGCAATCAGGCGCTTGCTGCGGCCGTCGGTCAGGGGTTTGCCCTCCATGCCTGCAATCACGCGATCGACGGCGTCGTCGATTTCTGCCAGACCTGTGGCCTCCTTGCGGCGGCGGGCCGTGAGAATGGCCGCTTCGTTGAGCAAGTTGGCAAGGTCGGCACCGGAAAATCCGGGCGTGCGCCGGGCAATGGCCTCGAGGCTCACGTCGTCGGCGAGCTTCTTGTTGCGGCTGTGGACGTTGAGAATCGAGAGGCGCCCCTTGATGTCGGGCACGTCGACCATGACCTGACGATCGAAACGACCGGGACGCATCAGGGCCGAATCGAGCACGTCGGCCCGGTTGGTGGCCGCGATGATGATGATGCCGCTGTTGCCCTCAAATCCGTCCATTTCGGTGAGGAGCTGGTTGAGGGTCTGTTCGCGCTCGTCGTTGCCGCCGCCGATGCCCGCGCCACGCTGACGGCCCACCGCATCGATCTCATCGATGAAGATCAGGCAGGGGCTGTTCTCCTTGGCCCGCTTGAACAGGTCGCGTACGCGGCTGGCGCCCACGCCCACAAACATTTCCACGAATTCGGAGCCCGACAGCGAGAAGAACGGCACGCCTGCTTCGCCTGCGATCGCTTTGGCCAGGAGGGTCTTGCCCGTGCCGGGGGGGCCAACCAACAGCACCCCCTTGGGAATTCTTGCTCCAACCGACGTGAAGCGTTCTGGCGTCTTGAGGAAGGTGACCACCTCTTCGAGATCCTGTTTGGCTTCATCGACGCCTGCAACGTCGTTGAACAGGACACCGGTCTCGGCTTCCATCAGGAAACGGGCCTTGGTCTTGCCGAACTGCATCGCCTGGCCGGGACCTCCGGGCATGCCGTTGCCGCGGCGGGCGAGAAACACCAGCGAACCGATCAGCAGCAGCGGGAACAGAAGATTGCCAAGCAGGCCGAGCACCGGTGGTGATTGCTTGGGTGGATGGATGTCAAAACTGATGCCCTGGTCTTTGAGATTGTTGATCAACTCGGGTGCCACGCCCGGCAGATCAACGCGCAGCCTTTGCACGCGGTTGTCGAGATCGGGGTCGACGGCCTCGATCACCGCGGTGCGCCCGCCATCGAAGATATCGACCGCCGTCACCCGGCCAGCTTCGACGTAGTCAAGGAAGCGGCCATAGCTCATGCGGGCCACGGCGGCATTGCGGGGAGCCACGGTTGGACCGGCTGCAGCGCCACGACCCGACAAGCGACCCAGGGAGCCGTTGCCCAACACCTGCCAGGCAAGAAATCCAGCGACGGCCAGGGGAAGCAGCCAGAGGGCCAGAACACGCCAGCGCTGATTCATCGCGGGGACCGCTCAGTATTTGAACAAGTGTAACGGCGACGCCCCAACCCGGTGTGGGCCCGGGCCCTCTGGTTTGTCGCTCAGGCGGCCGATTCGAAGGCGGCCGTGCTTCGACCCTCGAACGCGACCGGTTTTGGGCTGTCTTCGGTTCCCTCGACGAGCAGGTCGCGGGTCGGGATGGTCTCGACCAGCTCGGCGCCGCCCAGGCCATGGGTCCAGATCTCCAGCTCACTGTCCTCTGGACACTGGAAGCTGAGCAGCTCAAACGGGAACACGACGCGCTCCAGGAAGAACTGCTCCGGCCCGAGGCAGCGGGCGATCACCATGCGATCCGTGGAATTGAGGTAGCCACACGACACGAGTTTCACGGCCCTGGGCCCGATCAGTCCACCCAATAAGCCATCCAACCGGGTCTGCCTTTGGTGACAAAGGCGACGGTTTGCCGTCTTTCATCTTTTTTTCGGATTTGTTCAGAGACTGCGCAGCGCCACGATCGGATCCAGGCGTGCCGCCCTGCGCGCCGGCACCACACCAAAAAACAGCCCGATCGAACCGGACAGCATCACGGTCACCAGCACCGTGCCGGCGCCGATGCTCGCCGGTAGGGGGGTGACCAGCCCCACCAGGCTCACCACGCCGATGCCGATGGCGCTGCCCACCGCTCCGCCCAGGCTGCTCAGCACCAGCGACTCCACCAGAAACTGCAGCAGCACGTCATTGCTGCGGGCCCCCAGTGCCTTGCGCAGGCCGATTTCGGAGGTGCGCTCACTGACCGACACCAACATGATGTTCATGATGCCGATGCCTCCCACCAGCAGCGACACGCCACCGATGGCGGCGAGCATCAGTGTGAGCCCTCCGGTGATCGTGCTCACGATCGAGAGAGCATCCTTCTGGGAGCGCACGGCGAAGTCGTCCTCCCGCAGGATGCGGTGACGCTGCCGCAGCAGGTTGGTGATCTGAAAGCCTGCCGCGCCCATGCTGGCTTCATCGCGGGCCTCCACGCTGATGAAGTTGAGGCTGATGCCATAGGTGGGGTCGCGTCCCGAGAGGCGGCTGACCATCGTGGTCAGCGGCACATAGGCGGCTTCGTCCTGGTTCTGGCCGAACACAGCCCCCTTGGGCTGCAGCACCCCGATCACCTCGAAACTCTGATCGCGAAGCCTCAGCCGGCGCCCCAGGGCCTGACGACCCGGAAACATCTTGGTCGCCAGATCGGGGCCGATCACGGTCACATTCCGGGCTGAACGCAGGTCGTCGGCACTGAAGAACCGACCGGTGGCCATTTCGAACTGCCTGACGGGCAAAAACTCGGGCGTCACCCCAGACACCGAGGCCGTGGCACTGATGCCACCGGCCTGCACCACCTCGCTCAGGGTGATCTGGGGGGCGACCCGGCGCACACTGGGCACCTGCTCGACAATCGCCTCGGCGTCTTCGAGCACCAGGCTCTTGGGAAAATCAATGCCCTGGCGTCGGGTGTCGTTGTTGCCCGGCACCACAAACAGCACATTGGCCCCCAGGTTGCTCAGCTGACCCTCGGCCAGGTTCTGGGCACCCCGGCCGATGCCCACGAGGGTGATCACCGAGGCATTGCCGATCACGATGCCCAGCATCGTGAGGGCGCTGCGCAGTCGGTTGGCCCGCAAAGTATTGAAGGCCATGCCGACCGTTTCGGCCACGGGCAGACGCGAGCCGGCAAGGCTGAATCGCGGGTTGAAGGGCAGGCGCATGCCTACAGCATGGAGCCGATCGTTTCCGGATTGTGGCTGCGGGCGCCGCGGTGCACCACACCCTGCCTGAGGTCGAGGGTAACGATCTCGCCCTGGCAGAGCTGTTGCATGGCATCGGTGACGCCGAGAATCGCCGGGATGCCGATGCGCTCGGCGACCTGGGCCGCCATGCTCTGCAGCCCCTCGCTCTCAGCGATCAGGGCCTTGGCTCGCTTCAGCGCTTCGAGGTAGGCGAGATCGCCGTCGTGAACCACGACGATCTCGCCCGACTGCACCGCATCGGCGGTCTCAATGGAATTCACCAGTCGCACCCGTCCGCTCACCGAGCCTGTGCCGATGCCCGTGCCGGGGGGCAGGGTTGCCGTGACCACCCCGACCTTGATGAAGTCGGTTGAACCGCTCACGCCGGCCAGGGTTCCCGCCGTCTGCACAACCAGATCACCGTCATTGAGGTATCCCTGCTGGCGAGCCATGCCCATGGCCAGGCTGAACGTGCTGGTCGACGATCCCTGCTCGGTCACCAGCAGGGGGTTGACGCCCCAGATCAGCTGCAGCTGGCGCGCCACGCGCTCGTCAGCTGTGATCGCCAGGATCGGAGTGCTCGGCCTGAACTTGCTGACGTTGCGGGCGGTCGAACCGCTCTTGGTGAGAGGCAGGATCGCTGCCGCGTTCATGTTGCGGGCGATGTTGCTGACCGCCTGGCAGATCGCATTGGGAATGGTGGTGGCCATGTGGCTGTCGAGCACCCGCCTGGGGTAATCGCGCTCGATCCGCTGGGCAATGGTGGCCATGGTGGCCACCGCTTCGACCGGAAAATCACCCACCGCGCTTTCGTTGGAGAGCATCACCGCATCGGTGCCATCGAGAATGGCGTTGGCCACATCACTCACTTCGGCCCTGGTGGGCCGGGGGCAACTCACCATCGAATCGAGCATCTGGGTGGCGGTGATCACGGGGATGCCCAGGCTGTTGGCCTTGCGGATCAGTTCCTTCTGCAGCAGCGGCACTTCCTCGGCAGGCATTTCAACGCCCAGATCGCCGCGGGCCACCATGACCCCGTCGCACAGGGGCAGGATCGAATCGATCTGATCGATGGCCTCGAATTTTTCGATCTTGGCGACCACCGGTGTGCGATGGCCCTGGCTGCTGATCAGCTCGCGGATCTCGAGCATGTCTGAGGGGTTGCGCACAAAGCTCAGGGCCACCCAGTCGACCCCATGGGCCAGGCCGAAACTCAGATCTTCACGGTCCTTGTCGGTGAGGGCGCGGATCGAGAGCTGCACATCCGGAAAATTGACCCCCTTGTTGTTGGAGAGAACCCCACCCACGGTGACCGTGCAGTGAAGGGTCTGGGCGGGCTGGTCAACGCTCTCGACAGCCATCTCGACCCGGCCGTCATCCAGCAGGATGCGACTGCCGGCCGTCACCTCATCGGCCAGACGGTCGTAGGTGACGGTGGCGATCTGTTGGTCGCAGCTCACATCGCGCGACGTGAGGCTGAATCGGTCACCCTTGGCCAGGGTGATCGGACCGCACCCGAAACGGCCCAGCCGAATCTTGGGGCCCTGGAGGTCCTGGAGGATGCCGATGTGCACCCCCATCTCCTGGGAGACCTGGCGAATCGTGGCGATGCGCGCGGCGTGTTCGCTGTGGTCGCCGTGGGAAAAGTTGAGCCTGAAGGTGGTGGCCCCGGCCTCGATCAGCTGACGCAACCGTTCTGGGGACTCGGTGGCCGGGCCGATAGTGGCCACGATCTTGGTGCGACGCATGAGATCGGGCCTGGCCATCAGGTTGCCAAAGGTACCGCTGAAACTACCATTCAGCCCTGTCTCAACCTGGCTGGCCATGGACTTTCAGGAGTATCAGCGCCGCTCCCGCCAGACGGCCCGTTACCCCCAGGCGGGCGCCAATCCGATCTATCCGACCCTGGGCCTCTGCGGCGAAGCCGGCGAGGTGGCCGACAAGGTCAAAAAGGTGATCCGAGATCGCGAGGGGAACTTCGACGCGGCCATCCGCGATGACCTGCTGCTCGAGCTGGGGGATGTGCTCTGGTATGTCGCCCAGCTCTGCAGTGAGCTGGATCTCGACCTCGACGCTGTGGCTGCTGCCAACCTCGACAAGCTGGCCAGCCGCATGGCCCGTAACGTGCTTGCAGGCAGCGGGGATCGGCGGTGAACGGTGCAGCATCAGGCCGATGGACACCCCACGGGCAGCTGGTCGTGAGCTTGCTGCTGGCCGTTGTGCTGCTGGTGGGCCTGCCGGTCAGGCCTGCCTGGGCGGCCGACCTGTCGGTGAGCGATGTGCATCTGGAGCCCTGCCCCTCCAGTGACGCGGCATCCCAGAGCGGTCTGACCCGTTCGACGGGTGCTGGCTGCTGGGCCCTCAGTGGTGAGGTCAACAACCCCTCGCGCCGTGCGGTGGTCGACACCGATGTGTTTGCGGTGATCCTTGATGCCAGCGGTGAGCCGGTGCTGCAGAACCGGACCCGGGTGGGTTCCATCGGGGATGTCCCCTCCGGCAGTTCCCGTTTTGCCCTGCGCCTGGCGGTGCCGATGGGGACCCCGGGTCCGCTGCGCTTCCGCAATGTCAAGGCGCGGGGGTTTTCGGCTCCGGTGCGCACCCGCGCCGGCGCCGATGACGAGCTGTTGCCGCTGGAGCAGCAACTCGAGCTGGGCTAGGCCTCAGAGGCCGTACCCCCCCAGCGCCGCCCCGGCACCCAGCAGCAGGTTCTGGCCCAGTTGCAGTGCCAGAAAGGCCAGGATCGCCGACAGGTCGAGTCCACCCAGCGGCGGAATCAGGCCGCGAAAGGCATTCAGATAGGGATCGGTGATCGAACTCACTGTGGCCAGCACCGGATTGCTGCTCCAGTCGAGGTTGGGGAACCAGCTCAGCAGAACTCTGACCAGCAGGATCAGCGAGTAAATCTCAAGGGTGCGGGCCAGCACCGGCAGCAGCTGGGTGACGATCTCCATGGGCGGGACGTTGGGGCGGGGCGCAGCGCCTCAACGCTAGTCAACCGCCGCCAGCCGGCCCACGGGTCTGAGGTCGTCGGCCTTGACCGCAAACGTGCGGTGAAATTTTTCGCTGAGGCTTAGCCAGAACGAGCGACCGTCGCTCTGGCGCTTGCGTTCGATGAAGTCCTGGGCCAGCAGCTCCTTGATGTGGTCGTAGGCCCCCGAGCCGCGCAGCTCAACCAGCTCCGACTGCAGGATCCGCTTCTTGAGGGCGATGGTGGCCAGGGTGCGCAGGGCGGCGGTGGACAGATCCACCGGCAGCAGGTTCTGCACCAGATCCGCTAGCCCCTGGCGCAGCTGCAGGCTGTAGCGCGGGCCGTCCTGAACGATCTCCAGGGCGGTGTTGCGGTGGGCGTAGTCGGCCATCAGGGTGAGCAGACCGAGCTCCACCTCGTCGCGGGGCAGGGCGGCGATCTCGGCCAGTTCACCCAGGCTCAGGGGCTTGCCTTTGAGATACAGGATCGCCTCAAGCCGTGCCGGCAGCGAGAGCTGCTCAGGTGGCAGGGCAGACGTCGACTCCATTGCTCGCGACGCTAGCCAACGGGCACGCCGCTGGCCACCTCGCCCAGAAACAGCCGGTAGGCCGGATTGGCGGTCTCGTCGACATAGCTGTACCCCAGACCGTCGAGGAAGCTCTGCCAGTCGGCCAGTTCGGCGCTCGGCACCTGAACCCCCACCACGATGCGCCCCACATCGGCGCCGTGGTTTCGGTAGTGAAAGATGCTGATGTTCCAGTTCGGATGCAGGCTGGTCAGGAATCGCATCAGGGCACCGGGGCGTTCCGGAAACTCAAAGCGGTACAGCAGTTCCTGCCCGGCACCGCCTGACTCGCCGGCACCGGCCGGCAGCCGCCCGCCCACCATGTGGCGCAGGTGCAGTTTCGAGAGTTCGTCGTTGGAGAGATCCAGGCAGGCAAAGCCGGCCGCACGCACGTCGTGGATCAGCTCCAGTTCGTCGCTGGTGCCACTGGTCTGGACCCCTACAAAAATGTGGGCCCGACGTGGGTCGGCCAGCCGGTAGCTGAATTCGCTCAGGTTGCGGGTGCCCAGCAGGGTGCAGAAGCGCCGCAGGCTGCCTGGTTCCTCGGGGATTTCGACCGCCAGCATCGCTTCCTTGTCTTCGCTGATCTCGGTGCGTTCAGCGACGAAGCGCAGGCGATCGAAGTTCATGTTGGCCCCGCAGGCGATCGCCACCAGTCGCTTGCCCTGCAGATCGCGCCGCTCCACGTCGGCCTTCAGCCCTGCGACCGCCAGGGCGCCGGCCGGCTCCAGGATCGATCGGGTGTCACCGAAGACGTCCTTGATCGCCGCACAGATGGCGTCGGTATCGACCGTGACCATGGCGTCGACGGTCTGGCGGGCGAGGGCGAAGGTGAGGGCCCCCACCTCCCTGACGGCCACTCCGTCGGCAAACAGCCCCACCTGGTCAAGCCGCACCCGCTTGCCCTGCTGCAACGAGCGGGTCATGGCATCGGCATCGCTGGGCTCGACGCCCACCACCTCGACCTGGGGCCAGATGCTCTTGAGGAACGACGCCACCCCGGCGATCAGCCCACCGCCGCCAACGGCCACGTAGACCACGTCGGGCGGCTGGGAGCACTGCCGCACCAGCTCCAGGGCGATCGTGCCCTGGCCGGCGATCACGTCGGGGTCGTCGAACGGGTGAATGAAGCTGTAGCCCCGTTCAGCCTCGAGCCGCCGCGCCTCTTCGCAGGCGGCGTCGTAGGTGTCGCCATGCAGCACCACCTCGGCCCCCCGGCCGGCAACGGCCCTGACCTTCATCTCGGGGGTGGTGACCGGCATCACGATCACCGCCCGGCAATTCAGCTTCTGGGCGGCAAGCGCCACACCCTGGGCATGGTTGCCGGCACTGGCGGCGATCACGCCGCGCCCGAGCTCGGCAGCACTGAGCCCTGCCATCTTGTTGTAGGCGCCACGCAGCTTGAAACTGAACACCGGTTGCAGGTCTTCGCGCTTGAGCCAGACGCTGTTCCCCAACCGCCGCGACAGGTCGGGGGCCGGCTCCAGCGGCGATTCAATCGCCACGTCATAAACCCGTGCCTGCAGCACCCGCTGCACGTAGCTCAGTGGGTTGACCAGGGCGTCATCCGGCGGGACTGCGGGCTTGCTGGTGTCGTAGGGGCTCATGGCTCCAGTGTCGCAAGGGGTGCCCTGCCTGGGCGCAAACGGTCGCGGTTGCGGCCGCCGGGAGAACCGAAAGGCCTAGATTGCACCCCACCTGACGGGCATGCATGCATCTCAGCGAGCTGAGCCATCCGAACCAGCTGCATGGCCTCAGCACCACTGAGCTTGAGGCCATTGCCCGCCAGATCCGCGAGCGTCATCTTCAGGTGGTCAGTACCAGCGGCGGCCACCTGGGCCCAGGTCTGGGCGTGGTGGAGCTCACGCTGGCTCTGTACCAGACCCTCGATCTCGACCACGACAAAGTCGTCTGGGACGTGGGCCATCAGGCCTATCCCCACAAACTGATCACCGGTCGTTACCGCAGCTTCGACACTCTGCGTCAGAAGGACGGTGTCGCAGGCTATTTGAAGCGTTGCGAGAGCCGCTTCGACCACTTCGGCGCCGGTCACGCCTCCACCAGCATCTCGGCGGCGCTGGGCATGGCCCTGGCTCGCGATCAGCGCGGCGAGACCTTCAAGTGTGTCGCCGTGATCGGCGACGGTGCCCTGACGGGCGGCATGGCCCTTGAAGCCATCAACCATGCCGGTCACCTGCCCAAGACCAACCTGCTCGTGGTGCTGAACGACAACGACATGTCGATCAGCCCCCCGGTGGGGGCCCTCTCCACCCACCTGAACCGCATGCGGCACAGCAAGCCGCTGCAGTTTCTGACCGACAACGTCGAAGAGGCGATCCGCAGCCTGCCGCTGATGCACGGCGAGCTCCCCAGTGAGCTCAAGAACCTCAAGGAGAGCATGAAGCGCCTCGCGGTGCCCAAGCTGGGCGCCGTCTTCGAGGAGCTCGGCTTCACCTACATGGGCCCCGTTGACGGTCACAACATCGCCGAGATGGTCCGTACCTTCGAGCAGGCCCACCGCACCGGAGGACCGGTGCTGGTGCATGTGGCCACCACCAAGGGCAAGGGGTATCCCTATGCCGAAGAAGACCAGGTCGGCTACCACGCCCAGAGCGCCTTTGATCTGGCCACCGGCAAGGCTTACCCCTCGAGCAAGCCCAAGCCCCCCAGTTACAGCAAGGTCTTCGGTCAGACCCTGGTCAAGCTGTGTGAGCAGGATCCCACCGTGGTGGGTATCACCGCTGCCATGGCCACCGGCACGGGCCTCGATCTGCTCGAGAAGGCACTGCCCAAGCAGTATTTCGACGTGGGTATCGCCGAGCAGCACGCGGTGACCATGGCGGCCGGCATGGCCTGCGAGGGGCTCAGACCTGTGGTGGCCATCTACAGCACCTTTTTGCAGCGGGCCTACGACCAGCTGATCCACGACGTCGGCATCCAGAACCTGCCGGTCACCTTTGTGCTCGACCGGGCCGGCATCGTCGGCGCCGACGGCCCCACCCATCAGGGCCAGTACGACATCAGCTACCTGCGCGCCGTGCCCAATTTCACGGTCATGGCCCCCAAGGACGAAGCCGAGCTGCAGCGCATGCTGGTGACCGCGATTCACCACAGCGGCCCCTGTGCCCTGCGCATCCCGCGGGGCGAAGGCGAAGGCGTGCCCCTGGCCGAAGAGGGCTTCGAGCCCCTGCAGATCGGCCGCGGTGAGCTGCTCACCGATGGCGACGATCTGGTGATCGTGGCCTATGGCTCCATGGTCTATCCAGCGCTGGCGACCGCCGGCCTGCTGCAGGAGCAGGGCATCCGCGCCGCCGTGATCAACGCCCGCTTCCTGCGGCCCCTCGATGAGGCGCTGATCGCCCCGATGGCCCAGCGCATCGGCAAGGTGGTCACCATCGAAGAGGGCGCCCTGGCCGGTGGGTTCGGCGCCGCAGTGGTCGAGGCGCTCAACGATCGTGACGTGCTCGTGCCGGTGCTGCGCCTGGGCATACCCGACGTGCTCGTCGACCATGCCAGCCCCGATCAGAGCAAGCAGAGTCTCGGGCTCACCCCGCCTCAGATGGCGGAACGCATCATGGAGCGTTTTGGCGAACAGTTCGGCCAGAGCAGAACCCCGGGCGTGATCGCTGCAGCTCCCCGGGCTCTGGCTGTCTGACCCCGTGCTCTGGGGCCCACAGGCCCGGGACCCGAGGTTCTGGGTCCCGCTCGGCTACCGCCGGCGAGACCCATCTCTTCAGCTTCAGAGCACGCCGCGGGTGGCCAGACCCTGGATGGCGCCGATGCCCAGTAGGTGACCCAGGCTCAGGGTGCCCAGCATGGCGCCGTGGCTGAGCCCGCCGAACATGGCTGCGCTCGGCAGTTGCAGACCCACATTGGGCTGCTTGATCGTGGCCTTGCCGATGGCGATCGCGATCACGTTGCAGACGATCATCACCAGGGCGACCTTGGGCGACCAGGTGATCGAAGCCGGAGCAATGGCCAGAAGGGGGGCGAGCATGGATCTCAATGCCAACTGCACCATCTTCCGGGGCGCTTCGCGGCCTCAGGGCACCGCTTAAGACTTGTTCATCCCCGCGCGCACGGCCAGTCCGAAGCCCGCTGCCACGATCAGGTTGGCCAGGGTCAGAAAGGCTTCGGCTCCCCCATGCAGGGGATCCACATCGGCGAGCTGGTGGCCGTAGCGCTGCTGGGCGACCACGGCGGCGCCGATCGTCACCGCCACGAACACCAGCGTGAGCACGAAGCCCCTCAGCGCCAGTGGCGGAAACCCCTTGACCTGGCGTGCCCACCACAGAAAGGCCAGATAGGGCAGCAGTGAACCGGCAAACAGGGGTGCTGGATCGATGCCGGCGAGCCAGGTCAGGGCTGCGGTGATCGCATCAGCCATGGGGAAGCCGTTGCAGACGCAGCAGATTCCAGGTCGCCAGCGCCATGGCCCCATTGCCCAGGCAGGTGAGACCGGCCTGAAAGACCACCAGCCCATCGAGCGCCGGGCTGTTGTCAAACAGATGCCAGGTGCAGGCGGCCATGGCACTGGTCAGGGCCGGCACCATCGCCAGCCCCAGCCAGCGCCACCCGCCTTCGCCGCGGAGGCGCCCCAGGGCCACCACAGCGGCGATGGCCACCATCCACTCAGCCACGGAGGTGATGTGGATCCACCAGGTGGGCAACGACAACGCATGCATGCCCTGACTCTATGGAGCCGGATCTAAGCTCGTGGTAATGGCCACCCTTCTGAGGGCTCAGCAGTCAGCTGGGCAACCGCTGCTGCTCTGCGGCTATTACGGCGAGCACAACCTCGGTGATGACGCCCTGCTCGAGGTGCTTCTGGCCCAGCTTGCGCCAGGTACGGCGGTTGTGATCACCGCCCATGACGAACAGCTGGTGCAGCAGCGCCATGGCCTGCCCACCGTGCAACGCCGCAGTCTCAGGGCGGTGTTGGCTGCCTTGCGCCATTGCCGCGCCCTTGTGCTGGGTGGCGGAAGCCTCCTGCAGGATGCCACCAGCTTCACAAGCCTGCTCTATTACGGGGCCCTGATCACCGCTGCCCGGGCCCAGGGCAAGCCGGTGGTGTTGTGGGGCCAGGGCCTGGGACCGTTGCACAGACGTCGCAGCCGCTGGTTGGTCCGCCTGCTGCTGCCCCTGGCCACGGCGGTCTGTTGGCGCGACTCGGCGTCGGCTGCCCTGGCGGCTTCGCTGGGACGCCGGGCTCCCGTTGCTGCCGATCCAGTCTGGGCGAGTCAAGCTGTGCCCTGGCATGGCCAGGGCGGCCCGATCGTGGTGTGCCTGCGCCCCACGCCACAGCTTGGTGCCAATGATTGGCCTGCGTATCTGGAGGCGTTGGCGGCCCTGGCCGACACTGCCGACCGGCCGGTGCTGTGGCTGCCCTTTCATGGCGACCAGGATCAGACCCTGCTGAGCGATCTGCAGCGTGCCGGTCTGCTGCCCCCAACCCTGAGCGCCCGCAGCCGTCAGGTGCAGGTGCTCACGCCTGCTGAGGCCAAGGCCGTGTTTGCATCGGCCGGTCTGGTCATCGCCATGCGCCTGCACGGCCTGATCCTGGCGGCGGTGAGCGGAGCTCCCGCAGCGGCACTCAGCTACGACCCCAAGGTTGAGGCCGCCGCCTTGGCCCTGGGCTGCCCGTGCCACAGCCTGCTGGCGCCCGCCTCCCCCGAGCAACTGCGACACAGTTGGCAACGGCAACTGGATCGACCCACCCCTGCCGAGCTGACAGAGACCCTGCGGCGTCAGGCTGCCCAGCTGGCCGATCTGCTCAACGTCTGAGCGTGGCGGTGTCGAGCAGCTGGCCCTGGCTGTCGATGCCGTTGATCGTGAGGCTGCGCCCGTTGACGATCAGTTCCACGAAACTGTGCACGCTGGCTGCTCGGGCGGTGCGGCTGTTGGCTGTCACGGGTCTGAGGCTGGCGCCGCCTCCGCCAACGGTCAGATAGGTGGTGCCCGCAATGGCACGGGTGCGTTCGTAGTTGTGCTCGTGTCCGTTGATGTACAGCTGCACCCCGTGGCGGGCCAGGATCGGCCCCAGCCGGGCAATCAGCCTGGCGTCGTCGCCGTAGTGGCCGGCCGAGTAGATCGGATGGTGACCCACCACCACCTTCCAGGGTGCGCTGCTGGCCTTCAGTGCCCCATCGAGCCAACGCAGCTGCCGCGTCCAGTCGGTGTTGCCATTGGTGTCGAGCATGAAGAACTCGACCGGGCCCCGCCGCACCCCGTACCAGCGACCCTTCATGCCGAAGCCTGGGTAGCTGAGCTGGGGATTGCCGTTGTCCGTGCGGATGTCGTGGTTGCCCAGCACCGCGTGAAACGGCACTCCCGATGCGATCAGTTCGCGATAGGGCCGCTCAAATGTGGCCGCAACGCCCTTGAGATCGCCGTCGCGCCAACCCGGCCCGGCATAGATGTTGTCGCCGCCCAGAATCACCAGATCCACCGGATCACGCCGGTGCAACGCCGCCATCTGGCCAGCGACGGAACGTTGCTGCCTGTTGCCGCTGCCGAAGTCGGCGGTCACCAGCACATGCAACCGCGGCAGCGCCGTTGCAGCGGGCAGGTTTGGCGGCGGCGGCGGGGTGCTCGGCGCGTTGGGCTGCAGCTGGGCCCCGGCCGCATTGACGCCAGCCCCAAGACGGCCGGCCCCACCTCCCAACAGTCCCCAGCCCAGTAGCTGCAGCAGCCGCCGACGTTTCATGACGTCCGGCTTTGCAGGCTCATCAACTGGCCCAGCACCTCCTGGCTGTGCCCGGCGGGTCTGACGGCCGTCCAGCTGGCCTGCAGGACGCCGTTGGGATCGATCAGAAACGTGTGGCGCTGGGAGAAGGGAGCGATCCAGGAGCCGTAACGTTGGCTCACCAGACCTCCCGGGTCTGAGAGCAGCGTGTAGCGCAGTCCTTCGCTGCCGCAGAAGTCGGCATGTTGATCAGGGTCATCGGCACTGACGCCGATCACCACGGCATTGGCTGCTGCAAAAGCCTCGAGATCCCGCTGGAACCCCCGGGCTTCGAGGGTGCAGCCGCTGGTGAAATCCTTGGGATAGAAGTACAACACCACCCAGCGGCCCTCCAACTGGTTGAGGGAGACCGTGGTGGCGACGGGCTGGCCGTCTTGGTCAGGACTCACGCCTGCCAGAACAAAGCCTGGAGCCGACTGCTCCAAGGGGGGCATGACGCCCCCCAGTGCCAACCCCTGACGCGGAGCTAATAACAGACCCAGCCCAAGGGTGACTGCACCCGAGAGGCCCCGGGTCAACAGCTCTCGGCGTTTCATGCAGTTGAGGGAGATCCTGCGCTTCTAGCTCAGGATCTCCCTCAGGTGCGGTGCGAGAGGCCGATGAGGCGTGCCGCCCACGACCCGCCGCAGCTTCAGAGACGGGCGAGGTTGATGCCCAGCTCGCGGGCATAGGCGCCCAGACCCTTCTTCTGAATGGTCTTCAGGGCCCGGGTCGAGACGCGCAGCTTGACGAAACGATTGCCCTCGGCCCACCAGAGGCGACGTTCTTGCAGGTTGACCTGCTGGAGCTTCTTGGTGCGCACGTGGGAGTGCGACACGGCCATGCCGTTGTTGGCGCGCTTGCCAGTGAGTTCACAGACGCGAGACATGACCAGACCTGACAGACGAAAAAATGGACCCATGGCTGGCAACACAACAGGGCATTGCCTTGAGGGGCAGTGCCTTGAGGAATGTGACCAGCTTCACCATCGTATCAAGCGACTCCTTACTCTCCCGGCAGCCTGGTTGCTCCCCTCAATGCTGCACGTGCTCAAGTTCAGCTCGGAAGACTGCGGCACCTGTCACCGCATGAGCCACTACGACGAAGTGGTCTGCACAGAACTGGGCTGCAGTTTCGTCAGCGTGATGCTCCAGGACACGGAGACCTACCGCCGGTACCGCAAGGTGCTGCTCGCCCAGTACCCCAACAAGCAGGGCATGGGATGGCCGACCTACCTGTTGGTGAGTGAGCCAGAGGGCGATTTCACGATTCATGGTGAGCTCAGGGGTGGCATGCCCAAGGGCGATTTCCGGGAGCGACTGGCCGCGCTGATCCCCGCTTGAGTTGCTGCGCCCATGGGGCAGAGGTCCGTTTCGTAGCGATCGCGACCGCGGCGCCACCACCGCTCGCCGACAGTTCGGCAGCGGAAAGGATTCCTAGGGTTCCGGCTCCAATGGAGTGACTGGTCCAAGAGGGTCCGGCCGGTCACACCGGCTGCACGGAGGGACAAAAGCCCGGGAGACCGCTTCTTCCCCACCTCTGGCGACCGGACCCTCACCATGACATCAGATTCAGGCGCAGCTGGCGCCTTCGAACGCGTGCACCCTGGTGAAGGCATGCGTGCTCTTGAGAAGGAGCGCGCCCTGCCACTCACCGGCTGGCAGCAGGAGGTCGATCAGGCCCACCGCTGGGGTCTGGAAGCGGCCGAGAGCATCGTCGACCGGCGCATCTCCACGTTTTCTCGCGGTGAGCTGCCCCATTTCGCGGGCATCAACACCTTCATGAAGGCG
>JBBASJ010000030.1:0-26377 GCA_040399325.1 Prochlorococcaceae cyanobacterium
AACGCCTGCAGTCAGTCCTGATGAGGGAGGCCACGCATGCCGTCAGCTGAACCGAGCTTTGTGCCGGTGCTCAAGCCCGGTCAGCAGGCCGTCCTGCTGGCCCTGGTGCTGGTCTGGGCGCTGGCCACAGGTCTGTTCTGGGCCTGGTGGTTGCAGCCGGCCCATTGGGCTGGCCTCTGGGGAATGGCCATCAACACGCTGTTGATGGTTGTGGTGACGGCCTTGCCTCTGTGGACGTTCTATTTCGTTGTGCAGATGCAGCGCGTCAATCCGCACTCCGCCTATCCGAACGATCTGCGCCTGGCGATGGTGGTGACCAAGGCGCCTTCTGAGCCCTGGCCGTTGGTGCAGGAGACCCTGGAGGCCATGCTGGCTCAGGATCCGCCCCATGACACCTGGTTGGCGGATGAAGATCCCACTGCTGAGGTGTTGCGCTGGTGTTTGAGCCGTGGCGTGCGGGTGTCCAGCCGACGTGATGCCCCGGCCTATCACAACCTGTCTTGGCCCCGCAGGCGGCGTTGCAAAGAGGGCAACCTCGCCTACTTCTATGACCATTACGGCTACGCGTTGTACGACGTCGTTGTGCAGCTCGACGCTGATCACCGTCCAGATCCCGGCTATCTGCGGGCAATGGCGCAACCGTTTGCAGATCAACGGGTGGGCTACGTCGCGGCCCCTTCGATCTGTGATCGCAATGCGGCCAGCAGTTGGGTGGCGCGGGGCCGCCTCTATGCCGAATCGGTGCTGCACGGACCACTACAGCTTGGTCTCAATGCCGGCTTCGCGCCGTTGTGCATCGGCAGTCACTACGCGGTGCGCACGGCAGCACTCGCTCAGATCGGGGGCCTCGGTCCTGAGCTGGCTGAAGATCACTCGACCACGTTGTTGTTCAACAGCAGTGGATGGCGTGGTGTTTTTGCCATCGATGCGCGCTGCCATGGCCTGGGACCTGAAACCTTTGAAGACGCCATGGTTCAGGAATTTCAGTGGGCGCGCAGCCTGGCCACGATCCTGCTGAGCCTGACCCCGCGTGTTGTGGGAGGGCTGCCTGTCCATCAACGGGTTCAGTTTCTCTACTGCCAGCTCTTCTATCCCCTGCGTGGGGCCTTCAGTGTTGTGGGGTTGTTCCTGCCTGGCGTCGCCATGGCGACTGCCCAGCCCTGGGTCAGGGTTGATTACCCACAGTTTCTGGCGCTGTGGGTCCTGCAGTTGTTGCTGAGCCTTCTGCCCCTGTTCTGGATCAGGCATCTCGGTTGGCTCAATCCGCCTTGCAGCACCTTGGTGGGCTGGGAGCAAATGCTGTTTGAACTCACCCGCGGACCCTGGGTGTTGGCTGGCGTGCTCACGGCCTGCGTCGACCGTGTGTCTGCGGGTGCCCGTGATTTCAGGGTGACCAGCAAGCAGCAGCAGCGCCAGCCGTTGCGCCTGACCTTCATCACGCCACACCTTGCCATTGCCGCTTCAGGTGCCCTGTTGGCTCTGCTGCTCGGCGCTCGTGCCGGAGAGGCCCGCGGCTACGTCCTGTTGATTCTGATCAGTGCTTTCTGTTCTGTTCTGGCGGCGGTTCTGGCCCTTGGACTCGACCATCGCCTGAAGCGTCTGAGCTTGCTGCAACTGGGTCATCACTACGGCCTGGTTGTGGGGGCTCTGGCTCTTGTTGTGCTGACGGCCGTGGTGCGCCACCAGGAGCTCAGGGTTCCCCTACAGGTGAGCGAAGGGCTGTTGACGATGCATCAGTGGAGGCCCTGATGCACAAGCTTCGTCAACTCTGGCCCTTTGGTCTTCTGGTGGGGTTTGTGGCCGGACTTCCGTTTTGGACACCCCTGCGCAGCACGGCGTTTCTGGCTGGCGCCTATCGCTACCCGAGCGTTGCCGAGCCCTTGCCGCATAGCAACGTCGAGGCCACGTTTGTGAGCTGGGTTGATCCCACCGCCTCGCAGCAGATCGCCGCAGCCTTGGCGGCGGCTCAGCGCCGCCGCAGTCTGGCCCTGATCACCTTGGAGCCGTTTGCTGATCCAGCGCGTGTGAATGGCACCGTGACGCTGGTCAATGATGTTGTGCTGGGGCATTACGACCGCTATCTGAAGCCCCTGTTTGCAGTGATGTGCCGACCGCAGCAACCCGTGCTGCTGCGGTTTGCCCACGAAATGGATCACACCGGGCAGTACCCCTGGTCGGTGCGGCAGGGTGCTGATTACGTGCGCCTGTACAGGGCGGTCTGGCAGCGGGCCCGGCAGCCGCGTTGTCGACGCCTCCATTGGGTGTGGTCGCCGGCAGGCAATGGTGACGCCCGACCGTTCTGGCCGGGCGACGATGCGGTCGATCTGATCGGGGTTTCGGTCTACAGCTCACCGCGCTGGAACCGCCGTGGCGAGCTCAGCAGTTTTGCCGAGATCTACGACCGTCGGCGTTGGCTGCATGCGCAGTACCGCAAGCCGCTGTTGATCGCCGAAATGGGTGTCAGCGGAACCCTCGAGCAGCGGCGCCGTTGGTTGCTCGACGCCCGCGACGCCCTTGCCCGATACCCCGAACTGATCGGCTGGGTCTACTTCAACGCACCGCAGCCCCGCTGGATGCCCCTGGAGACCGGCCATGAGGACTGGACGCTGCCGTCGGCCCTCAGCGCCCTGGTGACGGCTCCCCTGAATCGCCCTTCTGAATTCTGCAGGCTTCTCGATGTCTCTGTTCCGATGCTCAGCCCGATGCTCAGCGCGAAGCTCTGTGCTTCTGGGAGCGGCGATGCTGCTTCCGATGCTGCTGCCGCCGGCGGCCCAGGCGTCTGAGCCGCCCCGCTACAGCGCTCCCAGCCTGACCCCCACCCAGATGCCCACGGCCTTGACGGCTGAATGGGGCAATTACTTCGTCAGTACCTCCCTCTATGGCTACGACCAGGTGGGCGCGGCTGAACCGTTTGTTGATGGTTGTCTGAATCTGGGCGTGGGCTTCGGCAACCCCCGCACCGCCATTGCCGTGGAGGTTGACTACAACCTCGAGAGCTACAGGGGCCTGCCTGATGGCGGTAGCGTCGATGTGCGGGTGGGGCGCAGCCTCGCCGATCAGCCTCGCTTCAAGGCGGCGATCAGTGCGGGTTGGCTGCGTGCAGCCACCTACGGTCAGCTGTCGCGGGAACCGAGCAGTCCCTATGGGGTTCTGACCCTGGCCTGGCCCCTGCGGCCCAACGACCCAGGGTTCCGGCAGACCCTGCAGCTCAATGTGGGCGGCGGTGGGGGCCGCTTTCAACGCATCGATCAGGCCGGGCTCTCCAGCCAGGGGCTGATCGCGTCTGTGGGGGTGGAACTGGCCCCCAATGTGGGGCTCAGTGCCGGCTGGGTGGGCCGCGGCATCAACGCCAGTCTGTCGGTGGTGCCGGTGCGGGGGGTGCCGCTGTTTGTCACCCTCTCAGGCGTCAACCTTGATAACAGCGGCAACGTGGGTCGTGCCGCGGTGCTGTCACTGACCTGGGGCGGCAGCTTCCGCACGGCCACCTTCTAGGCGGCTGCGCTCGAGCTCGTGGTTGAGCAGCGCTTCCTGGGGTGAGCGGGGCAGGCGTTGCTGGGCGGCGGTCACCAGGCCCTTGAACAGCGGATGGGGTTTGCCGGGCCGCGACAGAAATTCGGGGTGGTACTGGCAGGCCGTGAAGAACGGATGGTTCCTGAGTTCGATCAACTCCACCAGGCGGCCGTCGGGCGAGGTGCCGCTGATCTCATAGCCCGATTCGAGAAACAGATTGCGGTAGGCGTTGTTGAACTCATAGCGATGGCGGTGGCGTTCATAGACCACCTCATCGCCGTAGAGGCGCTGGCCCATGCTTCCGGGCGTTAGCCGGCAGGGATAGACACCCAGGCGCATGGTGCCGCCCAGGTCGATCACGTCCTGCTGTTCCGGCAGCAGGTGAATCACCGGATGGGGCGTGTCGGCATCGAGTTCGGCGCTGGTGGCCCCAGCCAGGCCGGCCTGGTGGCGGGCCCACTCGATGACCGCGCATTGCATGCCCAGGCACAGGCCCAGGAAGGGCACCCGCTGTTCCCGGGCCCAGCGAATCGCCGCCACCTTGCCGTCGACACCCCGGTTGCCGAAGCCCCCGGGCACCACCACCGCGTCCATGCCGGCCAGCAGGGCCTCGGCACCCTGGGTTTCGATCTGCTCGGCGCAGATCCAGCGCAGGTCGAGGGAGGCGTCGCAGTCGATGCAGGCATGGCGCAGGGCTTCGACGACCGAGAGGTAGGCGTCATTGAGTTGCACGTATTTGCCCACCAGGGCCACCTTCACAGCGGGGCCAGGGTTGCGCAGACGGGCCACCAGCTCGGCCCAGCCCGCCATGTCGCTGTCGTGATCCTCGAGGCGCAGCACATCGAGCACCTCCCGGCAGAGTCCCTCCTGCTCGAGCGTGAGCGGCACGGCGTAGATGCTGTCGGCATCGAGCGCCTGGATCACGCCCCGGGTCGGCACACCGCAGAAGCCGCCGATCTTGGCTTTGAGTTCGTCGTTGATGGGGCGGTCGCTGCGGCATACCAGCACGTCGGGCTGGATGCCGATCGAGCGCAGCTCCTTGACCGAGTGCTGGGTGGGTTTGGTCTTGAGCTCGCCCGAGGTGCCGATGAAGGGCAGCAGCGTCACGTGCACATAGGCCGCATCGTGGCGGCCCACTTCGCCCCTGAATTCGCGGATGGCTTCCAGAAAGGGAAGCGATTCGATATCGCCGACCGTGCCCCCGATCTCGGTGATCACCACATCGGCGCCCGAGTTGGCAGCGACCCGGTGAATGCGCTCGCGGATCTCGCCGGTGATGTGGGGGATCACCTGCACCGTACCGCCGTTGTAATCGCCGCGGCGTTCCTTGTTGATGACGGCCTGGTAGATCGAGCCGGTGGTCACGCTGTTGAGGCGTGACATGGCGGTGTCGGTGAAGCGCTCGTAGTGACCCAGATCCAGGTCGGTCTCAGCGCCGTCCTCGGTGACGAACACCTCGCCATGCTGGTACGGGCTCATCGTGCCCGGGTCCACGTTCAGGTAGGGGTCGAGCTTGAGGATCGAGACCCGGTAGCCACGGCTTTTGAGCAGCCGGCCCAGGCTCGCGGCCACGATCCCCTTGCCGATGCTTGAAACGACCCCGCCGGTCACGAACACGAACTTGCTGGCCGTGGGGGCGTGGGCCATGAAACTCCCGCTGACTCCTCAATCTACCGGCCGCTGCCAGGACTCAGCTCTCCAGCAGGCTGCGCAGCATCCAGGCGGTCTTTTCATGGATCTGCAGCCGCTGGGTCAGCAGGTCGGCGCTGGGCTGATCGTTGGCCTCATCGGCCAGGGCAAACACCCCGCGCACGGTGCGGGCGACCGCCTCATGACCTTCGACCAGCTCGCGCACCATCGCCATGGCCTCGGGCACCCCCTGGGCGTCGCTGATCGAGGCCAGGGCGCCGTAGGTGGCGCTGCCGAAAGGAGCCTTGCAACCCAGGGCGCGGATGCGCTCGGCGATGTCGTCGAGTGCGGCCCAGAGCTCGTTGTACTGCCCCTCGAACATCAGGTGCAGGGTGTTGAACATCGGACCGGTGACGTTCCAGTGGAAGCCGTGGGTCTTGGCGTAGAGCACCCAGGTGTCGGCCAGCACCCGGCCCAGTCCTGTGGCGATCTCGAGGCGCTGGGCTTCGGGGATGCCCAGGTCGATTGGCGGTGCGCTGACACCCATGGTGCTGAAGCGGAATGAGTCCGTTCTAGTCGGCCTTGGTCTCCCGAGGCAAGGCGTCTGGCTGCCGATGCCCGCGGTCATCGTTGATCCAGGCTTCCCAGGTAGTCGTGCAGCCTGCAGCGGTTCTGGGGTTGCCGCAGCTTCAGCAGCGCGCGTGTTTCGATCTGGCGCACCCGCTCGCGCGACAGGTTCAGCCGCTCGCCGATCTCGCTGAGGCTGCGGGGGGTGTCATCGCTGAGGCCGAACCGCTGGCGGATCACGCTGCCCTCGCGGGCGTTGAGCTGCTCCAGCAGCGTTTCGATCGTTTCGCGCAGCTGGGCGTTCGCCAGCTGCTCTTCGGGGCTGGCCTGGGGGTCCATCAGCAGGTCGGCCAGCTGGTTGTCGTGCCCATGGCCGATCCGGGTCTCGAGCGACAGCGGCTGGCGCAGCTGCTGCAGGGTGCGGCGGATCGTCGCTTCGCTGAGGTCCGCCGTGGCCGCCACTTCGGCCACCGTGGCCTCCCGCCCCAATGTGGCGCCAAGCCGGCGCTGGGCCTGGCGGATGCGGCCGAGCTTCTCGCCCACGTGGGCCGGCATTCGGATCGTGCGGCCCTGGTTGGTCAGAGCACGGGTGATGCTCTGGCGAATCCACCAGTAGGCATAGGTGCTGAAGCGAAAGCCCCGGGTCGGGTCAAAGCGATCGACCGCGCGTTCCAGGCCCAGGCTCCCCTCCTGGACCAGATCGAGCAGCTCCAAACCCCGTTGTTGGTACTTCTTGGCGACGGACACCACCAGCCTCAGGTTGGCCCGGACCATGCGCTCCTTGGCCCGCCTGCCCTCCTGCAGCACCCGGCGCTGCTCGGCGTCACCATGGATGCCGGGTTCGGCCGGGCCCTGCCATTGGGCCAGCAGCCGTTCGCGCCGCTGCACCTGCCTGGCGAGCAGCAGCTCCTCCTCCTGGCTGAGCAGGGCGATACGACCGATCTCCTGGAGGTACCGGCGCACCAGATCGGAGCTGGCTGGGTGGCTGGCCAAGGACAACGGGGCCGATGGGGGTCCACCGTTCACTGTTGCGACTCATCCGAGACAGGTGCCGCTTCTGTCCGGATCTCTTCAGCTTCGCTGCAGCCTGCGCTTCAGTCTCGCTCCGGATCCCAGGTGCTGGCCACGTGCAGTTCCTCGAGCTGTCTGGTGGCCACGCCGCCAGGGGCGCCGGTCATCAGGCAGCGGGCCTGCTGGGTCTTGGGGAAGGCGATCGTGTCGCGGATCGACTCCTCGCCGGCCAGCAGCATCACCATGCGGTCGAGGCCGAAGGCGATGCCGCCATGGGGCGGGGCGCCCATGTCGAGGGCGTCCATGAGGAAGCCGAACTGCTGGTTGGCCTCCTCCAATGGCAGGCCGATGGTCTGCAGCACCTGGCGCTGCAGGTCGCTGTTGTGGATGCGCAGCGAGCCGCCGCCCAGCTCCAGGCCATTGAGTACCAGGTCGTAGGCCTGGGCCCGGGCTGTGGGCAGGGTCTCGGCCCAGGCGCCGGGGTCTGCCCCAAGGTCTGTGGCGTTGGGGGCGCAGAAGGGGTGGTGCAGCGCCTCGAGCCGGTTTTCCTCGGCGTTGAACTCGAACATCGGGAAATCGACCACCCAGAGGAAGTTCCAGGCGTCGTTCTCCAGGTCGGGCTTGACCAGGCCCAGCTCGCGGGCCAGGAACTGGCGCACCCGGTCCAGGGCCTTGTTGACCGTGGCGGTGTCGCCGGCGCCAAACAGCAGCAGCGTGCCGGGCTGTGCGCCGGTGCGGGCGAGCAGCTCGGCCTTGGTCTCCTCGGACAGGTTGTCTTTGATGGCGCCGATGGTGTCGATCTCACCCCCTTCACGCACGCGGATGAAGGCCAGACCACCCGCACCTGCGGCCTGCGCTTCGCCAAACACATCGCCGCCGGGCTTGATGCGCACGTTGGAGAGGGCCTCGTTGCCCCCCGGCACCGGCAGCACCTTGACGCTGCCGCCGGCGGCCACCGCACCACTGAACACCTTGAAGCCCATGCCGGCGACCAGGTCGCTCACGTTCACCAGCTCCATGCCGTAGCGGGTGTCGGGGCGGTCGGTGCCGTAGCGCTCCATGGCCTCGTGCCAGCTCATGCGCGGGAACGGCCGCGGCAGCTCAACGCCTTTGACCTGTGTCCAGATGGCGCTGATCAGGCCTTCGTTGAGCGCCAGGATCTGCTCCTGATCCAGGAAGCTCATCTCCATGTCGAGCTGGGTGAACTCGGGCTGCCGGTCAGCCCGCAGGTCTTCATCCCTGAAGCAGCGGGCGATCTGGTAGTAGCGCTCCAGGCCGCCCACCATCAGCAGCTGTTTGAACAGCTGGGGCGACTGGGGCAGGGCAAACCACTCGCCGCCGCACACGCGGCTGGGCACCAGGTAATCGCGGGCGCCTTCGGGGGTGGAGCGGGTCAGCACCGGGGTCTCCACCTCAATGAAGCCCTCGGCCTCCAGGTAGCTGCGAATGGCGCGCACGGCCTGGTGCCGCAGGCGCAGGTTGGCGGCCATGCGCTCGCGGCGCAGGTCCAGGTAGCGGTGGCGCAGGCGCAGCTCCTCGCGTACCGGCTCGTCGTCGTGCACCGACACCGCAAAGGGCAGGTTGCCCCGCACCGGGTTGAGCACCGTGATGGCGCTGGCCAGCACCTCGATCTGACCGGTGGCCAGCTTGTCGTTGAGCGATGCGGCGGGGCGCGGCCGCACCACACCGCTGATCTGCAGCACGGTCTCGTTGCGCAGGTGCTCGGCGGCGGCCACCACCTGGGCCATGGCGGCGGCATCGATGCCGGCGGCATCGGCCAGCTCGGGATCCACCGTGATCTGCACGACGCCGCTGCGGTCGCGCAGGTCGATGAAGATCACACCGCCGTGGTCACGGCGCCGGTCGACCCAGCCACACAGCTGCACGGCCTGGCCGCTGGCGTCGTGGCGCAGGTCGCCGCATCCGTGGCTGCGCATGCTGGGGTCTCGGGTCGAATCGGCGATTTTCCCACGGCGAGCGCAATCCTGCTCAGCGCCGGTGGAAGGGACGCCTGACCACCACCGCCGGCTCGGCCTTGCCGCGGATCTCGACCGCCAGTCGGGTGCCCACGCTGGCCAGCGCCGAGGGCACGTAGGCCAGGGCGATTCCGTGCTGCAGGGTGGGTGACCAGCCGCCGCTGCTGACCGAGCCCACGGTGACGCCCTCGTGCAGCACCGGGTAGCCATGACGGGGTATGGCCCGCCCCTGCAGCGCCAGCCCCACCAGCCGTCGACTGACCCCAGCGGCGGTCTGCCGTTCGAGGGCCTCGCGACCCACGAACGCTTTGGCCATCTCCAGGTGCACCAGCCAGCCCAGGCCCGCCTCCAGCGGGGTGGTGGTGGCGTCCATGTCGCTGCCATAGAGATGCATGGCCGCCTCCAGGCGCAGGGTGTCGCGTGCCCCCAGACCGCAGGGCACCACCCCATCGGTCAGCAACTGCTGCCACAGGCTGATGCCCGCCTGGCGCGCAAGCAGCAGCTCGAAGCCGTCTTCGCCGGTGTAGCCGGTGCGGGCCACGAACGCCTCGCCGATGCCCGGCAGGGTCAGCTGCCGGTGGCCGAAGCGGGGCAGGCCCGCCAGGCTGGTGCCGGCCAGGGCCTCCAGTCGCGCCGGCGCCTCGGGCCCCTGCAGGGCCAGGAGCACGCCATCGCCCTTGAGGTCGTGGAGGCTGATGCCCTGGGGCTCGAGCTGCTGCCGCAGCCAGGCGGTGTCGGCTTCGGCGCAGGCGGCGTTGATCACCACCACCAGTTCGTGGGCGGCGGTTTCGGCGTTCCAGCCGCGGTCGTAGACGATCAGGTCGTCGCGAATGCCGCCGGCGTCGTTGAGCAGCACCGTGTAGCAGGCTTCGCCCGGGCCGATCCTGAACAGATCGGTCGGCACCAGGCCCTGCAGGGCGTCCTTGGCCCCGGCGCCGCGCAGCTGCAGCACGCCCATGTGGGAGATGTCGAAGACCCCGCAGGCCCTGCGCACGGCCTGGTGTTCGGCCACCAGGCCGGCGAACTGCACGGCCATGCTCCAGCCGGCGAAGGGCACCATGCGGCCCCCGGCAGCGATCGCTGCCTGATGCAGTGGGGTCTGGTGCAGCGTGGCCACGGCGGCAGGCATGCAATTGGTGGCCGGATCCTATGGAGCCTGGGGCTGCCAATTCCAGAACCTGTGCATACGCTTGGAGGCCGACTCGCTGGAGCCATGGGCCAGCGTCCCTGCTGCCGCAGCTGCCGCCATTGCGCTCCGCCCAGCGGGGCCGAATTCGGCTGGTGTCAGTTGCGCCAGCTGCCGATCCATCCGGAGCTCGCGGCTGAGCTCTGGTGCCACCACTGGAGCGCCCGCCCCCCACGGCTGCCGGTGATGGCTTCGGCGGGCGGGACTGGACAGCCAGCAGTGGCAGCGGGCAACCAGCAGCTGCGACTCGAAGCGGTTCTGCCTGAATCCTGAAGAAAATCTGAAATCTTTCCCTGGCGCGGGCCATGGTGATCTCAGTAACGTTTTCAGGGACCTGTCAAGGTGTACAACAGGTTCTCTTGATTCGCGGAGATCTCAGATTGGTCGCAAGTTCCACTGTCGCAACCCCGATCGAGCTGCTGTCAGCCCAACTGGATTGTGAGGTGATCACGCTGCCGACGAGGGCTCACGTGTTCAGTCGCGGCAACAGCGCCGATTCGATCTACGGCGTGCGCCGCGGCATCATCGAAGTGATCGGCGAGAAGGGTGAGCGTCTCTGCTATCGCTCCGGGGAACTGTTCAGTTTCGAAGAGATCGTCTGGCGCTCCGGGGTTTATCGCTCCAATGCCGTGGCCCGCACCCCGGTCGAGATCGTGCGGCTGGACCGGCTGCAGTTTCTCAACCTGATGCACAACCATCCGACCCTGGCGATTCTGCTGATCGCCCAGCAGCACGAGCGCCTCAGGGAGCAGCGCACCAGCGGCACCTGCTGCTACTGAACTCGCCCATCAGTCAGCCCCCAGCAGCAGCAGCAGCGAGCGGGTGACCTTGGCGGCCAGCACACTGCTCACGCCGGTGGGGTCCAGTTGGGGCGCCAGTTCCACGACATCGGCCCCCACCAGCTGATGGTGGCGCAGTTCATCGACCAGGCCCGCAAAGTGGCCCCACAGGAATCCACCTGGCTCCGGTGTGCCCGTGCCCGGCATGATCGCGGGGTCGAACCAGTCCAGGTCCACCGTCAGGTAGAGGGGCTTGCCCCTCAGGGGAACCAGGGCTGAGGCCATCTGCTCAATGGCCACCAGCCGGCCGCTCTGGCGCAGTTCTGAAAACTCGTCACGGGTGCCGCTGCGGATGGCGATCTGCAGCAGGGTCTGGCTGGGCAGCACCTCCAGGCAGCGGCGCATGGCGCAGGCGTGGCTGTGGCGGGCGCCCAGCCATTCATGCCGCAGGTCGGCGTGGGCATCGAGCTGCACCAGCACCAGCTCGGGGTGCCGGGCAGCCACCGCGGCCACCGCCCCGCTGCTGACCGAGTGCTCGCCGCCCAGCATCAGGGGCCTCAGCCCCAGAGCCAGCACCTGCTCGGTGGCGGCCTTCACCGCCGCCACCACCGGCTCGGGCGCGCCAAAGGGAATGGCGACCGCCCCCAGGTCGGCAAAGGCCAGATCCTCGAGGTCCAGCTCGAGCTGGGGGCAATAGCTCTCCAGCCCGCTGCTCACCTCGCGGATGGCCGCGGGCCCGAAACGGGTGCCCGGTCGAAACGAGGTGGTGCCGTCGTAGGGCACGCCGAACAGGCCGACGCGGCACCCCGCCGGATCGCGGCGACTGGCCATGTAGATGGCGCCGTCGGTGTCAAACAGCTCGCTCATCGTCAGGGTCGGTTGTGGAGCGCTGGCGTTCCTTCAGCTTCTCAGCTGGCCGCCAGCTCCCGCTCGATCGCCGCCGGGATGGCTTCAAACGCACCGTTCTGCCAGCGGGGGCTCCAGATCTCACAGCCGGGGGCCACAGCGGCGGCCCGCTCCCCATCGGGATACCGGTAGCGGGGGCCATCGACGGCGGCAAAGGTCCAGCTCCACCAGCCGCTGGGGTACATGGGCACCCAGCCGTAGAGCGGTTCGGCGTGGCCGAACACCTGCCGCAGCAGCTGCACCGTCTCGAGGTGCACGGCGCGGAACGCCTCGGGCGATTCGCTCTGGGTGGCGAACACGCCACCGGGCCGCAGGATGCGGCGGCAGTGCTCAAAGAAAGCCCGGTTGAACAGCCCCTCGGCCGGGCCTGCGGGGTCGGAGCCGTCGACGATCACCACGTCATAGCTGGCGTCTGGGGCTGCGGCGGCCCAGGCGATGCCGTCGCCCACCGTCAGGTGAAAACGCGGGTCGCTCCAGCAGCCGGCCCCCAGGCTGGGCAGGTGCTCCTGGCTCCACTGCACCACCAGGCCATCGATCTCGACCATGTCGAGGTGCTGCACGCCGGCATGCCGCAGGCACTCGCGGGCGGTGCCGCCGTCGCCGCCACCGATCACCAGCACCCGCTCGATGCCCTCGGCGCCGCACAGAGCCGGGTGCACCAGCGCCTCGTGGTAGTGCCGCTCCTGGCGTTCGGCCGTCATCCAGCAGCCATCGAGCAGCAGGCCCTTGCCGTAGCGCTCGCTGTCGATGATCGTCACCCGCTGGAACGGCGACTGCTGCTCGGCGATCACCCGCCCGGCCAGGCCGTAGCGCACGCCGTCGAAGATCTCGTCGATCCAGCCGGGGGTGGGGTCGGGCGCGGTGCTGCTGGCGGTCATCGACGGGGGCGGTTGCTCATTCCAGACTTGCGCATCACCGGCATGACCCCAGATGGCTGATCTGCAGGTGCCGGTGGCGGGACGGGCGCCCGTGTGCATCGATCCAGCCGAGTTGCGCTGGCGCTTCTCGCGGTCCTCAGGGCCGGGCGGTCAGAACGTGAACAGCACCGATTCGCGGGTGGAGCTGCTGTTTGATCTGGGGTCCAGCACGGCGCTGTCGCCTGTGTTGCGGGCCCGGGCGCTGCAGCGCCTGGAGGGCCGGCTGCAGCAGGGGTGTGTGGTGATCGCCGCCAGCGAGCACCGCTCCCAGTGGCAGAACCGCGTGGCCGCGCAGCGGCGCCTGGTGGAGCTGCTGCAGGAGGCGCTGCAGCCACCGCCGCGGCCGCGGCGGGTCACCCAGCCCAGTCGCGGTGCGGTGCAGCGGCGCCTGGAGGCCAAGAAGCAACGCAGCGCCCTCAAGCGGCAGCGGCGCAGCCGCATCCAGCCAGCTGATGACTGACCACGCCGCAGCGTCGGTGTGGCCGGGGCCACCGACCGCTGGGCGAACCCGTCCGTTCTCACCACACTGGGTGTTGTGTCGAGCGAGCGCCATGAGCCTGCCGCGCCGTGCCTTGTTGCGACAGGTGTTGGGGCTCGGTGGCGCAGCCCTGGCCGCCGGAGGCCTGGGTGCTGCTCCGGCAGTCGCGGCGGGCGCGGCCGATCGCACCCTGCGCCAGGCCCTGACGGCCTGCCGGCCTGCCGGCGACCCGCTGGAAGGACTGCTGGCGGGCAACCGCCGTTTTGCGGCCGCCTGGGCTGCCAGCCGTGGTGCCGATCGGACCGCCACCGACCGCAGCCAGGCCATGGCTGCCCTGTGGTCAGGCACCTGCCAGCTCGACCCCGGTGCCCTGGCCCAGGGTCAGCGGCCCTGGGCCGCCGTGCTGGCCTGCGCCGATGCGCGGGTGGCGCCCGAGTGGGTGTTTGACGTTGGTCCTGGCGAGCTGTTTGAGGTGCGCAGCGCCGGCAACACCGCCTTTGACGCGGGCATTGCCTCGTTTGAATACGCCGTGGCCGAGTTGGCCGTGCCGCTGATCGTGGTGATGGGACATCAGGGCTGCGGCGCCGTCACGGCTGCACGTTCAGACAAGCCGCTGACGCCCTTGCTCGAGGAGCTGGTGGCGCCGATCCGGGCCTCGCTGGTACCGGGTGATGATCTGGGCCAGGCGGCGCAGCGCAACGCGCGTCAGACCGCGCGTCTTCTGGGTGAGCGCAGTGATGTGTTGCAGCGGGCGGTGGCGGCCGGCCAGCTCACCATTCAACCGGTCTATTTCGACCTCGCGACGGGCCTCATCACGGTGATCTGAGCAGATCAGCCCTCGCCAGCGGCCTCAGTCGCCTCGCTGCGAATCGCGGCCTTGCTCAGCAAGGCCAGGCCACGCTGCTCCTGGCCAGCCCCGCGAGCGGCGCGCAAATGGAAGCGGGTTTCGGCGTCGTACTCGGCCAACATCAGGGTGGCCATCTCGTCGATCAGTCGGTTGAGGGTGGTGCCGCGGCTGCGGGCCAGGGCCTTGAGGCGTTGATGCTTGTCATCGGGCAGGCGAACGGTGAGGGCACTCATGGCAGATCAGTGAGGAACTGTTCGGGGCTCAGCAGGGCGATGTCGGGAAAGCGCAATTCGGGACGGCTCAGATCGCGTGCGTTGCGGCTGACGATGGCCTGGGCGCCAGCAGCCACGGCCAGTTCGACGAGATGGTTGTCAGCTTCATCGGGCAGGTTCGGTCTCCAGCTGTAGTAGATGCGAATCCATTGGCAGCGGGCGAGCACGATGTCGAGCAGCTCCTCGCGTTCGTCTGGGCTCAACCCACTGCCCTGAGCCAGTGCGGGCCGCTGCATCACGGCTTCGTACTCGGCCAGCAGCGTTGTGCCCATGCACGGGGTCGCGCGTCCCACCAGGCAGGCCTCGAGCACCCCGATGCAGCTGCGGGATCCCAGGCAGGCTCCGATGAACACATTGGTGTCCACGACAATCCGCATGGATTTGATGGTAGCAATTTTGCCACCATGTTTTGCTGGTCATCTGGTTTGAAGCTCGGCGGGTTTGACGATCAGCCTTCGCCAGCCGCCTCAGCCGCCTCAGTCGCCTCGCTGCGAATCGCGGCCTTGGCCTGCTGCCACAGCCCCTCGAGCTCGTTGATGCTGCGGCCCTGCAGCTCGCCCCCCAGGGCGGCTTCAACCCGGCTGAAGCGATCGAGAAAGCGGCGGTTGGTGCCGGCCAGGCCCGTCTCGGGGTCGATGTCGCACCAGCGGGCCACGTTGACGAGGGTGAACAGCACATCGCCCAGCTCCTCCTGGGCGTGGACCCTGTCGCCGCTGGCTACGGCTTCTTTGAGCTCATCGAGCTCCTCGTGCACTTTGGCCCACACGCCAGCCATGTCATTCCACTCAAAACCGGCAGCGGCTGCCTTCTTGGAGATCGTCATGGCGCCGGCGAGGGCCGGTTGGCCGCGCACCTTGCCGGCAAGCCTGGCGCTCAAGGGGCTGGCTCCCTGGACCGTGCGATCGGCCTGCTCCTGAGCCTTGATCGCCTCCCAGCTGGTCTTGACCGCTGCTGCATCGCCATGGCTGCCGCGGTTGGCCTGGCTGTCGGCCTGCACCCCGAACACATGCGGATGGCGGCGGATCAGCTTGGCGCTGATGCCGCGGGCGATCGCAGCCAGATCAAAACGCCCTCCCTCGCTCGCGATCTGGGCATGCAGCACCACCTGCAGCAGCAGGTCGCCCAGCTCCTCGGCCAGATGGGCGTCGTCGCCGTGCCGGATCGCATCGGCCACCTCGTGGGCCTCCTCGAGCACATAGGGCACCAGGGAGGCGTGGGTCTGCTCCAGGTCCCAGGGGCAGCCCGTTTCGGGGTCGCGCAGCCGGGCCACAACAGTGATCAGCTCGGCCATGGCTTCGAGGCATGCGTCTGATGCTGCGGTGCTCGCCATGATCATCAACGGGCCGGTGCTCCCAAGGTTGTCATCGGCGCCGGCCTCGTCGCAGCCGTCTGATCAGCCGCGGCAACCGCGGCATCGGATCGCCGTCCTGAATCAGGTGCAGCCAGGCGCTGGCCTCCAGGGCCACCCAGGCGCTGATCACCAGGGGCCGCTGGGTGTTCCACAGCTGCAGCCCGGCTGCCATCAGCTGGCTTGGGCTCGGAGCTCCCAGCGGCCTGCCCAGCAGGCACAGACCCAGCAGCACCAAGCTCAGATACAGCAGCCGGCCGGTGGTGCCGATCAGCGGTGTGTGCGACAGCAGCGAGCGATGGGACAGCCCGCGGCGGTAGGGCCACCACAGCAGCCGCAGCGGTCCCCAGCGGCGGGTGGCATTGGAGCGGGTGTCCAGATCGGGTGAGAGCAGCAGACCGCCCACCACAAAGCTGCCGGCAGCCACCACGGTGCCGCTCAGCCCCAGCCACGGCCACCAGAGCACCCCGAACGGCAGCGCCAGAAGCCAGGTGGCCCGGTCGTGGGCGCGGCCACTGGCCATGGCGTGTTGACAGCTGGACCGAGTGTGCCGCTCCAGCCGGCACAATGGTGTCACTGCCCGGTTAGCTCAGCGGTAGAGCGCCTGCCTTACAAGCAGGATGTCGCTGGTTCGAACCCGGCACCGGGCATGGATCAATGAGATGTGGCTGTGGTTGCGGTGCTACCGCTCCGCCGTTCTGAGCAATACAGGCATCAGCGCTTTGCGGATCTGTGACACCACCTGCGGCAGGGGCACTTCAGCGAGATCGTTGCGCTGCAAGAAGGCTCGCCACTGCGTCTGCTTGTCTGGATCCTCCCCAAACTCACTGCTCAGCCCCAGGGGCGCCTGCTGCGGCAGCGGTGTCGAGCGCACGGCGAAAGTGCGCCGCACGGCCTCTGCCAACACCTGCTCATCGAGCTGCTCACGCTCCAGCAGCACCTGAAGGTCGAAGTAGTCCTTCAGGCGGCTGTTCACCATGCCAAGACTCACGATCGCCTGCAACTTTTCGGCGATCACCGTGTACACGGGATAGGTTCCCAGGCGCGGGGGGTTCAGGTCCTCCAGCAGCACCGGGTAGTCGCTCAACTCGGCTGCAGGCGTCACCAGATCGCCGAAGCCGATGTCGACCTGCAGCGGAATGCGGGCTTGCTCCAGGGTGGCCATTACAGAGACCCTGGCGCCGGCGTAGTCGGCTTCCCTGCGGATCTCTTCTGCTTTGACCGTTTCGGAGAAACGCAGGCCGTCATCCACCGGCTGCTGGGTGATCTCTCGGAAGACCTGTTCCAGCACGAACAGCTCGCCCAGCCCGAAGCCCAGCAGGTCCACATCCCGGGTGGGCCGATGGGGCATGTCGTACCAGAGCGCGAACAGCATCGCGCCCTTGAGCAGGAACTGTTCGCGGTACTCCGAGATGCCGATTCGATACAGCAACCGCTCTCTCCCGAAGCGGTTCAGCACCGCATCGAAGGTCTCCTGCTCCTGTCGGGCCCGGTTCAGCAACCGCTGGCGGATGGATGCGGCCCGGTTCGCTGTCACAGCAGGGATTCCAGGTAGGGCGTCATCACCCGCTGCATTCCCTGCGCTTGCGCTTTTTTCCAGAGCTCATCGACGTTGAGCCGTCGCTGGTGGATCGCATCGCGAAGCGCTTCCAGCACGGGCTCCATGCCCAGCCGGCGGCGATGCCGGAAGCAGTCCACCAGGGTTTTCTCCACCCCATAGACCTTCAGGCGGATTGGACCAGAACGGATTGTCTGGCGCTGCAGCCGATGCAGTGCCGGCTCGGTATGGATCACCTGCAGCGGAGGGAACTGCTGCGTGGGCGTGTGAACGCCGCGAGGTAGGCAGATCCAGACACGACGTGGTTGCTGGGTTCCCAGGCCATGCAGCCGCAGAGCCGTGAGCAGACAGAAGACCGCCTGGGGCACCCGCTTGGCGACGATCTCCAGATCAAGGTGCTCGCGAACGGCTGCGGCAGGCAGGCCGTAGAGCCCCCGCTCCAGCCGCTCCAGCAAGCCGCTGTTGCACAGCCGCGCCAGGGTCGAACGATCGACACCTGCCGCAGCAGCCTCCTTGGCACGCAGGATGCCGCGGCTGCGGGCCAGCTTGAGGGCCGTTGCTTTCCTGTCCAGGACTGGGGTCATGTCCCCATCATGCGACAAAACCTGCCTATTGAGCGACGACCATGCATCTTTTGGCGCAAAGCCGTGCTGGTGATGCGCTTGTTGGGCACTTCAGAGCAGCGGCAGCAACTGAGCGGCCAGGGCTGCGGCGCTGGTGATGGCCCCTTCGATGCGGCCAAAACCTTCTGAGGTCACATAGTCGCCGCAGAAGCCGATGCGGCTCTGGGGGCACAGCTGCAGCGCTGCCGGCAGTCCGGGTGCCTGGGGAAAGGCGGCACCCCAGCGCATCAGCTGCCGTTCGGCCCCCGCGGTTGGCAGGCCCAGGGCTTCCTGCAGGGCCCGCTCCAGGGCATCGAGGACGGCGGCCTCGCCTTTGGGATCGCTCGGTGCCCCCAGCAGCTGGGTGGCCGACGAGCGCGAGCCGTAGACATGGCGGTGGCGTTCGGCAAAGACGGTCGATGATTCGGCCACCACGGCGCAGCGCCCATCGGCCTGTGGCTGCAGCGACACCCGCCGCAGACCCCAGCGCTGTTGGGCCATGGCCGTGCACTGCAGCAGGCGCCAGGGCTGATCGAGCCAGAGCGGGGTCAGCTCGGGTGGCAGCACCAGCAGCAGGTTGCTGCTGGCTGGCGCGTCGATGGCCGCCAGCGCGGCGGCCGCCTGATCGAGCTGGCGATCGCCCAGCGCTGCGGCCGCCTGCTGCAGTGGTACCCCGTCCCAGCCCAGCATCGACCGGCAGCGCGGGTGGGCCATCAGCGTGCCGCTGAGCACCAGCCAGTGGCTCCGCGCCAGCGCGGTGCCATCGGGTGCCTGCAGCTGCCATCCGGCGAACCCACCGGCTTCGATCGGGAGCAGATCGCGCACCAGGGTGCCAGGGCGCAGCTGCGTGGGGCCGGGCTGCCGGCCCGCCACTTCCAGCAACCCTGTGGCCAGCTGATCCATGCCGCCGTTCCCCTGCCACAGGGCACCCTGGGAGAACCCGTCGTGGAGTGCCGGGCCGATCTGGCCCTGACCGTTGAGGCTGAGGATTGCTCCGTCGAAAGGGACGATCCAGCCCTGCTGGGCCAGCGCGGTCAGCAACGGTGGCAGTTCGGCCGCCAGGGTGTTGAACAGCGGCGCCCCATGGTTGATGGCCAGGCCGGGATCGTGGCGCGAGCGGCGGGTGGCGGCCCTGCCCCCCGGTCCGCGGCCGCTTTCAAGCAGCACGATCGATCCGGCCCAGCCCCGCTGACGCAGGGCCGCCACCAGGCTGCAGGCGGCGACACCCGCGCCCACGATCGCCAGGTCACTCGGCATCAGCCCGGCTGGCCGGTCTCTCCCTCGCCGAGGCGTCTGGGCTGCCTGTCGGTCGCTGCTGCAGCACTGCTGCGAGCCAGGTAGGCCACCTGCTGGGGGTAGGGGATCTCGATGTCATGGGTTTTGAACGCTGTCCAGATCGCCTGGTTCACCGCGCTGCAGCTGCTGATGTTGTTCATCGGATTGGAGATCCAGAACCGCAGGGCGTAATTGACCGCCCAGTCGCCGTAGGAAATCAGCAGCGCCCTGGGGGGTGGCGTCGCCAGCACCCCCGGCACGGTCACGGCGGTCTGTTCCAGCAGCTGGATCACCATGGCCGGATCGTGTTGCAGGGCCACGGCGATGGTCACCTGGCTGCGGCGCAGCCGGTCGCTGCCGGTGTAGGTCGTCGCATCCTGGGTGAAGAAGGACTGGTTCGGAATCAGCAGCTCGGCATTGTCGCGGTCGCGCCACAGCACCGTCGCCCGCAGCCCCAGCCGGCGCACTTCGCAGGGGTCGCCGTCGATCATCAGCACCTCGCCCGGCCGCACCGACCCCTCGAACAGCAGCCACAGGCCGCTGATGAAGTTGGAAAAGATCTCCTTGATCCCGAAGCCCAGGCCCACCGACAGGCCGCCGGCGATGGCGATCACGGCGGTCGGATTGATGCCCATGTGCAGGGCCACCGCCACAACCCCCAGGCTGACCACGGCATAACGCAGGATCAGTTCCATCGCCTTGCGGCTGCTGTCGTTGATGCCCAGCAGCCGTTGCAGGCTTCGGGCCATCAGCCCGGCCGGCAGCCCGCTGCCGACGATCACCAGATAGGAGATCGCCAGGCTGATGAACAACTTGCCCAGCGTGATCTCGATGTTGAACGCCTCGCCGATCGGGATGGCGGCCACGTCGTTGATTGTGTCCAGCTGATTGATCAGGGCGACGGCGCCGGCAATCAGAAACACCGGGCGTAGCAGCCGGGTTTCCAGGTCGTAGCGCTGCTCCGGATCCAGCACCCGTCCCAGCAACGGATGCAGCAGCACCAGCACCGACCAGCCGCAGCGCCACCACAGCAGGAACAGCACCAGGCCCTGCAGCTGGCCTGTGGCGCTGAGCAGGCCTGCCCACAGTGCGATCAGCAGTGGCGTCAACCACAGCTTCACCGAGCTCTGCAGCCGCTGCGGGCATCGGCTCAGCCAGCGGCGTTGCAGCAGCTGGCCGATCAGCGTCATGCCGATCACGCCCAGCACCTGCACCACCACGGCCGGACGCTGCAGGTAGCCCAGCCAGCCCACCAGTTCTGACAGCCAGGCGTTCATGGTTGCCCCTGCAGGGTGCGGATCAGCCGCTGTGCCGTGATCTCAGGCGTGCTCTCGCCGAACACCAGCCGGGTGATCAGCCCCTGGGTCTGCTGCATCCGCCGTTCATTGAGATGAATCGCGGCCGCGATCGACCCGGCCTGCCGTGACTGCTCCTGGGCCCGCAGCATTGCCTTGAGCACCATCGAGCTTTCGGCCGGCACGGTGACAAACCGGTTCACCGGCAGCACCTCCCGCAGGTTGACGGTGATGTTGCGCTGCACCAGCGGGTTGAGGGCGAAGTGGGCAAAGGCCTCGGCGGCCTGACGCTGGCTGGCGCTCGAGTTGACCCCCAGGGCCAGCACCGTCAGTTCGCTGATCGGACTGGCCTGGCCGCCGGGTCCATCGGGCAGGGGCGCGACCCCCAGTTTCGATCCGAGCCGGCGTTGCAGCTGCTGCAGATCGGTGCTGTGGCAGCTGATCCAGTCGAGCTGCCCGCTGGACAGGGCTTCGAGCAGCAGGTCCTGGTTGCCGTAGAAGAACACCTTCTGCTGGGTGGCGGCATCCTGCAACCAGCGCGTCCAGCGCACCATCGCCTGGTGCTGATCACGGGTGAGAGGACGGCGAAAGATCGCCTGTTGCAGCGCTTCGTTGGCTCCCAGGGCGCCGGCACTCCAGAACATGCCATGGGGATCGAGCGCCAGGCCCACGGCGTTGCCGTTGGCGCTGATCGCCAGCAGCTCCTGCAGCGTTGTGGGCACCTGTTGCAGGCGTGAGCTGTTGAAGCAGGCCAGCTGAGCCTTCTGGGCCACCGGCAGGCCGGCCAGACGCGGCGGGTTGTGCAGGCTGGCCCGGCTCAGGATGGCCGGATCGATCTCGCGGCGCAGGTCCGGGGTCAGCTGGGGCGGACGGGTCAGTCCCGCCCGCGCCAGCTGCAGGGCCGTGCGATTCGAGACCAGCAGCAGGTCGGGACCCAGGCCGCTGGCATTGCGCTGGGCCACCTCTTTGAGCAGGCTGCTTTCGCGGTGCAGCTGCACCACAAAGTGGGTGCGGGGGTTGACCTGGCGAAACTGCTGCTCGAGCGCCTTGAAGGTCTGGTTGAAATTGCGGCGGTAGCCGCTGAGGTCGGAGGCATTGTCATGCACTCCGACATAGAGATAGAGAACCCCCTCCAGATCCTCCTGGGCGTTGCCACCACGAAGGTCGACAGCCTGGCGCGCCTGGCAGCCGCTCAGCAGCAGCAAGGCAGCGGCTAGGGCCTCAGCTTTCGGGATACAGAAGCGCAGCCAGTTCATCGGCATCGACGTCGTAGACCCGCGCCAGGGTGGTTTCGATCGCACTGGTCACCACGTCAGGCAGAAAGCGCATGGCGTTGAGGGCATCATCGACGATGTCATCGGTGAGCATGGCCTCACCGCCGAGTTTTTCGTCATTGATGACGGCCATCACCCAGCTCTGATAGGCGGTGACCAGATCGGAGAATTCGAGATCCGGGTCGTTGAGGTCCAGAGCCATAGCGGCGGCAGGGGCGTCTGATGGCAGTCTGCCGGCCGGTGGGGAAGATGGGAGCATGCCTCCATCAACTCCAGACGCCCTGTCCCTGCAGGCCACCCTGGTGGACTTCGCCCTGGCCGAGCTGGTACGGGCCCACCGCCAGAGTTTTCAACCGCTCTGGAGTGCCGAAAGCTGGGCCAAGCTGCTGATCTGGCTGGCCCTCAACTGCGGCTGCAGCGGTGACGAAGCCAGCCTCAGGACCTTTGCTGAGGCCCTCGGCGCTATGCAGACCGGCCGGCTGCGGCGTCTGTTTTTCGAGCGGGAGTTCGAGCCGCTCGCGCTGCGGCTCCTGGCCGATCCGGCCGAGCCCAGGGTGCTCGTACTGCCCCTGGGTTCTGCCGCCGAGGCGCTCAGCCCCGAACGGATCAGCCAGGCCATGCAGCAGGCGCAGCTCACCGCTCTGCTGCCGGCCGATCCGGGCTGCTGGCAGTGGCTGGAGTCGGCAGTGGCCATTCCCTGGAGCCGGACCACCTGTTCAGACAGTGCCCCAGGCAACTGATCGCCCGCGGCATCGAGGCCGGCGTTGAGCCTTCGCCCTGGCTGAGGTGCTCGTGCGCGGGTGCTGGTCAGGACTGTTCATGCCAGTCCCTGCCCGACGGGGTCGGTTGGTGATCTCTCCGGGCTGGATCAACGCCTGCAGCCGCGCCGCCCGCCTGAAGCCCGGCCCGCCGCTCAGGGTTGATGTCAGTCGGTTGCAGGGCTTGTGGGTTGCAGGGCTTCTGGGGTGAGGCCTTGTGGGGTTACGGGCGGAACGGGGATGCCTGGCGCCCGCACCGTGTATCTATTTTGTATCGACAGGACGCAGAAACACTGCTGCTCTCCTTTCCCTTCGCCTTTCCGCTCTCCTTTACCTCTCCTTGCCTCCCTGTCCTTCTCCTCTCCTTCCTTTCCCTTCTCCTTCCCTTCTCTTTCCCTTTCCTTTTCTTTCCTTTTCCTTTTCTTTCCTTTCTCCTCTCTCTTCTTCCCTTTGTTTCCCCGCTCCTCCTGCGCCGCTGTCTGCTGATGAAGGCCAAGCTTTTTGCCAACGGCGGCAGCCAGGCGGTGCGCTTGCCGGCCGCCTTTCGCTTTGAGGGCAGCGAAGTCGAGATCGAGCGCGACCCGGCTTCGGGGGCGGTGATTCTGCGGCCGCTGCGGCCCTCGGTGTCGGTCTGGTTGTTGCAGCGAGCCCCGCTGGTGCGCCGGTTGCTACAGGTGCTGCCAAGGCTGGCGCCGGCGATCGCCAAGCCCCGGTTGCTGCCCCCCGCGGCGTCGGTGCCACCCCTCGGCCAGCCGCTGTTGCTCGATCCCGCCGCCCTGGGGGCCCTGCTGTGCGGCATGGACGTTCAGCTGGATGGCTGGTTGCAGCAGGGACGCTGCGCCGTGGCCGCCATCCATGGGTTGGCGATCGAGCGTGCCCTGGCGGCGCTGGATGAGCCCCTGATCACCGCCTTTGTGCAACAGGGCCTGGACCTGTGCATCAGCCTGCCCTGGACGGCGGCCTGCAACCGGCAGCTGGTGGCGATCGAGCCAGATCGCTCTGTGGCGGGGTCCTGGTCTGGGCTGGCGCACCAGGATGCTCCGTTGCCGGCGCTGCTGACCGCCCAGGCGCAGGCCAGTGGCGCCGTGCTGGTCAGCGAGCTTTGAGAGCATGGGCTGATCGCCCTGCCGCCTGATTGCTCCGTGACCGAGGCCGTGACCGCTCCTGCTGCTGCCGACGCGGCCCTGCCCAAGACCTATGACCCCGCGGGCACCGAAGCCCGCTGGCAGCGGGCCTGGGAAACGGGCGGAGCCTTTCATCCCGACCCTGCAGCCCCCGGCGAACCGTTTGCGGTGGTGATCCCGCCGCCGAACGTCACCGGCAGCCTGCACATGGGCCACGCCTTCAACACGGCCCTGATCGACACGATCGTGCGCTTCCAGCGCCTGGCTGGCAAGAACGTGCTGTGCCTGCCCGGCACCGACCACGCCTCGATCGCGGTGCAGACCATCCTTGAAAAGCAGCTCAAGGCCGAAGGGAAGCGCAAGGAGGACCTGGGCCGTGAGGCGTTCCTTGAGAAGGCGTGGGCCTGGAAGGCCGAGAGCGGCGGCACGATCGTGGGCCAGCTGCGGCGGCTGGGCTATTCGGTCGACTGGCAGCGCGAACGCTTCACCCTCGACACCGGCTGCAGCGCCGCGGTGGTCGAGGCCTTCAACCGTCTGCATGAGCAGGGGCTGATCTACCGCGGTGAGTACCTGGTCAACTGGTGTCCCGCCTCGGGCTCGGCGGTGAGCGATCTGGAGGTGGAGATGAAGGAGGTGGACGGCCACCTCTGGCATTTCCGCTATCCCCTGAGCGGCGGCCCCGGGGCTGGCGCTGCATCCAGTGGCCGCACCCATCTGGAGGTGGCCACCACCCGGCCCGAGACCCTGCTTGGTGACACGGCGGTGGCGGTCAACCCCAAGGACCCGCGCTACGCCGATCTGGTGGGGCAGATGCTGACCCTGCCGCTGGTGGGGCGTCAGATCCCGATCGTGGCCGATGACCACGTCGATGCCGAGTTCGGCACGGGCTGCGTCAAGGTCACCCCCGCCCACGACCCCAACGACTTTGCGATCGGTCAGCGCCACAACCTGCCGCTGATCACGGTGATGGCCAAGGACGGCACCATGAATGAAGCCGCCGGCCGCTTTGCCGGGCTCGATCGCTTTGCGGCGCGCCAGGCGGTGGTGGCGGCCATGGAAGCCGAGGGCTACCTGGTCAAGGTGGAGCCCTACCGCCACAGCGTGCCGTTTTCGGATCGGGGCAAGGTGCCGGTGGAGCCGCTGCTGTCGACCCAGTGGTTTGTGAAGACCGAGCCGCTGGCGGTCCGCTGCCGCGAGGCCCTGGACGCTGCGACAGGTGCCAACCCCCGTTTCGTGCCTGAGCGCTGGGCCAAGGTCTACCGCGACTGGCTCACCGACATCCGCGACTGGTGCATCAGCCGCCAGCTGTGGTGGGGGCATCGCATTCCGGCCTGGTTCGTGGTCAGCGAGACCGGTGGTGTGATCACCGAGGCCACCCCCTACGTGGTCGCCCGCAACGAGGCCGAGGCCCACGCCAAGGCCGAGGCCCGGTTTGGAGTTGGTGAAGGGGCCGCTTCGGCGTCCGCCGGACGAACCCTGCAGCTCGAGCAGGACCCCGACGCCCTCGACACCTGGTTCTCCAGTGGGTTGTGGCCGTTCTCAACCCTGGGCTGGCCCGATGCCGATGCCGCCGATCTGGAGCGCTGGTATCCCACCAGCGTGCTGGTGACGGGCTTCGACATCATTTTCTTCTGGGTGGCCCGCATGACGATGATGGCCGGCGCTCTGATGAGCGGCGGCTCAGCGGGCGGCGGCCGCGATGGCGATCCGGCGGTGTGGATGCCGTTCCGGGACGTCTACATCCACGGCCTTGTGCGCGATGAGAACAACCGCAAGATGAGCAAATCAGCGGGCAACGGCATCGACCCGTTGCTGCTGATCGAGCGTTACGGCGCCGATGCGTTGCGGTTTGCCCTGGTGCGCGAGGTGGCCGGCGCCGGTCAGGACATCCGCCTCGATTACGACCGCAAGAGCGACACCTCAGCCACGGTCGAGGCCTCGCGCAACTTTGCCAACAAGCTCTGGAACGTCACCCGGTTCGCGTTGATGAACCTCGATGGTGAAACCCCGGCGTCGTTGGGCGACCCCGATCCGGCGCAGTTGCAGCTGGCTGACCGCTGGATCCTCTCGCGTCTGGCCCGGGTCAACCGCGAAACCGCCGAGCGTTATGGCAGCTACGGCCTCGGCGAGGCCGCCAAGGGGCTCTACGAGTTCGCCTGGAACGAAGTCTGTGACTGGTACGTCGAGCTGATCAAGCGGCGCCTCAACCCTGGCGAGCAACCCAGTCGCGAAGCGTTAGCTGATCAACGCATCGCCCGTCAGGTGTTGGCCAAGGTGCTCGGCGAGCTGCTGATCATGCTGCACCCCCTGATGCCGCACCTCAGCGAGGAGCTGTGGCATGGCCTCACGGGTGCGCCTGCCGAGGAGTTTCTGGCGCTGCAACCCTGGCCTCAGGTCGACGTTGCTGCCCTCGATGACAACCTCGAGTCGTCGTTTGTTGAGCTCATCGAAGCCATCCGCGTGGTGCGCAACCTGCGTGCCGTGGCGGGGCTCAAGCCCAATCAGAGCGCGCCAGTGCAATTTGTCACCGGTCGGGGTGAGCTCGCTGCACTGCTGACGGCGGCCACCGCCGACATCACCGCGCTGACCAGGGCTGAGCGGGTTGTCGTGCAGACCCCTGCGCAGGCCGATGCCCAGCATGCGGCCGGTGCCCAGCGTGCCCTCGCCGGTGTCAGCGGCGAGCTGCAGGTGCTGCTGCCGATCGAGGGCCTGGTGGACCTCGATGCCCTGCGCGCTCGCCTCGACAAAGACATCGCCAAGGCCGACAAGGAGATCAAGGGGCTGGCGGGCCGGCTGGCCAACCCGAACTTTGCCGACAAAGCCCCGCCCGAGGTGGTGGCCGAGTGCAAGGCCAACCTGGCCGAGGCCGAGGCCCAGGCCCAGCTGGCTCGGCAGCGGCTGGCTGATCTCGGCTGAGCGGCTTAGCTCGCCGCAGGCACCGACACCTTGACGACGTGATCAAGAGGTTCCACCCGGCCGATGGCGGCAATGCGGCGCGGCAGCAGCGACTGCTGCTGGTGCTGCATCGCCAGGGTCACGACCAGGCCTGCGCCCAGCAGAACTGC
>JBBASJ010000031.1:0-26203 GCA_040399325.1 Prochlorococcaceae cyanobacterium
CGACCTCCAAAACTTACAACACCGTCGGACGCATCCTCTGGGTTGTAAGCCCTGCCAGATCGCTCCGGCAGACCTATGACACTACCACAGCCCTTGATGCTCGAAATATTTCGCAGCACAGCGCGACACCAGCGGTCGCAAACGCTGCGCCGTTGGCCCGCAGATGCCCAGTCGCCACAAGCATTTGACGGGATCAGCCTGGGGTTGTCGTCGTGGCCCTCGCCCGACGCAGCCGACTCGCCATGCCCCGACCGCTGAGCCAGGAGCCGCCACTGATCCAGCCCCGATCCAGGGAGGAGGCTGTGGTCAAGGTGGCCCGTGGCCATTTCGAACGCACGCTGGTGCAGGTCAAGGGGGAGCTGGCGGGCTCAGTCGCCGCGCTGGAGCATCCGCACCGCAGCGGGGCCGTGAACTACGGCGAGGTGTTTCTGCGCGACAACGTACCTGTGATGGTCTACCTGCTGCTGCAGGGGCGGCACAGGATCGTGCGCAAGTTTCTGACGGTGTGCCTGGAGCTGCAGAGCAGCACCTACCAGACCAGGGGTGTGTTCCCTACCAGCTTTATCGAAAGCGATGGCGAGCTGATCGCCGATTACGGACAACGCTCGATCGGCCGCATCACCTCGGTCGATGCCAGCCTGTGGTGGCCAGTGCTGTGCTGGCTCTACGTGAAACGCAGCAACGACCGCGCGTTTGCCGCCAGCCAGGCGGTGCAGCGTGGCGTGCATCTATTGCTCGACCTGGTGCTGCATCCCAGCTTTGAAGGCACACCGGTGCTGTTCGTGCCCGATTGCGCCTTCATGATCGATCGCCCCATGGACGTCTGGGGTGCACCGCTGGAGGTGGAGGTGCTGCTCTACGGCTGCCTGCGCAGCTGCTGCCAGTTGATGGAGGTGGCCCGGCAGCAGCAGCAGAGCCGTTTGCTGGACCAGCGGCTGGTGCTCACCCGTCAATGGCTGCACGACCTGCGCGCCTTTCTGCTGAAGCACTACTGGGTCACGAGCAAGACCGTGCAGGTGCTCAGACGCAGGCCCACCGAGCAGTACGGCGAGCACCAGCATGAAAACGAATTCAACGTGCAGCCGCAGGTGATACCGGCCTGGCTGCAGGACTGGCTCAACAACCGCGGCGGCTACCTGATCGGCAACATGCGCACCGGCAGGCCCGACTTTCGCTTTTACAGCCTGGGCAATTCCTTGGCCTGTCTGTTTGGCCTGCTGTCGGCGCCGCAGCAGCGGGCCCTGTTTCGCCTGGTGCTGCACAACCGCCAGCACCTGATGGGCCAGATGCCGATGCGCATCTGCCACCCGCCGATGGAGGGCGACGAATGGCGCGACAAAACGGGCTCAGACCCCAAGAACTGGCCCTGGAGTTACCACAACGGCGGGCACTGGCCAAGCCTGCTGTGGACGTTCGGGGCCGCTGTGCTGCTGCACGACCAGCGCCATCACGCGAGCGATGGGGTGCGCATGGCACCGGTCAGGGCGATGCTCGAGGAGTGCTACGTGAGTCAGCTCACGCAACTGCCACGGCAGCAGTGGGCTGAATACTTCGATGGTCCGACAGGCACCTGGGTGGGGCAACAGGCTCGCACCTATCAGACCTGGACGATCGTCGGCTTCCTGCTGCTGCACCATTTGCTGCGGGTCGATCCCGCCGCCGTGGCGCTGCTGGATCTGGAGAGCTGAACTGCGGCAACGCAACCAAAAAGCCGCGGCTGGTGACCGCGGCTCGAGGAAACTCGACGGAACTCGAAAGGACCGATCAGAACAGGCCCAGGGTCAGGGATTTGTCGATGGGCAGGGCGGCACCGATGCCCAGATAGATGGTGAACACCGTTCCGAACAGGAACACGGCCATGGCCACCGGACGGCGGAAGGGATTCTGGAACTTGTTGAAGCTCTCGATGAAGGGAACCAGCATCAGTCCCAGGGGAATCATGGTCTGCAGTGCGATACCCAGAAGCTTGTTGGGCACAACCCGCAGGATCTGGAACACCGGGTAGAGATACCACTCGGGCAGGATCTCGAGGGGGGTCGCAAACGGATCAGCCTTGTCGGCGAGCATGGCCGGGTCGAGGACGGCCAGACCGACGATGCAGGCAAAGGTTCCCAGGATGACCACCGGGAACATGTAGAGCAGGTCGTTGGGCCAGGCGGGCTCGCCGTAATAGTTGTGACCCATGCCCTTGGCGAGCTTGGCGCGCAGCTTGGGATCGGTGAGGTCGGGCTTCTTGAGGATGTGCATGGCGGTGAGGCCGGTGGTGGAAGGCTAGAAGCAGAGAAGGGAAAGACGAGGCTGTCGAGGTCAGAGTTTCACAAAGAGCTGACCCAGACCCCAGGGATCACAACGGACCTGAAATGCCTTGCTTACGGATCATTAGGAAGTGCATGAGCATGAACACCGCCAGAAGCCAGGGCATCACAAAGGTATGCAGGCTGTAGAAACGGGTGAGTGTGGCCTGGCCGACACTCTCACCACCGCGCAGCAGCTCGACCATGAAATCGCCGACGACGGGCACGGCAGCAGGAACACCCGAAACGATTTTCACTGCCCAGTAACCGACCTGATCCCAGGGGAGTGAATAACCGGTAACACCAAAGCTCACGGTGATCACGGCCATGGTCACGCCGGTGACCCAGGTGAGCTCGCGGGGACGTTTGAAGCCGCCGGTCAGATAGACGCGGAACACATGGAGGATCAGCATCAGCACCATCATCGAGGCGCTCCAGCGGTGGATCGAACGGATCAACCAGCCGAAGCTGACGTCGGTCATCAGGTACTGGACCGAGGTGTACGCCTCAGCCACAGTGGGCTTGTAATAGAAGGTCATGGCAAACCCGGTCGCAAACTGGATCAGGAAGCAGACCAGGGTGATGCCGCCCAGGCAATAAAAAATATTGACGTGCGGTGGCACGTACTTGGCCGAAATGTCGTCGGCGATGGCCTGAATCTCAAGACGCTCCTCAAACCAGTCGTAGACAGGATTGGAACCCCCGGGGTTCCCTGCAGGAGTGTTGGCCATGCAGCTGGGTGGAATGGTTGCGAGAGTCTACGCACTGCGTCGTTCAGGCCGTGAGCCTTCGCCCTTCTGCAACACCCTGCCGCTGCTGGGAGCTGCACCGTGCCCCCGCGCTGCTGCGGGGCGCCCTGGTGCTGGCATTGGCCCTGGTGCTGCTGCTGGGCCCGGGGATGCCGCCGGCCATGGCACTCAGCGACACCCAGCAGCTGGTGGTGGAGGCCTGGCGGCTGGTCAACCAGAGCTACGTCGACCCCGATCGGTTTGAGCAGGTGCACTGGAAACGGCTGCGGCAGAAAGCCCTCGAGCGACCGATCAACCAGTCGAGCGACGCCTATGCCGCGATCGAGGCGATGCTGGCCCCCCTGGGGGATCCCTACACACGGCTGCTGAGGCCGGCCGAATACGGCGATCTGCAGTCCAACACCCATGGCACGGTGACGGGAGTGGGCCTGCAGCTGGGGCTCCGCAGCCCCGACCAGCAGGTCGTGGTGATCGCGCCCCTCGACGGATCACCCGCGGCCGAAGCGGGCCTCAGCTCGGGCATGACAGTGCTCGCAGTCGATGGCCACCCCAGCGCCGAGCTGGGTCTCGAAGGCACCGCCAGCCGGCTGCGGGGGGCCAGCGGCAGCGAGGTACTGGTGCAACTGGGCGAGCCCGGCGGCGGCAGCCGCGAGGTGCGGCTGGAGCGCCGGCAGGTCGATCTGCGTCCGGTGCGCAGCAAACGCCTGCGCATCGGCAACCACACCCTGGGCTACGTGCGCATCACCCAGTTCGCCGAACCGGTACCCGAGCAGGTGCGCCAGGCCCTGGAAGAACTCAGCGACAAGGGCATCGAGGGGTTGATTCTCGATCTGCGCAACAACTCGGGCGGCCTGGTCAGTGCAGGGCTGGCCGTGGCCGATCAGCTGCTGGCAGGCGAGCCGATCGTCGAGACCGCCGGCCGCGATGGCATCGGCTCGCCGGTGGTGGCAGGGCCGATCCGTCTGTATGACGGCCCGATGCTGACCCTGGTCAATGGCGGCACCGCCAGTGCCAGCGAAATTGTGGCCGGAGCCCTGCAGGACGACGGGCGCAGTGCCCTGCTCGGCAGCCAGACCTTCGGCAAGGGGCTGATCCAGAGCCTGATCCCCCTGGGCGACGGCAGCGGCCTGGCGGTCACGGTGGCCCGCTATCTGACCCCAAGCGGCCACGACATCCAGAACCAGGGAATCCGGCCTGATGGGTTGCTCAGTGGCGAGGAACCCCTCAATCCCGGCGGCGACAACGACAGCTGGCTCGAGCAGGCCGAGCGACAGCTGGTGCAGCAGCTCGAGCACAGCTGATGGCCAGCCGCACTTACCACGACCCGCTGCATGGGGCCATCCGGCTGGAGCGCGCCGAACCGGCCGAGGCCCTGGCAGTGGCGTTGATCGACACCATTCCGTTTCAGCGCTTACGCCGGATTCGGCAGCTGGGGCCTGCCTTTCTCACGTTTCACGGGGCCGAGTCGAGCCGCTTCACCCACTCGCTTGGGGTGCTGCACCTGGCGCGGCTGGCCCTGGGCCAGCTCGAGCGGCAGCAGAGCGACCTGGCCCAACAGCGGTCGCTGCTCTATGCCGCCGCCCTGCTGCACGACGTGGGCCACGGCCCCCTGAGCCACAGCGGCGAAGAGATGTATGGCCTGCACCACGAGGCCTGGTCGGCCCGCCTGATCCGCGAGCATCCCGAATTGCACGACCTGCTCGAACGCCACCAGCCGGGGCTGGCCGAGGCGGTGGCAGGGCTGCTGGAGTCGGGTCGGTGTGCGCAGGCGGCGATCGGCGCCCTGGTGAGCAGCCAGCTCGACTGCGACCGGCTCGACTATCTCTTGCGCGACAGCTACAGCACCGGCGCCAGCTACGGCCAGCTCGACCTGCAGCGGATCCTGGCGGCCCTGACCCTGGCTCCCGATGGCGGCCTGGCAGTGCAGCCCAAGGGGTTGATGGCGGTCGAGCACTACCTGGTCGTGCGCAACCTGATGTACCGCAGCGTTTACAACCACCGGCTCAACGTGGTGTGCAACTGGTTGCTCAACCAGACCATCGCCAGCGCGCGGCGCCTGGGACCCGGCAACGCGTTTGCCGATGGGGTGATGACCCGCTGGCTCTGGCACAGCGACAGCCTGGATCTGGAGACGTTTCTGGCCAACGACGACCTGCGCACGGGCTATCACCTGCAGCGCTGGGCCGAGGAAGGCCCCGCCGAGCTGGCCGAGCCCTGCCAGCGGCTGTTGGGGCGGCGGCTGCTGAAGGCCACCGATGTCAGCGGCCTGCCCCGGGAGCAACGCCTGGAACTGCTGGCTCTGGCCGGCCGGCTGAGCGAGGCTGCCGGGCTGGTCAGCGAGCGCTGCTGCGGCCTGCAGCAGCGCCAGAGCCGCGGGTATCACGCCTACAAGGGTGGTCTGCGGCTCTGGGACGGCCAGCAACTGCAGGCCCTCGAGCAGCGCTCACCGCTGGTGCAGAGCCTCTGCGCACCCAGCGAGCTGGCCTGGTTGATCCATCCGGCCGAGGTGAGCACGCCGCTGCGGCTGGCCCTGCGCGAACGGCTGGAAGCCCAGGGCAGGGCTGGGTAGCCTGGCGCCATGGCGACCGCCGAACTGGCCCTGCGTGACGGGCCGCACCAGCCACGCCCCCTGGCCCAGGTGCGGGCCCTGCTGAGCAATGCCAGGCTGCAGCAGACCCTGCCCGAGGCCGCCAGCCTGACCCTGTGCTGCGGCCGCTGGACGATCGGCGTGCAGGAGCTGGGCGCAATCCGCGATCTGCTGGCCCGACAGGGCCTGCCGCTGCAACGGCTGCAGAGCCACCAACCGGCCACCCGGGTGGCGGCGGCCAGCCTGGCGATCACCTGGGAGTGCCCAGCCAGCGATGCAGCCCCAGCGGCAGCGGCCCATGCCGATACCGGACCACCACCGCTGCGGATCCATCAGGGCACGCTGCGCTCGGGCGATCACCTCGAGACCGAGGGCTCGCTGCTGGTGCTGGGCGATGTCAACCCGGGGGCCCAGATCGAAGCAGGCGGGCACGTGCTGGTGTGGGGCACCCTGCGGGGGGTGGCCCACGCCGGCTGCCACGGCGACCGCCAGGCCCGCATCACCGCCCTGCAGCTGCGACCGGTGCAGCTGCGCATCGCCGAGGCAGTGGCCCGGGGTCCCGAGGATCTGCCGGTCGTGGGCGTAGCCGAACAGGCCCAGCTGGTGGACGGCGCGATCGTTATCAACCCGGCCACGGCGCAATGGCCCCTGGGCTGAAGGCCAGCCTCAGCGGTTGATCAGGCCAGCGGCGCCCAGCACACCCGCGATCGCCATGAACCACAGCGGCGAGATGCGGGTGCGCAGCATGAGCACACACACCACCAGCGACACGATCACCCCGGGCACGCTGAGCTGACCGGCGCGGGTGACGTCGGCGGTGCGCACGATCTTGAGGCCGACGGCAAACAGGATGCCAAGGGTGATCGGCCCCATACCCCGCTCAAAGGCCATGCGCCAGGGCGAATGCTCAAAATGCCGCCAGCTCAGGCAGGCCATCACCATCACCAGGGTCGATGGCAGCAGGATCGCCAGCTCGGCGCCGTAGCCACTGAGCAGGGCCCAGAACGGACCCTCGGGCCAACCGGCGCCCAGCCCCAGCAGGCCGACAATCATCGAGCTGGGGCCGGGGGCGGCCTCGGCCAGGGCATAGAGGTCAGCGAACTGGCTGCTCGTCAGCCAGCAGAACTTGTCGACGCTGAGGTGGTGGTACTCGGCCAGCAGGGTGTTGCCGCCACCGAGCGAAAACAACGAGAGCGACAGAAACTGCCAGATCACCCGGGCCAGATTGCCCAGATCGCCCAGGTGCACGGCCCTGCAGGAGGCCGTGAGCAGCAGCACCGGGCTCATGGCTCCACCGGGCGACGCGGCCAGTACCAGGCCATGGCGATCGGACCGCTGACCAGCACCACGGGCACCAGTCGCAGGTGGCCGAAGGCCAGGGCCACAAACACCAGGGCCGCCAGCCCCAGTGCCACAGGATCCTTGCGGTACTCGCCCAGGATCTTGAAACCCATCGAGAGGGCCATGCCGGCGGCGGCGGCCACCACGCCGGCCAACACCCGATCAACCGCCGGCAGGGTGTGCACGCTGAAGTAAAGGAGGCCCAGGGCCATCAGCAGGGTGAAGGGCACCAGCAACATTCCGGCCAGGGCCGCCAGGGCACCAGGCAGGCCCCGGAAGTTGGCACCGATATACACGGCCATGTTGATCTGGTTGGGGCCTGGAAACAGCCGCGCCACGGTGAGGCCGGTCAGAAATTCCTCATCGCTCATCCAGCGTTTCTGTTCGACGACGATCCGCTGGCTCCAGGCTGAAAGGCCGCCGCCAAAGGCCGACAGCGCCACCTGCAACATGCCCACAAACAGCTGGCGCAGGTCTGGTGCCGGGGCCAGCGGCGCAGGCGCAGGCTCAGTCATGCACGAAATGGGGGTCGGGTGGCAGCTCGCCCTCCTCGTGGAAGCTGGGATCGAGCGGATCGGGGGCGCTGTATTTCTTGGCCTCCTTCCAATCGGCCGAGAAGGTGGAGACCAGACGGTTGACCACATCGGGGGCGTCGGACTCGATGCCCAGCTCGCGGCGCACATCAAAGGCACTGCGGTCGATGTTCATCGAACCGGTCTGGGCATAGGCCCCGTCGACCAGGATCAGCTTGCAGTGCAGCTTGAGATGCTTCTGCCGCTTCACCTTGACCCCGAAGCGCTCCATGATGCGCAGCGAGGAGAAAGTGTCATAGATGTCCCAATCCGAGATGCCGTGCTTGCCCCCGCACAGCAGGCGCACCTTCACACCACGCTCGCGGGCGGCAATGATGCGCTCCAGCATCACCGCATCAACGAATTTCGGGTGCTGGATCCAGAGGGTGCTCTGGGCGAGATCCATGATCCGGGCCATCTGACCGCGGCTGTGGGCACTGCTCCAGACCAGCCCCACGTGCAGATCGGGGGCAAAGAACTGGCGGCTCCAGTCGGCTTCGAAGCCGGCAATGACCTGATCGATCACCGGTTGCGCACGGCTGAGGATCCCGTAATCGCGGGTCTGGGTGAAGTACTTATCGGACAGGTTGAAACTGGCGATCAGAGCAGCGCTCTGATCGATCACCATCGACTTCTCGTGGGTGACCGGGAAGGCCTCGGAGGTCCAGGCCACCTCGATGCCCCAGCCCTGCAGCAGGGCATAGGCGTCATCGTTCCAGCGGTCACCGCCCGAGGTGTGGGGATTGAGCATCACCCGCACCCGCACCCCGCGCTGGTGGGCCCGCAGCAGGGCCTGCTCGATGGCCTCGCTCTGCAGCTTGAACTGCTTGAGGCGCAGCTCGGTGCTGGCCTGATCAATCAGGGCGACCACGGCAGCGGCGCCGTCATCGGGCATGACCAGCAGCTCCTGGTGCTGGTGCCGGTGGCTGGAAGCGGCGGGTGAATCCTCAAGCACGGGTGTGGATGCCACCTTGTCTGATCCGGGTGCTGACAGTTTTAACCCCAGAGCGAGATTTCGCCTTAACCTCAGGCCGCCTGAACACCGACCGTGGCCGCCGAGACCCGCTACATCCTGATCTGCTCTGGCAAGGGAGGCGTCGGCAAGACCACCCTGACCGCCAACCTGGGCATCGCCCTGGCCAAGCAGGGGGTGCGCACCGCCGTGCTGGATGCCGACTTCGGCCTGCGCAACCTCGACCTGCTGCTGGGCCTGGAGAACCGCATCGTCTACACGGCCCAGGAGGTGCTGGCCGAGACCTGCCGGCTTGAGCAGGCCCTGGTCAAGCACAAACAGCAACCGAACCTGGCGCTGCTGCCGGCCGGCAACCCGCGCATGCTCGAGTGGCTCACCCCCGATGACATGAAGGCGATCGCCGCGATGCTGGGCGATCTGTTTGAAGTCGTCCTGATCGACTGCCCCGCCGGAATCGAAGACGGCTTCAAGAACGCCGTTGCCGCAGCCCGTGAAGCGATCGTGATCACCACCCCCGAGGTGTCGGCCGTGCGCGACGCCGACCGGGTGATCGGTCTGCTCAATACCGAGGGCATCAGTCCGATTCAGCTGGTGCTGAACCGGGTGCGGCCCAAGATGATGGCCAACCAGGACATGCTGGCCGTGAGCGATGTCACCGACATCCTGGCGCTGCCGTTGCTGGGCCTGGTGGTTGAAGACGAACAGGTGATCGTCTCCACCAACCGCGGTGAACCGCTCACCCTCAACGGATCCAATTCACCGGCCGCGCAGGCCTACACCAACGTGGCCCGGCGGCTGCGGGGTGATGACGTGCCGATCGTCGATCCGAGCCAGGAGCGCCAGGGCCTGAGGGCCAAGATCAGCCGCCTGATGAACACCAAGATCTTCTGATGTCACTGACCCTGCGCGACGCCATCAACCGGCTGCTGGGGCGCCAGCCCGCCAGCGCCAGCACCGCCAAGCAGCGGCTGCAGCTGGTGCTAGCCCACGACCGCAGCGACCTCAACCCCGAACTGCTGCAGCAGATGCGCCGCGAGATTCTCGAAGTGGTGAGCCGCTATGTGGAGCTCGACCTCGACGAGGGCGATGTGAGCCTGGCCACCGAAGACCGGGTCACCGCGCTGGTGGCCAACCTGCCGATCAAGCGCGCCCGCGATGTGGTGCTGCCCGCCTCGGCTGCCGGGGCTTAGCGACCTGGAAACACCCTGAGCCTGGACCGTGGGAACCCTGGAGGGTTCTCTGCTTCAAGGTCTCCATGGCCTGCATCACCCGGTTGATGACGATCAGCCCTGCCGAGCAACGGGTGCTGGCGCTGCTGCTGCAGGGCGGCAGCAACCGCTGGATCGCCGCCCAGTTGCGCCTGAGCCCGCGCACGGTTGAAAGCCACATCGGCGCCATGCTCGACAAAAGTGGTTGCCGCAACCGCAGCCAGCTGCTGCTGTGGGGGCTGGGTAGGCCGTGGCTGAATTGACCGTTGCCTGGCGGCTGATCTGCTGAGTCAGGTGACCATGCGACCGTTGGGCACGACACGCAGCTGACCGGCGCTGATCGCTGCGGGAGCCGCGATCGAGATGGCCGCCAGGCAGACGTGAACATCGCGCCGATCAACCGTGGCCTTGACCGCACGGGGTTGACCGTTGTGATCCAGGGCTATGGCAACAGGCTCGTGGCGGGCTTGGCGCTCGCAGATGGCTCGGGCAGAGCCGATGCCAGCATGGTCACCACCAACAATCCAACAGCCGGGAAGCGCCACAAACAGCTGCGGCAACTGCGCGCAACCAAAGAGACGCCATTCACCAACCAAGGCGGAGGTGATTCCGCCCCTGTCCCGGTAAAGTCAAGTGGTGCCGGCTTAGCTCAGCGGTAGAGCAGCGCTTTTGTAAAGCGAAGGCCATCGGTTCAAATCCGTTAGCCGGCTTCATGGTGAGCGCGAGACTCGGCGAGGCAGACGCGAGGCAGGCAGACCTTGAAGGTCCTAGGCATGGCTGGGCCGGCTCTTGTGGCTGATGACATGGCATCAGCCACGAGGGGGCAGCGCCTGGGCTACCAGGGTCAGAGCATCGACCACACCCAGCGGAGATTGGGCAAACCAGCAGATCGAGCCCTCGCCACGCCAGCCCGGAACCAGCCACTGGGCCGTCCTGAAGAGCGGCTATGGCATCACGCAGGCGTCCTGAAAGGCTGCATGGAAGCCACCGCCCTGGAGACGACTCACTGCCTTGGTTGCAACACATGTCGCGCAGCGGCATTGACCTCAGTGGACAACCGCGTTTCCGTTGCCTAGGGTTGAAGAAATTATCAATCTGATCATGGCATCAGGCTGCCAAATCGAGAAGCTGGAAACCACCTATTTCGAGAATCCGGTTGATTTTCGTCACGAGGTCATTTACTTCATCATCATTGATCGCTTCTACGATGGCCACAGCGATCAAGACCGGCGGGGCGAAGGCTCCGAGCTGGAAGACAGCAAAGGCCTTTACGACAAAACACGTCAGGATTGGGGCAAATACTGGGGCGGCAATCTCCAGGGAGTCATCAACAAAATCGATTATCTTAAACAACTTGGTGTCACCGCACTATGGCTGTCACCGCTGTTTGAGCAGGTCAGCGATCTCCAGTTCAGCAGAGCACCGATGCACGGCTACTGGACGCGTGATTTCAAGCGCATCAATCCGCGTTTTCTCAAGGTCGGAGAGTCCACCAGCATCTCCGAATCAGACACCCTCAAAGCACTGGTTAAAGCGTGTCACAACGTCGGCATCAAGGTTGTGCTCGACATCGTCTGCAACCACAGCTCACCCGACATCAACGGCAGCAAAGGCGTGGTCCTTGACGACGGCACGCACCTCGCCGACTACCACCGCGACGACAAGGATTTTTACTACCACAACGGCGAGATCACTGACTGGGAAGACGAGTATCAGCTGATTCACTGCGAAATGATGGGTCTGGCCACATTCAACGAGAAAAATATTGAGTATCGAAATTACATCAAGGCCGCCATCAAAGACTGGCTCGACGCAGGTATCGATGCGCTCAGGGTTGACACGCTGAAGCACATGCCGATCTGGTTCTGGCAGGAATTCAGCACAGAGATGAAGAACCACAAGCCGGGGCTCTTCATGTTTGGCGAATACGGCTTCAGCAAGCCCTGGGAGCAACGATCAGTCGAATACGCCAACAACATCGGGATGTCTATTCTTGATTTTGGCCTCTGCGATGGGATCCGCTTCTGCATGTCAGGCAGAGAACCTGGAGGCTTCTACCAGATCGAAAAGGTTCTGGCCTATGACCGCGTCTACCACCGCGCCAATGAACTGGTGACGTTCATTGACAACCATGACATGCCGCGCTTTCTGTCGATCGTTTCCGACAAGCGCCTGCTCGACCTCGCCCTTGTACTTCTGCTCACCCTGCGAGGCGTTCCCTGCCTCTTCTATGGCACAGAGCAATACCTTTACAACAACACTGATGGCGGCCAGGATCCCTACAACCGGCCCATGATGGAGAGCTGGGACACCGCATCACAACCCTTCCAACTGGTGAAAACATTGTTGCGCCTGCGCGAGAACAACCAGGCGCTCGCTTACGGCTCCCATAACACCGCCTGGGTCAACGAAGACTTCTACCTCTACACCAGAAACTACCGGGACAGCGCGGTCATGGTGATGGTCAACAAGAGTGACCACGACCATATCGTCAATGCCGAAGCCATTCGCATGCCCGATGGCGACCATGTCTGCCATCTCACAGGCCGTACGGTCAGCCTCAACAACGGACGTCTGCAGGGGTTGGGCGTACCGGCCAAAACGGCCATGGTCATCAGCGTTGCGGGCCAGCCCGTGCGGGGCGATGTGGTGGCGGTGTTTCAACTCAACGGCTTTGAGACGAAACCAGGCCAGTCATTGGCGATTGTGGGCTCATGCGATGAGCTCGGGAACTGGCACCACGACCAGGCCTATGGCATGGAGTACGTGAACCAGAACACCTGGATTGCCTCGGTTGCCTTCGATCACGACGCAGCACGGTTGGTGAACTTCAAATTCCTGGTGAAGCAGCAGGGAGCAGAACCGATCATCGAATACGTGATCAACCGCAAACTGCTGCTTCCCGAACAAGGAACGATCGCCGTTGACTGCTTCTGGAATGCCGCAGCCTGATGACCACCGGGGCCCTCGCGCTGCCACCCCGGTGGGCAAGCCGGGCCGTCGTCTATCAGATCTTTCCTGATCGCTTTCGCCGGGGAGCCGGTGCAACGGTCAATCCCCTGGGATCCAATCGCGTTGACCCCTGGGGGTCGCCACCCAGCGCCAGAGGCTTCCAGGGCGGGGATCTGCAAGGGGTCATCGACGCCCTGGATCACCTGCAGGATCTGGGGGTGACATGCCTGTCGCTGAATCCGATCTTCAGCTCGGCCGCCAACCACCGCTACCACACCTACGACTACCTGCAGGTAGACCCGCTGTTGGGCGGCAACAGCGCCTTTGACGCCCTGGTGAGCGCGCTGAAGCGCCGTGGCATGCGGTTGGTGCTCGATGGGGTGTTCAACCACTGCGGACGGGGGTTCTGGGCCTTTCATCACCTGCTGGAAAACGGGGCCAGCTCTCCCTATGCCGACTGGTTCACCGTCGACGACTGGCCGTTGAACCCCTACCCCAGGCCCTCGGCCCGGGGTGCCGCCCGCCGGGCCGGGTACCACTGCTGGTGGAACGACGCCGCCCTGCCCAAGTTCAACCATGCCAACCCTGCGGTGCGCGACTACCTGCTGGCGGTGGGCGAGCACTGGCTGCAACGGGGCATCGACGGCTGGCGGCTCGACGTGGCCGACGAGGTGCCAGGCGACTTCTGGGTGCAGTTCCGACGGCGCATCAGGGAGGCCAATTCAGAGGCCTGGATCATCGGCGAGGTCTGGGGCGATGCCCGCCCCTGGTTGCAGGGCGACCAGTTTGACGGGGTGATGAACTACCGCTTCGCATGGAGCACCCTCGGCTGGGTTGCCGATGGCCAGCTGAAACCGGGCCATGGTCGCCGTTCGATGCCCTACGGCAACTGCGATGGCCTCAGCTACACGCAGGTGCTGCAGGAGACCCTGGACTGGTACAGCGAGGCTGTGAATCTGGCCCAGCTCAACCTGCTCGACAGCCACGATGTGCCGCGGGCGCTGCACATGCTGCAGGGCGATGTGAAGGCCCTGCAGCTGGCACTCGTGCTGCTGTTTTGCCTGCCGGGTGCGCCCTGCCTCTATTACGGCACCGAAGTGGGGTTGCACGGTGGTGAAGAGCCCGCCTGCCGCGAGGCCTTTCCGTGGGATGGGCCCGCGGACTGGAGGGTCGACCTGCGGGCGTTCATCGCCAGTCTGGCGGCGCTGCGACACAGCCACGAGGCCCTGTGCAGCGGCACGCTGCAGCTGGCGGTGCTACCTGGCGGCGAGGGCGATCAGGGACTGCTGCTGCAGCGCCAAGTTCATGGCTCGGCGATCCAGTCATCGATCACCGCCGTGATCAACCGCAGCCGCCGCGCGCCACTGCGGCTTGATCACCCCCAGCTCGGGCAGAGCCTGCCCGGCGACGACACCTGGACGGTGCTGTGGCCGCCCGAACTCGGCAAAGGACCGCTGCCGCAGCAGCTCGCGCCCCAGTCGGCCGTGGTGCTGCAGCGGCGACCAGCTCAGCCGTAGCGCCCCCTGAGAAACAGATCGACCTCGGCAGCACGGCGGCGCACCAGCCCGGGCAGCTCACGGCCGTCGCCCCGGCTCCAGCGGGGCAGCTCGGCGGCGATCACCTGCAAGGGGTCTTCGCCAGCCAGCAGTCTGCGGCGCAGGCTTGAACGCTGCAGGGCGCCCACACCCACGTTGTACGTGAAGCTGATCAGGGCCGCCTGCTGCTCGGCGCTGTAGCTGCGGGCCGGCGGAATCGCCGCCAGCAATGCGGGGGCATAACGGTCGGCGATCGCATCCGCCAGCATCCGCTCCGCCTGCTCGCGGCTGATGCGGTCACCCAGCTGCACCGGCTGGCCATCGGCATAACGAATCGTGCCATAACCGATCGTGGCGATACCCACCGGGTCGAGATAGGCCTCGAGGGCGAGGCCCTCAAAGGCCCGGATCAGCGGCAGGGCATGGTCCTTCCAGCCGGGCCGCAGGCCATCGGCCTGGGCCCTTGGCCAGGCCACAAAGGGGCCCGCTCCCCCCAGGGACGCAGAATCCAGGCTGGGCAGGGCATGGCCACTGCCAAAAGCTCCCGCCAGCAGCGCCAGCGCCAGGGGCACCGAGCCGCGGCCACCGGCACATTCATCGAGCCAGCCATCGTCGAGATCCTGCCGATCATCGGGATCATCAATGAGAGCGAAGAAGCGATCACCGGCACCACGGCTGACGCATTCGGCCAACAGCTGGGCATAGTGCTCATCGTCGGTGATGCGATCGATCAGGCGATTGAGAAACGCCAGCGAAGGATCCTGGTCCTGGCCTTGTTGGGTGGTTCTGCTGAGCATGGGCTTGTCAAAACATGCTTCTTCTGGCCTAAACGACGACACCAATCGAACCCCGGTAAATCTCACAAAGTCTTCAGGCTCTGATCAGATCTGAGCCGGCGATGCTGCAGCGGGCTCGCGACAGCGGCACGCCGTGGCCAACTGCAGCGCCGATGAATACCTTCAAGAACAAGAAGGCAGCTCACGAAGCGCACTTGCCTTGACCGAGTCATCAGCGAAACCCGAAGCCGGCGAGCGGGCCTTGGACCGCTACACCGTGTTTGAAGCCGCGGCCCTCGAGCACTGGCAACGCGGCAGCGACACCGCACGACCCGCCCGCTTTCCACCGCTGCCGGTGCGATGGACGGCCGCCAGCGCCATGGCGGGCACCGTGCTGGCGCTGGCGTGGGCGCTGCTGGCGCGCATCCCGCTGCAGGTGCATGGCACCGCCGCGATCATTCCCGACCAGGGCATCAACACCCTGGTGGCGGCTGGCCATGGCCGCGTGCTGTATCAGGTCAACGGCCTGGGGCCCACGACGCTGAACCGGCAGCAACGGCAGAACAACCGATTGCTGGAGCGGTTCTGGCTCCAGAGCACCCAGCCCCAGGGCCAGCCGGCCGACACACACCACCAACTGACACAACTCGGTGGCGCCGCACTGGCCCCAACGGGCGGTCAGCAGCTGGTCTTGCCGGAGGATCTGCCCGGACCCCAGCCTGTGGATCAGCACCTGCCTGCCGACATGGTGCACTACCCGGCGGGCACGCTGCTGGCCCGGGTCATGGACACCGAGGCCCTGCAGGACCTCAAGGCCGATCTGCTGAACCAGCGCCAACGACCCCTCACCGGCGATCGACGCGACAGGCTCGATCAGCTGGTCAGCAGCCTCAGCCGCACCGCCCTGTTTGCCCCCGAAGGCGGGTTCTACCTGCTGGCCAAGTTCTTCAGGAATGGCAGCCTGGTGAACAAGGGTGATCAGCTGCTGAGCTACACCAGCCAACCGCCGGCCCTGCCCCGGGTGGTACCGGTGTTTCTCGACGCAGCGGCGGCCCAGCAGGTGCAGCAGGGCATGGGGGTGCTGCTGACCCCCAGAGGACTGTCGCGGGCGCTGCACGGCGGCATTCCCGGAACGGTGGTCGAGGTCGCCCAGCTCCCCCTGGTGGGGGAAGCCATCGTGGGAGCGGCGGGCAGCCGCGCCCTCGCCGCCACGATCGCCAGGGCGTTGCCCTCGCCCTACCTGGTGTGGGTGGAGCTGCAACAGGCCGCGCCCGGCCGCTGCAGGCAGGCGATGTCGCGTCGTTGCTACCGCTGGAGCACGGGCCGCCAGGCTCCCCAGCCGGTGAAGCTGGGCAGCCTGGCCGATGTGCAGATCACCACCGGCCAGCAGCGACCGATCAGCGTGGTGCTGCCGGCACTGAGCCGAAGCCTGGGGCTGGCGCCCATCCGGCGATGACGCGGGCGCGCAGCCTCTCCCGCCGCAGGGTGATCACGCCCACCGTGCTGCAGTACGAAGCGGTGGAGTGCGGCGCCGCCAGCCTCAAGATCGTGCTGGGTTATCTGGGCCGGGTGCTGCCGCTGAGCGAGCTGCGCCAACGCTGCGGCATCAGCCGCGACGGCGTCACCGCCCTGCAGCTCAAAGCCGCAGCCGAGAGCCTTGCGCTAACGGTGAACGCCTACCGATGCAGTGCCGAGCATCTGCGGCGTGAGGGTCAGTTTCCCTGCATCCTCTTCTGGACGTTCAACCACTTTCTGGTGCTCGAAGGCTTTGCCCGCGGCAAGGTCTGGTTGAGCGACCCGGCCGCCGGGCGGCGCTGGGTCAGCTGGCGGCAGTTCCAGAGCGGTTTCACCGGTGTGGTGCTCGAACTGCATCCTGGCGACGGGTTCACCCCAGGCGGACGGGAACCCGGCCCGTACCACCGGGTCCCGGCCCTGCTGGCGCCTTACCGCACGCTGCTGCCCTGGATCGTGCTGACAGCGGTGGTGGCTGCCCTGCCCGAACTGTTCGTCGCCGGGGCGACGGGCCAGCTGATCGATGCGGTGCTGCAGGACGGCCGCCAGACCCTGGGGATCCCACTGCTGTGGATCAGCAGCCTCGCGGTCGCGATGCTGATCGCCCTGCTGCAGGTGCAGAACCTGCTGCTGCGCAGCCTGGGCCAGCAGCTGCGCCATCGCCTCAGTGGCCTGCTGTTCATCAGTCTCTTCAGCCTTCCCTATCGAACGGTGCTGCAGCGCCTGCGCGGCGAGTTGGCGAACCGGCTGCTGTTGCCCCTGGCCCTGGTGCAGCTGGGCATCGGCGGTGTGGTGACCGTGCTGCTGACCCTGATCTCGGGCCTGGTGGCGCTGCTGGTCGGCCTGTGGATCGCGCCATGGCTGGCCCTGACCACCCTCTCGATCGCCGGCTGCAGCACGGCCGTGACGCTCTGGATCAGGAACCGGCGCTGCGACGCCAACACCCGGCTGGCGCTGGTGCAGAGCAAGAGCATCGGCGTTGGCATCGATGTGGTGCAACGCATCGAAGACATCAAGGCCAATGGACTCGAAACGACGGCCTTCAGGCAGTGGTCGGCAGGCTTCATCGATGGCCTGAGCGACCTGCAGCAGCAGGGCCTGGCCTCGGCACTGGCCGGACTGATCGGAACCACCTCGGGGTTTGTGCTGCGCTGCAGCGTGATCCTGATCGGTGGCCTGCTGATCCTGCAGGGGCAGCTGACCCTGGGGGAGCTGACCGCCTTTCAGTTCCTGATGGGCCTGATCCAGGCCCCGCTGCAGCAGCTCAGCCAGCTGACCAGCCAGCTGCAGCAGCTCGACGGCCAGCTGGGACGGCTCAATGATGTGATCGATGCCGAGCCCGACCCAACCGTGCGCAGCCTGCAGCTGGCACAGCCAGGGGACGCCGAACGGCGCCTGGCGGGTGCGCTGGAGCTGCGCGATCTGGGCTTTCGGTTCAGCAGCACCACACCGCCGCTGTTCGGCGGGCTCGATCTGACACTGAAGCCGGGGCAGCACCTGGCGATCGTGGGCCCCAGCGGCTCGGGCAAATCAACCCTGCTGCGGCTGCTGGCGGGGCTGATGCAGCCGAGCCGGGGCACAGTGCTCTACGACGGCCGGCCCTGGCTGGCGTGGGATGACCCCACCCTGCGCGCGTCGATCGCCCTGGTCTGCCAGGACGTGTTTGTGTTCGAGGCGAACCTGGAGGACAACCTGACACTGTGGGATCCCAGCTACAGCCCGGGGCAGGTCCTCACCGTGCTGGAGCAGGTCGGACTGTTGCAAGAGCTGGGCGGCGCCGCCGCCCTGGGGCTGCAGCTCAGCGAAGCCGGAGGCAACCTGAGCGGCGGCCAGCGACAACGCATCGAGATCGCCCGGGCGCTGCTGCGCTGCCCCAGCCTGCTGCTGCTCGATGAGGGCACCAGCGCCCTTGATGGCGAGCGCGAACGCCAGATCCTCGGTGTGCTCAAGCAGACGCCGCGAACCCTGATCACCGTGGCGCACCGCATGCAGGCGGCCCAGATCAGCGACCAGGTGCTGGTGCTCGACCAGGGGCGGCCGGTGCAGCAGGGCAGCCCCCAGCAACTGGCCACCTGCGATGGCCCCTACCGCCGCCTGCTGGAGGCCGAGGGCTGCAACGCCGTGGAGCTTGTCGGCCGATGACAACCGCCGAGGTCCGCCAGCAAGCCCTGCTGCGGGGCATGGCAGCCCTGATGCAGCAGCAGCCCCTTGGGTCTGCCGGCACCCCACTTGGCAACTCAGACCGGGCCTGCCGGGTGCTGGAGTACGCCATGGCGAGGCTGGCCGACCCCCGGCCCATCACACGGGGCGGCGGCAGCCTGGCCGAGCTGCTGGAGCGCAACGCCATCAGCCACCGGGAGGTGCGCACGCCCCATGACCTGGCAAGCCTCAGCGGGGCCATGTGGATCGTGGTCAGCCAGGCCGATGGCCAGCCCCTGGCGCTGCATCGCCAGGGTGGCCGCACGCTGACCTTTGATGGCCGCAGCGACCATCCCCAGCCGCTCGATCGGCAGGCGCTGTTTGAGCCGATCGCCTACGAGCTGTATGCCGCGTTGCCATGGCCGCTGCGGTCATGGACCCAGCTGCTCGGCTTTGCCCTGGGCCGTGACCTGACGCCCCTGCTCACGGTGCTGGTCAGCGCCCTGGTCGTGGCGCTGTTCACACTCGGCATCCCGCTGCTGACCAGCTTCGTGGTGGGCACGGTGCTGCCGCGGGGAGCCCACCAGCTGCTCGCCGAGACCGCCCTGATGGTGCTGCTGATCCTGGTGTGCAGCGTCATCGCCCAGACATTCAGCGACCTGGCCAGCCTGCGGCTGCAATCCCTGCTGAACCTGCGGCTTGAAGCGGCGATGTGGAGCCACCTGTTGCGGCTACCGCTGCGCGTGTTCGCGACCATGGGCAGCGCACAGCTGATCGCCCGGGTTGGCGCCATCGGCCAGATGCGCCAACTGTTGAGCCAGGGAGTGCTGGCAACGGGCCTGGGCCTGTTGTTTTCGCTGAGCAACCTGGCGCTGATGCTGATGCTGCAGGCGCAACTGGCCCTTGTGGCTGCCGCATTCAGCGCCATGGGCGCCCTGGTCATGGTCGTGCTGGTTGGGCGCAGCAGCCGGCTTGAAGCGCCGCTGCTGCAGGGCCAGAGCCGAGCTGCCGAGTTGGCGCTGCAGGCGGTGAGCGGCCTGCCCCAGATCAGGGCGAGCGGCAGCGAACCCCATGTGTTCGAACGCTGGATCGGTGCCGTGCTCGCCCTGGCCGATCTGCAGCGACGCAGCGAAAGCCTCAACCAGGCGCTCTCCCTGCTGGCGCGGCTGCTGGCGCCCCTGGGACAGGTCGTGGTGTTCATCGCCATGCTCGGCCTGCTGCACCAGAGCGCCGCCACCCAGGCCCTGGTGGGGTCCAACCAACTGGTGGCGACCTTGGTTGCCTTTGAGGCGGCCTACCTCGCCTTCAACAGCCAGCTCGCGGCCCTGGTGGTGCAGGTAGCCGGCAGCGTCACCCGGCTTCAGACGCTCTGGCAGAGCAGCAGGGAACTGATCACGGCGGCGCCCGAAGCCAGCCGGCAGCGGGGTGCTCGCTGCCTTGACCTCCAGGGCCGGTTCAGCGTTCAGAACCTGCAGGTGCGATTACCTGGGGCCGCCGAGCCCCTGCTGGTCAACCTCAACCTGACCATTGCCGCAGGCAGCTACACGGCGATCACCGGAGCTTCGGGGTGCGGCAAGACCACGTTGCTGCGCTGCCTGCTGGGCCTGATGGAACCCGAGGCGGGGGTGATCAGCATCGATGGCATCGACCTGCGCGAGCTGGCCCTGGGCCCCTACCGGCGCCAGCTGGGGGTGGTGCTGCAGAACGCGCCCCTGGGGAGCGGTTCGATCGCCGAGCTGGTGCGCGCCGGCAGGCCCTACGGCCGCGACGCGATCTGGGCCGCCCTGGAACAGGCAGCGATCGCCAGCGATGTCGCACGCATGCCGATGCAGCTGGAGACGATCCTTGGCGAAGGGGGCCACGGCATCTCGGGCGGCCAGCGCCAGCGGCTGGCCCTGGCCCGCGCCCTGCTGGGCCAGCCCCGGGTGCTGCTGTTGGATGAGGCCACCAGCGCGCTTGACGCGCCCACCCAGGACAGCGTGAGCCAAACCCTGGCCCGTTTGCCGATGACCCGCATTGCGATCGCCCATCGTCTCGCCACGCTGCAATCGGCCGATCAGATCGCCGTGATCGAACACGGCAGCATCAGCGAACTCGGGAAGTTCGAGGCGCTGATCCGACACCCGGGCGGCTATCTGCAACGCAGCCTGGCGGCACGGGCACCGCAGGGTTGCGGCAAGGGCTCAGCAGCCAACCACTGAAACAGCGCAAGCCCATCAGCGTTGCCGCCAGCCCATCACCGTTGACGATGCCTGGACTGCACAACATGGCGCTGGCCATGGCCAGCGGTGGGGCCACCCTGCTGCTTCTGCTGGCCGGGGCCTCGGCACTGCCCGGCCCGCCCCTCAGGGCTCCCGTGCTGGCTGACCCGCCAGCAGCCAGATGAGACCGGCCAGCAGCAGCCAGGGCAGCAGATGCCCCTCCACGAGAGGGGCCAGGGCCACCGTGAGCGGGGTGAACAGCCAGTAGGCCACGGTCAACGCCAGAGACACCACCACGATCAAGGCGGCCATGGGCTTGTGACGTGCGGGCAGCCTCCAGTAGAGCAGCCACGCCGCCGCCGCGCCATCACAGGCGCACACTGCCCTGCCGCAACACACGCCAGCCCTCGGGCCCCCAGGCGACCACCGTGCTGGCCACACCTGCCGGCGCTGGCCAGGGTTCATGGCCCAGCATCGGCACCTGCTGGGCGCCGAAGTAGGCGGCGGCCTCGGCAGCGGTGGTGGCCGCCGGCTCACCCGAACGGTTGGCGCTGGTGGTGGCCAGGGGCCCGCTCAGGCGCAGGAGTGCCTGAGCCATGGGGCAGGCGGGCACCCGCAGCCCAAGGCTGCCGCCACCAGGATTGAGTTGGTCGACCAGGGTGCCGGCAGCGGGCAGCACCAGGGTCAGGGCTCCGGGCCAGTGGGCTGCGGCCAGCTGCAGCCATTCGGGCTGCCAGGCGATGGCGACCCGCTGCTGCAACTGGGCCAGATCGGCCCCCATCAGGATCAGGGGCTTGTCGGGTGGGCGCTGCTTGAGCCGCCAGATCTGGGCGGCATGCTCAGGCAGGGCCGCCAGGGCCACCAGGGTGTCGGTCGGAAACAGGGCCGCAGCACCAGCCTGCAGGCGAGCGGCCAGATCCATGGGTCCAAGCGCGGGGGCCATCACGACAACCTCTGGGGGGCACGGGCGCTGGCAAAGCGCCAGACGCCCTCAAGATCCCGGTGGCGCGCCACCTGCAACAGCCCCGCCTTGGCCAGCAGCAGCAGAACCGGCTCGCTCTGATCATGGTGATGCTCCAGCAGCAGCAGGCCGCCCGGGGCGAGGGCTGCGGCAGCGCCCGCAGCGATCGCGCGGATCGCCGCCAGACCATCGCTGCCGCCATCGAGGGCGAGCACCGGCTCGTGCTCGCGCACCCCTGGCTCCAGCGCGGCCCACACCGCTGTGGGGATGTAAGGGGGGTTGGACACGACCAGGGCAAGCTGGCCCCACCATGGCTCGAGCGGTTGCCACCAGCTGCCCGCCAGCAGCTGAACCTGGCCTGCCGCCACAGGCTCCTCAAGATTGCTGGCCGCCACAGCGCAGGCTGCCGCCGAAACGTCGACAGCCAGGCCGCGGCTGCCGGGCCAGGCGCGCGCCAGGGCCAGCGCCACCGCACCGCTGCCCGTGCCCAACTCGGCCCACAACGGCGGCGGCGTGGGGCTGAGCGCCAGAGCCAGCTCGACCAGCACTTCGGTTTCGGCCCGGGGAATCAAGGCCCCCGGGCCCACCTGCAGGGTCAGATCGCGCCAGGGGCAGAGACCCAGCAGGTGCTGCAGGGGGATCTGCTCGTTGAGGTGGCGCCGCCACAGCATCGCAAGCTCCTCGAGGGGGCGCTGCAGCAACACCGTCTGCTGCGGCCACAGATGCAACTGCTGCAGCTGCGGCCAGCTGATGCCGCCGCCCAGATCGAGCAACCAGTCGAGGCTCGGCCGCAGCGCGGCAGGCTCGCGGCGATGACCGGCCAGCTGGCGGCGACGCCAGGCCAGCAGCTCCTGGCCAGCGACCCCATGGGCGCTGGCCGGGGCGATGAAGGCGTTGTCGTCGGGCGGGCTCAGCTGGCCGGTGGCCACAGGGGCCTTGAACTGAACCCAGTCTGGAGCAGGGTCAACAGGCTGGCCGCCACTGCAGCCCCGGCTCGGCCCGCAGCAACCCCGCCAGCTCAAGCGCCAGCAGGCGGGGCATGAGCTGGCTGGCGGCCTGCCCCAGCTGCAGGCTCAACTGCTCGAGCGACGCGCCGCTGCCCACCGCGGCCAACAGGGACTGATCGGCCGGGCTGGCACCACCCTGGGCCGCACCGAGAACCGTCGGCGCCATGGCTGGCGGCCGCGCCAGCGGGCCCGGCCCCAGGGCGCTGATCAGATCCACGGGATCGAGCAGGGGCGCCGCACCCCGGAGCAACCAACGGTTGCTGCCGGCTGCCGAACGCTTGGCAGCATCGCCCGGCACCACCCAGAGCTTGAGACTGTGTTGCCAGGCCAGACGCGTCGCATGCAGCGCACCGCTGGGCTCAGGGCATTCGACCAGCACAAGCGCACGGGCCAGCGCCACCTGCAGGCGATTGCGGGCGGCGAAGTGGCCGGCACAAACCCCACCGGCCGGCGGTTGCTCACTGAGCAGCAGGCCTCGTTCGGCCACCTGCTGCTGCAGCCGAACGTGATGGCTGGGATAGACCCGATCCAGGGGCGTTCCGAGCACCCCGATGGGCCTGCCGCCACCGCGCAGGCAACCCTGATGGGCGGCTGCATCGATGCCTTCGGCCAGGCCGCTGACCACAGGCCAACCCGCCTGGGCCAGGGCCCGCCCGATCGCCTCGGCCATCGCCAGACCATGGGACGAAGGTCGCCGGGTGCCCACCACGGCGACCGCGTGCCCCTGCCGCAGCGGCGACCACAGCTGGCCGCGACCGCGCCAGTACACGTGCAGGGGAGGCCGGGCCAGCGCCCGGACCGCGGCCGGCAAGGCCGCATCGCCCGGCACCAACACCCCTGAAGGACCCACAGAAGCCAGGGGGTCAGCGCCGGCGCGACGGCGGCAGCGCTCGATCGCCGCCAGTCGCACCGGCCCGATGCCCGGCACCGCAGCCAGCGCCTGACTGGACGCGGCCCAGGCCGCCGCCAGACTGCCGAACAGGCACCAGAGCTGACAGAGGGCCTCAAATCCCAGGCCAGGAACCCGGGTCCACAACAGCCACCACAACCGCTCATCTGACGACCACGCCGACCCAGGCGTCAGCGGATCGCGCCAGGGACGCTCGACCACGCGCAACAGTACAGATGTACTGATCTTAGCAAGCGCCCCTGGCCAGGGTCTTCAGCGCCGCCTCGAGATCAGGCGGCAGGCGGCGCAGCAGCCGGCGCTGATCGGGGCCCGCCGACAGGTCCACCAGCACCAGCTCGACCCGGGCCTCAGCCGCCGGCACACCTGACGCCGTCACAAAACGGCTGCTCCAGGGCAGCCTGAGCCCACGACGCGGCAGAACCGCACTTTCCAGCCGCACCCGATCGCCGTGCAGCAACGCCTGGTGGTATTCAATCGCCAGCGACACCACCGGCAGCTCGAGCCCACGGGCCGAGAGATCGCTGTAATCAAGCCCCACCTGGGCCAGGGCCTCGACCCGGGCCTCTTCGAGCCAGGCCAGGTAGGCGCCGTGCCACATCACGCCGGCGTGGTCGGTGTGCTGCGGCAGCACACGTCGCTGCAGCACCCAGGGGTAGCCGGCCGCAACGGTTTCAATGACCATGGTTGTCGAACGGCCAGCACAGCCTCACAGGCGCCATAGGCTGCCATTGCGCCCCCTTTGCTGCCGTGTTTCGCAACCTGCTGATCGCCGATTCTGGCCAAGGCCATGTCGAGGAAATGGTGCGCATGCTGCGGGCGATTCCTCCTGCCGCCCAGGCGCGGGTCAACCTGCTGCATGTGATCGGGGAACAGGGCAGCGCCGAGGTCGAAGACCACCGCAACCGCGCCGAAGGCCTGATCAACGATGCGATCAAGCGCATGGGCCTCGACGGCGTTGCGGTCAACACCCTGATTCGCCAGGGCGACACCAAGACCACCGTGCTCAAGGTGGCCGACGACGTCGATGCCGATCTGATCGTGATGGGCTCCCGCGGCATGAACAGGCTGCAGGCGATCCTCAGCAACAGCGCCAGCCAGTACGTGTTTCAGCTGTCGACCCGGCCGATGCTGCTAGTGCGCGACGACCTGTACATCCGCGCCATCAATCGCGTACTGGTCACCGTGGATGGCACCGGGGTGGGCGATGACGCCCTACGGCTGGCCTGCGAACTGGTGGCGAGCATTCCGGGCGGCACGCTCACGGGTGTGCATGTGACCCGCCAGGACATCGCCCCGAGCCGCGGCGGCAAGAGCCCGGCCGACGAGGTGCTCGACAAGGCCGTGCAACGGGCCCGCAGCTTCGGGGTCACGATGCAGCCGCTGCACAAGGTGGGCGACATCGCCCGCACGGTGTGTTCGGCAGCTGAGGAGACCCGAGCCGATCTGCTGGTGATCGCCTCCCAGGACAGGCGTCCGGTGGTGGCCAAGAGCCTGGTCGACATCGACCGACTGCTAGGCAGCTCGGTCAGCGATTTCATCAGGGTGCATGCGCCGGCTCCGGTGCTGCTGGTGCGCGAACCGGAGCGGCGCTGAACCGTCTTGGCCTCAGCCGCCCTGACGGCTGCTGGTCTGGATATAAAGAATGATCAGAAACACGGCCGGAACCAACACAAACAGCAGGCTGGCAACAAAGCCGAGGTCGTTGGTTTCCATGGCGAGGGTGGAAGTTCACGGAGGGTATCACCGCCAAACGGGCAGGATTCAGCAGGCTTCATCGCTCGTTGCGGTTGGCCCGGCCGGCTGCTCGGCGGTGGCATCAGCAGCAGGATCCTCTGCCAACGGTGTCTGGGCCTCCACGACCGGCCAGGAGGTGGGTCCCAGGGGCAGGGGCTCGGCCTGCGCCGCAGCCAGCAGCGCCTCCCGGTCCGACAGACCGACCTGGGGCCTGGTGATCACCAGCAGGGACTGATTCACCAAGGCCTGACAGGCCAGCCGCCAGCTCTGGGAGCGGCGCCGCAGCTTCTGATCCTCGACGGCGGTGCGAGGGCTCAGGGCCACCTGGGATGGGCCGTCGGGCACATCCACAAAACAGGTGATGCACTGCCCGCAGCCACCGCAGTTCCCCAGGGTGCCTTTGAGGCCATACAACTGAATCCCCTCGCGCAACGCCACCTCGCGCAGGTTCTCGCCGGGATAGCACTCCACATCGCGCCCCTCGCGCACGAATCGGATCACGGGCATCGAAGGGCGGCGACTTCAGCCATTCTGCGCCTGGGCGCGGGCACCGCTGGTTGCGGTCTGTGACCAGCGCCGCGCCAGGGAGGCCGCGACCCTTACGATCGCCGCACCCACCCCAAGCGTCTCCCCATGGGATTGCCCTGGTACAGGGTGCACACGGTCGTCATCAACGACCCCGGCCGATTGCTGGCCGTGCACCTCATGCACACCGCATTGGTGGCCGGCTGGGCCGGCTCCATGGCGCTCTA
>JBBASJ010000032.1:0-25879 GCA_040399325.1 Prochlorococcaceae cyanobacterium
AAATGGCTGATCACCGCGTCGCCGAAACCGCTGCAGCTCACCGGCTCCACCGGCGGCTCCATCAACCGGGCCAGGTCGTAGGTGACCTGCTTGCCGGCGATGGCGGCGCTGATGCCCTGGGTGATCAGGTCGGCAGCCTCCTGCCAGCCCAGATACTCGAGCATCATCACGCCGCTGAGAATCACCGATCCCGGGTTGATCCGGTCGAGGCCCGCATGCTTGGGTGCGGTGCCGTGGGTGGCCTCGAAGATGGCGGCGTTGTCGCCGATGTTGGCGCCGGGGGCCATGCCCAGGCCGCCCACCACAGCGGCCGCCGCATCGGAGACGTAGTCGCCGTTGAGGTTGAGGGTGGCGAGGATCGAGTAGTCGGCCGGGCGGGTCTGGATCTGCTGGAAGATGCTGTCGGCGATGCGGTCATCGACCAGCACCATCCGCTTCCACTGGCCGCCTCCGTGGCTGGCGCCGATGGCATCGAGCACGCCCCTGACTTCGCTGCAGATCGCCTCTTTTTTCTCAGGCGTGAGCGCGTCGTAGCCCGGCTCGATCATGCGGGCGTTGGCTTCGTCGCTGAGACCGGGGTTGCGGTCGAGGTTGTCGAGGATCCAGCTCTCGCGTTCGGTGACGCAGACGTCGCGAAATTCTGTGGTGGCGAGCTCATAGCCCCAGTCGCGAAAGGCCCCCTCGGTGAACTTCATGATGTTGCCCTTGTGCACCAGGGTCACGTGGCGCTTGTCGCCCTCGAGCCTGAGGGCGTGCTGAATCGCCTTGCGGATGTGGCGCTGGCTGCCGTGCTTGCTGACGGGCTTGATGCCGATGCCGGCCCCGGCGGGGATCTGGCGTTTGCCGAGCTTGCCGTTGGCCGGGATCACGACCGCATTGAGGTGCTGGATCAGTTCGATCCCGACCGGATCGGTGGCCTCCCACTCGATCCCCATGTAGATGTCTTCGGTGTTTTCGCGGTAGACGATCACATCAAGGTCCTGGGGACGCTTGTGGGGGCTGGGGGTGCCCTCGTAGTACCGGCAGGGCCTTACGCAGCAGTAGAGATCGAAGATCTGGCGCAGGGCCACATTCAGCGAGCGGATGCCGCCTCCGATCGGGGTGGTCAGGGGTCCCTTGATGGCGACGCCATAGGTACGGATCGCTTCAAGGGTGTCGTCGGGCAGGTACTGATAGGTGCCGTAAAGGTCGCAGGCCTCATCGCCCGCATACACCTTGAACCACTCGATGCGGCGGGCACCGCCGTAGGCCTTGGCCACGGCGGCATCGAGCACCTTCTGGGTGGCGGGCCAGATGTCGACCCCGGTGCCATCGCCGCGGATGAACGGAATGATCGGATCGTTGGGAACGATCGGCTGGCCGTTCTCAAAACGGATGGCCGTGCCTGCAGTGGGCGCGGTGAGCTTCTCGAAGTTGGCCATGAAGGGCCCGTGCGCATCGGTCTTGGGGCGAGCCTATGCCTGCGGGTGGGCCCCAAAAGGTTGCTGGTGATCGGCGCCAGGGTCGGTCGCTGTGCTGGGCCTGCCGCCGATTCAGGGTCGCCGGGACGGCGGCGATGTCGGCAACTGCCGATCTGCCCTGTCGGATCCTGGCGGCACCCCTCAGGATGGGGGCATGAACGCTGCCGACCAGGCCCGCTCACTCGATCTGGCCCAGGTGATCGCCTCGGCAGCCGCTCTGGTGCGCAAGACCTTCCCGGCCGCCAGGGCCAACCTGACCCCCTGGCGCGATGACCCGTGGACCCGTGCCTGGGCTGAAGACGAAAGCGTCGATCTCTCGTTTCACTTTCCGGGTTGGAATCCCCGCAACCAGTGCCGCTCGATGCTGGTGCAGCTGCGGCTCGAGCATCCGCCCCTGCGGGCTGCCGGAACCGCACCCGGCCCGGCGGGTTCACGGCCCCGGCTGTTGGGCGTGGTGATCCGCGGTCTCACCTATGAATCAGAGCGCTGGCGCCTGGCCACGGTCGGCGACTGGCAGCCCAGCGGAACCCACCTGCCGGAGCCTCCGGTGGTCGATCGCCTGCAGCAGGTGTGTCGCGAGCTGTTCGCCCTGTTCGAAGGGCGGCTCCAGCCAACGGATTCGGTTGACGACGCCCACGATCAGGCGGCCTGAGTCGGCCCCGGCTACGAGCTTTACCCTTCGCAACCAAGGCGCTCCGCCGGCCCGATGGTGCACCTAACTTGGCCGTTCTGCCTGCATCAGCGTCTTCACCATGGCTGTCGCCCTGGCCTCACAGCTGCGTGAGGGAACCAAGAAGTCCCACACGATGGCCGAGAACACCGGTTTCGTGAGCTGCTTTCTCAAAGGCGTGGTCGACAAGGCCAGCTACCGCACCCTGGTGGCGGATCTCTACTTTGTCTATACGGCGATGGAGGAGGAGATCGGCCGGCTGCGGGCGGCTGGCCATCCCGTGGTGGGGCCTGTCGGCTTCCCCGAGCTCAACCGTCGCGAGACCCTCGAGCAGGACCTGGCCTTTTATTTCGGTGAGACCTGGCGCGGCGTGATCAGCGCGACCCCGGCGGCGCAGGCGTATGTCGCCCGCATCCATCAGGTGGCGGCGGAGGCCCCCGAGCTGCTGGTGGGTCACCACTACACCCGTTACATCGGTGATCTGAGCGGTGGCCAGATTCTCAAGAACATCGCCCAGAAAGCGATGAGCCTGGGCGAGCACGATGGTCTGCGCTTCTACGAGTTCGAGGCGATTCCCGACGAGAAGGGGTTCAAGACCAACTACCGCGCCACCCTCGACAACCTGCCGATCGACCAGGCCATGGCCGACCGCATCGTTGAAGAGGCCAACCACGCCTTCCACCTGAACATGACGATGTTCCAGGAGCTCGAGGGCAACCTGATCGCCGCCATCGGCAAGGTGCTGTTCGGATTCCTGACCCGCCGCCAGCGCGCCGGCAGTACCGAGGCTGTTGCCGCCTGAGCTTGCGAACCCTTCGTTTTCTCGTACCGGGTACCGGTCGCCGCTTTCGCTGCGGTGGCCTTGCCGTCGAGCTGCAGACGGCGCGTCTGGTTGCCGCCCTGGCGCCCACCGAGGTCGTCACCTACCGCGAGCGTCAGAGCGATCAGCCCTTTCTCGACGATCTGCTGCGCGCCGAGTCGCTGGGCGGCCCCGATGCCGACAAGGCCCTCTGGATCGTGAGTTGGGGCTTTGATGTGCCGAGGCTCCTGCGGCGGCTGCGCGGGCGGGCTGTGGCCTATCACGCCCACAGCAGCGGCTATGGCTTTGATCTGCCCCCCGGGGTGCCGGTGTTGGCGGTGAGCCGCAACACCCTGGGCTACTGGGGTGATCGGGCTGGGCGCGCTCCGCTGCTGCTGGTGCCCAACGCGCTCGAGCCCCAGTGGATCGCCCGGGGCGAGCGGCCCGCGCCGGGCTCTGGCTCCGCCATGGCTGCGCGTCGCCCGATCGATGTGCTGGTGCAGCGGCGCAAGTGCAGCGCCTATGTGCTCGAGCAGCTGGTGCCGGCCTTGCGCGCCCGTGGTCTCAACGTTGACGTGCAGACCGGCTGGGTCGACGATCTGGTGACGCTGTTCAACAGCGCGGCGGTGGTTCTCTACGACTCGGCCGATTACTGGCGTGGCCGCGGGGTCAGCGAGGGCTTTGGCCTGCCGCCGATCGAGGCCCTGGCCTGCGGTTGCGTGGTGTTCAGCAGCCTCAACCATGCCCTGGCCGACTGCCTCGATCCCGGGGTGCTCGGCCATCAGCTGGGTCTGGGCACCCTGGGCGCCGATGTGGAACGCATCACGGCGGCGGTGGCCCACCCGGCCCGCTGGCAGGCCGACCCTGCCGCCTTGCAACGGCTGCTCGAGGATCTGGGCGAAGCCAGCCTGCAACAGCGTTGGCAACGGGCTCTGGCGCTCCTCAACCGGCACTGGGATCGGCTGTTGCTGGCCGCTGAGCCGCCCCTGCGTTCGGCCAGCCGGTTGCAACTGCAGTGGTCACGCGTTCGGCAGAAGCTGGCGCAGCTGCGGCGCTGAGGGGTGACACTGGCTGCATGAGCGCCTTTCTCTCGGGGTTGAACGACGCCCAGCGCCGGGCGGTGGACCACCACACCGGCCCCCTGCTGGTGGTGGCCGGCGCCGGCAGCGGCAAGACCCGGGCCCTGACCCACCGCATCGCCCACCTGATCGGCCACCACGGCGTCGATCCGGCCGAGCTGCTGGCGGTCACCTTCACCAACAAGGCCGCCCGCGAAATGAAGGAGCGGCTCGAGCTGCTGCTGGCCCAGAAGCTGGCCCAGAGCCAGTTCGGCCAGCCCTGGAGCACCCTGCCGGCCGCCGAGCAGCGCCAGCTGCGCCTCCGCATCGACCGCGAGGTGATCAAGGAGTTGTGGATCGGCACGTTCCACGCCCTGTTTGCGCGGCTGCTGCGCTTTGACATCGACAAGTACCGCGACCCTGAAGGCCTCAGCTGGACGCGGCAGTTCTCGATCTACGACGAGAACGACGTGCAGAGCCTGATCAAGGAGATCGTTGTTCAGGAGCTGCAGCTTGATCCCAAGCGCTTTGAGCCCAAGAAGGTGCGCTGGGCGATCAGCAATGCCAAGAACCAGCTGTGGCTGCCCGAGCAGCTCGAGGCCGACGTGGGCGGCCAGCGGGGCAAGCTGATGGCCGAGACCTACCGCCGCTACCGCCGCGCCCTGGCGGCCAACAACGCCCTCGACTTCGACGATCTGCTGTTGCTGCCGGTGCAGCTGCTGCGCCAGAACGAGCAGATCCGCAGCTACTGGCACCGCCGCTTTCGCCACGTGCTGGTCGACGAGTACCAGGACACCAACCGCACCCAGTACGAGCTGATCAAGCTGCTGGTGGCCGATGGCCGCGACCCCCAGGCCTTTGACGACTGGAGCGGCCGTTCGGTGTTTGTGGTCGGCGATGCCGACCAGAGCATCTACAGCTTCCGGGCGGCCGACTTCCGCATCCTGATGGGCTTCCAGGAAGACTTCGGCGATGGCGGTGGCATGGGGGCCGGCAGTGCTGCTGCCGGCGAGACGAGCAACACCATGGTCAAGCTCGAGGAGAACTACCGCTCCACGGCCACGATCCTGGAAGCGGCCAACGCCCTGATCGCCCACAACCGCGAGCGCATCGACAAGGTGCTGCGCCCGACCCGCGGCGAGGGTGAGCCGATCAGCCTCACCCGCTGCGACGACGAGATCGCCGAGGCCGAGGCGGTGGTGCACCGCATGCGCATGCTCGATGCCGCCCACGATGAGCTGCGTTGGGGCGACATGGCGGTGCTCTACCGCACCAATGCCCAGTCGCGGGCCCTGGAGGAGGCCCTGGTGCGCTGGGGTATCCCCTATGTGGTGGTGGGTGGCCTGCGCTTCTATGACCGCCGCGAGATCAAGGATGTGCTCGCCTACCTGCGGCTGCTGGTGAATCCGGCCGACACCGTGAGCCTGCTGCGGGTCCTCAACGTGCCCCGCCGCGGCATCGGCAAGACCACGATCGAGCGGCTCACCGACGCGGCGTCCCAGCTGGGGGTGCCCCTGTGGGAGGTGGTGCGCGACGCCGAGGCGGTGCGCTCGCTGGGCGGGCGCTCGGCCAAGGGGCTGCTGCAGTTCTGTGAGCTGATCAACGACCTGCAGGCCCGCACCACCGACACGGCGCCCTCCGAGCTGGTGCAGCGGGTGATGGAGCAGAGCGGCTACGTGGCCGAGCTGATCGCCGACGGGTCCGATGAGGCCGAGGAGCGCCGCCGCAACCTGCAGGAGCTGGTCAACGCCGCCCTGCAATACCAGGAAGAGAACGACGACGGCGACCTCGAGGGTTTTCTGGCCAGTGCTGCCCTGGCCAGCGATGCCGACGACAAGGATGCCGCTGCCGATCGGGTCACGTTGATGACCCTGCACGCCAGCAAGGGTCTTGAGTTTCCGGTGGTGTTTCTGGTGGGTCTGGAGCAGGGGCTGTTTCCCAGCTACCGCTCCCTCGACGATCCCTCCTCGCTCGAAGAGGAGCGCCGCCTCTGTTACGTGGGTGTCACCCGGGCCAAGGAGCGCCTGTTTCTGTCGCACGCCAGTGAGCGGCGCCTGTGGGGCGGCATGCGTGAGCCGGCGGTGCCGTCGGTGTTTCTCTCAGAGCTGCCGGCCGAACTGCTCTCGGGCGACGTGCCCCGCAGCGGCGGTGCGGCGATCCGGCGTGAGCAGCGGCTCGAGCGCCTGACCCGCATCGACCGTGACGACAGCCAGCGGGTGGCCGCCGGTGGGGCGGCCGGGGCTCCCGCCAACGCCGTGCGGCGGCGCCCGTCGGCATCGGCACCTGCCCGCGACTGGGCCGTCGGCGATCGCCTGCGTCACGCTGCGTTTGGCGAAGGGCTGGTCACCCACCTGTTTGGTAGTGGTCAGAAGGTGTCGATCGCCGTCAAGTTCGAGGGCATGGGCCCCAAAATTCTTGACCCTCGGCTGGCACCGATCGAGCCGCTTTGATCGGGATCAATGTTGCCTGTTGCTGTCAAGGTGCAGGTTCAGAAAGTCCATCACCCCCTGAAGGCGACCTTTGAGATGGGCCAGACCACGGGGAACAAGAATCGGTTGAATCGTGAAATAGATAATATTCATCACCACTGCCATGCGTGATGCATGTTTGCTTAAAATGTAGAGTTTGCTGAATGTTGCGTGCCGAAACATCGACTGTGGATTTTTCGCCGTTGTTGCTGAGACGGCGTGTTCGACGAGCACGGCATTTGTCACGTATGTGTCATGACCCTCCCGTGCCAGTCTGAGGCACAGGTCGACATCCTCGTAGTAAAGAAAGATCGTTTTGTCGAACGCAGGGACGTCAGGAAATTTGCTCAGATCCAGGATCATGCTGCACCCGCTGACCCATTGAGACGGTTCGCAGATGCTCGCATTGGAGACCCATTTTCGCCGTGGACGCCTGTTGCCATCTGGAATCAGGCCAAGCATTGCATTGAAGGATCCACCTCGAAACCATGATTGACCAAACTGGGTGTTGATGCAGGTTCCTAGCACCGCTGGATAGGGAGGGCTCTTGAGCGCATTGCGGATGATCGTCGTGGCATTGGGCAGTAAATTCGTGTCAGGATTCAGGAGCCAGACCACTGCCGCAGGGTCCTGTTGATGGATATGGCGAAGTCCTACATTGCATCCTTCGCCGAAGCCGAGATTGTTGTTCGGTCTCAGGATCGTGACGTTGTATTGATCGCTCAATGCGTTGAGTGACGCATCGTTGGGTGAATTATCGACAATCACAATCTCAATGGATTCATCCCCCAGGTCCCGAATCGATTCCAACAGCTCAGCAACAAGAAGTGAGCTGAAGTAATTCACGGTCAGAATGTGAATGGTCTGCCGTCGCGCCAGCGGTTTGGGCTCGATCGTCTGTGCGCTGCTCATGCTGTTCCCCGGTTCATGCATCGGGGGCCAGCCCCAGGTCGCTCAGGAGAGGGCCATGACCCCTGAAGCGCTGGCCATGAATGGGAATCGCTTGCTCGTGGGCTTGCTGTGGATTATTGATGAAGCTTGAATTGTTGGCAAGCATCAACAAATTAAGAATTTCGTTCCACGCTCTGGAATCTTTTTTGACATTGATAGAAATGAGCAGTTCGGTGATCTGTGCGATTGAATAGCAGCCATGTTTGACGATGTCCTTTTTGAGAAAAGGTGAATTGCAGTATTTCACAAAGAACAGGGCAAGCGCGTGGGATGGGTTGTGAAGTTCAAGAATCATGAATGCTCTCTGAAGCTCGAGCTTGCTGATCGCCGTGTCTGTCAGTCCGTGCTCAGGGCTATGCTGTGAAAGATACATGCAGCCCTTGGGAAGTTGGCTGTAGAATTCTGATCTTTTGGGCGCGTCGCGCGATAATTCAACATACAGGTCGGACCAGTTGTACAAAATTTTCGATCTTGCCAATCGCGTGATCTGCGTGGTCAGCTGGATCTCGCCTTTGTTGATTGCGTGGTACCGATTCGATAAAGGTCTGTATTGATTCCAGAATTTGACGAAGTCGGGCCTGAAGAAGATTCGCCTGTGATAGCAAGTAAAGTATGATTGATAGTGGGGCGTGTATTCCAGATTTTTGTTGAGGGCGATGAGGTCAACGGCATCGTCTGACAGCGCTGCTGTGAACTTGCTTTCAAATGCTTGCGCATGGTTGGCCAGGAAAAAGTTGCTGTCATTGCATAGCAACAGCCACTCAACTTCTTGAAAGCGATGGTGCTGGAATCCATCCAGCAGCCAGTCTTTCCAGGCTCCAAAGTCTTGGCCGATGTTCTCTCGGCAAATGATCTGCGTACAGAATTGCTCGATTGGCTCTCTCAGGGCGGCTTCAAGAGGGCCATTGTGGATGTAGGTGATCTGAAATCCACAATTGACCAGGGACTGCAGGTAGCTGACATTGCTCTCCGGAGCAACTTGGCCGGGGTGATAAGCGACGAAGATGGCATGCCGATCGAGCCTGGATCGGGTTGGCGGGAGTCGCGTTTGCCAGTTGAATGCTGAATACTTCAGAAGCCGTGTGCGTGTGGACCCCCCCTGAAGTCTGTGCAACGCATAGGAACAGTTGGTGTGCAGTCGGTATTCGAGCTTGTGGCGGATTTTCAGGATCGCGGACCTGATGCTTTTGACGATTGTGATCGGACTGTTTCTGTTGCTCATGACTTCATGCTGCCTGATGGCCTGAGGTGTTAACGGATTTGCCTGAGTGCGATGGCTGGTCGGCGCGCCTTCTCTCGGGTGAAGTTGCAGCAGATGATGTCCAGTGTTGTCGAGGCTCTGTTTTTTGATTTTAAATTGATACTGGTGATTCTAGATCTGATTGCGAAGCCGCGCTGGTTAGGTTCTTCGCGCAGCGCTTGGTCGAATCTGTTTGCGCTCCTTGAGCTGTTTGAATTCTTGAGTTGCTTGAACTGTTCGGCTGTTTGCGTGCATGAAACAGCGATGGCCTCGCTCGGTTTCAGAAATGGCCTTGCGGTTCTGTGGGCGTTTTCATCCTGGATCCGAGCCGCAAGGCCTGCTCGTGGCCTGTGTGCGGCGCGTTGGTGGCCTCTGGTGGTGCCGCATCCCGGCAGCAACGCCCTCGACAGGGATTGGACCGTCTTCTGGCGGTTGCAGAATTCCATGTCACATGTTGTCCCGTAACAACCTTTGGCATGATCCGTTTGCCGTATTGGCAACCGGTTTCTCCATCATGCGCTCCGATTCCGTTGCTTGCGCGATGCCGTCATGGTGGCGGCCGCCCGCGTTCAGCGCGGTTGATCCTGTCGCGTCATGGCAATGCGCGGTCACTTCGGGTCAGCCACCCGCCTCGCTTCAAGCCTGATGGTCTCGCCGCTGTTGCCCACGCAGCTGCCTGGTGTGCCAGCTGAATTGCCTGGTCTGTTGCGTGCTGCTGCAGGAACCCAGCGGCTGGCGCTCGTGGGTGGGGCGGTGCGGGACCTGTTGTTGCATCGGGTTCACAACGATCCCTGGCGCGGTCTTCCTGATCTCGATCTTGTGTTTGAGGGCTCGGCGGCGGCGCTGGTTCAGCGCCTGCCGGGAGTTGTGGCAGCCCGGGAGCACAACGCCTACGGCACCGTCGAACTTGAGCTGCGGGTCGGGGAGGTGGCCGTGCTGCTTGACGTGGCCACTGCCCGGCATGAGCAGTACCCCGAGCTGGGCGACAACCCCGTGGTGGCTTTCGGTGCGCTGGAGGACGACCTGGCGCGGCGTGACTTCACCATCAATGCCATGGCGCTGCTGCTCAATGCGGCCAGCAGCGGATCCGCGGTTCTGTTGGATCCCCATGGCGGTCAGCAGGATCTGCAACGCCGGCAGTTGCGCCTGTTGCACGCCGGCAGCGTGGCCGACGATCCGACCCGCCTGGTGCGGGGGGCTCGCTATGCCGCGCGGCTCGGATTCGAGCTTGCACCCGAGGCCCGGCTGCAGGTGCGAGCCACCCTGGCGGCATGGCCCTGGCGCTGGCAGCCCGGTGACCCGCCGGATCAGGCCCCGTCGGCACTGGGCACGCGCCTGCGCATGGAGTTTGAGCTGCTGCTCGAGCGCGAACCGTGGCCCCAGGCCTTGGCTGCACTGCGGCGCTGGGGCGCCCTGCAACTGCTTGATGCCACGTTGCAGCAGGAGCCAGAGCCAGTGCTCCAGCGGCGTCTGCACCGGGCTGCGCGGCTGGGTCTGCCTCTGCTGCCAGCCCTGCTGGCTGGGGCGGCTGATCCCCTCGCCCTGGCCCAACGCCTGCAACTGCCGCATCGCCAGCACAAGCTGCTGGCCCAGTGGCTCGCCCTGCGCCAGCGGTGGCTTGCTGGTGTTCAGGTCGGCGAGCACAGCGCCTCCAGCTCTCTCCGGTGTTGGGATGCTGGGCGCTGGAGCGATTGGCTCGAGGCTGCCGGTTGTTCTCCCGATGCGGTGGCCCTGGAGCTGGCGGCCGGGGGTTGCGCGTCCACGCTTGAGGACTTGCCCCGCAGGCCGTTGCTGCGCTGGTGGTGGCGTTGGCGCCACATTCAGGCTCCAATCAGCGCCACGGCGCTGATGGCGGCCGAGGGCCTGTCTCCAGGCCCTGCGTTGGGGCAACGCCTGCGCCAGCTCCGTTTTGAGCGATTGGCTGCCGAACGCTGCTGAGCATCGCGACGCTCGCTTGCGAACAGTGGCCGCCGGCTCCGTTCTGACGTTGATGGAGGTCGCTTCTGGAGGTGATTGTTGGGTTGGCCCCCAAAAAAGCGCCAGGAATCTGGCGGGTTTTTGAAGCGGCTCGGCGCACGCCACGGTCGAGCTGCTCGCTGCCGGGCGGCACCAGGGCTGGCATGCACCACCCCAGCATGACTGGATTGCTGTGGGCTCAGCCCTACGGCTCCATCACCTGACCAATCACTGCGGCTTGGTCGAACCCCAGGTGATGCAGGGCAGCCAACGCCTTGGGGGCGCGTGTGGCGGGCAGGGCCGCCAGCAGCGGGCCGCAGGTCTGGGGATCGATCAGCAGCTGCAGCAGGGCTGCACTGGCTGGTTCACGCAGGGCAACGGGCCCTTCGAGCAGGGTCAGGGCGCGCCCGTTGGCCGGGGCCAGGGTGCTGGCGTGCCCCGCCCCCAACAGCTCCAGGGCGCCGGGCAGGGCGAGGGCGGCCAGGGCGCTGGTGTCCAGGTGCAGGCGGGTTTCTGTTGCCTGGTGGGTTGTTGCGCCGTCGCCAGCGGGCGCGAGCATCTCGCCCAGGTGGCCGAGCAGGCCGAAGCCGGTGATGTCGGTGCAGGCCCTGCAGCCGTGGGCGGCCAGCAGTGCCACCAGCGGCGCCTGGTTCTGCTGCATCACGGCCAGTGCCCCGTCAATCCAGCCGGCCTGCGCCGCGCCGGCCATGGCCGCCGCAAACAACACCCCGGTGCCGATCGGTCGCACCAGGATCAGGGCATCACCGGGCTGCAGGGGGCCTTTGGGCCACAGGCGCCCGGCTGGGGCACTGCCGTTGACCGTGAGCACCAGGCTCAGCCCGGCACCGGCGATGGCGTCACGCGCTTCGAGCGTGTGGCCACCGATCAGTCGCGCCCCCAGGGGATCGAGCACCGAGCGCACCCCGGCCAAGGTCTGGTGCAGCAGGTCGCTCTGCAGACGCGGCCCCAGCACCGGCAGTGTCACCACGGCCTGGGCGCTTTCAAGCTGCGCCCCGCAGGCCCACAGGTCGCTGCAGGCGTGCAGGGTCGTGAGGCGACCGTTGAGCCAGGCATCGCTGACCAGGGCCGGAAAGCCATCCACGCTCTGCAGCAGCCACTGCCCGCCGGGGCCAGATCCCACAACGGCGGCATCGTCCTGGTCGAGGGGCTGCCCTGCCTGTTGGCTTCTGCCACCTGGGGATTCGAGTTGCTGCAGGGCGGTTTCGAGCGTTGCAGCGCCCACCTTGGCGGCGCAACCCCGGCAGGCCATGGCGTTCGCGTCGGCACCAGCCATGGCAGACCCGCCGCTCTCCAAACCCGCCATGAAGCGGCGGTCGATCCGGTCTTTGAGCTGCCACAACCAGCGGCTGGGCCCCAGGGCCAGTGGCCCCCAGAGGGCGATGGCCCTGGGGGCGCCGGCTGCACCGCCATCACCCAGCAGTTGCAGGGCCAGGCGTTGCGGCCGCCAGCGCCGCAGGGGGCGCCCCGTCAGCGCGCGCTGCAGGTTGATCGCCAGCACCGGTGCGGCCCGCACCGCCCAGACGCCTGAGGGCGGTCGCGGGTTGGCGGCGATCACGGCGCAGTCACCGGTGGCGAAGATCGCGGGCCGGCCCAAGACCTGCAGGGTCGCGGCGGTCTGCACCCGCCCCCGCTCGCCCGTTGGCAGGCCGCCGCCCGCCAGCCAGTGCGGGGCCCGGCTTCCGGTGCAGGCGATGGTGGGCATCGCACCGGACGCCCCTTCGGCGGCGCTGGACCCCTGGCAAACGATGCCGGCTTCGAGCAGCACCCGCGCCAGCAGCTTGTTGGCGCGGATTGAACCCAGATCCAGTCCGCGTGCGTGTGTCTGCAGCCAGGGCCGCAGGCCCCGTGCCCGGAGCGCCAGGGCCACCTCAACGGCGGCGGCGCCGCTGCCCAGCACCCTGACAGCGTGGGCGTCCTGTTGCTGTGCACACCAGCTCAGAAACGGCTCCAGCGGTTTGACCGGCAGGGCCGCTGTGGCGGTTGCCTCGCTGTTGGTCTCCGCACCCACATCGAGGCTGAGCCAGTCGAAGCGCAGCGGTGGCCGGCCCTGCAGCAGCAGCCGTTGGCCGTCGAGGTCGAGGCCGCTGATCTCGGCCACGATCAGGTTGACGCCTGCCTGCTGGGCCAGGTGTCTGAGGTCGATGGCGCCTTGCTGGTGGCTGTAGAGCCCTGCCACCAGGCCCGGCACCATCCCTGAATAGAGCGCCGTGGAGCTGCGGCTCACCAGGGTGATCCAGGCCCGCGGCCGCTGCCGAGGCTGCATCGCCCAGCGCCGCAACAGCAGGGCGTGGCTGTGGCCGCCCCCCGCCAGGATCAGATGCTGTCCTTCAGGGTCAGCCGCCATAACCCCGCGGGTTGGCGTTCTGCCAGGTCCAGCCATCACGGCACATCTGCTCGAGGCTGCGGCTGGCCCGCCAGCCCAGGGTGGCGGCAGCCAACGCGGGGCAGCCCTCGAGCCGGGCCACATCGCCATCGCGGCGTCCTGTGAGCTCCCTGGCAATGGTGCGGCCCGTCGCCGTCTCGAAGGCCTGCACCACCTCGAGCACGCTGAGGCCGCGGCCGGTGCCCAGGTTCAGCACCGGCAGGCTGCGCTGGTGTTGCAGCAACCAGTCGAGAGCCAGGCCATGGGCCTCGGCCAGATCCATCACATGCAGGTAGTCACGGATGCCGGTGCCATCGGGCGTGGGCCAGTCGTCACCGAAGATCCGCAGCAGGGGCCGCTGGCCACTGGCCACCTGGGTGATGAACGGGAACAGGTTGTTGGGAACCCCCAGGGGGTTTTCGCCGATGCGACCGCTCGGATGGGCTCCTACCGGGTTGAAGTAGCGCAGACGGCCGATGCACCAGCCCGCTTCGCTGGTCTCGAGGGCCTGCAGCATCCACTCGACCGCCAGCTTGGTCTGGGCGTAGGGGTGCCTCGGATCGGTCACGCAGCTTTCGGTGATCGGGAACCGCTGCGGTTCGCCGTAGACCGTCGAGGTGCTGCTGAACACCAGGGTGCGGCAACTGTGGCGTTGCATCGCCTCCACCAGCAGGCGACTGCCGTTGACGTTCACGTCCCAGTAGCGCAGCGGTTGCTGCACCGACTCGCCCACCGCCTTGAGCCCGGCGAAGTGGATCACCCCGGCCACCCGCTCCCCGCTCGGGGCCGCTGCGCCCAGAGCACGATCCAGATCCGCAGCGCTGCGGATGTCGCCTGCGATCACCTGCAGGCGAGCGCTGTCGGGATCCAGACCGGCCAGCTCGGCCACCCTGCGCAGGGCTTCCGGACTGCTGTTGGAGAAGTTGTCGAGCACCACCAGGCTGTGCCCGGCCTGCAGCAGCACCAGGGCTGTATGACTGCCGATGAAGCCCGCCCCTCCGGTGATCAGCAGATGGGCCATGGGGGTGCGGCGACCACAGCTGACTCTGGCAGGCGTTTGTCCTGCAGAATCGCCCCATGGCTCAAGGGGGTGGTGTGGTGGATCTCGGCGGCAGCGTGGCTGGTGATGGCAGTGGGCGGGTCGCACTGATCACCGGCATCACCGGCCAGGACGGCAGCTATCTGGCCGAGCTGCTGCTCGAGAAGGGCTACGTGGTCCATGGCATCAAGCGGCGTGCCAGCAGCTTCAACACCGATCGCATCGATCACCTGTATCAGGACCCCCACGAGCGTGATCCGAGGCTGGTGCTGCATTACGGCGATCTCACCGACAGCACCAACCTGATCCGCATCATTCAGCAGGTGCAGCCCGATGAGATCTACAACCTGGGTGCCCAGAGCCATGTGCAGGTGAGTTTTGAGTCGCCTGAATACACCGCCAACAGCGATGCCCTGGGCACCCTGCGCATTCTTGAGGCGGTGCGGATTCTGGGGCTGAGCGCCAAGACCCGCATTTACCAGGCGAGCACCAGTGAGCTCTACGGCCTGGTGCAGGAGATCCCGCAAAAAGAGACCACGCCCTTTTATCCACGCAGCCCCTATGGGGTGGCCAAGCTCTACGCCTACTGGATCACGGTCAATTACCGCGAGAGCTATGGCATGTATGCCTGCAACGGCATCCTGTTCAACCACGAATCACCGCGCCGGGGTGAAACATTCGTGACCCGCAAGATCACCCGGGGCCTGGCGCGCATCGATGCAGGCCTGGATCAGTGCCTGTTCATGGGCAACCTCGATTCGCTGCGCGACTGGGGTCACGCCCGCGACTACGTCGAGATGCAGTGGCGCATGCTGCAGCAGCAGGGCATCCCCGAAGACTTTGTGATCGCCACCGGCCGTCAGGAGTCGGTGCGCCGCTTCATCGAGCTCACGGCGGCCGAGCTGGGCTGGGGCCCCCTCACCTGGAGCGGCGAGGGGGTCTCCGAGACCGGCTCCCGCAGCGACACCGGCGCCGTGGTGGTGCGCATCGACCCGCGCTACTTCAGGCCTGCCGAGGTCGAAACCCTGCTGGGGGACCCCACCCGGGCCAAGGAGAAGCTCGGCTGGACCCCGACCACCACCCTCGAGGAGCTGGTGGCCGAAATGGTCGCTGCTGACAAAGAAGAAGCCGCCAAAGAGGCCCTGCTGCGCCGCAAGGGTTTCAACGTGGTCGGTTCGATGGAGAACCCGCCCACCAATCCGTTGGCGGTCTCGCCCGCGCAGCCATGAGTGCGGTGCTGGTTCCTTTGATCAGCCCTGCTGATCGCATCGTCGTGGCCGGGCATCGGGGCATGGCCGGCAGTGCCATCTGCCGGGCGCTGCTCAGGGCTGGCTATGGCAACCCTGACCGGGGCGGGGCCTTGCTGACGGCCGGCCGCGAGCAGCTTGACCTGCTGGATCCGCCGGCGGTCGAACGCTGGTTCGCCGCCCAGCAGCCCGCGGTGGTGGTGCTGGCGGCAGCAAAGGTGGGCGGTATCCACGCCAATGCCACCTACCCGGCCGACTTTCTGCTGGAGAACCTCAGGATCCAGACCAACGTGATCGAGGCGGCCTGGCGCAGCGGTGTGCGGCGACTGCTGTTCCTGGGCAGCAGCTGCATCTACCCCAAGCTGGCCGCCCAGCCGATCGTTGAGGAGGCGTTGCTCACCGGGGCCCTCGAGCCCACCAATCAGTGGTATGCGGTGGCCAAGATCGCGGGGCTCAAGCTGTGTGAGGCCCTGCGCCGGCAGCACGGCTTCGATGCCATCAGCCTGATGCCCACCAATCTCTATGGGCCGGGCGACAACTACCACCCCACGGGCAGTCACGTGCTGCCGGCCTTGATCCGCCGTTTTCACGAGGCACGGGAGGCCAACGCCTCCGGCGTGGTCTGCTGGGGCACGGGCACACCGATGCGCGAGTTTCTGCACGTCGACGATCTCGGCGAAGCGGCGGTGTTTGCCCTCGAGCACTGGGATCCGGCGGCTGACGATGCCCCCCGCGGCCGGGGAGCGGCCGGCGAGGATCTGGGTCCGCTCAACCATCTCAATGTGGGCACCGGCGTCGATGTGACCATTCGCGAGGCCGCCGAGACCGTGGCATCGGTCGTTGGTTTTGAGGGCGCCATCACCTGGGACGCCGGCAAGCCCGATGGCACCCCGCGCAAGTTGCTGGATGTGAGCCGCCTGGCTGCGCTGGGTTGGCGCGCCCGCATCACCCTGCAGGATGGGCTGGCCAGCACCTACGGCGACTTCGCTGCCCAGCTGGCTGCCAACCGCGAAGCTGTGCGTCTATGAGCTTGTTGCGCCATCTGGTGACCGGCGGTGCCGGTTTCGTGGGCTCGCACCTGGTCGATCGGCTGATGCAGGCCGGCGACGAGGTGATCTGCCTCGACAACTATTTCACCGGTCGCAAGGCCAACGTGGCCCGGTGGATCGGCCATCCGCGGTTTGAGTTGATCCGGCACGACGTGACCGAACCGATCCGCCTTGAGGTGGACCGCATCTGGCACCTGGCCTGCCCTGCCTCCCCGGTGCACTACCAGTTCAACCCGATCAAGACCGCCAAGACCAGCTTCCTGGGCACCGCCAACATGCTCGGCCTGGCCAAGCGGGTGGGGGCGCGGTTGCTGCTCGCCAGCACCAGCGAGGTGTACGGCGATCCCGAGGTGCACCCCCAGCCCGAGAGTTACCGGGGCTGCGTCAACACCATCGGCATCCGCAGCTGCTACGACGAGGGCAAGCGCATCGCCGAGACCCTCTGTTTTGACTACCACCGCATGCACGGGGTGGCGATCCGCGTGGCGAGGATCTTCAACACCTACGGCCCGCGCATGCTGCCCAACGACGGCCGGGTGGTGAGCAATTTCATCGTGCAGGCCCTGCGCGGTGAGCCCCTGACCCTCTACGGCGATGGCCGGCAGACCCGCAGTTTCTGCTATGTCGATGACCTGGTGGAGGGCCTGATCCGCCTGATGAACGGCGATCACACGGGCCCGATCAATCTGGGCAATCCCGGCGAGTTCACGATCCGCCAGCTGGCCGAACTGGTGCGCGATCGCATCGATCCAGGTCTGGCCCTGATCGAGAAGCCCCTGCCCCAGGACGATCCGATGCAGCGCCAGCCCGTGATCGATCTGGCCCAGCGTGAGCTGGGCTGGCAGCCCACGGTGCCCCTGGAGCAGGGGCTGGAGCCCACCATTGCCCACTTCCGCGAGGTCCTGCAGGCATGAGCATCGCGATTCAGTCGATCTGCTGCATCGGTGCCGGGTATGTGGGTGGTCCGACGATGGCGGTCATCGCCGACCGGTGCCCCCACATTCAGGTGACCGTCGTCGACCTCAACGCGGCCCGCATCGCCGCCTGGAACGATCCGGATCTGAGCCGGCTGCCGGTGTATGAACCCGGCCTCGATGCGGTGGTGGGCCGTTGCCGCGGCCGCAACCTGCACTTCTCGACCGCGGTCGACGCGGCCATCGCCCAGGCCGACATGGTCTTTCTGTCGGTGAACACCCCCACCAAGACCAAGGGCATCGGCGCCGGCCAGGCCAGCGACCTGCGCTGGATCGAGGCCTCGGCGCGCCAGGTGGCGGCAGCGGCCCAGGGCCACACGATCGTGGTCGAGAAGAGCACCCTGCCGGTGCGCACCGCCGCGGTGATCAAGACCATTCTTGGTGCCGCCGAGACCGAGTCCCCCGGCTCGCGCAAGTCGTTTGAGGTGCTCTCCAACCCCGAATTTCTGGCCGAGGGCACGGCGATTGGCGATCTCGAGGCCCCCGATCGGGTGCTGATCGGGGGTGAAGACCCCGCGGCGATCGAAGCGCTGGCGTCGATCTATCAGCAGTGGGTGCCCACCGAGCGGATCCTGCGCACCAACGTCTGGAGCAGCGAGCTCTCCAAACTCACGGCCAACTCCTTTCTGGCCCAGCGCATCAGCTCGATCAACAGCATCGCCGCCCTGTGCGAGGCCACCGGTGCCGACGTGCGCGAGGTGGCGCGGGCGATCGGTGCCGACAGCCGTATCGGCCCCAAGTTTCTCAAGGCCGGACCCGGGTTCGGTGGCAGCTGCTTTCAGAAGGACATTCTGAACCTGGTCTATCTGTGCCGCCATTACGGCCTCGACGATGTGGCGGCCTACTGGGAGTCGGTGGTCAGCCTGAACTCCTGGCAGCAGCACCGCATCAGCACCAAGGTGGTGCAGAACCTGTTCGGCACCGTCACGGGCAAACGCATCGCGGTGCTGGGGTTCGCCTTCAAGGCCGACACCAACGACACCCGCGAGACCCCGGCGATCCGCATCTGCGCCGACCTGCTCGAAGAAGGCGCCCAGCTGGCCATTTTTGACCCCAAAGTGTCGATGCAGCAGATGACCCTGGATCTGGGCCAGCCAGCTCAGCACCCCCCTGAAGGCAACGTGCTCAGCGGCGAGGGAGTCTGGCAGGTGGCCCCATCGCCCGAGGCGGCGGTGCGCGGGGCCGATGCGGTGCTGGTGCTCACCGAGTGGCAGCAGTTCACCGTCCTCGACTGGCCAGCTCTTGCCGCCCTGATGCGCCAGCCGGCCTGGCTGTTTGATGCCCGGGCGATCTGCGATGCCAGCGGGGCGCGGGCAGCCGGGCTCAAGGTCTGGCGCGTCGGCGAGGGCTGAGCCGGTGAACAAGCTTCAGAGCCTTCGCGGCATGGTCGATCTGCTGCCGCAGCAGATTGTTCTGTGGCAGCACATCGAGGCCCACGCCCGGCTTCATTTCGGCCGCGCCGGTGTGGCCGAGATCCGCACGCCCTTGCTCGAGCACACCGAGCTGTTTGCCCGCGGCATCGGTGAGGCCACCGACGTGGTGGGCAAGGAGATGTACACCTTTGTCGACCGCGGTGAGCGCAGCTGCACCCTGCGCCCCGAGGGCACGGCCTCGGTGGTGCGCGCCGCGATCGAGCACGGCCTGTTGAGCCAGGGGGCCCAGCGCCTCTGGTACGGCGGTCCGATGTTTCGCTACGAGCGGCCCCAGGCTGGCCGCCAGCGGCAGTTTCATCAGATCGGCGTCGAATGGCTGGGCGTGGCCGATGCGGCCAGCGATGCCGAAGTGATCGCCCTGGCCTGGGATCTGCTCGCCGATCTTGGCGTTGGCGGTCTGGCCCTCGAGCTCAACAGCCTGGGCAGCTCCGCAGACCGGGCCGGCTACCGCGACCAGCTGGTGACCTGGCTCGAGGCCCATCACGCCCAGCTGGATGCCGACTCCCAGGCACGCATCCACACCAATCCGTTGCGGGTGCTCGATTCGAAGCACCCCGAGACCCAGGCCCTGCTGGCCGGCGCCCCGACCCTGGCCGATGCCCTCAGCCCCGAGAGCCGGGACCGCTTCAGCCAGGTGCAGGAGGCGCTGGACGCGCTCAACATCCCCTTTGTGCTGAACCCCAGGTTGGTGCGGGGGCTTGATTACTACAGCCACACCGCGTTCGAAATCACCAGCAGCCAGCTGGGTGCCCAGGCCACCGTCTGTGGCGGTGGCCGTTACGACAGCCTGGTGGAGCAGCTTGGCGGCCCACCGACCCCGGCGATCGGTTGGGCCCTGGGCATGGAGCGGTTGGTGCTGCTGTTGCAGCAGCGCCTCACGTCCGGTGCGCTCGTCCTGGTGGCGGCCGCTCCCGATCTGTACGTGGTGAGCCGGGGGGACGCTGCCGAACGGGCTGGCCTGGCCCTGGCGGTGGCCCTGCGGCGGCTGGGACTGGCCGTGGAGCGCGACGCCAGTGGCAGCGCTTTCGGCAAGCAGTTGAAGCGTGCAGAGCGCAGCGGCGCTCCCTGGGTCGCCGTGATCGGTGAGGAGGAGGTCGCCAGCGCTCAGCTGCGGCTGCGGTCTCTGGCGTCCCACCAGGCCGACGATCAACGGATCCCCCTTGCTGCACTTGATGATCTGATCAGGATGCTTCAATGACGCCAGGGATCAATGGTCTGGCGGCAATGCAAGGGTTGAGCATGACGCCTGGCTCTGGCCGAGATTATATTTTTTAATGCGAATTCTGATCACTGCGTATGACCTCGAGCAAGTCGAGCACCGCGGGATTGCCGTCTATTCCAAGGGATTGATCCATTGTCTTGCAGAGGCTGGCGCTGAAATCTGGCTTCTGACGCAGTTCGGGCTGCCGCAGGATTCCAGGCCTCAACGCCGTCCCGGCGGTCATCGTCAGGCTGAAGGCGTTGACGGTTTGGTGGATCGCTTCGACCCTGCTCTCTTGCCTGCTGGTGCTTCGGTTGATGGGCGGCCGGCTCCTTGGCAGCTGGGAAACAAGTTCCTGGAGATCGTGAGAAGTGTGCTTGTCTCTTTACCTTATCTGTTAGGTGCTCGCATTTTCAGGCGCTCTGATCTGCGCTATCTGAGCCTCAAGGATTTGCGTGATCAGAGTCGGCTGGATAGTGACCGCTTGTTTTTTCTGCGCCGTGTTTCAGGTTTTGTCTCGGCTCCAAACCTCTACCGTGCCAGCCAGGTTGCGGCCCTGGTTCCTGGCGTCAAACCCTTCAGGGTTGATTGCGAAGGCTTTGATTTCTTGGTCACGGCCTGTCCGTTGTTCATCAGACCGGCTTCTGATCGAACCAAGCTCGTTCAGACCGTGCATGATTTGATCCCGCTTCAGTACTACGGTAGTGGCAATCGCTATTTGTTTCTGCGTACGCTTTTAGCGTCCTCGCGTGCGCAGAGAATTTTTGTTTCCTGCGCGACATCACGGTTGTTTTACGAATATTTCGGTTCCAGGCGCCTTGTGAATGGCCGTCTGGAGCGTGTGCCTGATTGCGTGCTGTTTCAGAAGCCGTCGTTGGCCATGTTGGAAGCTGAAGTCTCGCAGGGTGAGCTGTTGCGCCTTGCCGGTGAGGAGGGTTTGGAGCCATTCAGATATATCTTGTTCAATTCTTTTATTGAGCCTCGAAAAAACGTTGAGTTTCTGATCCGTGCTTTTGCGCGCTCTGGTCTTGCGGAGGAGGGTTTTCGTCTGTGCATCGTCGGTAAAAAACAACAACTGTCCTATTCGCGGAGAATTGAAAAGCTTTCTCATGCGACCCCTGGCGTCAGGCTTGTCGGCTATGTCGATGAATTGAAAAAGGCGGCGCTGTTTCTCTATGCCGGGGTCCTGGCGAGTCCGTCCCATCTTGAAGGGTTTGGAATACCTGTCCTCGATGCGGCCTGTCTGGGTTTGCCGGTCTTGGCCAGCACCTGTGAGGCCTACCAGGAACTGTTTGATTATCGTGATTTTTCGCGCTACATGACGCTGATTTCCATTGACCGCCCCTCCGATTGGGTCGAGGCTCTGGGCGCCATGCGGCAACGGGCTGAACTGGATTCCAGCATGGCCGATCTGATGGTGCACCAGCGCCTGAGTCGCTATCGACGGATGAAGGGAACCATTGAAGGCGAAATGATGCGGTCCTTGCGGAAAGTCATCGCACAGTTTTGATTGCCCTTGGCATGGCTCAACCTTGATCTGATTCAGGCTTGAACGGATCTGGCCTCGCCAGGCCATAGCAGCACGTGAGTAGCAGCCAGCCCAGCACATTGTTGCGGCTGTCAAAGCTGGGAATGTCAAAGCCGTGCAGCCAGATGGCGCCCAGGGAGGCCGCCAGCAGGGCCCGGTCCTTGAGGCCCAGGTTCCTGGTGCTCCACCAGGGGCGGACCACCAGAGCGCCGACGATCGTCAGCAGCGCCAGGGAGGCCACCAACCCGTGCTGGATGGCCAGTTGAAACACCACGTTGTGGGTGTGGGTGAGCAGGGCCGGTTGATGCACGGGCCCGCTTCCCAGCAGCGATTCGGCCAGTCCCAGCCACGGGTGCTGCTGCACAAACTGGAGCGCCTGGGCAAACAGTTCGCTGCGGTAGGGATCACGGCCCGAGGCGATGGCTTCGGCGGCGGTGCTGCCCGCCCCCTGAACCATCGGCATGAATTTGGCCCCGAGGCCGCCGCTGAGCCGTTGGGCCAGCAGGCCCGCAGGGCTCTGGGCCGGCAGCAGCAGCGCCGCGACCGACAGGCCGACAAGCGTGGCCAGACCCACCGTCAGGGGTTTCCAGAACTGCCGCCACGACAGCAACAACAGGGCCAGGAGTGTTCCCGACAGCGCCGTGCGGCTGCCGCTCAGCACCAGAGCCACCGCCAGCAGCAACAGCAGGATCCAGGAGGCACAGCGCTGCCCCGCTCTGGCGCTCGCCGGCAGGGTCAGAACCCGGGCCGCCGCCAGCGGCGCAGCCATGGCATACCAGGCCGCCGTGAAGTTGGGATTGGGGAAGACGCCAGCGCCCTGGGCCGCAAAGCGCGCTGGCAGATCCCAGATCAACAGGCTCCCCAGCGCCTGCCACGGACCGCTGAAGCCGATCACAGCCTGCGCCAGCCCCACCAGCAGGGCCGGCACGGTGGCCACCAGGACCATCAGGCTGAACCGATCCCGGGCTGCTGCCGTGGCCAGGTAGGGCGGCGCGGCCAGCAGCAGCCAGAAAAACGGCAGCCAGTTGCCCAGCCGCAGCTTCAGCTCCAGGGGCACCGGGCTGGCCACGCTGGTCAGCAGCATCCAGAGCCCCAGCCCCAGCAGCCAGCGGGCCAGCGGGCGGCTCAGGGGTCGCGGTTGGGCGGTCGGTCGCCACAGCGTCAGGGAGGCCAGCAGCGACAGACCTGCGATCAACGCGCTGGTCGGCAGAAACACCAACCCCAGCTGAAAGGCGCGCCAGCCAGCCGGATGGCAGTTCGGTGGTCGCTGCTGATCAAGCCATGGCAGCCAACCCATCATCGGCGGCTCCGGGGTTCAGAGCCCGCACCCCTGAGCACCAGACGGATCGTCTTGATCAGAATGAAGAGATCGAGCAGCAGATTGGCGTTGCGGATGTAATAAATGTCGTAACTGAGCTTCATGCGGCTGTCGGCCACGCTCGCTCCATAGGGAAAGCAGACCTGGGCCCAACCGCTGAGGCCTGGCCTGGCCAGATAGCGCAAGCGGTAGTTGGGGATCTGGTGCTCCAGCTGGTCGTCGATCTCGGGGCGCTCGGGCCGTGGTCCGATCAGGCTCATGTCGCCGCGGATCACATTCCACAGCTGGGGGAGTTCATCGAGACGCAGCCGGCGCAGCCATTGGCCTGTGCGGGTCACCCTGGGATCGTTGCGCTGGGCCCAGCGGGCCTGGTCGGTCTCGGCGTCGACACCCATGGTGCGCAGCTTGAGGATGCGGATCGTGGTGTCGTTGATGCCGCTGCGCTGCTGGGTGTAGAAGACCGGGCCCCGGTCTTCCAGCCAGATCAGCCCCGCACAGAGCAGCATCACCGGGGCCAGCAGCAGCAGCAACAGACCTGCCAGGACGAGATCGCCCAAACGCTTGACCCGCCAGCTGAGGCTGCCGGGAATCAGCTCGAATCCTTCGGCCCGCAGCCGCCATTCCGGTGAGATCAGCTCGGGTGGGACCCGGTGCAGAAAGGTTTCGCACCAGCTGATCAGGGTGCTGACCCGCAGGCCGGCGGCGCGGCTGTTGGCCAGGTCCTGCAGCAGGGTGTCGCTGACGCCGTGCAGTTCGCCCACCGCCAGGCCGGCCCAGGGCAGGTCGCTGCCGGTCTCCAGTTCCTCGCTGAGGGAATGGACCTGCTGCAGCGGCACCAGCCGCGTGGGAATGGCCCTGCTGCTGCGGCTGCCCTGCTGCTCCCGGGCGATGACCGCCAGGTCACTGTCACTGCTCACCAGGATCCAGGGCTCGCGGCGCCGTTGCATGAGCTGGCGGGCCAGCAGCTGGCACAGGGCCGAGGCCACGCCCACGCAGCCGAGCAGGGGGATCAGAAAACCGCGGAAGGTGCGCGGATCGCTGCTTTTGAACCCCCAGCTGAACACCACCACCCCCAGCCCCAGCATCAGCAGCACCACCAGCAGGGTGCGGCCGACGATGTCGACGGTGCTCTCGCGCCGCCCAACCCGGCTGGAGTAGCGCCCTCCCAGGTACGACAGACCGGTCCAGGCGCAGATCAGCAGCAGGGCGATCGGGTCGAGGCCCGGTCCCTGGCCCAGGCGCAGCGCGGTGATCAGGTTGTAGAAGCCCCCCACCCAGAAGGCATCGAGCACCGAGAGCGCGAACAGTTTGGAGCGTTCCTGAAACCAGGGGGTGCGCAGCGCCATGACTATTGGGCGTAGCCGCTGGGGTTCTGCTGGTGCCAGCGCCAGGCATCACGGCAGATGGTCGCGAGATCGCGGCTGGTCTGCCAGCCCAGGCGGCTGCGGGCCACACCGGGGTCGGCCACCGAGACGGCCGAGTCGCCGGCACGGCGGCTGCAGAGCTCGTAGGGCACCCTGGTGCCGTTGGTGTGTTCGAAGGCCTGCACCATCTGCAGCACCGAGTGGCCCCGGCCGCTGCCCAGGTTGAGGGTGAGCAGCTGGGGCGGTTCGGCCAGCAGGGTTTCGACGGCCGCACCATGGCCCTCGGCCAGGTCCATCACATGGATGTAGTCGCGCACGCCGGTGCCGTCGGGTGTGGCCCAGTCGCTGCCGTAGACCTGCAGCGCCGGCCGCTGGCCACTGGCCACCTGGCAGATCAGGGGCAGCAGGTTGCTGGGCACGCCGTCGGGGTCTTCCCCGATGGCGCCGCTCTCATGGGCACCCACCGGGTTGAAATACCGCAGGCAGGCGATGCGCCAACCCGGCTCGGCCGGGCCGCTGCTGGCCGCCAGGTCCCGCAGCATCTGTTCCACGGCCGCCTTGGTCTGCCCGTAAGGATTGATCGGCTGCACGGGTGAGGTCTCGGCGATCGGCACGCGATCGGCCATGCCGTAGACGGTGGCGCTGCTGCTGAACACAAAGGTGCGGCAATGGTTGTCGGCCATCACCTCGAGCACCTGCCGGCTGCCCGCCACATTCACGTTCCAGTAGTCGAGGGGCTTGGCCACCGATTCGGCCACGGCCTTGAGCCCGGCGAAGTGCAGGACCGCATCAATGGCCTGGTCCTCAAAGGCCAGCTGCAGGTCTGTGGCCTGGCGGATGTCTCCTTCGCGCAGGGTGAGGTGCTGCTCGCCCTGCTGCCACTGCCACTGGTGGTGGCCTGCCTGGCCGCCGGCATGCCGGCTGCGCTGCTCGAGGCCGGCCAGGCGCGCGACGGCGCGGATGGCATCAACGGAGCCGTTGGAGAAATCGTCGATGACCACCAGGCTGTGACCCATCTGCAGCAACGCCAGGCAGGTGTGACTGCCGATGTAGCCGGCGCCTCCGGTGATCAGCAGATTGGCCATGGCGCGACGCTAGGTCTCACCGGCGCCGTTCCACACTGGGCGCCATCCACTCTGACGAACAGCACAAACCCCATGGAGCCCCGACCGATCCTGGTCACGGGTGTTGCCGGCTTCATCGGTGCAGCCGTGGCACGGGCGCTGCTGGCACGGGGCGAGCGGGTGGTGGGCCTCGACAACCTCAACCCGTACTACGACCCTGCCCTCAAGCGGGCCCGCCTGGCCCTGGTCGAGGGGGTGGGGGGCCAGCGCTTTGCCTTTGAAGCCCTGGATCTGGTCGACGGCGAGGCCCTGGCGGCCCTGTTTGCCCGCGTGCGGCCCCGTGCCGTGGTGCATCTGGCTGCCCAGCCCGGGGTGCGCCATTCGCTGGAGAACCCCGGCGCCTACATCCAGAGCAATCTGGTGGGTTTTGGCCATGTGCTCGAAGGCTGCCGCCATCAGGGGGTCGGGCATCTGCTCTACGCCTCCAGCAGCTCGGTGTACGGGGGCAACCGCACCCTGCCCTTTGGCGAGGAGCAGCCGGTCAACCACCCGGTGAGCCTGTATGCGGCCACCAAGAAGGCCAATGAGCTGATGGCCCACGCCTACAGCCATCTCTACGGAATGCCGGCGACGGGCCTGCGCTTCTTCACGGTGTACGGCCCCTGGGGGCGGCCCGA
>JBBASJ010000033.1:0-25239 GCA_040399325.1 Prochlorococcaceae cyanobacterium
CCTGCCTGCCCAGCCATGGATGCCGCGACCCTGCGCGCCCTGTTCACCAAGCCCTACGGCGCGCCGGCCCCCAGTGACGACCGGTGGCGTGCCGCCTATGCCGCTGATGTGCACTTTCAGGACCCCACGCAGGAGCACCAGGGCATCGAGGCCTATCTGAAGGCCCAGGACGCTCTGCTTCAACGTTGCGATGACGTGTTTCTCACCCCCGATGCCATTGCCATCGAGGGCGAGTGTGCCTTTGTGGAGTGGACGATGGGTCTCCGGATCAAGGGGATTGAATTCATCTATCCGGGTGCCACCCGGCTGCGCTTCAACGCGCAGGGCCTGATCGTCGATCACCGCGACTATTTCGATTTCGTGGGCCCCACCTTTGGCCCGGTGCCGCTGCTGGGGGGCTTTGTGCGCTGGCTCTATGGCCGGTTCGTGGGCTGACCTGTGCCCGGACCTCAGGGCAACGTGAAGCCCGACTGCAGGTGCTTGAGGTCGAGCATCACCCAGGTGAGCCAGACCAGCAGGGCCACCACGCCGCTGACCGCAGCGAAACGTCCCAGGCTGCGCACCACTTCGCTGGCAAAGCTGACCTGTTTCACCGGGGTGCTGCTGCTGCAGTCATCTTGATCGATGGTCGGCCATCACAAGCAGCCCGTCGCGGGGGCTGGGGCTTGGGATCAGCTGCAGGCTCAGATCCTGATCGGGTACCAGGCTGAACCTGACACGCTGCAGCAGCCCAACCGCCATCAGGCGGATCTCCAGCTCGGCAAGGGCCTTGCCCAGGCAGACCCGCTCACCCCCACCAAAGGGCAACAGCGTCAGGCCGGTGTCGGCTTCCAGGTGCCGCTGCGGCCTGAACTGCTCCAGATCGTCGCCTTGGAGCTGCCCCGAATCGCTCGCGCGGTAGCGGTTCGAGGCCGCCAGTGCGACCTGCACCACACAGCCGGCAGGCACCTCCCTGCCCTCGAGCACAAGCGGCCTGGTGGTGCGGCGAAAGAAACCACCCACCGGCGGGTTGAGACGCATCACCTCCTGCACCACGGCGTTCAGCCGGGGCGCCATCGCCGCGTCATAGGCACTGGCTGCCTGCTCAGCCGTTGGCGGCCAGCTGAGCCCATCCAGCTCGCCCTGCAACCACGGCAGCAGCGCCGGGTCCTGCAACACAGCCAGCAGCAGGCAACTCAGGGAGGAAGCCGTGGTTTCGTAACCGGCAAACAGCAACAGCAGCAACTGCTCCACCAGGTCGTCGTCGGTCAGGGGAAGACCGGCTTCATCGAGCCCGCCGCTGAGCAGATCGAGCCCGCCGCTCAGCGGCAGGCTGGCCTCGGTACGCCGGCGCGCCTGGGCGAGCACCTGCTGCAACTGCCCCAGCAACCGGTTGCGGGCCGCCAGTGCTCTGGCAAAGGGGGATCCGGGGATCGCCAGCGGCAGCGAAAACAGGGCCTGCGTCCAGATTTCAAAGTCGACAAACAGGGCGTCGCGCGATTCGGCATCGAGGCCCAGCACCACGGTGGCGATCACTGCAAAGGCAAAGCGCCGCATGCGCTCCACCAGGGGAACCGGCGCCGTGGTGCCCACCAGTTGGCTGCCCAGCTCGTCGACCAACGCCACGATCCCGGGGCTGTAGCGGCGCAGTGCCGCAGCCGAAAACAGTTGACCCACCACCCGCCGTCGCGCCTTGTGCCCGGCACCGTTGCGGTTGGCCAGGGAGCGGCTCCCCAGCAACTGCCGCACGCTTTCGGGCCACCAGCCCTCGGTGGCATCGGGCTGGGCGAGCAGATCGCCGATGGCAACGCCACCACGCACAAACACCATCGACTGGCCCAGCAGCCTGGTTTGGTAGACGTTGCCCAGCTGTTCAAACCGTTGTTGGGCAAAGTTGGCATCTCGCAGGAAGGCGAGCGCCTCCAGCACCCCCGTGACGGCTCCGGTACCGGGTAGCGGACGACCCTTCACCACGGCAGCAGTTCGCCGTTGGCATGCCAGAAGCTGCCGCTGCTGGCCAGGGTCAGGGCGTCGATGCGGGCCAGCAGCCCCCGGGCGGCCTCGGCGGGTGGAATCCCTGAGAAGCCGACCATGCGTGTGGCCACCATGCCGGGGTGCAAGATCGCCACGGCGATGCCGCGGGGGCGCAGGTCGATCGCCAAGGAGCGGCCCGCCATGTTGAGGGCTGTTTTCGACATTCGGTAGCCGTAGTAGCCGCCGGAGCCGTTGTCGTCGATCGAACCCATGCGGCTGGTGATCAGGGCAAGCTTCGATCCGCTGCTCAGGTTGGCCAGCAGGGCGCGGCTCAGCAGCAGGGGGGCCAGGGCATTGACCTCGAACTGGCGCCGCACCGCCTCGGCGTTCAGCTGCGCGAGGTCGTCAGCTTCGAGAATGCCGGCGTTGAGGATCGCCCCGTCCAGGGGGAGCCCATCAAGCCGTTGCGCCAGAGCACCGATGCAGGCCTCATCGCTGAGCTCCACGCCGCTTTCGACCCTCACGCCCAGGGCATCGAGTTCGGCTGAAGCGCTGCGGCACACGGCGATCACGCTGTCGCCGCGGGCAGCCAGCTGACGGCACAGTTCCAGCCCGATGCCGCGGTTGCAGCCGGTCACCAGCCAGGAGGCCATGGGTTCAAGGGATCGCTCGGTTGCTCAAGCTAGAACCTGTCCTGTGCCGGTTCGTGCAGCAGTGCCATGCCACGCCGGTGGATTTCGCGGGCATAGTCGGTCCAGGTGCCTTGGCCCCAGTACCGAAAGCAGCTGGTCTCGAGCAGCAGCAGCTGCAACAGGGCCTCCTGATATCGCTCTGACTGGGTGACAGCCGGATCGAGCGCCACCTGGGGATCAAACGTCGCATGAAATTGCGCGCTCAGCTCGTTCATCGGCTCCAGCACGTTGCCGTAGCCCGAGACCCAGCTCAGGTTGTTGGTCCAGGAGGCCCCCTCCATGGCAAAACCTGATGGGCTGGCCTGCAGGGCCTCGATGGCGGCGTTGACCCGCTGGGCATCAGAGGCTTCGCCCACCTGTTGCCACAGCCTGTGCTGCTGCACAGCCTGGATCGCCGGCCAATCAGCCTCGTTCAAGCCGGCTTCGTCGAGCAGGGCGAGGTACTCGCTGCCGTTGACAGCCACCGTGCTGCCGCCCGCGGCGGCGATACGGCGATGGGCCTGCACAAAGGCCTGGGGAAACTCGTTCATCATCACGCCGCCGTTTTCGCCGTCGGCGATCTGGGCCACCAGCGCCGGCACCGTGGTGGGGCCCAGGGGTTGCCGTCCCAATCCAAGGGCTTCGTAGCAGGGTTGCATCTGACCCACCAGCTTGGTGTCGGAACCCTGCGTCTTGATCAGGGCGGTGATGCTCACACTCTCGCCGCTGCTGTTTCGGGCCACCAGGCGATTGGGCACCAGGGTCTGCTCGCGTCCCAGGGGTGCGCCGTCAAGGGTCTCAACGCTGTGCTCCTGCACCAGCAGCCAGCGGTAACCGCAGTCGCGCAGGGCCCTTACCAGGGCAAACAGGGTGTCGGGGTGATTGGGCAGCGCCATCTCGGGGGGCGAGAAGCCCCTGACACGCTGCAGCGCGGCATCGCCAAACAGGAACGCAAAGTGGTGCTGCCAGGCCTGGATCTGCAGCTTCAGGTCGGGAATCGGCGTCGACGGGGCCACGGCATGGCTCCAGAAGGTGCCGAGCCATTCGACGTGGGTCTGCATGGCGGGATCGCAGGCCAGATACCGCCAGGCTTCGACGATGTCCTGGCGCCCCATCTGGTCGGCACCCCAGAGCAGATTGCCCGAGACATCGAGCATGATCCGCGGCGCACAGCCCTCGCTGATCAACTGCGGCACCAGATCGGCCATGCGCCGGTAGCACTGGGCAAACGGCTCGGCATTGTGGTTGTCGCCGACGCCGGGGTGCTCGAACATCCACTGCAGGTGGCTGATCAACGCGCCGTTGCTCCCCGCCGGAATCGTCGGCTGGTGCAGGTGCAGGGCACAGGCAAAGGCCGACTGGATCCCATCCGGGTTGGGAATGGCGCGATCGCGCACCGTCAAAGCCCCCGTCAATGGTCCCGTTCCGGCCTGCTGCATCAGGTTCAGCAGTGCGGTTTCACGACCGGCGATCGGCGGCAGATCCGAGCACCTCACAGCACCACCCGGGGTTTCCACCCCATCAGCCAAGGGCGTTGGTCCATCCGGTCCATGGGCGTGCAGCGTTCCTCACCGCCCTAGCAACGGTGGACGATCGCTGTCATGTGCGAGGGCCGTGCTTGCGTCTCGCACCCCTGGCAGGGAGCTCCAGTCGTGCCAGTCGAAATGGCACCACGCCGTGGCGAAGGGCTGGAACCCACGGCGTTCCATGGCTTGCCGCCGAGGCGGCTGTAGGTGCCGCTGTCGCATCCGCTGATGGAGGGCCAGTCGACGAATGCCACCCCTCGGCCCACCAGGATCTGGTTGACGTGCATCACCACCACCAAATCGACTGGCAACAACGACTTCAGCTGTGCCCGGGCCTGTGCCCCCCAGGGCGACGGGGTGGTTTCAGGCGCATCGATTGTGCAATCCGGTGTGTGCTCATGGGGGCGCAGTTGATCAGCCCAAGCGTCGCTAAGACAGAACTGTTCCCCTCAGGATGCCGAGCCCATGCGCCGTGCAGCTTTGGCACTGCTGCTGCCGTTGATTGCTGTGGCGGCAGTCAGGGCACAGACCTACGACCCCCAGGTGACGGCTGAGCAGCAGCAGACCCTGCAGAACCTCCTCAATAACGCTTTGGTGGCGATCAGGCAGAACGATCAACCTTCGGCGTGCAATTGGCGCGCCCAGGCTCTCGATGTGCTGAACGCCAATCTTGCGGCCTTTCAGGCCCTGTACCCTGCCAACAACTGGGCCGACCTGCAGGTGTCGCTGCAGGACAGTCAGCGCAAGTGTGCTTCCCAGGGGCAGCCCATCAAGGGCGATTGAGCCGCTGCATCTGCCACGTCACCAGGGTGCCCACCGGGCTCCACAGCAGGTAGGGGATCAGCAGCAACACGGCCGGTGTTGATGCCGGGGTGACCACCACAGCAAGGGCCACTCCCCAGAGCCAGCCTGCAAAGCCGACGATGGTGCCACTGGCCAGCCGCCGCGTTGTGCAGATCAGCCAGGTGTAGCTCTGCACCAGCACCAGTAGAGCCAGATAACCGGCCATCAGCACAAGGCTCCGGCTGGCATTCCAGGCCAGGAGTGCGGAGCCGTAGAAGCAGGTGTAGATGGCGATCCAGATCAGTGGGATCAGCCGTTCAAATGTGAGCCACTGCGGTCGTCTGAGCTGCAGAAACCAGCTGAAGCCAGCACGGCTGGGATTCAGCACCGCCCCGACCCCCACGATCACCAGCAGGATGACCAGTGCTGCGGCCATGATCGCCCGGCTCACCGTTGGCAGTCTGACGACTCGGCAGGCTGTTGGACGACTTCAGCACTGCAGGGCCATGGCTGGTCTCGATTTTGACGGTGACGACGGACGCCACTACACCGCCACCATTCGCCGTTCGATTCCCGCCTATGACGCCCTGCTCGAGATCGGCACGGCTGCCGTCGCGACTGCGGCTCCGGCTGCAACCAGCGTGCTGGTGGAGGGCCCGGCCCCGGTGAGGAGTTGCCCGCTCTGATCGCTGCCCTGCCCCAGGCCAAGTTCACCCTGCTTGAGCCCAGTGCTCAGATGGCCCAGGCCTGCATTGCGCTGCTGCAGCAACCACTCGACGCCTCAACCCAGCTTGATGACGCCCCGTTTGCCGTGGTGATCTGTCATCACGTGGTGCACCTGATGCCGCCTGATCAGCAGCGTCTGTTGTTGCAGCAGTTGGCTGCCCATGTGGCGCCTGGGGGTGTGCTGTTGCTCAGCAGCCTCAGCGAACCGACTGAGCCCATGGCGATGGAGCAGGTGTTGGCGATCAGTCGCACCCGTCTGGCTCTGCTCGGCATGGAGGAGCAAGCCATTGAACAGTTCATGGCTGGTCTCAACACGGTTGTGTTCGGCCTCTCTGTTGAGCGCCTCGCTGCCGAGCTCACCGCTGCAGGGTTACACCCACCCCAGCTGCTGCTGCAGGCCCTTGGCAGTCATCTCTGGCTTAGTCGCGCGGATACAGCGCCGTGACCGGATCGGGATTATCGATGTCGTAGTCGAGAATGTCAGCCGGCAGCCCCACCTGCGATTCGCGGGGGTAGATGCTGAAATCTTCGATCCGCTTAAACAGTGGCAAGAGCACCCGCGCCAGAGCGTTGGGGGCGCCATAGAAGAAGGCGTGATGTCCCAGCAGAAATTCGGTGGTTCCGGCATTGCCACCACTCGACTCGTGCTGAGCCCTTAGAAAACCCAGCATCGTCTCCCGTTCCTCGACGCTGAGCGACGGATGGGCAATCACCGGGAAGTCACGTGCTGCTGCGATCAACCCACAACGGCGCCAGTCAAGGCTGGCCAATGCGGCAATCAGATCGCTGCGCTCAGGTGCAAAGTCAACAAAGTTGAGCTGGCGCTCCTCGATCGCCATGACCTGCTCAATGTCACGCCGTTGCAGCAGCTTCCATTTTTGTCGGGCGTCGTCATGAACAACGATCGCTGCCAGCCGCACCCGCGCATAACGCGCCAGCAGCTCTCGGTTGGCGGCATGCCGGGCCACAAAGGTGAACAGAAATTGAGATCCGGTTCCGATGTAGTCATCGAGAATCACCAGAGCGCGGCGCCTGGAACCTGCTGGTCTGGCCTCACGCAAGCCTTCGATGTTGTGAAAGCAGGTCACCGGCAGGCGGTTGGCCTTGCGGTAGACGTAGGCGATCAGGTCGCCGCTCTTGCACACAAACGCACGGCTGAAATCAATGTCACTGAAGCGTTCAACATCAAATCCGTCTTCTTGCAGGTCGCTGCACAGTCGCTGGTGCAGCATTCGACATTCGCGAATGAGCCGCGCCCAACCATGCACCTGCATGCACGTGAGCAGCCGCAGAGCGATCATCTGCTCGGCCGGCTCAAACTGCGCCATCCAGCGACCAAGCGATGGCCTTGAGATCTCGGCCTCATTCCAGGCTTCAGCCAGTTGATCGAGCTGGCTTGGCAAACTCTCGGTCACGGCGGCAAGGGCAGTCGGATCAGGTTGCAGGCTATGGGCTGTACCGCACAGGAGACCCAGTGAATGAAGCCTTGCCCCCCTGGCGCCCGCTGTTGCGCGGGGCGCGCCAACGCGAGGGGCGTTCGCCTGCGGCGCGCTGGCTTCAGTTGGCCACGGTGGCTGCCGACGGCACACCGCGTGTGCGCACCCTGGTGTTTCGCGATTGGGTTGGGCCGGCCGCGTTTGATCTGCTGACCGACGGTCGCAGCGCCAAGACTGCCGATCTACAGCATCAACCAGCCGTGGAGGTGTGTTGGCTCCTGCCACGGGCGCGCAGTCAGTTTCGCCTGCGGGGCTCGCTTGTTGTTCTGGAGGATGAACTGCAGCAGTGTGAACGCACCCGCCACTGGGCCCAGCTCAGCCCGGGTGGTCGCGCCCTCTGGGGCTGGCCCCAGCCCGGCGAGCCCTTCGATCGGGGTGCGCCCTTTGTTGCTGAACTACCCCACGACACGCCCATACCGGCTCATTTTGTGCTGCTGCGCATCGCCGTGACCCAGGTCGAGCTTCTCGAGCTGGGCGATCACCCCCATCGCCGCCGGCGCTGGCGAGCCCAAACCCAATGGTCTGAGCAGCTGCTCAACCCTTGATGAGGGTCTCAAGTGCGGCCAGGCGGCGGCTGTTGACTCCAAGATCGGAGTCGCCAAGCCGCGACACCGAGCGTGCCTGAAGCACGGCTCCACCTGGGTCGGCAAAGAGCTCCAGATCGTCAACAAAGCCGAAGATCGCGCTGCTGACGGTGGCGTGCAGGTAGCCATCGCGCTGCTCCACCACGGTGGTCCTTGGCGTGCTGGCCACCGCGGTGACGAGCTTGTTCAGGGCAGCATCGGCATCGTCCACACGCCAGTTGGCACGGGCGCAATGGGCCGGTGCGGGGCACGGCGACAGCGCTCCGTTGTGCACGCCAAGGTCGGCTGGCACTGGGCCGACCAGTTGCAACAGGGCTAGCTGGAGCCACAGCACCACGGGAAGCAACAGGTTCATTCGTTGTCCGCGTTGGGGGTTGGCTGGGCAGGCTCTTGAGCGGGAGCCTTGTCCATGGGCACGCCCAGGTCTTGGCAGGTGCGCAGCGGATCGACCCCCGGTGCCAGCCCCAGGGCCTTGCGCAGGGTGTCGATCTGGTTCACCGACTGCACATCAATGGAGCTGGCCACGTGTTCACAGGCCAGTTTCTGCAGGGCACGGGTGTCGGGCTTGCCACAGGCCACGAGTCCCCCCAGTGCCGCTGCCAGGCCAATGGTGACGGTTCGGTGCATCCTTTGGAGGCAGGGTTGATCGCACGTTATTCACACTTCAGAGTGCGTCGACGAGTGCGCGCTCTGGCTGATGAACGACCGTCTGCTCCGCTTGGGTCGCTTTGGCCTACGGGCTCTGCGCATCACCGCGAGCACGGTCTCCATTCTTGAGTTGTTGCGTTCGGATCTGGCCGGTGGCCTAACGGCTGGCCTCGCCTGGCTGGTGTTTGTACAGGTGCAACGACGGCTGCCTCCTGATCCAAGCCCTGATCCAGGCTCCGATCAGACGTCGTTGTCATAGCGCCCCGAAGAGCCTGCTCAATTCTTAAGAACATCTGAAGATGTCAGCCTGCCTGAGGGCTTTGGGGCTGTGACGTGTGGCGCCTTCTTTACAAACGATGACGCCCGCGGTGAGTTCTTGTACTGTCAGCAATCCCAGTCGTCTCACGCGTCGTCTCGTGGCTTGCCAGCTGAGCATTGGCGTCCTGTCGACTTGAGGACCTGTTCCCTTGCGCCACCTTCTTCATGACTCTTGTTCGAGCCGCCGAACTTGGCATTGATCGCTTCGCCAACGCCAGTGACAAGGAAAGTTGGTCGATCGCGTCTGCCCAAGACAGGGACACCCTGATCCGTGCTGTTTACCAACAGGTTCTGGGGCAACAGCACGTGATGGCCAATGAGCGACTCAGCGGTGCTGAATCATTGTTTCGCAACGGCGATCTGACCGTGCGCGAGTTGGTGCGCACCATCGCCCAGAGCAGCCTGTATCGCAGCAAGTTCTTTGAGCACTGCAATGCCTACCGGTTCATTGAGCTGAACCACAAGCATCTGCTTGGCCGGGCTCCCCACAACCGTGAGGAGATGCTGCATCACTTCACCATCCTGCAGGAACAGGGGTATGAGGCGGAGATCGACTCCTACATCGATAGTGCCGAGTATCAGCAGCGGTTTGGTCACTCTGTGGTGCCTTATCTGCACGGCTGGGGTTATTCGATTGGTCACGAGGGACGTCAGTTCTCCTGGTTGATGCAACTCGCCCGCGGTGCTGCTGCTTCTGTGAAAGGACAGCCCAGCGGTCGCCAGGCAGCGCTCAACCGCTCTCTGCATCAAAACCGTGCGGTTGCGGTTCCGGGTGCACTGCCCGCCGTGTCGGTCGCCTATGGGGCCGCTGCGCGGTACCAGCACATCAGCACCGAGGGCCCGTTTGCTGCTTTGGTGTCGGAGCATGACGGCCTCTACGGCGACGCTGGTCCGGCAGGTGCCCGATACAGTCCGGCACAGACGCACCGCCAGTCGGCAATGCTCGGCAGCTCGGGTTACCGCGGCCGGGGTGCGCGAACGGTGACGATCACTGTGGCTGGTGTTGCTGACCAGTCGTTTGTGCGCAGCGGTGAGTACGTGATCCGGGTACCCCTTGCCCGCATGAATCAGGGCTTGCAGCGGGCCAATGCCCTGGGCCGTGTCACCAACGTTCTGGTGGCTTGAGGCGGGGTGAGACCTGACCATCGCCGATCGTCAGGTCGATGGTCAGGGCTCATCAAGGGCCAGCCCCACAGGCTGGCCCAGCAAACAAGGAAAGGATCTGGAACGGAACGGGTTGCTGAGCCTTAGAAGCGGGCCATGGCAGACACCTTGGCCAGTTTTTCGGCCTCGAGGCCCGAGAGTTCGTCGATCTCGAGCAGTTGGTCTTTGACGAGGCTCGCAAAGACAAACAGAATTCCATCCAGCTTGAAGGCAAAACGTCCTTCCATCGTGTGCCTTTCAATGCTGAGGAAATCGTGCAGTTCCCAGATTTCTTCGGCAGTGTTCAGGCTTGCTCCACGCTGCTGGATGGTTGCGATCAATTGCTTGATTGCTCTCCCATAGGCCAGCCTAAAGGCTTGCTGGGCAATGGCTTGTTCTGCGCTGGTCCAGCCTTCGATCAGCTCCAGTTCCATGTGCCTTGCTCGCTCGTGACTGACCCTACTCACTTCATTGAGTGGGTGCGAGTTTCTGTGACAGGCGGCGTTGGGCCGGCAATTCATACCAGGCCAGGCCAGGGTAGTCATGATGCTCGCGGTGATAGCTGAAGTGGAAGCAGGTCAGCAGCGAGAGCCAGGGAGGTAAAGCCAGGCTGTCTGGATCATGGTTATTGATCGGTGTTCGTTGATTGCGATGGGGTAGGTAAGTGCCAAACACAAAAAGCTGGATGGAACTCAACCACAAGGGAACGATACAGAAAACCAGCACATTGAGTGCGGCTGATGCATTGATTGCAGAGCTTAGGCCGACCAATAGGCTCCAAGCAGTCAGTAGACGTGCCAGCTGCCGATAGGAAAAATAGCTGGCCATGAATTTCAAATACCACCCCAGCCCATTTGTGTTAAAGCTCGCTGAGAAATCTGGATCTTGGCGGCTCGCCGTCAACCGATGGTGCCGGCGGTGTTTGCTTAAGCTACTTTCGTAGGGAAGTGCAGCATAGAAAGCCAGTGCAAGGGCGCCAAGCCTGTGATTCCAGTTTCTCTTATGAGGTACGAGAAGGCCGTGCATGGCATCGTGCGCTGTGATGAATAGGCCTGTTTGCAGTACTGTGCGGATCACAATGCATAGGCCAACACTCCAGAAGGGCATGGCTGAAAGCTTGTAATGCATCAGCACAAGCAGGGAGCCAGACCAGCATAAAAAAAGGATTGCCGCGAACAGCAATCCCTTATGCTTGATGATCATCATCAACGCGTTTGCTCAGCGTCCGAGTTTCAGAAGCTCTGCAGGAGAGGCGAGAAGATCAATGGCTACAAAGTAGATCTTTCCTTCTGGATTGAGCAGAAAGCGCCAAGCCACATTCATGCCAACGCCTGATCCAAACCAGGGGGTTTGAACCTTGCCGGTCACTTTGATGCGGGTAAATCCGTCAGATTCTGCTTCAGACGTGCCGCGCTCAGGCAGCAGCCTGAGATTCTGGCAGTCTTCGCGGAAGAACCGAAGGATTGAATCAACACCGACGATCGGCTTTTGAAAAGGAGGCTGAAGCGCCCCATCAGGAAGGAAGAGCTGGATCAGATTGTCGAAATCATTGGCATTCAACAAGTCCATGTAGTTGGAGATTGTTGCATTGCTGATCCCTTCGATGCTGACTTTACTGCGTTGATCTTCAGGTGTTGGTGGTACGACTGGCTCCGCCACACGCTGGGCAGCTCCCTTCTCGGGGTCATAGCCCATGTCGACAACAAAGTTGCGCAGCAAGGTGATCTGCTGGCCTTGCTCAACTTTCTGAACTGAGGCAAGAATCGCTGCTGCGTTGGCCGACAGTTGATACCCCTGAGGAATCGGAGCGACAAGTCCTGCCGCCATCCATTCACCGAGCTGGTACCAGAATCCGAGCTTAATGTTGACCGACCAGACCGAATAAGTACGACAAATATCTGTGTCAGCACGATTGGCAAGATCACACATCACCTTGCTCTGTTCCGCAAAGCTCATCGCTTTGATTTCGTTGAGCACCCGCTCTGCAAATTGCATTCTTGCCGCGGCTGGTGCAGCGATGGTGATCGTGCGGCCCATCTCCAGATAGGCATACCAGATCAGCGCGAGCTGGTCTTCGGCGCTGAGCAGTTGGAACCGCGCGGTGATGGCGGGAACCACGTCTGCAGACAACGTGTTGGGAAAGATCTGCGACGCTTTTTCAATCGTGAACATGCTCGAGACCGTCCCTGTTGTAAAGGAATCTTACAAAACCTAGCAGTCTGACCGGCTTTCTGGCAATAAATCGCAAATCTGCCGCTCCTGGGCCGGCTCCCTGCGCTCCGCTTGCCGCAGGCTGCCGCCCTGGTACGCCAAGGTGGCTTGCCCAGGCGTGATCCATCCATGTCGGCGAACGCTCCGTCGATGACCACGGGCAACATGGCGTCGGTCGGCTTGACGCTTCTTTATGACGGTGGCTGTCCGCTGTGTCTGAGGGAGGTCACGTTTCTCAGGCGCCGCGACCAGCTGCTGCACCCCGAGGCGCCGCGGTTGGCGTTTGTTGATGTGGATGCCGCCGACTACGACCCTGCGGCCCACGGGCAGATCGACTACCGCATGGCCATGGGACGCATTCATGGCCTGTTGGCCGACGGTGCCATCGTGCGTGATGTGGAGGTGTTTCGTAGGTCCTACGCGTTGGTGGGTCTGGGTTGGCTGTATGCACCGACCGCCTGGCCCGGGCTTGGCCCGCTGGTCGATGCCGTCTATGGCCTCTGGGCCCGTTGGCGGCTGCGGCTCACCGGCCGCCCGGACCTCGATCAGCTCTGTGCCTGCCGCGGAGCCTGCAGTTCAAAATCCTGAAAGTCGAAGCCCGGCCCAACGCAGCAGCTCACCAGGCTCCAAGGTCCAAGGCTTCGGGCCATCTGCCACCACCCCGCAGGCACCACGGCCAGGGGTTGCAGCTGTGGCTCGGTGTCTGCGTGGGAGTGACTGAACCCCAACTGCAGCCTGTTGTGCGCGGTTGCATCGTCATTGCGCATCTGCAGCTCCAGCGGAGCACCACCGATGAAATGCCAGCTTTCATCGGCGCCATGCACCCGATGCCAGGCACTGGGGTTGTTCTCTTCCAAGAGGAACAGAATCACCGTGAGTCCAGCACGCTGCGCCCCGTCGCTGCGGTTCACGATCTGACTGCTGCGGTGCATCTCGCGGTACCAGCCCCCCTCGGGATGGGGTTGGAGCTGATGGCGCGCGATCAAGACCTGGCTTGTCTCCAGGGTGTTCTCCACAGACGTGCTGGGGCTGGGTGGATAGGGTCTGCGAACCATGTTGCCGCCACCAAGCCGCCATGAACCAGAGCATCAAAGGTTTTCTGTACGTCAGTGTCTGGGTGCTGCTCTGGGGCACGGCAGCCTCGCTTGCCGATTTCGTGTTGCTGGAGCGCGGGGCCTATGCAAGCGGCACGCCCGGCCAGGCGATCACCTTTGTTTCCTACGCCATTGCCGCTGTGGTGCTGGCGGTCAAGCTGTCAGGACGGTTTTTGGTCGTGAAGGATTAAGCCACGCTGCGTCATGGCTCCCCATTCGCGCCTGATCGATGGCCCGGTGGATGCCGCCGTGACGCTGGTGCTGGCCCATGGCGCCGGCGCACCGATGGACAGCCCCTTCATGGAAGCGATGGCCCAGGGGTTGGCCAAGCGGGGCGCTCGGGTGGTGCGCTTCGAGTTTCCTTACATGGCCCAGCGGCGTGCCGACGGCCGGCAGCGCGCGCCCGATCGTCTGCCAAGGCTGCTTGACGCCTTTCGTGAGCAGGTTGCCATGGAGAAGGTCACGGCCAAGCTGGTCATCGGTGGCAAGTCGATGGGCGGCCGCATCGCCTCGCTGTTGGTTGATGAGCTGGCCGCCCACAGCAACGTGAGCGGTTGTGTTTGTCTGGGGTACCCGTTTCATCCGCCGGGAAAACCCGACCAACGGCGCATCACCCATCTCGAAACGCTCAGCACCCCCACCCTGATCCTGCAGGGCGAGCGCGACAGCTTCGGCCGCCGAGCTGAGGTCGAGGGCTACAGCCTTTCGCCAGCGATTGCTGTGCAGTGGATCACGGCCGGTGACCACAGCTTCAAGCCCACCCGCCGTTCGGGCTTGAGCGAATCCGGCAACTGGTCGCAGGCGGTTGAACAAGCCAGCCACTTTCTTGGCCTGGCCAGCCGATGACCCTGTCTGTCCTGTTGTTCTGGCTGTGCCTGGGGCTGGGCTGGGGTCTGCTGCTTTGGCCCTATCAGGCCCTGTCGGAGCTTGGGTTTCAACTCCAGCACCGGCTGTGGCTGCAACCCCAGACCCATGGAGCCGCTGGGGCCGCGTTGGTGTTTGTGGCTTCGGCACTGCTGATCACCCTGGCCTGGGGTCCGTTGGCGTCAGGACGCGGCGGCGGCGTGGCGCCATTGCTGGCGCTCGATCGCGCGCCGCAGCCTCGGAACGCTGAAGCCGAAGCCCGCTGGCTGCAGCAGCTCAGCCTCGCCAGTCAGCTGCAACGTCTGCCACTGATGCTGTTGACCCATCTGGGGGGTCTGGCGGTGGGGGTGGAATCGCCATCGGTGGCGCTCGGAGCCAGTGTGATGCTGGCGATCCGGCAGTGCTGGCCCGGTTGTGGGGTGCTGGCCAGCCTCCCGCCCCGCCTGGTGGCGGTGATCGGCGGTGCGGCGGGGCTGGGGGCGGCGTTCCGTTCGCCCCTGCTGGCGATCACCTACGGGCTTGAGGAGCTCGGCCAGACCACGGGTCTGCCGCTGGTGCTACCCGCGCTGCTGCTCGCTGGCAGTGGCACCCTGGTGGCCACCACCATGGGGCAGCCGGCCCGTCTGGCTGGCCTGGATCTTGGATCACTGCCGCCTGAGCTGTGGGCGTGGACCCTGGTGCTCACCGTGGTGGGTGCGGCTGCGGGTGCCCTGCTGGTGCGTCTGACGATTCCCGCCGCTGCCATGACCCGACATCTGTTGAGTCGGCAGCGTCTTGGGGGCGCCATGTTTCTGGCGGGGGGCTTGACCCTGCTGGCCCTGCTCAGCGGGGGGCTCAGCCTCAATGACGGCTCCCTGTCATTGGCGGCCGCCCTGGCCGGCCAGGACCCGGGCTCCCCCTTGACCCTTGTGTGGCGTCTTCTGGCCACCGTGATCAGCCTGGCGGCCGGTGCTCCTGGCGGGCTGATGCACGACAGCATGACCCTGGGTGCCCTGCTGATCAGCCCCCTGCAGGGTCTGGCAGCGATGGACAGCAATGCCCTGGCCCAGCTGGCCGCGGTGGGTGCCACGGCCCTGTTTGCCAGCAGCAACGGGACGCCTCTGTTCTGCGCGGTCTTTGTGTTCACCCTGCAGGGCGATCCGGCCCTGTTACCCCTTCTGTTGGCTGTCAGCGCCGTGGCCGCTGCTCTGGGTCAAGGCTGGCGCGGCGAAACCTGGAATGATCATCAGGCCAAGGTTCTGCTTCACGTGGCGCTGCCAGACAACACCCCCAGCAGCGCCTCGCCGTAGCGCGTCAGCTTGGCTGTGCCGATGCCGCCGATGCGGCCCAGGGCCTCGAGGGTCGCGGGCTGCTGCGCCGCCAGCTCCACCAGTGTGCGGTCGTGGAACACCACATAGGGCGGCACCCCCTGCTGGCGGGCCTGCTCGCGGCGCCATGACTTCAGTGCTGTGAGCAGGGCTTCGTCGACCTCCAGGTCGCCATCGAGGCCGGCCATGACTCCCGGCGATCGTGCTGGCGCCGCTGATGCGCCCTTGCGTGCGTTGCGTTGGGGCTGCGGAAGCGGCAGTTCGAGGCTGATCTCGCCCCGCAGCAACGGTCGCACCGACGCGGCTGGCCCCAGCTGCAGGCCCCCTTTGCCTCCGGGCACTGGCTGCAGATAGCCAAGGCCGCCCAACTGACGCACCAGCGTTCGCCATTGGCTGCGGTCGAGCTCGCGACCGATGCCATACACGCTCAGCTGATCGTGCCCCAGCTGGCGGATCTTCTCGGTGCTGCCCCCCAGCAGCACATCGACCACATGGGCGGCGCCGAAGCGCTGGCCTGTGCGCACCACGGCAGAGAGCAGTTTCTGGGCCGGCACCGTGAGGTCGACCAGGGCTCTGGGTTCCAGGCAGCCATCGCAGTTGCCACAGGGATGGGGCAGGTCTTCTCCGAAGTGCTTCAGCAGCACCTGGCGGCGGCAACCGGCCGCCTCGCTGTAGGCGATCAGGGCCTCGAGCTTGCCGTGCTCGATCCGCTTTTGCTCTTCGGGGGCGCTCGAGTCGTCGATGAAGCGTCGCAGCTGGGGGATGTCACCAGGCCCGTGCAGCATCCAGGCCACCGCCGGCAACCCGTCGCGTCCGGCGCGTCCCGTTTCCTGGTAGTAGGCCTCCAGGCTCTTGGGCAGATCGACATGGGCCACGAAGCGCACGTCGGGCTTGTCGATGCCCATGCCGAAGGCGATCGTCGCCACCACCACGACGGCAGCGTCGTTGCGAAACCGCTGCAGGGCGCTGCTGCGCTGCTCGCTGCTGAGCCCGGCGTGATAGGCGAGCGCATCGACGCCGGCCTGACGCACCTGGGCGGCAATGGCATCGACCCGGCTGCGGGAGCGGGCATACACGATGCCGGCTTCGCCCCGATGCTCGGCCAGAAACTCGAGCAACTGCTGCGGCGCTTGTTGCTTGCCGCGCAGCAGGTAGCGAATGTTGGGACGATCAAAGCTGGCCAGAAACACCTGGCCGGCCTCGAGCTGCAGCCGCGCGATGATCTCGTCGCGGGTGCGGGGGTCGGCGGTGGCGGTCAGCGCCAGCCGCGGCACAGCGGGGAAGCGTTCGGCGAGCACCCCCAGCTCGATGTACTCGGGTCTGAAGTCGTGGCCCCATTGCGAGACGCAATGGGCCTCATCGATCGCAAACAGGCTGATCGCCGGCCCCAGTCGCGCGAGCAGATCGCCACCCAGCAGCCGTTCGGGCGAGACATACAGCAGCTTGAGGCTGCCGGCCTGCAGCTGATGCCAGATGGCACCGACAGCGTCAGCCCCGTGCCCCGAGTGCAGGGCCGCCGCGGCCACCCCCAGCTGCTGCAGCGCCGCCACCTGGTCTTGCATCAGGGCGATCAGCGGCGACACCACCACCGCCAGTCCGGGACGGCACAGCGCCGGCACCTGGTAGCAGAGCGATTTGCCGCCACCGGTGGGCATCAGCACCAGGCCCGAGCCGCCGCCGATGACATGGCGCACGATCGCCTCCTGGGGCCCGCGAAAGGCTGGGTAGCCCCACACCTGCTGCAACACCTGCAGGGGGTCGGCGGTCACAGCGCTGCTGGCAGTCGACAGGACGTCCCACAATGACGCCCAGCCGGTCTGCCGTGATGTCTGCCTCTGCGCCCCGCACCGCCACGGCCTGGGGATTTCTGGCCCCGGCGCTGCTGCTGCTGGGGGTGTCGGTGCTCATCCCTGCGGCGATGGCGCTGGTCATGGCCTTCACCCGCAGCGGGCTCGACGTCAGTGAGCCCCTGCGCTTCATCGGCCTGGCCAACTTCAGGCGCCTGCTGGCCGATCCGATGATGGCGCGGGTGTCGCTCACCACCGGGGCCTATCTGCTGGGGATCGTGCCACCGATCGTGCTGGGTTCGCTGGCGCTGGCGGTGCTGGTCAACCGACAACTGCCCGGCATGCATTGGTTCAGGGGCGCGTTCTACACACCGGTGCTGGTCTCGATCGTGGTGGCGGCGATCGCCTTCCGCTGGCTCTACGCCGACAACGGCCTGATCAACGGCTGGATGGTGGCCCTGCTGGGGGAGCGATTCACACCGATCGGGTTTCTGAGCTCCCCCCAGCTGGCCCTGCCGGCCGTGATGGTGGTGACCCTGTGGAAAGGCCTTGGCTACTACATGGTGATCTTTTTGGCCGGGCTGCAGGGCATTGCTCCCGAGCTCTATGAGGCTGCCGCCCTCGATGGCAGTGACGGTTGGCGCCGGCATCTGGACATCACCCTGCCCCTGCTGCGGCCCTACGTGACCCTGGTGGCTGTGATCTCGGCCATCGCCGCCACCAAGGTGTTTGAGGAGGTCTATCTGATGACCCAGGGGGGGCCCGCCGATGCGACACGCACCATCGTGTACTACGTCTACGATCAGGCCTTCGCTGAACTCGAAATCAGCTACGCCTGCACGGTGGGCCTGGCCCTGTTCCTCGGGGTGCTGCTGTTGAGCCTGGTTCGCGTTCTGGTCGCCGGTGATCGTGGCCTCACCTGATGCCCCACCGTCGCGGTTGAAGATGGAAGATTGGACCTCACGGGGCGTGTGGTCGTGCAGGTGCTCATGGATTCTTCCGGTTCAGAGACCGCTTCAGGCCAGGAATCCCTGGCTGCCGATTCCATCGGCATCGTCGGCGGTGGCCAGTTGGCCCTGATGCTGGCCGAAGCCGCCCAGGAGCTGGGCATGAGCCTGCACGTCCAGACCCCGGGTTCCCATGATCCGGCCACGGCGGCAGCCAGCTCGGTGGTGCTCGCACCGCTCGATGATCTGTATGCCACGCGCCAGCTGGCCCGGCGTTGTGCCGCGATCAGCTTCGAAAACGAATGGCTGGACCTGGCTGCCCTCGGCGCCCTCGCCGCCGAGGGCATTCGCTTTGTGCCCGGGCTTGACGCCCTGGAGCAGCTGGTCAGCAAGCGCGCGCAGCGCCAGTTGCTCAACCGCCTCAATCTGCCCTCACCCCGTTGGTGCGGACTTGAGGAAGCGCTCAGACCGCTGCCGCGCCAGAACGCTGACCAGGATCGAGCCGATCGCGATGGGGCCGAGCCCCAACCACCGCAGGCCCAGCAGCAGGATCCCGATGCACCCACCGCACCCCACCTGCCCGAAGGTCTGAGCTTTCCTGTCATGGCCAAGGCGTCCACAGGGGGCTACGACGGCAAGGGAACACGGGTGCTCGCCACCCAGGCTGAGCTCGAGTCGCTGCTGGCTGAGGTTGATCCGCGCGACTGGATCCTCGAGCAGCTGGTGAGCTTTGAACTGGAACTGGCCCAGTTGGCCTGCCGCGATCGCCATGGACGGGTGCAGTGCTATCCCCTGGTGCAGACCCATCAGCACCAGCAGGTGTGCGACTGGGTCCTGGCTCCGGCGCCGGTGCCCCATGCGGTGCAGGCCCATGCCAGAAACCTGGCGGCCTCGTTGCTCACGGCGATCGGCTATGTCGGAATGGTTTCGCTTGAGCTTTTTTATGGACCTGCCGGACTGCAGGTCAACGAGATCGCTCCGCGCACCCACAACGCCGGCCATTTCACGATCGAGGCCTGCCAGACCAGTCAGTTTGCACAGCAGCTGCGGATCGTCGCCGGGCTGCCGATGGGCCCGGCCGAGCTCTGCGTGCCGGGTGCGCTGATGGTCAACCTGCTGGGCTTCAGCGCCACCGAGTCGGACTACCACAACCAGCGCGATGCTCTGGCGCAGCTCCCCGATGCAGCCCTGCACTGGTACGGCAAGACAGGCTCCGGCCTTGGCCGCAAGCTCGGCCATCTGACCCTCACCCTGCACGATGCCGATCCGGCTCAGCGCACCCAGGAAGCGATGGCGCGGCTGGCCGAGGTGCGGCAGATCTGGCCCCTGCCGCCGGCCGGCTGAGGGCCCTAGAGTCGCTGCGGACTGCCGTGTTGGTGACTGCCTTTCACAGTTTTCTGATCTGACTCCCTTTTCGACATGGGGGGTCTGCAGCGGAAGCAACGTAAGCCGGCCTTGCAGCCGGAAACGGCGCCCCGCCCTTGACCCCCCTTCTGGTTCCACCAGGTCGAACACTGGGGCAAGACGGCACGGCGGTTCACCCCTTTGCTGAGCTTGAGCAAGGCTCGATCAACCCAGCCTGTTCAACGCACCTCAATCAACGCGCTGGCCGGATAGCGCACCTTGGCAAGTTGGGCGTAGCGGTCATCTTCGGCGCGATAGCCCGCTGCACAGACCACCCAGCTGCGGTAGGGGCTCCCTTCGAGTCCCAGCAGGCGGTCATAGGCCCCCGGGTCAAACCCCTCGATCGGACAGGTGTCGACCCCCAGCAGGGCCGCTGCGGTCATGAAGGTGCCCAGGGCGATGTACACCTGGCGACCATTCCAACCGGCGATCTCGTCGGCGGGCACCTGCTCATGCTCCACCACGTTGCGCCGCAGCAGGTCGGCGTAGAAGGCCACCTGCTCGCTTTCGAGTCCACGGGTCTGGCAGGTGGTGCTGATCAGCGTGTCGACATCAGCCTGATCGATCGTGCGGCGGCCCAGAAACACCACCAGCTCGGCGCAGTCAGTGATCTGACTCTGGTCCCACGAATGGGGCCGCAGTTGCTGCCTGAGCGCCCGGTCGCGAATCAGCAGGAACTTCCAGGGTTGGAGCCCGTAGCTCGATGGAGACAGCACCAGGCTCTGCTCCAGCGCAGCCCAGGTCTGGGCCGGGATCGAACGCGTCGGGTCAAAGGCCTTGGTGGCATAGCGCCAGTGCAGGGCCTGCTCCAGGGTCTCGGGCGTGATGGACATGGGAAGCAAAGGCGATGGGTGTGATCAGCACAGCAGTCCCTGGGGTCAGGCGTTCAGCGCCGCCTCGAGCAGGGGTTGCAGGCTCTCGGCACTGAGGCCGGTCACCACAAACACCTCCTGCACGCTGCTGCCGCGGCGGGCCACCAGTTTGTGGCCACCGTTGATCGGTGTTGAGATGCGGAGCTGCAGCTTCGGACTGCGGCCCCGCACACGGCCAATCACCGCCGGGGTGATGGTGTCGATCCCGGGCTGCCGGGCCAGGCTCTGAAGCACCGGGATCAACCCTTCCACATAGGTGCTGTGGGTGATCACCACTCTGCCCATGGCAAGGTTCAGACCGGTTCGAGCGGTGCCATGGTCAGACCCTGGCCGCCGAGCTGCTGGTGATAAAGCTCGGCCGGTTCCTGGGGGCCAGCCCAGACCACGGCCGAGCCCTGGCCGTCGATCTCATGGGCCAGCTCCCAGGCGCGATCCGGGGTCATCGCCGGGATGAACCGCACCAGGCACTCGACGACATGCACGAAGGTGTTCACGTCGTCGTCGAGCACCACCACCCTGTAGTTGGGGTAGGGCTGGCGCTCGCGCATCGCCGCAGAGCTGCGTTCGCGCAGGGGGGTGGAGCTCGCCCGGCTCATCAATGTTGTCCTCATGGCGCTCAGCACGCCGCCAAGCCTAGGTATTGTGGCGCCACGCAAACGCGACATCGGGCATGCTGATCACCGCCGGTTGGGCCGCTCTGGCCGCCATCTTCTCCTTCTCCATCGCCATGGTGGTGTGGGGACGCAACGGCGACGGCAGCATCAACTTCTGAGTGGTTGACGCTGTCTCTGACCCCTCCAGGATCCTCTCGCTGACGGCAGCAGTCCTGCTGGTCTTCGTGAGTCTTGGGGTGATCTATCTCTCGAGCGTTGAATGGCGGGACCGGCGGCGTCGCAAGCAGCAGGAACGCAGAGCCAGGTCCTGAGCCCGTGGGCCTGGGAGCTTGCCGACCGTCTGCTCCAGCCCGCTGCCCCGGCAGAGCCGGGCTGGAGGGCCTCGGCTGCTACGGGGTCACCATCAAGGCTTGAGGTGCTTCAGCAGTTGATCGATCAGTTGCAGCATCCGTCATCTGGTCAATACACCGGCACCCCTGCCGATCACCACACGGCCACCCGGTTGCTGCACCTCGGCGGGTCGCTGCTCACGAACCCCGATTCAGACACGGCGGCAGGCCTGCAGATGCTGCGCGACAGGGCCGATCGGTTGCGCAGCGATCTGGTGGGTGAGACGGTGACCTATGTGGTCAACCGCAACATCAACCTCACCAACCACTGCGTCAAGCACTGCAGTTTCTGTGCTTTTCGCCGTGACCCGGGGGAACCCGGTGCGTACCGGCTCAGCCGCTCTGAGCTGCAGCACAAGGCCCACGAGGCGCAGCGACGTGGAGCCACCGAGCTCTGCATCCAGAGTGGTCTTGACCCTGCCGCCAGCCTCGATGGCAGCCATCTGGCCCATGCCGAAACCGTGCTGAGCGATCTGCTCGCGGCAGCGCCTGGCATCCATCTGCATGCGTTTTCGCCCCAGGAACTGTTGTTCATGGCTGAAGCCGATGGGCTGCCGCTCCAGCAGGTGCTGCAGCGGCTGCGCCAGGCGGGGCTCGCCTCGGTGCCGGGCACGGCGGCCGAGGTGCTGAGCGAGCCGCTGCGGCGGCGCCTCTGCCCCGAGAAGCTCAGTGCCCGCGCCTGGGTGGCCGTCATGCTCGAAGTGCACGCCCAGGGCCTGCCCGCCACCAGCACCCTGATGGCCGGTCACATCGAGACCGCGGCCGACGTGGCCGCCCATCTGCTCACCCTGGTTGCGATGCAGCGCCACGCCTGGAGCCAGGGCCTGCCGGGTTTCACTGAATTTGTGCTGCTGCCGTTTGTGGGGCTGAATGCGCCTGCTGCTCTGCGACGTCAGGTGGGCCGCGACCAGCCCGATCTGCAGGCAATGTTGGTGCTGACGGCCCTGGCCCGACTGCTGCTGGGTCCCTGGATCCGCCACCACCAACCCAGCTGGGTGAAGCTGGGGCTGGAAGGTGCCGCTGAGGCCCTGCGTTGGGGTGCCGATGACCTGGGTGGCACCTTGATGGAAGAGCACATCACCACCATGGCCGGAGCCAGCGGCGGCACCAATCAGGAGCCCCAGGCTCTGGAGGCGGCGGCAGCCCGCGTCGGGCGCCGGGTGCGGCGGCGCAACACCACCTATGGCGAGCTGCCATGAGGGTGCTGCCCTGGCGATTGGTGCCCAGGCGAGTGCTGTTGCCCAACACGGCGGCCGCCGCGGCCGCTCTGCTGCTGGTTCCGGCCCTCGCCCTGCTGGTCTGGCCCCGCTCCCAGGCCCAGGGGCTGGCCCGTCTGTTCAACCAGTCGCAGCTGATCCAGAGCTTCGCTGCCGCACCCACGCGTCCGCCGCCGGCGCTCTGGCGCCAACGGCTCGGCCCCCTGGCCGCTGCGCTGTGGTCACGCCAGCAGGGGGTCTGGTGGCAGTTCTGGGGGGTCCATGGCGATGCCGGGGCCTTCCTGGTGCTGCCCGCGGTGAGCCTCAGCGGCGCAGCTGGCGATCGCCTGCCGGTGCCTCCGCTGCTGGTCGATGAGCTGGCCGTCGTGGCGGCCGACCCGCTGTCGCGGCAGTGGCTCTCGGATCGACTGCGCAGCGTGCCACGGTCGCCCCGGGGCCTGGAGCAGCGCTGCCTGTTGCAGTTGCGCCAGCCCCAGACAGTCAGCTGGAGTCCGGCTGGACTGGGCGCCCTCGCGGGCCCGGTCGCTCCGCTGTTGCAACGGTTTCAACAGGGATGTCTGACCCTGGACCTGCTGGGCCAGAGGGTCGATCTCAGTGGCGAGGCCGCAGCTGCGGTGGGCGTGCTCAGCCCGGCCTCCCAGGCACGACCCGAGCCCGCGTCCCGGCCGCTGACACCGGGTCAGTTGCTCGAGCTTCGCGGTCCGGCTCTCGAGGCCCTGCTGCAGGGGTTGCTGTCCCGTCAGCTGGTGCGTGAGCCGTTGGCATCCCGTTATGCGATCGCCGAGCCCCAGCTGGCCCTGCTACGCCGCAGTCCGTTTGTGCTGCGGCTGCGCGAACTGCCGCAGGGTCCGTTCCAGGCCGGCCTGGAACTGGCTCTTGCCCCCGCTGCCCGCGATCGCCAGGCCTGGGAGCGGTTGCTGGCTGCCCTGCGCCAGCCGCTCCTCCAGCAGGGACTGCAGGAGCAGGGGGCGAGCCCGCAGCGCACCCACTGGCGCGACGAGCAGGGCCGGGTCGTGGGCGGATGGTTCTGGCAGACCCCCGACGCAGGGGGAGCACGCAGGCTGGTGTTCTTCGTGGGACCCGAGCCGGCACCCGGGTCAGCACCACCGGGCCCGTCAGGGGTGGTGGTGTTGCAGGCCCGACCCAGCGACCTCGACCGTCTGGGGCTCTGGCCCGGAAGTTTTCCACCGTTGGTCAGGCGCGCCGATCAGCTGGAGATTCAGGCAGACGCCGAGCGCGGCCAGCCGATCAGCCGGCTGACGGGACGCCTGGCGTTGACCCGTTCTCGTTAGTGGCTTCTTCCGAAGCCGCCGGTGCCGCGGCACGGCGCTCGCGCTTGCGTTTCTCGGCGGCCACGGTCTCTTCCATCAGCTCGACCGCCTGGGCCATTTTTTCGAGGTTGCTGGCGTAGAGCTTGAGATCCTTATCGAGCCGATCACGCAGCAGTCCCATGGATGCGCCCAGGTCATGGGCATAGTCACGCAGGGCCGACGGATCCATGGCATCGGCGCCCTGGGCCTGCTCCAGCAGGGCCATGAGCCCGACCGCCATCAAACGTGAGTAGTGAAAGTCGGGCCGTTGAATGCCGGCCAGCGCCTGGGCCAAGGGCTCAGGGGCGCCCTGACCCTGTTGCTCGACCCATTGCCGCACGGCGTCGACGCTGTGGCTGCCCATGGCCGCCAGGGCCTGCCCGTGCTGCTGTCGCAGTGCAGAGGCGTCAAAGCCGCTGGCACTGCACAGCGCGTCAAACAGGGGAGCCTTCTGGGCTTCTGGGCGGTACCCCTTGGCGAACCCATCGAACACCTGCACCAGCCCCACCGCAAACAGGGGGTCAGCCTTGAACCCCTGCTGGCGGCTGAGCAGATGCAGCTCCACCAGCAGCTCATCGACCATGCGCCGGTACAACGGACCGATCACATAGGGGAAGGCGCGGTGAAAGGCCCGCTTGCTGTCGGCAACGGTGAGAGCAGCGCTCACGCAGGTGCAACCAAGGTGCAGCGACCCTAGCGCCGCCCCCATCGAGGCGTTTCCAGCCTCAGTAGGATCACGACCGTGCTGAGAGCGGGCCTGTGACCACGATCCCCATTGTCATCGAGGAGTCGGGTCGCGGTGAGCGGGCGTTTGACATTTACTCGCGTCTGCTGCGCGAGCGCATCGTCTTTCTGGGCGAGCCGGTGACAGCCGAATCAGCCAACCGCATCGTGGCCCAGCTGCTGTTCCTGGAAGCCGAGGACCCCGACAAAGACATTTTCCTCTACATCAACTCGCCCGGGGGCTCGGTCTATGACGGGCTCGGGATCTTCGACACCATGCAGCACATCAAACCCGACGTGCAGACGGTGTGCCTGGGCCTGGCCGCCTCCATGGGTGCCTTTCTGCTGTGCGCCGGCGCCAAGGGCAAGCGCAGCAGCCTGACCCACTCGCGCATCATGATTCACCAGCCCCTGGGCGGGGCTCGCGGTCAGGCCAGCGACATCCGCATTCAGGCCGACGAGATTCTCTACCTCAAGAAAAAGCTCAATCAGGAACTCGCCGATCGCACCGGCCAGCCGCTGCCCCGCATCGAAGAAGACACCGACCGCGATTTCTTCATGTCGCCGGCCGAAGCGGTTGACTACGGCCTGATTGACAAGGTGATCGACAAACGTCCCGTCCGCCCGGTGTGAAGTCCGGCGGCAAGGGGCG
>JBBASJ010000034.1:0-24999 GCA_040399325.1 Prochlorococcaceae cyanobacterium
GCTGGCATCCCCACCTCTGGCATCCGACCACCCAGGTGGCCACCAGCCCTGAGCCGTTGCAGGTGCGCTCCGCCCGCGGTTGTGAGCTTGAGCTGGCCGATGGGCGGCGCCTGATTGATGCGATCAGCAGTTGGTGGGTAACCCTGCATGGCCATGCTGAGCCGTCGATTGCGGCGGCGATCGCTGCCCAGGCCCGGCAGCTCGAGCAGGTGATCTTTGCCAACTTCAGCCATGGGCCGGCCGAGCAGCTCGCCACCAGGCTCAGTGCCCTGACCGGCCTGCAGCGTCTGTTTTTTTCAGACAATGGCTCCACTGCGGTGGAGGTGGCGCTCAAGATCGCCTGGCAGTGGTGGAGCAACCAGGGGGAGTCACGCCACCAGCTCATTGCCTTTGAGGGTGCCTACCACGGCGACACCGTTGGCGCCATGGCCCTGGGTGAGCGCTCCCTGTTCACGGCCCCGTTCGAGCGGCTGCTGTTTGCTGTGGCCCGGGTGCCCTGGCCCCACACCCATTGGGGAGACGATGATCGCGAGCGCGCTGAGCGGCAGGCCCTTGAGCAGCTCGACGTTGCTCTGCAGACGCCGACCGCGGCGGTGATTCTTGAGCCGCTGCTGCAGGGAGCTTCGGGCATGCGCCTGGTGCGGCCTGGCTTTGTGCGTGCGGTGGCCGAGCGGGCCAGGGCTGCCGGCGCGCTGCTGATCGCCGATGAGGTGATGACCGGCTTTGGCCGCACCGGTGCCCTGTTCGCCTGTCAGAAAGCCGGGGTTCATCCCGATCTGATGTGTCTCTCGAAGGGGCTCACCGGCGGTTTCCTGCCGATGGGGGTCACGATGGCCAGCGAGCGCCTTTACCAGGGCTTCATCGGCAGCGATCCATCGCTGACCTTTTTCCATGGCCACAGCTTCACTGCCAATCCCCTGGGTTGTGCGGCGGCCCTGGCCAGTCTCGATCTGCTGCAGGCCATGCCTGAACGGTTTCAGCAGTTTGAGGTGCGCCACATCCCGCTGCTGGAGCAACTGGCCCTGCACCCGCGGGTGACTCGCCCACGGGCTTTGGGCACCATTGCCGCGTTTGATGTTGACGCTGGTGCCAGTGGCTATCTCAATCCGGTGGGCAAACAGATCCAGCGCAGCTGCCTGGATCAAGGTGTGTATCTGCGGCCCCTGGGAAATACGGTTTATCTGCTGCCGCCGCTGAGCATCAGTGACCCGCAGCTGCAACAGTGCTACGAAGCCCTGGCGATCGCGCTGGAGCGGTTGGAGTGAGGTTCAGCCCGGCAGGATCACCCGGTCGATCACGTGCACGACACCGTTGTCGCAGGCGATGTCGGCGGTCACCACCGTCGCATTCTTGACTTCGAACGGTTCGTTGCGCCGGATGGGCACCGGGGCCCCCTCAAGGCTCTCCCACTCAGGCTGTCCGACCAGATCGGCCCGCTGGTGGGCACCGGCCAGCACATGAAACTTGAGGATGCGCGCCAACTGGGGAGGGTTGTCGACCAGGGTCTGCACCGTGCCGGGGGGCAGGGCGGCAAAGGCGTCATCGACTGGTGCAAACACGGTGAACGGACCGGCGCTTTCCAGGGCAGCCCGCAGGCCGGCGGCATCGACCGCGGCAAGCAGGGTGTTGAAGCAGCCGGCACTGGCTGCGGTTTCAAGAATCGTGGCCATGGTCGGTTGTTGGGCGGGGCGTCAGCGGTAGTCCTGGGTCTGGATGTCGGCGAGGCGGGCCTCGGGCCGCAGGAAGCGATCCATCTGGGCCTCAAAGAACCGGCGGTTGGCCATCAGGTGCTCGGGGTCGGTGTCATCGAGCGGGTAGAGGAGGGCGCAGCGCAAAGCCTGGATCACCGCCGAGGTCACGTTGTACATCGATCGCTGGAAGGTGATGCCGAGCTGGATCAGCTCATCCTCTTCGCCGCGCCGGTGTTGTTTGTAGATCTCCTTGAGGTAAGGAGGCAGGAAGTGCAGCATGTCCTGCATCAGCAGGGTCGGCGGAATGCCGGCAGAGCCCACGGGGTAGACGTCGGCATACAGGATGCCGTAATGGAAGTCGGCCTGATCGCTTGGCACCTGACCCGCCTGAGCGTTGTAGCTCTTGGTGCCCCGGAAGGGTGACGTGCGGTAGAAGACCGCTTCCACGTAGGGAAGGGCCGCCTCATAGAGCCAGGTGAAGCCTTCGCTCTTGGGAATGATCTCGAAGCACTCCCCGCCGATGAACACGTGGTGGTAGATCGGCCGGCCGGCCACGGCAAAGATGCCGTTCACCAGAAAGTTCATGGCGTCGGGCACACCCTTGAAGCCGCCTTCGTCGTAGATGTCGCTCATCTCGAAGAAGACCGGCGCCATCACCTCCCAGAACAGCCCCAGGTTGGCGGTGTAGCTGAGCTGCCGCACCTGCTCCAGGAACATCTCCGGGAACAGCTTGTACAGACCCAGCATCACGGGGTTGCCCTTGAAGTAGGCCCTGATCGCCCGATCGGCGTTGGCCTTGTAGGCGTCACTCTCGAGATAGTCGTTAAAGCGACCCCCCATGCCCTGGTGCCAGAGCATGGCCTGCATGCACGCCTCGGCGAACTCCATGTTCACCCGGTCGTGCCAGAGGTGATGCAGCAGCTTGGGCATCGAGCCCGTTTCGCCCCTGGCCATGAACTCCAGCAGTTCGGGGTGCGCCTTGTCGCCGCCACGCCAGATGCGCAGCCTGGACTGGTCACCGGCGTAGCTGTTGGGCAGGTCCAGATACTCCTGGGAGATGAAGTATTTGAACGCCGGCAGCGGATTGAGAAAGACCCGTTCGGCGATGTAGAGCAGATCACGCCAGTAGAAGTCCATCGGCACGGCATAGGCCTTGTAGATGCCGATGATCTGCTTGAGGTTCTCAGGGGTGTCGGGCAGCATCGAGCCCCCCGCTTCGAGCCGATGAATCACATCGGCATACCGGTGGGTCGACGGCGGGATCAACGGCGTTTTGGTGGCTTCGGCAGGGGCAGTGGCGGTGGGTGTCATGCGGTCAGCTCCTGGGGGGTTGAGGTGGCAATCACGGTCACTGCATCGCTTGAGCGCAGGGCCAGGGGCGCGGTGTCGGCATCGCTGAACCCGGTGAGAGCTGTGGGCCACAGTCCGCCAAGCACCACCAGCGCGGTCAGCACCAGAGCTGGTGCCCGTTCAGCCCAGCTGGTGCTGGCCCAGTCGGCCCTGGCGTTGTCCAGTCGCCCGAAGCCGACACGGTTGAACAGGCGGACCGCATACACGGCGGTCAGCCCTGACGACAGGATGCAGACCAGGGTCGGCCAGGGATAGGCAACCCAGCTGCCTTCAAACACCAGCAGTTCGGCCACAAACCCCGCCTGGCCAGGAACCCCGGCGGCGGCCATCAGGGCCAGCAGCATCAGTCCCATCGTGAACGGCAGACCCCGCTGGGCATTCAGCAGGCCCGAGAGTTCGGGGATCTCGCTGCAGCCCGTCTTGATTTCGATCAGCCCCACCAGGCAGAACAGCAGCGCAATGATCAGCCCGTGTGCCAGCATCTGGGCGATGACCCCCTGCAGGCTCAACGGCGTGGCGGCCGCCAGAGCCAGCAGCAGAAAGCCCATGTGTCCCAGGGAGCTGTAGGCCACCAGCCGACGCATCTCCAGTTGGGCCACGGCATTGAGGGCCCCATAGATGGCGCTGATCGCACCAACGGCAGCGATCCAGCCCGACCAGGCGCTCCAGGCATCGGGCAGAAACGCAACGCCGAAGCGCAGCAGACCGTAGGCACCAAGCTTGGACACGGCGCCGGCCAGCATCATGGCCACCGGTGTCGGCGCCTGGCTGTAGGTCAAAGGCTGCCACCCGTGCAAGGGCACCACCGGCAACTTGAGGCCAAAGGCCAACAACACCAGGGCCAGGATCCAGCGCTGCTGCGTGGGGCTCAGGCTGTGATGGGCCAGGGCAGCGAAACTGAAGTCGAGGCCGCCTCCCTGCAACCAGCCAAAGGCCATGACTGCGGCCAGCAGGGCGATGCCTGAGACGGCGCCGTACATCAGAAAGCGAATGGCTGCGGTCGAGCGACGGGGCCCGCCCCAGATGGCCACCAGCAACGTGGTGGGAATCAGGATCAGCTCGTAGGCCAGCACAAACAGCAGGGCGTTGCGGGCAAGGAACGACCCCACCAGACCGACGTTGGTGGCAAGCAGCAGGGCATAGAACAGCCTCGGTCGGCTTTGAGCGGCCGGGGTCGAGAGAACGGCCATCACGGTCAGCAGAGCAGCCAGCAGCACCAGCGGCAGCGACAGACCATCAAGCCCCAGGTCGAGCTGCAGCCCGAGCTGGGGAAGCCAGCGCAGCGACAGCTCACCCGGTGGGTGTTGCCACAACCACACGCCAAGACCAACCTGGGCAAGCGCGGCCACCAGGGCAGCGGCGCGAACCTGGTTGGCCTCTCCGCTCAACAGGGGCAGCAGCACAGCGGCCACCACCGGAATCAACAACAGCAAGAGCAAGGTCATCGGTTTGTCCTCAACGGGCCAGCAGCCAGGCAGCCATCACCAACACACCCAGCACCAGCGACAGCGCGTAGGCCTGGGAGTTGCCGCTGGTGGTGAGGCTCAGCCTGCGGGCGCCGGCCATGGCGGCCTGCCCGCTGCCGCTGCTGAAGCCATCGACCAACTGGGCATCACTCCAGGCGCTGAGTCGGGCAAGACCCACCACCAGGGCGACGACAGTGCGGTGATAGAAGCTCTCGGTGTGCATGTCCTCGGCCAGCCAGTGCTGGATGCCCCCAAGTCCGGAAGGCAGTTCGGCCAGGGGGTGGGGGCGCAGGTAGAAGAACAGAGAGCTGCCTGCACCCAGCAGGGTCGAGACCAGCAACGGCCAGGCCAGGGGACCCCATCCGGGCACCGGTGTGAGCTGATACACCCCGATGTGCACCAGCAGTTGCGGGATGTGCAGCACAAAACCCATCAACACCAGGGTGGGCAGCACCATCAGCCAAAGCACTTCGGGCGATCGCACCGTGAACGGTTTGGGAACGCCCCCCCAGATCAACCCGAACACGCGCATCAGCGAGGCGCTCAGCAGGGCGTTGGTGATCAGCACCAACGCACCCAGCACCACCGGCAGCCGGCTTGAGGAGGTCAGCTCCAGCAGTTCGCGCAGGGCGGCAAACCCGCCAAAGGGCGGCAGGGCCATCAGGCCGGCAGCCCCGCTGAGAAAGGCGAGTCCGACCAACGGCCGCCGGCTCCAGAGGCCCCCCAGCTGGGTGAGGTCCTGGGTGACATTGCCGATCACGATGGTGCCGACAGCCATCAGCATCACCGCCATCGGCAGCGGATAAACCAGCATCAGATGGTCGGCGACGTTGATGCCGCCCAGTCCGACGGCAACAAACAACAGTCCCAGCCAGCTGCTGACCAAAAAGCTCATCGCCCGTTTCACATCGATCTGCCCCAGGGCGATCAGGGCTGCCACCAGGGCTGTTGTGCCGCCCACGATCACCAACACGGCCTGGGCCAGGGGGCTCAGTTCGATCAGGGGTTCGAGCCGCAGCAGCACCCAGGCGCCGCCGATCACCACCACCGAATTGCGCAGCACCGTCGAAGGCAGGGGGCTTTCCATGGCCTCATCGAGCCACAGGTGCAGCGGGATCTGGGCGCATTTGCCCATGGGGCCGGCAATCAAAGCCAACAGGATCAGCTGAAAACCAGGGGGCAGGTTCTGGCCGTTGTTGGCCAGATCTGCCGCCCAACCCTGAAGGCCATGAAAGTTCCAGGTGCCGGTCACCGGCAGCAGAGCGATCACACCAGCCAGCAGCACGATGTCGCCGATGCGCTTGGTCAGGAAGGCGTCGCGGGCCCCTTTGACCACCAGAGGCTGGTTGTACCAAGTGCCGACGATGACGTAGGTGCCAATCGTCAGCAGCTCCAGCAGCACGTAGCTGAAAAAAATGGAGTCGGTGAGTACAAGGCCGCAAAGGCCCGATTCAAAGAAGCTGAGGGCACCGAAGAACCGAGGCCAGCCCCAGTCCATTTCGAGATAGCCGATGGAGAAGATCTGCACCAGCACGTGCAGGCCGGTGATCACCGTCATCGCGATCAGGGCCGGTTCGCTGATCAGTCCGTCAAAACCGACCCTGAGGCCGGCGGTGTTGAGCCAGGTCCAACCGAAGGTCGGCGGCGCATAGATCGCCGCTGCTCCTGCTGCCGAATTGTTGTGGAGGCTGATCAAAGCCAGCAGGCTGTGCCCGAAGGCCACAGTCACCATCAGCAGGTTGATGTAACCACTGGGGCGCGGGCCCGTGCGCTTGATCAGACCGGGAGACCACAGCAGGCTGAAGGCTGCTCCCAGCAACGGGTACAGCGGGATCAGCCAGGCAGTCCCAATCCAGGACAGGGTCATGGAGCCAGGCGCAGGCAGAGTGGGGCGAATGTAGAAAGCACGGATCGGCCTTGGGGCCTGCGTTCCAGTGTCTTTACTGATGGCTGGACCAAGCCTTTCTGATCACCAGCAAAAAGACCCACGGCCTTGAGGCCCTGGGTCCTGGCTCAACCCTGGTGGGTTGATCGCTCGTCAGCCCGGTTCAGCCGAAACGACGGCGTCCATCGTTGAAGCCGCTGAAACCCTGATTTTCAGTGCCGCTGGAGCTCTGGCTCAGTTTCCAGACGTTGCGGCTGACACGACGGGCCTTCAGACCACCACGCTCGACCACGGCCGCCCCCGGGCGGGCACCCATGAGGTAGGTGACCTCGGCCGTGCTCAGCGGAGCACCGGTTTTGAGGGCCAGGTCGGTGAGCTCCAGGCGGTTGCGCAGGGCGGCGGGATCGCAGGCACCAGCGTCTTCGCCTTCGTTCCAGACCCAGGGCAGTTCACCGTTGGCGGCCATCTTCTGCAGCAGTCCCATGCCGACAAGCGCCAGGGCCTGCTCCGGACGCACCTCGTCGGTTTCGGGTTGAACCGGCACAGACCCGTTGGAAGTGCCGTTGGACGAAGAACGCTTGGCAGCCATTGGCCGTTCAGGCAGAGATGGCCGGACGGTACCGGCTGCAGCCGGCGGCGCAAGAGTCCCGACCCTGGGCCGTAAAGTCAGCCAGCTTCTGCGCGATGGCTGCCGCAGCAAGCGCTTGATCCCTTGCCCGAGTCCACTTCCAGGCGACGCGCGCGGTCGGTGCAGGTCACCGGCACCGATCTTGGCTTGGGCATCGCGCGGGGCGCCGCTGCCGGGGATCTGCACCCCTCGGCCGCCAGCTGTGTGATCACCACCGACAGCGAGACCTCGCGCCTGGCGCGCGAGTCGAGCCATGTCGAGTCGATCGAGCTGCGCACCTACGTGTTTCTCGACAGCCTGCAGCCCCAGCTGGCGGCCTACATGGGCACCGTCAGCCAGGGCTTTCTGCCGATCCCGGGAGACGCCTGTCTGTGGCTCGAGGTGTCACCGGGCATGGCGGTGCACCGGGTCACCGACATCGCCCTCAAGGCCAGCACCGTGCGCCTGGGTCAGATGATCGTCGAGCGGGCCTTTGGCTCGCTGGCGCTGTATCACCGCGACCAGAGCAATGTGCTGCACTCCGGCGACGTGGTGCTCGAGGCGATCGGCAGCAGCGTCAACCGCCGCAGCCGCTGCGAGGTCAGCTGGACCGAGATCATTCGCGCGATCACGCCTGACCACGCCGTGCTGATCAACCGCCAGAACCGGCGCGGTTCGATGATTCAGGCGGGCATGAGCATGTTCATCCTCGAGACCGAGCCCGCTGGCTATGTGCTGATCGCCGCCAACGAGGCCGAAAAGGCGTCGAACATCACCGTGGTCGACGTCAAGGCCGTCGGGGCGTTTGGTCGGTTGACCCTGGCGGGTCGCGAGGGCGATGTCGAAGAGGCCGCCGCCGCCGCCATGCGGGCTGTCAACGAGGTCAACCGCTCAGCCCAGGGCTGAGGCCAGACCCAGCAGTTCATGCAGCTCGGTCGCCATCTGGCGGGCGGCCTTGCCCCGGCTGCCCAGTCTGAGCCGCAGGTGCTCGCTCAGCTGGGCGTAGCTGCAGCCAGCCTCACGCACCCAGAAGATCGGGTCGTAGCCGCCGCCGCTGCCCTGGGGGCTGTGCAGGATCTCACCGCGACAGATGCCCTGCGCTTCCAGCACGGTGATGCCATCGGGGCCGGCGAGGGCCATAGCGCTGTTGAAGCTGGCGCTGCGGTAGGGCGTGTCACCCAGTTCTCCCAGCAGGCGGGCGATGCGCTCGGGGTCGGTGGCCGCGTATCGGGCTGAATAGATGCCGGGAGCTCCCCCCAGGGCATCCACCTCGAGACCCGAGTCGTCGGCCAGGGCCCACTGGCCCGTGAGCCGGGCCACTGTCTCGGCCTTGAGCCGGGCGTTGGCGAGATAGGTGCTGCCCGTCTCCTCGATCTCCAGGCCATCGGGCTGCTGCTGCACCTGCAGCGGCAGATCGCTGAGCATGCCAGCGATCTCAGCCACCTTGTGGGCATTGCCGCTGGCGATCACCACAACGACCAAGACCATGACGCCAGGGCCCGGCCATTGTGCCTGGGTGGCTGGCTGGGTCCTGAGTGAAACGCGGCGGCAATGGAAAGGAACCGGCCGGGTTGAACAGTCCACCCCCCGGACAGGTCCGGAGGTACCGGTTCCATCCCACAGGCTAAGAATGCCAGTTTGAATCTGGCTCGGCAGCTGTCTCCCGGATCAGCAGCCGCTGACCAGGGTGCGATCTAGCTTGAACCCCTGAGGTCTGGACTGCAGCCGATGGATTCCTCACTGGTGCTGCAGAACCTGTTGTCGCCTCCGGTGCTGTTTTTCGGGCTGGGACTGCTGTCGGTGGTGTTGCGCTCCGACCTGGAGATTCCGGCACCGCTGCCGAAACTGTTTTCGTTGTATCTGCTGCTGGCGATCGGCCTCAAGGGCGGCATGGAGCTGCAGCACAGCGGCCTCGACCGTCTTGTGGTGCTCACGATCACGGCAGCGCTGGCCATGGCCCTGCTGGTGCCGATCACGAGTTTTCTGGTGTTGCGCACCCGCTTCGACACGTACAACGCCGCTGCGGTGGCAGCGGCCTATGGATCGATCAGTGCCGTGACATTCATCACTGCCGAGACCTTTCTGGGGGCCCTGGATGTGCCCTTTGACGGCTTCATGGTGGCCGCTCTGGCCTTGATGGAATCGCCGGCGATCATCATCGGCCTGCTGCTCGTGCGGCTTTCGGCGCCACGCGAGCGCGGCCCCGGGCTGGGTTGGGCTGGGCTGTTGCACGAGGCCTTTCTCAACAGCTCGGTGCTGGTTCTGGTGGGCTCGCTGGTCATTGGTGCGCTCAGCGCTGCCTTCAGCCCGGCCGGCATGGCCAGGATGCAGCCCTTCAGCGAGCAGCTGTTCTATGGAGCCCTGAGCTTTTTTCTGCTCGACATGGGCATCGTCGCCGGACAGCGCCTGCGGGAGCTGCGCGAGACCGGCGGTTTCCTGATCGCCTTTGCCCTGTTGGCGCCGCTGGTGCATGCCGCAGCCGGTCTGGCCGTGGCGGTGGTGTTGCGGTTGCCACAGGGCGATGCCCTGCTGTTCATGGTGCTGTGTGCCAGTGCCAGTTACATCGCCGTGCCCGCTGCCATGCGCATGACCGTGCCCCAGGCCAACCCCAGTCTCTACATCACCTCATCGCTGGGATTGACCTTCCCTTTCAACATCGTGGTGGGCATCCCGCTGTACATGGCGGCGTTGCAGCGCTTCATCCCCGCAACGTGATCGCCATGAAACGCCTCGATCTGATCGTCGCCGAGCCTGAGCTGGAACGGTTGTGCGGGGCGCTGCGTCAGGCGGGAGCACCGGGCTACTCGGTGATGCGCCACGTCACCGGGCTGGGCCATGGGGGAACGGTCTCCGAAGGCATGGACTTCAGCGGTTTCGGGGCCAATGCCCACGTGGTCGTGTTCTGCGAGGCTCAGCAGCTTGAGTCGATCGCCCTGGCTGTCAGGCCGCTGCTGAGCCACTACGGCGGCGTGGGGTTTGTGGCTGACGCCGAGCCCCTGTAGAGACTGGATCCGAGCGTGGGACTGGTATCCAGGATGACCATTGCCTGGCTCTGTCAGCAGCTGCTGCGCAAGCATTGCCTAACGATTTGTGTTTGACGCATCAGCTCTCCTTATTTAACCGTTCCAGGAACGGTGATGGCTGCGACGCCCCAAATGCCTTGACGGAGGGTTTGTCAGCAGACCAAGGTTGTTGGCGAACATTCCACCCCCCTCCTCAAGGAGCAGGTAATGGCAAACGAAACCATGGGCATCGCCCTCGGCATGATCGAGACCCGCGGCCTGGTGCCCGCGATCGAAGCGGCCGACGCCATGACCAAGGCTGCCGAAGTGCGCCTCATCGCCCGCGAATTCGTCGGCGGCGGTTACGTCACCGTGATGGTGCGTGGCGAGACCGGTGCTGTGAACGCCGCTGTTCGCGCTGGCGCCGATGCCTGCGAGCGCGTGGGTGACGGTCTGGTGGCCGCCCACATCATCGCCCGCCCCCATCGCGAAGTGGAACCGGCCCTGGCTGGCAGTGCAGGCTTCGTCGGTTCGAAGGACTGAGGTCGGCTGATCAGCGCGGTCGCTCGCAGCTGAGTTGACCCGTTGTCATTCCAACCTCCCCTTTAACCCGACCCAACTGGAGAACCTCCATGAGCAAGAAGTACGACGCTGGGGTCAAGGAGTACCGCGACACGTATTGGACTCCTGATTACGTCCCCCTCGACACCGACCTGCTGGCCTGCTTCAAGTGCACCGGCCAGGAAGGTGTTCCCCGCGAGGAAGTTGCCGCTGCTGTGGCTGCTGAATCCTCGACCGGTACCTGGTCCACCGTGTGGTCCGAGCTCCTCACCGACCTCGACTTCTACAAGGGCCGTTGCTACCGCATCGAAGACGTCCCTGGTGACAAGGACGCCTTCTACGCCTTCATCGCCTACCCCCTCGACCTGTTCGAGGAAGGCTCGATCACCAACGTGCTGACCTCCCTGGTCGGCAACGTGTTCGGCTTCAAAGCCCTGCGCAACCTGCGTCTGGAAGACATCCGCTTCCCGATGGCGTTCATCAAGACCTGCATGGGTCCGCCGAACGGCATCGTGGTCGAGCGCGATCGCATGAACAAGTACGGCCGTCCGCTGCTGGGTTGCACCATCAAGCCGAAGCTCGGCCTGAGCGGCAAGAACTACGGCCGCGTGGTGTACGAATGCCTGCGTGGTGGTCTCGACTTCACCAAAGACGACGAGAACATCAACTCCCAGCCTTTCCAGCGCTGGCAGAACCGCTTTGAGTTCGTCGCCGAAGCCGTGCGCTCCGCCCAGGAGGAGACCGGTGAGAAGAAGGGTCACTACCTCAACTGCACCGCCGCCACTCCCGAGGAGATGTACGAGCGGGCCGAGTTCGCCAAGGAACTCGGGCAGCCGATCATCATGCACGACTACATCACCGGTGGCTTCACCGCCAACACCGGTCTGGCGAAGTGGTGCCGCAAGAACGGCATGCTGCTGCACATTCACCGCGCCATGCACGCGGTGATCGACCGTCACCCCAAGCACGGCATTCACTTCCGTGTGCTGGCCAAGTGCCTGCGCCTCTCGGGTGGTGACCAGCTGCACACCGGCACGGTGGTCGGCAAGCTCGAAGGCGACCGTCAGTCGACCCTCGGCTACATCGACCAGCTGCGCGAATCCTTCGTTCCTGAAGATCGCAGCCGCGGCAACTTCTTCGATCAGGACTGGGGTTCCATGGGCGGCGTGTTCGCCGTGGCCTCAGGTGGTATCCACGTGTGGCACATGCCCGCCCTCGTCGCCATCTTCGGCGATGACTCGGTGCTCCAGTTCGGTGGTGGCACCCATGGCCACCCCTGGGGTTCTGCTGCAGGCGCTGCTGCCAACCGTGTGGCCCTCGAAGCCTGCGTCAAGGCACGCAACGCCGGTCGCGAGATCGAGCGCGAAGGTCGCGACATCCTTACGGAAGCCGCGAAGCACAGCCCTGAGCTGGCCATCGCCCTCGAGACCTGGAAGGAAATCAAGTTCGAATTCGACACCGTCGACAAGCTCGACGTTCAGTGATCGTCTGCTGAGGTGCCCGGAAGCCTTCTCTCACGAGCTGGCTTCCACCCAGCGCCGATCCAGCCGGAACGACTCAACGGGTCAGCTCAGTTCACGACTTCTGGTCCCCAACTGACGCCCAAATCCAACACTTTCCTCAAGGATCCCCATGCCCTTCAAGAGCACCGTGGGTGACTACCAAACAGTCGCCACCCTGGAGACCTTCGGCTTCCTCCCGCCGATGACCCAGGACGAGATCTATGACCAGATCGCCTACATCATTGCCCAGGGTTGGAGCCCGCTCGTCGAGCACGTCCACCCCAGCCGCTCCATGGCCACCTATTGGTCGTATTGGAAGCTGCCCTTCTTTGGTGAGAAGGACCTGAGCGTGATCGTCAATGAGCTCGAGGCTTGCCATCGCGCTTATCCCGACCATCACGTGCGCCTGGTGGGCTACGACGCCTACACCCAGAGCCAGGGTGCCTGCTTCGTGGTGTTCGAAGGTCGCTGATTCAGCGCCTCGACATCACCGATCTGAGGTTATGGGGTCTCGACCGTGTTCGGGACTCCTGCCTCTTTGTCTCAGCGATTGCTGAAGCAGCACGGGCTGTAGCCCTGGGTGCTGCAACGTTCACGCACTTAACAACGACGGGCGGTCATGGCCAGCACATCCAGCCGGGAAGCAGCTCTTGAGCGCCGCAAGGCCCTCACCACTGGCGGCAAGAAGGCCGCCGGACGGTTCACGTCGGCCCCCAGCCGGGTGCGCTCTGCGGGAGATGCCCGACCCAGCCGCACCGTGAGTGCTGCCCCGGCCCCCGCCCCTGCAGCCGCCGCTCCTGTTACGGCGTCGTCACCTGTTGCTGCGGCACCGACCCGTCGCAGCCTGGGTGCCCCGTCGACCCCGCGCACAGGCACGCCGCGCCGAGTTGCCAATCCCAGTCGTGAGCTTGTGCTTGCACGCCGTGAAGCCCTGAGTCGCAGCGGCAAGCGTGCCAACACCTCCAAAGACCGCACCCGTACCGATCTGGGTGCCCTGCGCCCCACGGCTTCTGCGGCTGCCACGGCTGCGCCGGAGAGCGCCGCTGCGGCATCCAAGCCCTGCGGCTGCCAGGACCGCGAACGCAGCACCACGCGTCTGAGCCTCTCGCCCAGCGGTTCAGCCGCCGAGCGACGCACTCCGGTGCGCAAGGGCACAGCCCAGCACAACCCCAGCCGGGCCCTGGTGCTGGCCCGTCGTGAGGCCCTCTCCAAGCGTGGCAAGTCGGCCAGCGCCTCCAGCAAGAACGGAGTGGCTGCCATGGCCCGCCAGATCAACCCAGATCTCAATGGCCGTGAGCTGGCCCAGAAGGTGCGTGAGCTCAAGAGCAAGAGTGGTTCAGCAGGCAGCAACCGCAGTGGCGGCACCCGTCCCTCGGGTCCCAACCGTCACGGGGCCAAACAGGCCGCAGCCGCCGATGCCCATTGGAAAGTCGGCGTCAGCGAGACCACTGCAGGTCAGGTCGTCACCGGCACCCAGGCCAACCGTTCGCCCAAGACCACCGGCAACGAAGCGGCCACCTGCCGCGCCATCACCGGCACCGAGTACCTCGGCGCCGAGGTGTTCCAGACCTTCTGCAGCAGCGCCCCTGCCGCCAGCCAGCCGGCGAAGGTGCGTGTGACCGCCACCAGCCACGGCAACCGCGTCACCGGCAACGAAGTCGGTCGCAGCGACAAGGTGACCGGTGATGAACCGGGCACCTGCAAGAGCGTCACCGGTACCGAGTACGTCTCGGCCAACCAGTCGGCGGCCTATTGCGGTACCTCAAACCCCAGCCCCCGCAAAGTGGGACGCAGCCAGACCCTCGGCGGCCAGGCCGTCTCCGGTGTGATGGTGGGCCGCAGCAGCAAGGTCACCGGCGATGAACCCGGTTCGGGGCTGCAGCTCACCGGTGATCAGTACCTGGGTGCCGAACCCCCGGCCGCAGGACGCGCTCCGGTCAAGGTCGCCAGCCAGCAGACCCTGCGCGGCACTGGCGTGACCGGTACGGCCGTGGGCCGCAGTGAGCGGGTCACCGGCGATGAGCCCGGCAGCTGCCGCAACATCACCGGTGACGAGTATCTCGGCACCGAGCAATATGCCCAGTTCTGCGCGGCCAAGCCCGCACCCGAAGCGGCCAAGGTGGGCTTCAGTGTCACCAACCGTGCCCAGGTGGTGAGCGGCACCCGCACCGGCCGTAGCGACAAGGTCACCGGTGATGAGCCCGGCAGCTGCAAGGCGGTGACGGGTACCCCCTACGCAGGCATGGAGCAGGCCAGCAATTTTTGCCCCAGCCCGGCCGTGCGCAACATCCGTGAGCGCACCCCCGTGCGTGGCGCCAGCCGCATGAGTGGCATTCAGCCCGGCATCGGCGGCCACCTCACCGGAGCTGAGCGCGGTGCTTGCGAGGACATCACCGGGACTCCGTATGTGGGTGCCGACCAGTTGGCCCAGGCCTGCGGATCGGCGGCCGGTACCGACCCCGACTATCCCCAGTCACTCGCGTCGTCTCCCTGGCAGAGCTTCAGTGTGCAGTCGCCTGCGCGGGCGGCCCACATGGCGCGCCAGCGTGGCGGCGGCGTGACCGGAACCAGCTACGAGCAGGGGAACCGGATTACCGGCCCTTTTGATCTGGCCGGTGACAAGGTCACCGGCACCGAGCAGTTTCGCTTTGATCGTCGGGGAGCCCAGCTGTCACGTGGGCCGATCGAGGCCCCGGCCCCTGAGGTCGAGGCGGAGCCCCAGCGACCCGTGTCCCGCGTGACCGGGGAAGGCATTTCGGCAGGACTGCGCATCACCGGTGACGACTGGGACCGCGGCGAGCGGGTGACCGGCACCGAAGGCGCTTCGGCCCGTCGCCGCAACCCCACGCGCACCGGACCCATGGCGGCCATGGCCATGCGCCAGTTCAAGCGCAACGACGAGGTGCCCGAGCCCGTGAGCAAGGTCACCGGCTCCAGTGGCAACACCACAGCCGGTTCCTTGATCACGGTGTCTGGCGGCGCCCGCGGCTGACCTCCTGATGCCGCGACCCCTGGCCACCAGCAATCGTCCCCTGGCACCGACGGCGCCCACGCGCCGCCAGCTGTCTGCGGTCGCCGATGCCTCGATCGACGCGGCGGCTGCCGCCGATGGCCTGGCCAATGCAGCCGGGTCTGTTCAGCCCCTCGCCGCCCGCGCACGGCAGGAGCGCCGTGCGCCACAGACGACCGCAGTGCGCCCCATGCGTGCACCCCGCCCCCGGGCCGGCTCAGGTGGTCGCGTCGAAGATCACCCGCTCACCGATGGGCACACCAACCAGGCCCTGCGCGATTACGACAACCAGGTCAAGGATGCCTTTGACCGCATCGTGCCCGTGCTCAAACGCATTGCGGCACTCCAGCACGAACCGGCCTTCATTGAGCAGGCCCAGCAGCTGGCCTCTGCCGAGCTCGGCTTTGAGCTCCCCCTGCATCTGCTCGACACAGCCTGGGTGACCCAGCTCGACATGCGCACCCTGTTTGCCTGGTGCGTGTTCGAAACCTATGAGCTCACCAGCTCGGCCTTCTTTGATCAGGATCCGCTGGGTGGTCAGCCGGGCAGCCCGGCAGCCGAGGCCTTCAATGCCTTGTTGCTGTCGTGCGGTTTCCATCTGCTCGACATCACCCCCTGTGCCGATGGTCGTCTGGCACATGCCATCGCCTACGCCCTGCGGCTGCCCTTTGCTTCGGTGAGGCGTCGCTCCCATGCCGGGGCCATGTTTGACGTGGAGAACACCGTCAATCGCTGGGTCAAAACCGAACATCGCCGTTACCGCGAAGCCCAGCCCAATGCGGCCCACGAGGACACCCGTTATCTGAAGGTTGTTCTCTACCACTTCAGTTCCAAAAATCCTGCCCATGAGGGCTGCGCCGCCCACGGCAGCGACGACGTCCTGGCCGCCGCCAGCGGCCTGCGTCGTCTCAATGACTTTCAGCAGGCGGTTGAAAACAGCTTCTGCTGTGGCGCCTCCGTTGACCTGCTGTTGATGGGCATCGACACCGACACCGATGCGATCCGGGTGCATGTGCCCGGCCTCGACGGCAGCACCAATCTCGAACGCTGGCTCGATGCCCGCGAGGCCTATGGCGCCACCGCCGCCCTGCCGGCGCAGCGAGGTCGCGACGTTCTCGAGCAGCTGGTGCGTGATGCGGCAGCCTCGGCCCCCGATCCCGGCATGGTCAGGTTGATCGCGCGGCTGCTTGAGAACAATTTTTCCCAGATCGACTACGTCCGCCGATTCCACGACGGTGCCTACAGCGATGCCGGCCATGCCGAGCGTTTCATCGGTGTGGGCATCGGTTTCAAAGAGATTCATCTGCGCAACCTCACCTATTTCGCCTACATGGACACCGTCGAGGAGGGCGCCGCTGACCTCGACGTGGGGGTCAAAATCTTCAAGGGCCTCAATGTCTCCCGTGGATTGCCCGTGCCCGTGGTGGTGCGATTCGACTACAACGGCCAGGTTCCTGGCGCTCGCGAGCGGGCCATTGTGAGGGCCCAGCGAGTGCAGGCCGCCATCGAACAGCGCTACAGCGCCCTCGTCAACGAGGGTCTGTTGCACGCCCTGCTCACCGTGCGTGACCAGGGGCGCCACACCCCCGCTGAGGCGGTAGGTTCCACGATCAGCTTTGCGAGCGCAGGAGGTCACTGAGATGTTGATCTGCAAGGTCGTCAAGCCACTGGTCTCCACCAACCGCATCCCCGATTTCGAGCACAAGCACCTGTTGGTTGTGCTCGATGGCAGCACCCAGAAGGTGGCTGTCGATGCGGTGGGGTGCATCCCCGGTGACTGGGTGATCTGCGTGGGCAGCTCGGCGGCCCGTGAAGCGGCCGGCAGCAAGTCGTATCCCAGCGACCTGACCATCGTCGGCATCATTGACCACTGGGATCCCGAGGCCGGCAAGGCTCCGCCTGCCCCAGGAGGCTCCCGCTGATGGAAATCATGCAGGTCACGGGCTCCCTGGTGTGCACCCACCGGGTGGAGGGTCTCAAGCACTGGAATCTGCGCGTCCTGCGCACCGCCAAGGGCAAGCTCAACGTGGCCGTCGATCCGGTGGGTGCCTCGCCCGGCAACTGGGTGTTCACGGCCAGCGGCTCGGCGGCCCGCTTTGCCTGCGGTGACCCCGAGACCCATACCGATCTGACGATCGGCGGCATCATCGACTTCTGGGAGCCCGACGGTTAGCCCCGGCCGTGACCTGTTCACGCTGAGTGCCCGCTTCTCTCCCTTTCACCCGATCAGCCATGGCCACACCACCCGCCAAGCCTCCCGCTGCCGCCACCCCGGCCAAGCCCGCTGCCGGCGCCGCTGATGCGTCTGCAGCAGCAGTGCCGGCCAAGGCTGTGACCCCCGAAGTGCTGCCCCCCACCAGCACCAAGGGCACCACCGCCAGTCGCAGTGCTGCTGCCCGCCGCAGCACGGCCAGCCGCGGCAGCACAACTGGCCGCAGCAGCGCGGCCCGCAGTGCCTCGGCCAGCAGCGCCACCCCCCGCAGCAGCAGCGGCGGACGTGGCATCACCCCTCCCTCCACCCGAACCTCCAGTTCTCCCATGGCATCCACCGTTCAAGGCATCGCCCTCGGCATGATCGAAACCCGTGGCCTGGTCCCGGCGATCGAGGCGGCCGACGCCATGACCAAGGCTGCCGAAGTCACCATGATTGCCCGCGAATTTGTGGGCGGTGGCTATGTCACCGTGATGGTGCGCGGCGAGACCGGCGCGGTCAATGCTGCCGTCCGAGCCGGCGCCGATGCCTGTGAGCGCGTCGGCGATGGCCTGGTGGCGGCCCACATCATTGCCCGTCCGCATAGCGAGGTCGAGCCGGTTCTCGGCGGTGCCGGCAATCGCCGGGCCTGATCACCATGGGCGCCGTTCATCCGCGCGTCCTGGGCTGGCTCGGTCGCGCCCTGAGCCTTGAGCTCTCTGCCGTGCAGCAGTACATGACCCAGGCTTCCCTGCTGGAGCTCTGGGGTGATCACGAGGCTGCCGCCCGCTTTCGCCAGGAAACCGTTGAGGAGATGCGCCATGCCGAGGCGATCGTGCAACGCATGCTGGTGCTGGGAGTGGCACCGGCTGCCTCCCAGCTGAGGCCAGTGGCCCACGCCGGCGACCTGGTGGGCCTGCTGCAGCACGACCTTGGCCTGGAGGCAGAGCTGATCGCGCTCTATGCCGATGCCGTTCGCTTCTGCGTGTTGATCGGTGACAACGACAACCGCACGTTCTTCAACGGTTTGCTCGATGATGAGCAACATCACGCCAGGGATCTCGATGCCTGGCTGCTTCAACTGGGTGCATCCACGTCGTCACGTCACGACGTCCGCGCCCGGGCAACCTTCTGATTCATCAGGCTGGTCTCCCAGCCCCTTGCCCCTCCCCTTTTGAGCGACGCCCTGCCGCTACCTCTGCAACTCACCTGGTTGATCCCGGTGTATGGCTTCAGCGGCATGGTGCTGTCGCTGCCCTGGGCCAGCGGCTGGATCAAGCGCAACGGTCCCCGGCCGGCGGCCTACCTCAACCTGCTGGTGACCTTGCTGGCCGTGATCCACGGCTCGCTGGTGATCCGTGATGTCTTTGCGATCGGGCCCCAGCACCTTGACTTTGCCTGGTTCAAGGCTGCCGATCTTGACCTGCGCCTGGGCTTTGACCTGTCGCTGACCAACCTGGCCGCCCTCGAGCTGGTGACGACCATGAGCCTGATCTGTCAGGTCTATGCGCTCGGATACCTCGATAAGGAGTGGTCGCTGGCACGGTTCTATGCCCTCATCGGTTTCTTTGAGGGGGCCATGAGCGGGGTGGTGCTCAGCAGCAATCTGTTTCTGAGCTATTTCCTGCTGGAGATGCTCACCCTCTCCACCTACCTGTTGGTGGGGTTCTGGTATGCCCAGCCCCTGGTGGTGACCGCGGCCCGCGATGCGTTTCTGACCAAGCGGGTCGGTGACGTGCTGCTGCTCATGGGTGTGGTGGCCCTGGCGGCCTGGGCCGGTTCGCTTGAGTTCAACGATCTCTATGTATGGGCGGCCGACGCGGCCAACCAGGGTCTGGTCGGACCCCTGGCCGGCACCCTGCTCGGCCTTGGTCTGATCGCCGGTCCCATGGGCAAGTGCGCCCAGTTCCCCATGCACCTGTGGCTCGATGAAGCCATGGAGGGTCCGAATCCAGCCTCGATTCTGCGCAATTCGGTGGTTGTCACCTGCGGCGCGATCGTGTTGCTCAAGCTCATGCCGGTGGTGGCTCCGCTCTCACCGCTGGCGACCGAGGTGTTGCTCGCGGTCGGCACCATCAGCGCCCTGGGAGGTGGCCTGGTGGCCCTGGCCCAGGTCGACCTCAAGCGTGCGTTCAGCTACGGAACCACCTCCTACCTGGGTCTGGTGTTCATTGCCATCGGCCTGCAGCAGCCCGGTATCGCCCTGCTGCTGCTGCTGGCCCACGGCCTGGCCAGGGCTCTGCAGTTCATGGGGGTGGGCAGCATCATCGCCACCACCAACTGCCAGGACCTGACCGAGCTCGGCGGCATCGGCACCCGCATGCCGGCCACCCTGCTGGCATTCATGGTGGGGGGGGCCGGGGTCACTGCCCTGGTGCCGCTCGGCGGCTTCTGGTGTTTCGGGTTGATGCTCAACGTGCTGTTGCCCGGCCATCCACTGCTGGCCGGGGTGTTTCTGCTGACCAACCTCCTCACCACCGCCAATGTGATCCGTGTGTTGCGTTCGCTCTTCGGTGGTGCACCCCTTCCCAAGACCCGCCGTGCTCCCGAGTGCAACTGGCTCATGGCCCTGCCCATGGTCAGCCTCACGGTGGTGGTGCTGCTTGTGCCCCTGATCATGCAGCGCATTGATCCGGTGCCGGGCATTGCTGCGTTTCCGACCTCGGTGGGCGTTGCCGTGCTGCTCAGTGGCGGCGCCGGCGTGCTGGTCGGGTGTCTGCTGCCGAAGGATGAATTCTGGTCACGCTCACGCCAACCGGTGGTCCGCGTTGTTCAGGATCTGCTGGCCTACGACTTCTACACCCCTGAGCTGTACAGGCGCATCATCGTGAATCCGGTGGCTTCGATCGCACGGTTCGTGCTCTGGGTTGACCGCTCCCTGGTCAAAGGTCTGGTTGATGGGGTCGGCCGCCTGTCGCTGTCGACAGCCGAGGGGCTCAAGCTAACCATCAGTGGGCAACTGCAGAGTTATGTGCTCACGGTGATCGTGGGCATCCTGATGCTGCTGGCTGCGTTCCAGTGGTTCCGGGTGGCCTGAGACGATGCTGCTCTCCGGCCTGCTGCTGATTCCCTTCGTTGGCACGTTTGTGCTGCTGCTCTGGCCCACGGGAGCCAGCCCCCAGCGTCTGCGCCTGGTCACGATCGTGATCCTGCTGGCCCAGCTGGCCCTGAGCCTGGTGGTGGTGGGGGTCTTCGACCCAGCTGCGGCCGGCATGCAGCTCCAGGAGCATCACAGCTGGGTGCCCGGGATCGGTCTCGACTATGCCCTCGGAGTCGACGGCCTGTCGTTGCCGCTGGTCTTGATCAACGCGGCCCTCACGCTTGTCGCGGCGGTGATCACCCGGGACATCGACAAGCGACCGCGCATTTACTTCGCGATGCTGCTGCTGATCAGCGGCGCCGTGAACGGGGCCTTTCTGGCCGAAAACCTGCTGTTGTTCTTCCTGTTCTACGAGCTGGAACTGATTCCGCTCTGGTTGCTGATTTCCGTCTGGGGTGGGGTCAACCGGGCCTATGCCGCCACCAAGTTCCTGATCTTCACGGCCATTTCGGGCATGTTGATTCTGGGTGCCTTCCTGGGTCTGGCGTTGTTGACCGGCACCGTTGACTTCAGCCTCACGCCCGTGCTCAGCGACCGCCTGGCCATGGGTGGTCAACTGCTGTTGCTCGGTGCCCTGTTGATCGGTTTCGGCATCAAGATTCCCCTGGTGCCGTTTCACAACTGGCTGCCCGATGCCCATACCCAGGCCTCGACCCCGGTGTCGGTGATCCTGGCGGGGGTGCTGCTCAAGCTGGGTACCTACGGGTTGTTGCGGTTCGGGTTGCAGCTGTTCCCCGAAGCCTGGGCCCGCCTGGCTCCGGCACTGGCGATCTGGGCGGCGATCTCGGTGCTCTACGGCTCCCTGGCTGCCATCGCCCAGACCGACATGAAGCGCATGGTCGCGTTCAGTTCGGTGGGCCACATGGGTTATGTGCTGCTGGCGGCAGCCGCCGGCACACCGGTGGCCCTGCTCGGGGCCGTGTTTCAGATGGTGAGCCATGGCCTGATCTCGGCCCTGCTCTTCCTGCTGGTGGGCATCGTCTACCGCAAGACGGGCACCCGTGACCTCCAGGTTCTCCATGGTCTGCTCAACCCCGAGAAGGGCCTGCCCCTGACCGGTTCGCTGATGATCGTGGCGGTCATGGCCAGTGCCGGTCTGCCAGGCATGGCGGGTTTCATCTCCGAATTTCTGGTGTTTCGCGGCAGCATCGGCATCTTTCCGGTAGCGACGTTGCTCTCCATGGTGGGTTCAGGCCTGACGGCTGTGTACTTCCTGCTGCTGGTGAACCGCGCTTTCTTCGGTCGGCTGGCCGTGACGCCCCCCAGTGGTGATTCTTTGATCGATGCCCGTCTCGACGTCAGGCTGGCGCCGGTGGCCCCTCGCGAGACCCTGCCTGCCATTGCCCTGGCCGCCGCCGTGGTGCTGCTGGGTCTTGTGCCCGCCAGCCTGGGTCGGCTGAGCGAAGTGGCCACCACCGCCATGGCCACGGTTGCGTCCACCGTTGCGGCGCTGAGCCTGGGGGTGGTCTGAGATGCCCGTCATTTCTGCTGAACTGGTGCATGCCGACCCCTCGTTGGCGGTCGAGGAGCTGCAGCGGCGTCTTTTGGCGGGCCAGACCCTGCTCAGCGATACCCCCGACCACCTGCTGGAGGTGGTGGCGGTGCTTGAGAGCTATGGGGAAGTGCTGGATGCCTACAGCATCAACCTCATCTATCAGGCCGAGAAGCAGTTTCTCAATCCGGTACCGATCTTCAAATATCTCGATGGCGATCTCAGCCTCGCCAAGATCTGGCGCCACCTCAACCACGACCGCATCAATTTCGAGTACGCCGAGTACTGCCAGAAGGCGATGTTCTGGCACGGCACCGGCGGCATGGATGCCTACCTCGACTCCCCTGACTTCGCGGCCAACTGCCGGGCCATCATCAAGGCCAAGAGCCGGCGCGATCCCCTGCTCGCGCTGTTGAATCCACTGTTCCCTCAGTTTTTGCCCGAGCTCATCCGCTCGGCGGCCACCACCCACGCCCTCGGGCAGTTCTGGCGGGTCATGAGCGATCTGTTCCTGGATCTGGCACGGGCCGAACGCGACGGCGCGGTGCGCACGATTCCCCAGGTGGTTGACTTCATCATGGATGGGCTGGTGGCGGCTGCCGCCAATCCCATCCGCTACGGCGTGGAGATCGCAGGACAGCACTTCTGGGTGCTGCCCCCAGAGGCCAATCTCACCTTTCTGGTGGATGTGGCTGTGCCATATGTCGAAGCCGTGTTTCTGCGGGGCATGCCGTTTCTGGGCACGGTCAGTTTCAATGCCCAGGCCCAGCAGATCTCACCCGATCAGGCCCAGTTTGCCTATGGCGCCCTGTATGCCGATCCCTTGCCCAGCATGGGGGCGGGAATTCCGCCAAGCCTGCTGATGCAGGACATGTACCGACACTTGCCCGCGTCACTGCACCAGTGGTACCGCGAGCGCACCCGGGGCGAGGGTGACGTGCGGGTCAAGATCTGCATGAGCTTTCAGAAGGCGATGTTCTGCGTGACCAACGCCGCGATCAACGGCACCATGCCCCATTCTCTGCAGGCCACCGATGCAGCCCAGCAGTCGGCCAACAGTGCCTATGCCCTGGCCTGGGCCACCCGTCTTGCTGCCGGTCGCACCGATTGCCTGGCTGCATAGACCGCCTGCGGCTTAGGTTGAGCACATGGATCAGCCCTGGACGCCACGGCCCAAGCCTGAGCAGGCCGATCGGCTTGAGCGCCGCATCGAATTTGCCGATTACGCCGCCACCCGCGCATTTCTTGAGCGGCTCAACGATCTTTCGGAGACCCGGCAGCGCTTTGCCGACATCAGCTTCGGTCGCACCTACGTCAACATCACCGTGCGTCCAGATGACGATGGCCTGCCCGTGGGGCAGGTCGATCATGACTTTGCCGCGGCCATCGATGCCCTGATCGAGCCCTGATGGAGCCCGAGCCCACCATTGACCTGCAGCAGGCCTACGACGGGGCCGGCATTCAGGCGGTCCTCGATCAACTTGATCAGGAACTGATCGGTCTGCAACCGGTCAAGGCTCGCATCCGTGAGATTGCCGCACTGTTGGTGGTCGACAAAGCCCGTGCATCCCTGGGCCTGCAGACAACGCCTCCAAGCCTGCACATGTCTTTTACCGGCAGGCCTGGTACCGGCAAGACCACCGTGGCCGAGCGCATGAGCATGATCCTGCATCGCCTCGGCTATGTGCGCAAAGGCCATGTGGTCACCGCCACCCGGGATGATCTCGTTGGCCAGTACATCGGGCACACAGCTCCCAAAACCCGTGAAATGCTCAAAAAAGCCATGGGTGGTGTGCTGTTCATCGATGAGGCTTATTACCTCTATCGGCCTGAGAACGAGCGCGACTATGGCGCCGAGGCGATTGAGATTCTGCTGCAGGTCATGGAGACGAACCGTGACGATCTGGTGGTGATCTTTGCGGGCTACAAGGACCGTATGGATGTCTTCTATCAGAGCAATCCTGGGTTGTCCTCCAGGGTTGCCAACCATATTGATTTCCCCGACTACAGCGCCGAGGAGTTGCTGGCGATCGCACGACTGATTCTTGCCTCAGAGCATTACCGCTTCAGTGATGAGGCCACGGTTGCCTTCGCCGAGTACATCCGTCGTCGCATGCAGTTGCCGTTTTTTGCCAATGCCCGTTCGATTCGCAATGCCATCGATCGGGCCCGCATGCGCCAGGCGGGACGTCTGTTCAGGCGCATGGGGCAAGCTCTGAGCAGGCTTGATCTGATGACGATCGAAGCTGAAGACATCACCGCCAGCCGTGTCTTTGCAGGCGAAGTGGAGGGGCTTGACCCGTCGCTACCCCTCAGCGATCCTCAAGGCTGAGGCCAGCATTGGCAGCCCCGGTTCGTCGGTGCGCTGTCCAATGTGGTCCGCTAGGACTCTTCTGGTTGTCCAGGTTTGTGTTTTGTCCTATCATAAATGCATTAGCCGTTTGAATAATGCTGAATCCTTTCGATGTTTCGACAGAAAAAACGCGCTCGAATTCTTTTGCTACAACGATTCACACGGATCAGATCCAGGCGTATTTGCCGATGTTGAGCGATGCGGCTCTGCAGTCTATTAATGACTCGCAGCAGAGGACTGATAGCGTGATTCCTGTCTATGGCCGCCAGTTTGAAAACGCCTATCATTTTGATAACAACAAAATACAAGAAGCTACGAAAAAAATTAATGAAAACTATCAAGAGCTGATTTCTGTTTTTGACAGTAATCCTGGAAAGATTATGGATTATTTTGGCCGCATCACTCATGCATTGCAAGACTTTTACTCCCATAGCAACTGGTATGAACTAAAGCTTGCTGGCTATTCGAATGGTCAGCGCTTGCTAGACGAAAGCTATGGTAATTTTCCTGAATTGATGCCACTTCAGGCGATTGGAAAGACAAAGATTGTTGCCCTTGAAAGCGGATTTAAGGATCCTGTTACGCAATGGGGGCGTGTCGACAGTTGGGATGTTGATGCTAGCTCTTATGTGGTCTCTGCAGCGACCTCCCAGGGACTTCGAATCGGTGGCCTCATGAGTGGTGAGGTGAATGGCTTGCTCTACGGAGCCGGCAAAAGCGTTCCGATCACTGACCCTGTGACCAAAATCACGTATCCGGGTTTTGATCATGGCGGTCTGGCGGGAACGA
>JBBASJ010000035.1:0-11953 GCA_040399325.1 Prochlorococcaceae cyanobacterium
CGCCGCGGCCCGAGAGGTTGAGCACCACCTCGGTGCCGGGGGCCAGGGTGGGGCACAGCTGCTCAAGGGCCGCAAAGGCGTGGGCGGTCTCGAGGGCCGGAATGATGCCCTCGAGCTCGCTCACCAGCCGCAGGGCCGTGAGCGCCTCATCGTCGGTGACGGCCAGATACTCGGCGCGGCCGATCTCGCGCAGATAGCTGTGCTCGGGGCCGACGCCGGGGTAGTCGAGGCCGGCGCTGATCGAGTGGGCCTCCTGCACCTGGCCTTCGCTGTCTTGCAGCAGCAGGCTCATGGCGCCATGCAGCACCCCGATGCGCCCTTCGGTGATGGTGGCGGCATGGCGGCCGCTGGCCACCCCCTCGCCGGCGGCTTCAACGCCCACCAGGCGCACGCTGGTGTCCTGCACAAACGGGTGAAACAGGCCCATGGCATTGGAACCACCGCCCACGCAGGCCACCAGCACGTCGGGCAGGCGGCCAAAGGCCTCGTGGCACTGCTGCTTGGCCTCCTTGCCGATGCAGGCGTGGAAGTCGCGCACCAGCATCGGGTAAGGGTGCGGGCCGGCCACCGAACCCAAGATGTAGTGGGTGGTTTCGACGTTGGTGACCCAGTCGCGGATCGCCTCGCTGGTGGCGTCCTTCAGGGTGGCGGTGCCGGCCGTCACCGGCTGCACCGTGGCCCCCAGCAGCCGCATGCGAAACACATTGAGGGCCTGGCGACGCATGTCTTCGGCGCCCATATAAATGACGCACTCGAGACCGAAGCGGGCGCACACGGTGGCGGTGGCCACGCCGTGCTGGCCGGCGCCGGTCTCGGCGATCACGCGCTGCTTGCCCATGCGCAGCGCCAGCAGGGCCTGGCCCAGGGCGTTGTTGATCTTGTGGGCGCCGGTGTGGTTCAGGTCTTCGCGCTTGAGCCAGAGGCGCGGGCCGCCCTCGGGCCGGGCGTAGTGGGCCGTGAGCCGCTCGGCTTCATAGAGCGGCGTGGCCCGCCCCACATAGGTGGCCAGCAGGTGATCGAGGCGTGCGGTAAAGGCGGGGTCGGCCCAGGCTTCGGCGGCGGCGGCCTCGAGCTCGGCCAGGGCCGGCATCAGCGTCTCAGGCACGTACTGCCCGCCAAAGCGGCCGAAGCGGCCGGCTGCCGTGGGCCGGGCCTGGGGCTCCAGGGCCGCGGGGTCGGTGCTCACGGCTGTGAAGGTCATGGTGGCGCCGGCGGTCATCACTGCCCCTGAGCGTAGGCAGAGCACCGGCTATGCCGAGCAGGCCAGAATCACCCTGGCGCTGGAGCAGGCGATGGCCAAAGGTGGCTGGCAGGAATTCACCAGTGCGGCCAGCCTGCAACGGCCCGCAGAGCCGGCCGCTGCCCCCGCGCCCAAGGCCCAGCAGCGGGTGCGCGTGCAACGCACCAAGGCGGGCAAGGGCGGCAAGCTGGTCACGGCAATCAGCGGCCTGGAGGCCCCCGAAGCCGAGCTCAAGGCCCTGCTCAAGACGCTCAAGGCCAGCGCCGGCACCGGCGGCACCCTCAAGGACGGCCTGATCGAACTGCAGGGCGACCAGGTGGCCATTGCGCTGGAAGCCCTCACCAAAGCCGGCTACCGGCCCAAGCAGGCCGGGGGTTGAGACAGGACTGTCTGCAGTCCCTCAGAACCCTGCTGCGGCGAAATCGCAGCCCACAAAGGCCAGCGGCAAGCGATCAGACCGGCAACCCCTGCGCGTCGCAGAGCCGCTCAAGGCACCCGCCCATGAACGGCTGCGGGCAGCGGGGGATACTTGACCGTCTGCCGCTTCTGCCGCCATGACCGCTCCTGCCGCCCCCTACGGCGCCCTCACCAGCACCGGAGCGGCCACCAACATTGCCTGGCACCACAGCACGATCACCCGCGCGGACCGCGCCCAGCAGCGGGGTCACCGCAGCGCGATCCTGTGGTTCACCGGGCTGAGCGGCGCCGGCAAGAGCACCCTGGCCAATGCCGTCAACGCTGCGTTGTTTGAGCGGGGTCTGGCCTGCTACGTGCTCGATGGCGACAACGTGCGCCACGGCCTCTGCAAGGACCTGGGATTCACCGATGCCGACCGCGAAGAGAACATTCGCCGCATCGGCGAAGTGGCCAAGCTGTTTCTCGATGCCGGCGTGGTGGTGCTGACGGCGTTTGTATCGCCGTTCCAGGCCGACCGCCAGCGGGCCCGCGACCTGGTGGAGGCGGGCGATTTCATCGAAATCCACTGCGCTGCCGACCTGGGCGTGTGCGAACAGCGCGACACCAAGGGCCTCTATGCCAAGGCCCGCGCCGGCGAGATCAAGGAGTTCACCGGCATCTCGAGCCCCTACGAAGCACCCGAGGCGCCCGAGCTGCGGGTCGACACCGGCAGCCAGAACCTCGAGCAGAGCGTCGCGCAGGTGCTCGCCTACCTGGCCGAACAGGGGGTCATGCCCGCCGTGGCGACAACCTGATGTCGCCAGGCATACCTGCGATCCGTTTCTTGGTGAGTCGTTAACCGGCTCTTGAACAGGGGCCCTGGCCAAGCCGATCTACTTGGCGTCAGGTTCCATCCAAGCCATGTCCCTGTCGCTCAGCTCACGCGCCCGTCTCAACCTGCCCGTGAGCGGCGCCGAGATCAGCGCCTGGTCGACCAGCGCCCAGGTGCTGCTCACCATCGGTGGCAGCAACCAGCTGGCGATCGTGAGCCTGGCCGACCCCAGCAAGCCGGCCCTGGTGAGCACCACCGCCCTGGCAGGCCCCGCCAACAGCGTGGCGGTCAACAGCGCGGGCCTGGTGGCAGTGGCCGTCGAAGGTCAGGGCAGCGCCCGCTACACCGGGGGGCAGGTTCAGCTGTTCAGGCTGCAGGGCCAGGGTGCGGCCGCGACGCTGGTGTCGGCCGGGTCGCTCGCCGTGGGCGCCGTGCCTGACTCGCTGAGCTTCAGCCCCGACGGCAGCCGCATCGTGGTGGCGATCGAAGGGGAGCCCGACGAGCTCTACAACGTGGATCCCGAGGGCGGGGTCGCCGTGATCACGGTGAATGCGGCCACACCGGCCAGCTCGACGGTTCAGACCGTCGACTTCCGCAGCCTCAACGGCCGCGCCGTTGAACTCGAGGCCCTGGGCATCCGTGTCAGCGGCAAGGCCGGCAACACCGTGGCCCAGAACCTGGAACCTGAGTACGTCGCCATCAGCGCTGACGGCAAGAAGGCCTTGGTGACCTTCCAGGAGAACAACGCCGTCGGCGTGATCAACCTCGAGGGCAACGCCCCCACGCTCGAGAGCCTGCGCACCCTGGGGGTGCTCGACTACGGCCGCGGCACCCCCAGCCTCAAGGCCTACGACCTCAGCGTGCCCAGCCCCGGCACCACCAGCGCCGGAGCTGCCGTGATCGGCGGTGGCCTGTCGGGCCTGTGGGCCACCGGCACCGACAGCCAGGGGCGCCTGACCTTCCTGGCCGTCGCCGACCGGGGGCCCAACGGCGAGAGCACCAAGGTCGACGGCAAGGACGTGCGGCCCTTCCTGCTGCCCGACTACCAGGCCCGCCTGTACCAGCTGGCCCTCAATGAGCGCACCGGCAAGGCCGAGGTGACCGGCACGATCCTGCTCAAAAACACCGACGGCACTCCGATCACGGGCCGGCCCAACGGATCCAACGACGAGACACCGGTCGATGCCAGCGGCAAGACCCTGGCCTTTGACCGCTTCGGCGCCGATCTCGAATCGATCAGTGTCGACAAGGACGGCAACCTCTGGATGGCCGACGAATACCGGCCGGCCATCTATAAGTTCAATCCCACCGGCACCCTGCTGGCCCGCTACGTGCCGCAGGGCGCCGGCAGCGCCGCCGGCCTCAGCGCCGGAGCCCTGGGCAGCGAGACCCTGCCCTCGAACTACGCCACCCGCCAGCTCAACCGCGGCTTCGAGGGCATGGCCTACGACGCCGGCACCAACCGCCTGTTTGCGTTTGTGCAGAGCCCGCTCGACGACAAGGCGTCGAGCACCGATGGCAGGGTCAGCAGCCTGATCCGGATTCTGGAGATCGACGCCGCCACAGGCACCCCTGTCGGCGAATACCTCTACCCGATGGCCGGCAAAGCCACCGTGGGCACGGCCGACAGCGCCCTGTACCTCAGGGGCGTCGACAAGATCGGCGATGTGGCCTTTGACCCTGCCCGGGGCACCCTGCTGGTGATGGAGCGGGACTCTGCCGTGGGTCCCACCAGCATCAAACAGGTTTATGAGGTGTCGCTGAAGGGCGCCACCAACGTGCTCGGCAACAGCCTGGCCCGCGAAGAGGAGCTGAGCCCCGACGCGCTGGCCGGCCAGGGCATCACCCTGGCCCGCAAGGTGCTGCTCACCAATCTCTCGAGCCTGGGCTACACCCCCAACGACAAGCCCGAAGGCCTGGCCCGCCTGGCCGATGGCCGCTGGGCGGTGATCAACGACAACGATTTCGGAATTGCACCGATCACAGGCAGCGATTTCGACAAGCTGCCCGCGAGCGAACAGGCGCGTTACCGCCTGGCCGCCGACATCAACGGCTCGCGTAGCTACGTGTATGCCAACGGCAGCGACGCCAAGGTTCAGCTCGGCATCGTCAACTTCACCCCGGTGGGCATCGATCCCACCGACCGCGATTACCTGATCGACCTGAAAACCGGTCAGAACCTGTTTGGCATGCGCCTGGCCGATGGCATTGCCAGTTTCGAGGCCGTGGGCGCCAATGGCCAGCGCCAGAGCTTCAGCATCGTGGCCAACGAGGGCGACAGCCGCATTCGCCCCGACGGCGACTACACCGCCCCGGGTGGCACCGTCACCAAGGACGCCAGCGTCTACAGCGATGAGACCCGCACCGGCATCAGCGGGAAGAGCCCCGAGAACCGGCTCAAGACGATCAACACCCAGACAACGGCCTTCAGCCGTCCCTTTGCCTTCGGCAGCCGCTCGGTGACGATTCTCGACGGCGCCGGCCAGGTGATCTGGGACAGCGGCGATCTGCTCGATCGGATCGCCATGGCCGCGGGGTCCTACCTGGATGACCGCTCCGACGACAAGAGCATCGAGCCCGAGAACGTCACCGTCGGCCAGATCGGGGAGCGCCTCTACGCGTTTGTGGGTCTGGAGCGCAGCAACGGCATGGTCAGCTTCGACATCACCAACCCCTATGCGCCCACGGTCGATCGCTACCTGCCCAACGGCACTGGCATCGTGAGCCCTGAAGGCCTGCTGTTCATCCCGGCCGCCAGCAGCCCCAACGGCCAGCCCCTGCTGATCAGCAGCAATGAGGTGAGCAAGGATCTGGAAGTGCTGAGCCTGGCCGAAGGGTTCGACAGCCGTGGGCTCTCGGGCCGGGCCCGCCGCAAGGTGGTGAACGACACCCCCGAGAAGGTGTTCACCCTGCAGATCCTGCATGCCAGCGATCTGGAGGGTGATGCCGACGCCATCGGCAAGGCACCCAATTTCGCCGCCATCGTCGACAAGCTGGAAGACCAATACGCCAACACGATTCGCCTGTCGGCTGGCGACAACATCATTCCAAGCCCCTTCAGCAACGCCGCGGCCGACAGCAGCATCCGCGCTGCGCTGGACGCCTACTACGAAGCCAAGCTGGGCGGCAAGAAGCTGGACATTCGCGAGGGTTTTGCCCGCTATGACGTGGCCGTCATGGACGCCATCGGCCTCGATGCCTCGGCGGTCGGCAACCACGAATTCGACGCCGGCACCAGCGCCCTGCGGGAGGTGATCGGCGCCGACATCCGCGGAACGGCCGCCGACCCGAGCACCACCCGCTGGCTTGGGGTGCAGTTCCCCTACCTCTCGGCCAACCTCAACTTCAGCGGTGACAGCAACCTCGGCAGCCTGTACACCGACGAGATCATCAACAACGCCTACTTCCGCAGCAACCCCTACAGCGACTTCAACCTGGCCCGGCAGGCCCCCAAGCTGGCCCCGGCCACGGTGATCGAGCGCAACGGCGAACTGATCGGCGTGATCGGCGCCACCACCCAGGTGGTGCAGACCATCTCCAGCACAGGCGGGGTCACGGTGGCCGACGGCAGCCAGCGCCGCGACGACATGGCCGCCCTGGCGGCCTACCTGCAGCCCCTGATCGATCGCCTGGGCGCCCAGGGGGTCAACAAGATCGTGCTGACCAGCCACCTGCAGCAGTTCAACCTGGAACTGGAGCTCGCCCCCCTGCTGTCGGGCGTCGACGTGATCATCGCCGGCGGTTCCGACACGATCGTGGCCGGCAACGACGACGTGCTGCGCGCCGGCGACAGCGCCAAGGGCCCCTACCCCGTGATCGTGAACGGCAAGGACGGCAAGCCCACCGTGATCGTGAGCACCGACGGCCAGTACAACTATGTGGGCCAGCTGGTGCTCAACTTTGACGCCAACGGTGTGCTGCTCAGCGACCTGATCAGCAGCGCCAACAACGGTCCGATCGCCACCACCGAGGCCAATGTGGCCAGGCTGTGGGGCAGCCCCACCGCCGCCTTTGCCAAGGGCACCAAGGGCGAGCAGGTCAAGACCCTGGTCGACGCGGTCTCGGGCCTGGTGAGCGCCAAATCGGCCGACATCAAGGGCTACACCAACGTGTTTCTTGAGGGCCGCCGCACCCAGGTGCGCACCGAAGAGACCAACTTCGGCAACCTGGCCGCCGATGCCCAGCTCTGGGCCGCCCGCAAGGTCGATCCGACCGTGGTGGTGGCGATCAAGAACGGCGGCGGCCTGCGTTCAGAGATCGGCGAGGTGAGCGGCATCGGCAACAACCTCAGCTACACACCCCCCAGCGGTGGTGCGATCAGCCAGCTCGACATCGAGAACGCCCTGCGCTTCAACAACCGCATCTCTCTGGTGACGGTGAGCGCCAGCCTGCTGCGCGAGGTAATCGAGCACGCTGTGGCCGCCAGCGCCAGGGGCGCCACCCCGGGCCAGTTTGCCCAGGTGTCGGGACTGCGCTACGAATTTGACCACGACACCGACCAAAACAGCGCTGAGGCGGGGCTGCAGCGGCTGCGCAGCCTGCAGGTGGTCGACAGCGCCGGCAAGGTGATCGACACGATCGTGGCCAACGGCGCCCTGCAGGGCGATGGCAATCGCACCCTGCGGATCACGACGCTCAACTTCCTGGCCGATGGGGGTGACAACTACCCCTGGGTCCAGAAGGACGCCAGCGGCAATGTGCTCAAGGATGCGGCCGGCAATGTGCTCGGTCGCTGGACCAACCGGGTCGATGCCTACGTAGGCGCCACGGGCGCGGTGGTGGGTGTGGCACCGGGCACCACGCCCCCCACGGGCACCAGTGCCTATGGCGAACAGCAGGCCTTCGGTGACTACCTCAAGAGCGAGTACGGCACCCCCGCCAAGGCCTATCGCTTCGCCGAGACAGCCGCCGGTGCCGACCAGCGGATCATCAACCTCGACATCGCGCGCCTGCCGGTGAGCTCCACCGCCCTGATGGCCGCCACGCCCGCACCCATGGGGCTGGCGGGCCCTGATGCCTGGTCGGTTGAGCAGCCGTTCCTGGGTTTGGAGAGCTGGGCCTAGCCCTGCTCTCCCTGCCTGAGCTGGCGGGCCCAGGCATCGAGAAAGGTCTTGGCGCAACTGGCCATGGGCACCGCCAGCAGCAGCCCCAGCAGGTCACCCAGGCCCAGCAGGCTGCCCAGACGGGCGCCCAGCGGCAGGCAGATCAGCAGCCAGGCCGGCTGCAGCCCCACGATGCTGCCCATGAGCCGGGGCTGGATCACCTGATCCACCACCTGGCCCACCGAAATCGCCGCCACCAGCACCTCGATGCCGGTGCGTGGATCATCGAGCGCAAGCAGCACGCTCACCGCCGTGATCGTGAGGGCGCTGGCGTAGGGCACCAGGGTGGTGAAGCCGATCGCCACCGCAAACAGCACGCCGTAGGGAATCGCCAGCAGGGTGAACACCACGATCTGGGCACCGCTGAGGATCAGCGCCAGCAGCACCTGGCCGGCGAAGTAGCCGCGAAAGGTGCGGTTGAGCGTCTGCCCCACCAGAGCCCTCACGGCGGGCGGCAACCACTGCAGCAGCCCCTGGCTGATCGACTCGCCGCCGATCAGCAGAAACACCGCCAGCACCACCACGATCAGGGTGTTGACCGTGAGGCTCAACGTGGCCCCCAGCAGCCCCAGCAACCGCTGGCTCAGCTGACTGGCCAGCTGGCTGGTGCGGCTGAGCAGCTCGCTGCTCAGATCGCCAAAGTCGGTGGGCAGCCCCCGGGCCGCGGCCAGCTCCTGCACCCGGTTGAGCAGCACCTCGCCCTCGGCCAGCCAGCCCGGCAGGGCCGTGATCAACTCGCCCAGCTGCTCGATCAGGCGCGGCACCAGCCACAGGGCCGCCAATGCCAGGCCCGCCAGGGTGATCCCGATCACCCCCAACAGGGCCAGGGGTCGCGGCAGGCCAAGGCCCGCCAGCGTGCGACTGGGAATGTCGAGCAGAAAGGCGATCAGTGCCGCCGCCACAAACAACGCCGGAAACGGTGCCAGCGGCAGCAGCAGCTGGCGCAGCACCCACAGGTTGAGCACCAGCAGCGGCAGGGCCAGGCCAACCCTGAGCCAGGGGGGCAGCACAAGACGCTCGAGCATGGTGGTGCCTCCTCAGCCCATCTGGGCCAGGTAGGCGGTGCTGCCCAGCTCCTGCAGGCGCCCGTCTTTGGTCACCACCTGGGCGTGCAGTTCGGCGCGGTAGGCAGCGACCCGCTCAGCCAGAGCCGGGTCGGCGGTGGCCAGGATCTGGGCCGCCAGCAGGCCCGCATTGGTGCCGTTGCCGATGGCGACGGTCGCCACCGGAATGCCCGCGGGCATCTGCACGATGCTGTGCAGCGAGTCGACCCCCGAGAGGGCGCGGCTCTGCACCGGCACACCGATCACCGGCAGGGTGGTGAGCGACGCCACCATGCCCGGCAGGTGGGCGGCGCCACCGGCGCCGGCGATGATCACCTTGAGACCGCGGCCGGCGGCCTGCTGGGCAAAGGCGACCATCTCCAAGGGTGTGCGGTGGGCCGAGAGCACCCGCACCTCAGCCGCCACACCCAGGCTCTCGAGGATCTGTACCGCCGGCTGCATGGTCGGCAGGTCTGAATCGCTGCCCATGATCACCGCCACCGGTGGGCAGGGGGTGGGCTGCGGCGCAGTTGCTGCAGAAACGGTCAACGGGCGCGATCCCGGCAAGACTATTGAGGCGGCAACAGCGTCATTGTCTCGTGTCTGTCATGCAATGGCTCAGCGGCGTTCGCCTGCCGCTTTCTGATCAGCGCTGGCGCATCGGTCTTGAGGCTGGTCGCGGGGGCCAGGGACCCGTGATCAGCTGCATCGCGCCGATCGCCCCGGGCGCCGCTGCCGCCGGTGACGACTGGAACGGTGACTGGCTGAGCCCCATGGGCGTCGACCTGCAGATCAACGGCGGCCTTGGCTTGGCCTTTCCCGAACTGAGCGAGGCCGACCTGCCGCGGCTCGCCGAGCTGCAGGCGCTGCTGTGGCGCGACGGGGTCGAAGCGATCTGCCCCACCCTGGTGACCTGCGGCGTCGAGCCCCTGCGCCAGGCGCTCGCGGTGCTGCAGCAGGCCCGCCACGACCCGGCCGGCACCGCAGCATCGGGCCGCTGCAGACTGCTGGGTGCCCACCTGGAGGGGCCGTTTCTGGCCCGCGAGCGCCGCGGCGCCCACCCCGAGCAGCACCTGGCCGCCCCAAGCCTGGCGGCCCTGGCCGAGCGCATCGCCGGCTTTGCGGGCGGCCCCGATGCCGACATCGCCCTGGTGACCCTGGCACCCGAGCTCGAGGGTGCGGCCGCCGTGATCGCCGAACTGCGCAACCTGGGCGTGGTGGTGAGCCTGGGCCACAGCGCCGCCGATGAAGCCCAGGCCAAAGACGCCTTTGAAGCCGGCGTGGGCATGCTCACCCACAGCTTCAATGCCATGCCGGGACTGCACCACCGCGCCCCCGGCCCCGTGGCCGCCGCCCTGCTGCGGGGCACTGTGGCCCTGGGGTTGATCGCCGACGGCGTGCACGTGGCCCCCTCGATGGCGGTGCTGCTGCAGCGCCTGGCACCCGAGCAGGTGGTGTTGGTCAGCGACGCCCTGGCCCCCTACGGCCTGGGCGAAGGCCAGCACCGCTGGGACGAGCGGCTGCTGATCGTGGCCGATGGCAGCTGCCGCCTGGCCGACGGCACCCTGGCGGGCGTGACCCTGCCGCTGCTCGAAGGGGTGCGGCGCCTGGCCCGCTGGAGCGGCGACCCGGGCACGGCCATCGCCGCGGCCACGGTGCTGCCCCGGCGGGTACTGGGCGACCGACGCGACGTGTGCCAGCTGCTGCTGGGCCGGCCGCTGGCGGCCACCCTGCGCTGGCACCAGGGCGCCGATGGTCTGCAGTGGCAGCCCAGCGAGGCACGCTAGGTTCCGCCCCAGTTCTGAACCGGCCTTCCCTGGCCGTCTCGCTGCACTGTCATGCCCAGCTCCGACGTGCTCACACCAACCGACTCCGCTCTCGAGAGCGCCAAGGCAGCCGAGAAAAACGAAGTCAAGGGGTACTTCGAGACCACCGGCTTCGACCGCTGGAACCGCATCTACAGCGACAGCCCCGAGGTCAACCGGGTGCAGCGCAACATTCGCATCGGGCACCAGAAGACGGTCGACAACGTGCTGGCCTGGCTCGGCGAGCAGGGCAACCTGGAGAGCCGCAGCTTCTGCGACGCCGGCTGCGGGGTGGGCAGCCTGAGCCTGCCCCTGGCCCAGCTGGGTGCGGGTTCGATCGCAGCCAGCGACCTGTCGGAGGCGATGGTGGCCGAGGCCGCACGCCGCGCTGGCGAGGCCGGGATCCCCGGCGAGCGTCTCAGCTTCACAGCCTCGGATCTCGAGAGCCTGCAGGGCCGCTACGACACGGTCATCTGCCTGGACGTGTTCATCCATTACCCCCAGGCCGCCGCCGAAGAAATGGTGCGCCACCTGGCCGGCCTGGCCGAGCAGCACCTGATCGTCAGCTTTGCCCCCTACACGCCGCTACTGGCCCTGCTCAAGGGCATCGGCCAGCTGTTCCCGGGGCCCAGCAAGACCACCCGCGCCTACACCCTGCGCGAAGCGGGCATCGTGGCCGCCGCCGCCGCCTGCGGCTTCAAACCGGTGCGCCGCAGCCTCAACAAGGCGCCCTTTTACTTTTCGCGCTTGATCGCCTTCGAGCGGGGCTGATCAGCCAGCAGGGCCTCGCGCACCGCGGCTGCCGTCCAGCCATCGACGGCGATCTGCTTGCGGCGGCTGGCGTGGCCCCGCAGCAACTGCACAGCACTGAGCGGGACCCCAAGACGTTCAGCCACCAAACGCAGCAGCGCGGCATTGGCGGCCCCATCGACCGGTGGCGCCTGCAGCTTGATCACGATGGCCGGCTGCCCCGGGGTGGCGTCGTCGCGCAGGCCCACCACCTGGTCGCGGCTGCCCCGGGGCTGCAGCCAGATCGCCACCGCCTCAGTGGGCTGGGTCATGGTCAACAACGACCTCCAAGGCTGGGGGCAGCGGTGCTTCCAACACCAGCCGCTGGCCCTGAAGCGTGGTGAGGCCGATCCGGTGGGCGTGCAGGTGGTAGCCGCCATCGCCCGGCAGGGCCTCGCCCCGGGCCAGGCCACCCGGCAGGTACAGCGAATCACCCAGCAGCGGCGCTCCGGCGGCGGCCGCATGAATGCGGATCTGGTGGGGCCGGCCCGTGGCGATCGCCACCTGCACCAACCAGGCATGAGGGCGGATCGCGAGCAGGGTCAGCACGCTCTGGGCCGGCAATGCCGCGGGATCAGCAGGCAACGCCGCGCACCAGAGACGGCCCAGGCGCCGATGGGGCCGTCGGCCAATGGGCGTGTCGAGCGGCAGCGTGCCGCCAACGGCGAGCGCCAGCAAGGGCGAACCGGGGTGAGGCGGGCTCAGCAGGGCCCGGTACACCTTGGTGCAGCCTCTGAGAAAACACG
>JBBASJ010000035.1:12053-20505 GCA_040399325.1 Prochlorococcaceae cyanobacterium
TGAGGCGGGCTCAGCAGGGCCCGGTACACCTTGGTGCAGCCTCTGAGAAAACACGCCAGATGTCTGGCGTGTTTTTCAAGCGGTACCGCAGCGGTGACTGCAGCAGGATCTGAAGCCTCGGGCTCAGGCGCTGAATCAGCTGCAGCCGTGCTCTTGCGCAGCTGGGCACTCAGCCAGGCGCGGGCGTCGCGGGTGCGAGCGCACACCAACACTCCCGATGTGTAACGCCCCAGGCGATGCACCGGCCTGGGGAGGCCTGAGACGGCATCGAGCTCTCCTGCCTGTACCTGGGCCTCAAGCTGGCCCAGCACGGTATGGCGCACAAAGCCGCCCGCGGGCAGCACCGGCAGACCACTGGGTTTGTTGAACACCACCAGGTCGCCGTCGTCGAACAGGGGGCCTGGCAGCACCGGCACGGCGGCCTCCTGCCAGGGGGGGCGATGCCAGACCAGCCGATCGCCGGCTGCGAGAGTCCCATCGCCCCAGAGCTGCTGGCCGTTGCGCCAGATCTCACCGGCGGCGAGCCGCGCACGCCACACCACTGGATCCGAGTGCGCATACCGCTCGGCATAAAAGCCAGCGGTGCTGGCAGCCGCAGCACCGACCCTGTCGCGATAGGCATGGCCGCCGTTGAACGCGGCCGGCAACCAGCCCGGTGGCAGCTCAGCCACCGGGCTCAATCAACCAGGGCGTGCTCGAGGGCGTAGCGCACCAGTTCGGTGCGGCTGGCCGTGCCGGTCTTGATGAACAGGCGGCTCACGTACTTTTCAACATTGCGGATCGAGGTCTCGAGCCGGCGGGCGATCTCCTTGTTCATCAACCCCTCGGCCACCAGCTGCAGCACCGAGGCCTCGCGGGGGGTGAAGCTGTGCTCGGCCGGGGTGGCGGCCTTCTTGGTGCCGCCGCTGGCCAGCAGGGTGCGGATCTCGGAGATCTGGCGGGCCATCGAACCGATGTCGGCATCGGCGAAGCGGGCCGCCTCAGCCAGCAGCCGTTCCTGGCGGCGCACCACATTGCGCACCCGGGCCACCAGCTCGTCGGGGTCGAACGGCTTGGAGATGTAGTCGTCGCAGCCCGCCTGGAAGCCGGCGATGCGGTCGGCGGTCATGCCCTTGGCGGTCAGAAAGATCACCGGGGTGCCGCCCAGACGCTCGTCGGCCCGCAGCTTCTGCAGCAGGCCATAGCCATCGCAGCGGGGCATCATCACGTCGGTGATCACCACATCGGGCAGAAGGTCCTGGGCCACCTGCCAGCCCTGCTCGCCGTCGTTGGCGGTGGTGACGGCAAAGCCCTCGTCGTCGAGATAGGCCTTGACGGCCGTGCGCAGACCGGGTTCGTCGTCGACCAGCAGCAGCCGGATCGGCGTGTCGCTGGCGCTCGGTTCAGGGGCAGCAGTGTCGGTGCTCATGGTCAGCGCTCAAGGGGGGCATTCAAGGGCAGCTTCAGCGGCCTGGCGACGGGAAACGCTGTTCGGATTCCTGCAGGTGGCCGCCGTAGCCCAGGCGACGGGCGCGGGGGCCCAGCCCTGCGGGGTCCTGGGCCGCCAGCTCGGGAAAACAGACCGCCCACCAGATCAGATGGTCCAGCCGGTTGCTGGGGTTGATCTGGCCGCCCGGGTTGAGCTGGCGCACGATCAGATCGCGGCCGTCGTTGGTGACCCGCATCGGAGCCGTGGGGCTGCAGCGGATCGTCTCGTTGCGCACCTGCAGGTCATTGGGCAGCTCCAGCCAGACCTTGACCCGGCGCACATCGGGCAAGGCCGGATCACGCTCGATCTGATAAACCCCGGTGGCCTGTTTGCCGCCACCCACCACGCGCTCGCTGAGCAGCACCATGCCGGCAGGCCGCGCGCGCTCGGGTGATTCCATCAGCCCTGCCTGGGCCAGAACAGCGCCCGGGGCCAGGGCCAGGGCAACGCAGCAGAGCTTGGCGAGGCTTGTCAGCATGGCCCCCATGCTGGCCTACCTCGACCACCACGCCACCACCCCCTGCGACCCGGCCGTGGTGGCGGCGATGGCGCCGTGGTGGAGCGCGCAGTTCGCCAACCCCGCCAGCCGCGTCTACCGCCCGGCCCTGGAGGCCGCCGCCGCCGTCGAGCGGGCCGCTGACGTTGTGCGCCGGGGGCTGGGCGCCGCCACCGCCAGCACGGTGGTGTTCACCAGCGGTGCCACCGAAGCCAACAACCTGGCGCTCAAGGGCGTGGCCGAGGCGGCCCTGACCGCCGGCAACCCGCGGCGCCGTCTGGTGAGCGTGGTGAGTGAGCACCATGCCGTGCTCGATGTGCTGCGCTACCTCGAGCGCCATGGCTTTGGCCTGACGCTGCTGCCGGTCGATGCCCAGGGGCTGCTCGACCCCGCGGTACTGGAGGCGGCCCTCGACCCCGGGCAGGGCGGACCGGTGCTGGCCGTCAGCGTCATGGCCGCCAACAACGAGATCGGCGCCATCGCCCCCCTGGCGGCGCTGGCGCCGCTGGTGCACGGCGCCGGTGCCCTGCTGCATGTCGACGCTGCCCAGGCGGTGGGCCACAGTCCCCTGCCGATGGAGGCCCTGGGCATCGACCTGCTCAGCCTCAGCGGCCACAAGTTCTATGGGCCCAAGGGCATCGGTGCCCTGGTGGCGGGCCCGGGGGTGCACCTGGCACCCCAGCTGCACGGCGGCGGCCAGCAGGAGGGCCTGCGGCCCGGCACCCTGCCGGTGCCGCTGGTCGTGGGGCTGGCGGCGGCGCTGGAGCTGGCCCTGGCCGACCACCAGGCGCGGGCCCTGCGGCTGGAGGCTCTGCGCGATCGGCTATGGACGGGGCTGCAGGCCCTGGGTGGCATCACCCTCAACGGCCCGCCGCCAGGCCCCCGGCGCCTGCCCCACAACCTCAATGTGACCGTGGCTGGGGTCGATGGCACCCGCCTGCACCAGCTGCTGCGCCGCCGGATCGCCGTGAGCAGCGGATCGGCCTGCAGCCAGGGCTCGCCGTCACACGTGCTGGCGGCGCTGGGGCGTTCGCGGGCCGAGGCTGCGGCCACGGTCCGCTTTGGCCTGGGGCGGGGCACCACCTGCGAGCAGATCGAACAGGCGTTAGCGGCGATGAGCGATGCCCTCGATCAGGCCAGCAACCGTTCAGCAGCTGCTCGCCCCGAGAGATAGGCCCCTTGCAGGGTGGCGGGACATGCCGTACTGGTCGCTTCGCCAGCCAACACGAGCGACCACCAACGGCGTCCCAGCTCCTGGCGCAGCGCCGTCGCCGGTACCGGACCAACCGCCGGGAAGGAATAGCTCCCGAACGCATAGGGGTCGTCGCCCCAACGGGTCAGCCATACCTCCAGCGGTGCGGCAATGGTCGCCTGGGGGTAGCAGCGTCTGAGCTGGGCCAGGGCTGAGGCGACGATCCCATCGTCAGACCTGCGGGCCCAGTCGCGTGCCACGCCCGCGGCATTGAAGCCCATCAGCGCCGGACGACCGATCACCGCGCTCAGGTCAACCCACTCGGCCCAGAGACCGGGCTCGTTGCTGTTGTTGCGAATCCAGGTCTGCGGCCCCCAGAAGCGCTCGCCGAAGAGCAGCACGATCTTGTCGAGCACGCCCATGCCCAGCTGCGCGATCGCCTGCGCCTTGGCCTTGGGGAGTGGGGGCTCAAAGCGGATCGCACCCCGCTGCAACACCCCAAGAGGGACGGTGCAGCAGAGCCGCTGGGCCTGGAACGCCTGACCGCCGGCGGTGGTGACCGTCACGCCATCGGGACGGTTGCTGATCTGCCGCACCTCCTGACCCAGCCGGATGTCGACACCCTGCGCCAGATGGGCCACCAGCCGATCGAGACCGGCCGGCACCAGCGCATCGCCACCCAGCAGCTCCTGGCCATCGCCCCAGGGGGCATCGGCAGCGATCGCGTGGAGATCGGCACCCAGCTCGTGTTCCACATCAACGCTCAGCACAAAGCGCTGATCCCCACTGAGCTGGGTTGGAAGCCATTGGCGCAGCGGTTGATCCGCACGGCCCTGGGCTTCGGCACGGGCCATGGCCGCGGCCAGCCAGGCGTCGGCGCTGGCACTGCGCCCGGCGGTCCAGGGCTGGCCATCGGGGCCGATGGTGATCCGGCTGCGGTCATCGGTCGGCAGGAGCGGCAGCTTCAGCTGGCGCTCGACCAGATCGACCAACGGGTTGCTCGCCAGACCGTGCAGCCACGAGGCCCCCAGCTCAATGGGCCAACCCTGGCGGCGATCGGTCCAGATGCGCCCGCCCAGGCGCTGGCGCGCCTCCAGCACCACAACCCTGCACCCAGCCGCAATCAACCGCTGCGCGCAAGCCAGCCCCGCCAAACCCGCTCCGATCACCAACACCTCGAACCCGCCGGCCATGACCGAACGATCCGGACCCGAGTTCAGCCGCCCCAACCCCAGCACGGCTGCCGAAGCGGCAAGACCCTGAGCCACAAACCAGCGACGGCGCACCTGCGTCACCCCCGCCGCCTGGCCACCCGCCAGCGGGCGCTGCGGGCGCGGGGATTGGCCGCGATCTCGTCGTCGCTGGCCTGCACCGCCTTGCGGGTGACCCGCTCAAGCCGTTCGTCGCGCAGAAACGCGGTCTTGACGCGCCGGTCCTCGAGCGAATGAAAGCTGATCACCCCGAACAGCCCCCCCGGCAGCAACCAGTCGGGGGCCGCGGCCAACAGGCGATCGAGCACCCCCAGCTCGTCATTGACCGCGATGCGCAGCGCCTGAAAGGTGCGTGTCGCCGGATGGATGCGGCCGCGCCGGGCTGCCGGCGGGTAGCAACCGGCGATCAGATAGGCCAGCTCGGCGGTGGTTTTGCCCACCCAGGGCCCCTGCTCGTGGATGCGGCGGGCGATGCGGCGCGACAGCCGCTCCTCGCCGTAGCCATAGATGAGGTCCGCCAGCGCGGTCTCATCAAGCCGATCGATCAGGGCCCCGGCCGTCTCGCCGGCCAGAGGGTTCATGCGCATGTCGAGCGGACCGTCGAGCCGAAAGCTGAAGCCGCGGACGGGCACATCGAGCTGGGGGCTGCTGACCCCCAGATCGGCCAGCACCGCGCTCACCGGCTCGCTGGGCACAAACGCAGCAAAGTTGGTTGCCACGATCTGGACGCGATCGGCAAACGGAGCGAGAGCCTCGGCGGCGGCGGCGCGAGCGCTCGGGTCCTGGTCCAGCCCGATCAGGCGCAAACCGGGGTGGGCCGCCAGCAGCAGGCCACTGTGACCGCCGCCGCCGAGGGTGCAATCCAGCAGCACCCCACCTGACGGCAGCTCGGCAAAGGCCGCCAGCACGGCATCGGCCAGCACCGGCACATGGTCAAAGTCCAGAGCCATGGCAGCGCGCTCGCCCTGGGACCATCCTCGGCCCCCGCGGAGCGGTGACTGAACTGACGCCCGGTTTCCTTAGGATGGCCCCGCGATCACTGCCGTTGCGGCTGTCATGACCCAGCTCGAGACCCGCACGGAGCCGATGGTGGTCAATTTCGGCCCCCATCACCCCTCGATGCATGGGGTGTTGCGGCTGGTGGTGACGCTCGACGGCGAAGACGTGGTGGATTGTGAGCCGGTGATCGGCTACCTCCACCGCGGCATGGAGAAGATCGCCGAAAACCGGACGAACATCATGTTCGTGCCCTATGTGAGCCGCATGGATTACGCGGCGGGCATGTTTTACGAGGCGATCGTGGTCAACGCCCCCGAGCGGCTGGCCAATGTGCCCGTCCCCAAGCGCGCCAGCTACATCAGGGTGCTGATGCTGGAGCTGAACCGCATCGCCAACCATCTGCTGTGGCTTGGCCCCTTTCTGGCCGACGTGGGTGCCCAGACGCCGTTCTTCTACATCTTCCGCGAACGGGAGATGATCTACGACCTGTGGGAGGCGGCCACCGGCCAGCGCCTGATCAACAACAACTACTTCAGGATCGGCGGCGTGGCGGCCGATCTGCCCTACGGCTGGCTTGAGAAGTGCCTTGATTTCTGCGATTGGTTCGGACCCAAGATCGACGAATACGAGAAGCTGATCACCAACAATCCGATCTTTCGCCGGCGCATCGAGGGCCTGGGCACCATCAGCCGCGAGCAGGCGATCAACTGGAGCCTCTCGGGCCCGATGCTGCGCGCCTCAGGGGTGCCCTGGGACCTGCGCAAAGTCGACCACTACGAGTGCTACGACGACTTCGACTGGAACGTCGTCTGGGAGAACGAGGGTGACTGTTATGCCCGCTACCGGGTGCGTGTGCAGGAGATGCGCGAGTCGCTCAAGATCCTGCGCCAGGCCTGCGCCATGATCCCCGGCGGCCCCACCGAAAACCTCGAAGCCCGGCGCCTGGCCGAGGGCAAGGGCAGCGAGTTTGCCGGCTTCGACTACCAGTACGTGGCCAAGAAGGTGGCGCCCACCTTCAAAATTCCCTCGGGCGAGCTCTACACCCGGCTCGAATCAGGCAAGGGCGAGATCGGCGTGTTCATCCAGGGCAACGACGATGTGACCCCCTGGCGTTTCAAGATCCGCGCCGCCGATCAGAACAACCTGCAGATCCTGCCCCACATCCTCAAGGGCAACAAGGTGGCCGACATCATGGCGATCCTCGGCTCGATCGACGTCATCATGGGCTCGGTCGACCGTTGACGACTGGCTGCCCCAGGTGCCGGGTCACCACCGCCATCGCCCGCTGAACAGCCTGCGCAGCAGCCTGGCGAACCGACTGCAGCACGCAGGATGGACCCTGCCCGCCGCGCTCACCGGATGTCTATGGCTCAAGGGGCTGCACCCCGACCTGCCGGGCTGGCCCTGCCCCCTGCGCGCCCTCACAGGGATTCCCTGCCCCACCTGTTTTTTGACGCGGGCCACCAGCGCAGCCCTGATCGGTGATCTGCCGGCCTCCGTGCAGTGGCATGCCTTTGGACCTGTGGTGGCCGTCACCCTGCTGGGCTGGTCGCTGACGGCGATCCGCCAGAGGCGGCTGGTGCCCTGCAGCCTGCCGGCCTGGCCCCTGGGCGCTGCGGCACTGGCCCTGATGGCCTACTGGCTGCTGCGGCTATGGCTCAGCTTTGCCCTTGGGGTCCAGGGTTTCCCAGGATTTCCAACCAGCTGAACGCAGCCAGCTGAGCGCTGGCAGTCAGGGGATCAGCTCACCAGACCCTTGTGATAAGCCAGGTTCTGCAGATAGAAACTGCTCACCGGCACCGCCAGCAGGGCACCCAGGCCACAGGTGCACACCGACACCACCACAACCAGCACCCAGGCAAGGATTTCAATGCCAAGAAAATCAGGGCCGTTGGCTGAGCGATACACGGCCCGGAACGAAGCGGCAAAGGCCTCAGGAATCGACAGATCGGTCAGAAAGATGCGGTTCACGTAGATCGGCATCACCAACGCCACAACCAGACCCGGCACGATGCACAGCACAAAGCCAATGGACATCACCAGCGTGAACACAATGCCCGCCAGCAAATAACGCATGGGGCGCCGCAGCAGTGCGGCAAAGGCTGCCTGCACTGTGATCGTCTCCCCGCTGGCGTAGTGCAGGGCTGGCACGGCGATGAACAACACCCCCACCAGGCTCGACAGAACCGAGAACGGCAGCTGAGCCAGCTGCCCCAGGGCCGACGCCGCCGTGACCGCCGTGTCGCCTGCCAGACCGCCACCGACACCGGCCGCACCCACACCGATCAACACAATCACCCAGGTGAGTGCTGCCCCCAGGCCCGCCAGCACCGCTGTGACGATCCAGATCAGCAGAATTGTGGGCACGTGGGCCAGAAAGGCTTCCCAGGCCTTGTTGATCGTGGGCTGTTCATAGGCCAGAGGTGCGGCCATGGCTGGGTGGCACAGACTGGCTGGCATCGTGACAGCCGCCCCAGGACGGCACAACCCGGCTGATGCCCTGCCCCGATGCACCCTGACGACTGGCTGCTGCTGTGCCGCACGGTTCGCTTCGGCGACACCGATGCCGCGGGGGTGATGCACTTCGCCCGGTTGCTCACCTGGTGCCACGAGGCCTACGAGGAAAGCCTCGAGCGTTTCGGCCTGCTGCCTGCCGAGATCTTTCCAACACCCGCGTGGGGCGCGATGGCGAGCCCAACGGCCAAGGCGCCGGTGGCCCTGCCGATCGTGCACTGCAACGCCGACTTTCGCCGCCCTCTGGTGTGCGGTGACCCGCTGGCGATCAAGCTGACGCCACGGCGCCTCGATCCAGGCAGCTTTGAGGTCAGCTATGGCTTCAGCAGCGGTGGCCAACCCGTCGCCAGTGGCCTCACCCGCCACCTGGCGATCGACAGTCACAGCCGTCAGCGCTGCCTCCTGCCCGCTGCCATTCAGCGCTGGCTCGAGGCATCCAGCCTCGCCGGCGGCATCCAGCCGCTCTGAACCAAACGAGCATGGGCAGGCATGGACGCATGCGCCGCAGGAATGCGGGCCAACCAGCAGCAGGCCCCGATCAGATCCTTGGCGGGCCGATTGCATGCCGGGGC
>JBBASJ010000035.1:20605-24606 GCA_040399325.1 Prochlorococcaceae cyanobacterium
GCTGGCCCGGAAGTTGGCCTGCAAGCCACTGCTGCCAGCGCTGGCGCTGCCACTTGCCGGCCATCGTGGTCTCAAGGGAAGCGCACACCTGCCAACGCACTGGCCGATGGGCCGGGGGCAGCTGCTGCGCCAGCTGGTTCAGACCAGCCAAAACAGGCTCACAGGCAGAATCGGCCTGCAGGCGCACCAGAGCCACAAGCCGCGCGCCCCAGAGAGGATCGCTCTCGGCAACCAGCAGCAATGCCGCCACCGGCAGGGCCGCAGCCTCGATCAGTGCCACGAGCCGCTGCTCCACCTGCTCGGGAAACACCGTCTCGCCGCCGCTGTGGATCGCAGCGTCGAGACGGCCCAGGACCTGCAGACCCTGATCGCTGAACCGGGCGGCATCACCACTGAGCCACCAGCCGTCGGCGGTGCGCGGCAATGGCACCAGGGCGCCCTGCTCCAACCAGCCGGGGCTGAGTCGGGCTGTGGCGATCGCCAGGGCGCCGCTGGGCGCCTCGACCCGCAGGCGCACACCATCGAGTGGAGCCCCGCACCCCAGCTCTCCTGCCAGAAAACGCATGGGCGTCAGGGCGCACACCATGGCGGCGGTTTCGGTGGCCCCATAGCAGGGGGCCAGGGGCAGGCGCAACTGACGGGCCATGGCCGCCAGCTCCGGCGACAACGGGGCACCCCCCACCCAGATGAGCGCCACCTGCTGCAGCCAGGCCACCCCGGCGGGGTCGGCAAGCAACCGGCCCAGCTGGGTGGGCACCAGGGACAGCAACACGGATCCCTGGCGCACCAACTCGGCCGTTGGCAGAGCCTCTGCCAGCGCCACCGGATCGCGCATCAAGGCGGGAGCCAGGGTGCGATGCTGCGCCCCCCACTGGCGGCTGCGCACCCACGGCAACAGGCCGCTGACGTGGTGCGGGGGCAGCGGGTTGAGGTGCAGGCAGGCCGCCGGATCGAAACCCTGCGCAGCGAGCCAGCGTCCGGTCGCCGCCGCTGACTCCTGCAGGTGGGCCAAGGGCTGCACGCACCAGCGGCGCCCGCCCATGGAGCCGCCGCTGCCCACGATCACGCCAGGACCGAGCTGCTGCTCGAGGCTCGCCGGCACCACTGGGGCGGTCTCACCTGGGCCTGCCAGGGGGACCAGGCGCCCCGCCGCCCAGGCCTGCTCAAGCTGCGGCAACCTCATGCCGCTGCCTCCCAGACCTGCCAGGGATCGGCGCTGGCCCAGCCCCCCCCCAGTTGCCACCCCGGGGCCAGGCCGGGAGCCGCCGGCGTCGGCCCGAGCGCCTGCAGGGCGGCCAGGTGGTACAGCCAGCGCAGGCCGATACCGGTCTCAAAGGCCGTGCTCAGCATCAGCCGGGGGCGGCGGGCTGTGAGCTCGGCCATCAGCGGCCTGGGGTCGCCGTCCTGGCTGGGTCGCCGCACCTGCCATCCCGGCCAGCTCTGGCGCAGGGGCGGAGAAGCAGACAGCGACTCGTCGAGGGCAACGGGGAGTCGGGCCGCGAGGGCTTCAAGACCCGCCTGGTCGGCCGGGTCCAGGGGCTGCTCGAGCCACTGCAGCCGGGACTCATCCGTCAAACGATCGGCCCAGGCCGTCGCCGTGGCCCGGTCCCAGCGACCATTGGCATCGAGCCGCAGGCGGGCCGCTGCCGGCAGGCGCGCCAGCAGCTGCTCGAGCAGGGCCCGCTCCTCGCTGTCGCTGTGGACCGCGACCTTCCACTTGAAGCTGGGTCCCGTCCCGCCAAGGGGGCCTGCAGGCAGCTGAGCCGCCTCAAGGGCTGCCTCAAGAGCCGCCTCAAGAGCTGCCAAAGCATCGGGCCCGGCAGGCAACAGCTGGGCCGAGGGCGGTGGCGCCAACCAACCGGATTTCAGCAGCCCATCGGCTTCGGCCAGGGCGGCACCCAGGGCGAAGGCCACGGGGCCCGGCAGCCGGCCGGCCGCCAGGTCGGCCTCCAGGGCACAGCGCTCGGGCTCGGGTCCCAGGGCCTTGATCACCTGCTCCAGGGCGGGATCGGGCTCCAGGCTGGCGGCCTCACCCCAGCCCAGGCCACCGCTGGCGCTGCGCAACTGCAGCAACCAGCCCCGCTTGTGGGTCAGGGTTGCCCGGGCCGTTTGCAAGGGCCGGGGCAGCGCCAGGGCAAATGGGCGCCAGCGCAACTGCAGGCCTGGCGCCACCATTCAGAGCCAGTGCCCCAGGGCCAGGCCCGCCGCCAAGCCCAGGCCATTGACGCCCTGAAATTTGAGGGCCAGAAACTTGCTGCCGGCGATACGGCTGGGTTCGTCGTGATACCTCCCGAGCAGGCGCACCAACGCCAGGGCCGGCGGCAGGCCCAGCCAGGCCAGCAGTGCGGTGGGCGGCCACTGTCCCTGCAGCACCGGGAGCAGCTCGAGCGCCAGGGTCAGGGCCACAAACCAGGGGATCAGGCCCGCGGCGGCCACCGTGCCCAACCGCACCACCGGCGAGCGTTTGCCATGGGCAGCATCGTCGGCCACCTGGTGAAAGTGGGAACAGAACAGCACCAGTGTGGTGGCCAGAGCCGGGCCGCTGCCCAGCTGCAGCGCCGCTGACCAGGGCACGGCCGCCGGTGCCGGGCTCAGGGCCAGCAGAGCAGCCGCGGTGGCCACGGGGCCAAAGGCCAACCAGCACAGGGGTTCACCCAGACCGTGGTACCCCAGGCGAAAGGGCGGTCCCTGGTACACATACCCGATGCCGCAGCAGAGCAACACCAGGGCCAGCACGGCCCCACTGCTCAGCCAGGCGACAGCGCCCATCAAGGCCAGACCCAGCACCAGGGCGCCATTGGCCCACCCTGCCACCCGGCTGCGCCGACCGGTCAGCTGAACGACCGAGTGGGGCTTGCCGGCCGCGTCGATACCGGTGTCGTGATCAAACACATCATTGCTGAGGTTCTCCCAGGCCAGCAGCAGCACCGCCGCCAACACAAACACCAGCAGAGACCCCCAGCGCACCTGACCGGAACGGCCCAGCCACCAACCGGCCGCCAGCAGCACCGGCATCACCGCAACCGAGTACATCGGCCACTTGATCGCCGCCTTCCACAGCTGGCGCCGCTGCGGGGCGTAACGGCTTGCGACGACCTCGGGCTCAGCCATGGCTCAGGCGATCAGCAACTGCTCTGGGGCCCATACATTTGAGCAGCCCTGTTGCCAGCCCAGGCCCCGGCGTGCTGTCCCGCTTTGCCGATCTGCTGGCCGCCGCCAGCGCCAGCGCACGCCACCTCGATGAGGACGGGGTGCTGAGCCTGGCCTTGCCGTTGGCACAGCTCGACCCCCTGCCCCTGCTGCCGCTGCTCGGCGCCAGGGATGGGTTCCGCTTTCTCTGGGATGGGGCTCCGGGGCTGTGTGTGGCTGCCGCCGGCCGCTGCCAGAGCCTTGAGCTCAGCGGCCCCAGGCGGTTCGAACTGGCCCAGCGGTTCGCCAGCCTGGCCCTCGGACGGCTGGCCAGTCCGGGGGGTGTGCCCGCCATGGCCCGGCCACGGGTGCTGCTGGCCTTTGCCTTCTTTGATGCGGCCGGGCAGGCCGACGCCGGTGCGGTGCCGGGGGTCCAGGCCGTGCTGCCCCAGTGGCAGCTCAGCCGCCATGGTCAGCACTGCTGGCTGCGGCTGCAGCGGCCCCTTGGCGCTGGGGTGACCCCCCGCAGCCTGGCTGAAGAACTCTGGGAACAGGCCAGAGCGCTCGAGCACCATGCCAGCAGCGCCAGTGCTCACAGCGCAGGTGCCAGCAGCGCCGTTGCCAGCAGCGAAGAGCGTCCTGGCCTGCCGAGCGTGCGTCGCTGCAACGACTGGGGCCCGGCCTATCTCCAAGGCGCCGAGCGGGCCCTGGAACTGGTGCAGAGCGGAGAGCTGCAGAAACTGGTGTTGGCGGTGCGGCAGGAGCTGCTGCTCGACCAGCCGCTTGAACCGCTGCACCTGCTCAGCTCCCTGCGACGGCGCCAGAGCGGCAGCTGCCGGCTGCTGTGGCAGCGCCAGAGCGACCAATACCTG
>JBBASJ010000036.1:0-6033 GCA_040399325.1 Prochlorococcaceae cyanobacterium
AGCTTGGTGTCGACCGGGTTGACCCCGATCGCCTCCACCCGCACCAGCAGGTCGTGGGGCCGCAGCTCAGGGATGGGCAGCTCCAGATCGAGCAGCGCCTGCCGATCGCTGATCGGCAAGTGGTGGCGCAGGCCGACGGCGCGCATGGCTTCTAGGCTCGGGTCTGGCAGGAGCATGATCTCCCGTGGATGAGCAGGCCCTGCGCAGGCAGGTCGTTGAGGCTGCCCGCGGGCTCAACGCCAGCGGCATCAACCAGGGCACCTCGGGCAATGTGTCGGCCCGCAGCGACGGCGGTCTGCTGATCACGCCCACGTCGCTGCCCTATGAGCAGATGGGGCCCGAGGATCTGGTGGCGCTTGATCTGCAGGGCAATCCGTTGATCGAGGGTCAGCGGCGTCCATCGTCGGAATGGCGCCTGCATGCCGACATCTTGCGCAGCCGGCCCGAGGCCATGGCCGTGGTGCATTGCCATTCCACCAGTGCCACAGCCCTGGCCTGCCATGGCCGCGGCATTCCGCCGTTTCACTACATGGTGGCCATCGCCGGCGGCAGCGATCTGCGTTGCGCCCCGTACGACCTGTTCGGCACCCAGGCCTTTTCGGATGGGGCGCTGGCTGCTTTGCAGGGGCGCCAGGCCGCCCTGCTGGCCCACCACGGCCAGGTCTGCGTGGGCGCCAGCCTGCAGCAGGCCCTGCGCCTGGCGATCGAAGTCGAGACCCTGGCGCGCATGTACCTGCAGGCCCTGGCCCTGGGTGAGCCGCCGCTGCTCAGCCCTGAGCAGATGGCAGCGGTGCAGCACCAGTTCGCGACCCTGCTCTACGGCGCGACCTGAGGGGTGCCTGCGCGGGCCAGCAGCAGCGCCAGCACGATCCACAGCAGCGTCAGCCCCAGACAGAGGCCGGTCCACACCGGCAAGCCCCAGCCGGCGATCGCCAGGGGGGCCATGACGGTGATCACCCCGCCGGCCAGCAGGGGCTGCAGCAGCAGTTGCTTGATCGAAAACGGCGTGAGGGCATCGCTGCGGTCGCCGGGGTCGGCCATCGCCAGCAGCAGCAGGCCGCTGGCGGCCACGCCGGTGGCCTGGCCAAACTCGAGGATGCCCCGCTCAAACCACGGTGCCGGCAGGCTGCGGCTCGCCAGCAGCAGCACCACCGCCAGGTTCCAGACCAGCCCCACCACCGCCAGCACCGTGAGCGGCAGCCAGTCGCGGGCCAACAGGCTCAGATCGAGGCAGGCCGTGGCGGCCACGATCAGCAGGTCGGCCGACAGGGTGCCGATGCGGCTCTGCACCGGCTGCGAGGTGAGTCCACCGGCGCCGCAGCGCTCCAGCACCAGACGCACCAGCAACGAGCCGATCAGCGCCAGCGGAAACACCGGCAGCGCCTCGATCACCACGGCAAAGCCACCACCGATGCGGCCTGCGGCCAGCTGCAGCAACGCCATGAGGCCGCAACCGATGGCCACGGCGATGCCGACCAGGGCCAGGTTGATCAGCCAGCTGCTCAGCCGGGCTGCCCACGTCGGTGTTGGCTCGGGGGACAAGGGGTCTGGACTGGTTGCGTTTGAGCCTGTCTGCTCAGGGTTGGCCAGTTCGCCAGCCGCTGCGGCGGGCATCAGCCAGCCCCGGGCGCGGCCGATCACCACCACCAGACCGCCCACCAGCGTTGAGGTGAGCAGCCCCACGGTGGCCATGGCCAGCCCCAGGGCCTGGCCGCCTTCGACGCCGAGACGTTCATAGGTGGGACCCATGGCTGCCGCAGAGCCGTGGCCGCCCTCGTAGGCCACTTCGATCAGGCAGGCCATCACCGGGCTCACGTGCAGCAGCGGTCCCAGCACCAGCAGCACCGCCAGCCCCGCTACCACAAACTGACCGAAGGCCAGGGTGAGGGCCAGCAGCACCTGGGCCCCCAGGGGCCGCAGCAGACCGTTGATCTTGGGCAGCGGTTTGCCCAGCAGCAGGGTGCCGAACACCAGCGTCAGCAGGATCAGCGGCAGCTGGTCCCAGATGGCGATCACCCTGGCGGGAATGAGCGCGATCAGGCCGCCGCCGGGGGCGATCAGCAGGCCCAGACTGCCGGCCAGCAGGGCCTCCGGGATGCCCCACTGGTGCACCCCAAGGGCGCGGCCCAGCAGGGTGCCCACCGCCAGCAGGACCACCAGAAGAACCAGGGCGAGCGCGAGGGTCATGGCAGCTGCAGATGCCGGCGAAAGAAGGCTTCGGTGGCTTCGAGCACCGTGATCTGGTTCTCGCTGCTGCGAAAGCCGTGGCCCTCGCCCTCGAAGCGGTGCACCTCGACGGCAAGGCCGTTGGCCGCCAGGGCGGCGGCCATCCGCTCGGTCTGCTCGGGCGGCACCACCCGGTCGTCGAGCCCCTGAAAAAAGATCACCGGGCAGCGGATGCGATCGGCATGCTGCAGCGGCGAGCGGGCTTCGTAGGTGCCTTGGGCGGCGGGCCAGGGGCCCACCAGGTTCTCGAGATAGCCCGCTTCAAAGCGGTGGGTCTCGCGGGCCAGGGCGCTCAGGTCGGCCACCCCATAGCGGCTGGCCCCCACCTGGAACATATCGGTGAAACAGAGGGCGGCCAGCGTGGTGAAGCCGCCGGCGCTGCCGCCTTCGATGGCGATGCGCCCGGGGTGGGCCTTGCCGGCCGCGATCAGGGCGCGGGCGGCGGCGGCGCAGTCGGCCACATCGACCACCCCCCACTGGCCGTTGAGCCGTTCGCGGTAGGCCCGGCCAAAACCGCTGGACCCGCCGTAGTTGACATCGACCACGCCCCAGCCGCGGCTGGTCCAGTACTGGATGCCCAGGCTCAGGCCCGTGCGGGCCATGGCGGTGGGGCCGCTGTGGCTCTTGACCAGCAGCGGTGCCTCGCTGTTGGCGCCGCCACTCGGCGGGTAGTACCAGGCGTGGGTGGGCTGGTCGCCGTGGCCCGCAAACCAGAGCGGTTCGGGTCGGCTGATCTGCTCGGCGGTCAGCGGGCAGGGCAGGGTTCCGGCAGGGGTGTGGTGCCATTGCCGACTGGCCAGATCGAGTTGCAGCAGGCCGGAAGCGCTGCCTGGTCCACTGGCCACCGCCACCACCTGGCCCGCGGCAGCGTCGATGCCGGCCAGATCGTTGAACGGCAGGGGCAGGGGCTGCCAATCGGCCGGCGAGCTTTGCTCGTCGGAGCCCACCACGCCCAGCTCCCAGGCCCCATTGCGGCAGCAGAGCGCCACCAGCCGTTGGCCATCCCAGGCCGCGGTGCGCATGCCATAGACCCACTGGGGCATGCCGAACTCGGCCTGCATGGGCAGCAGGGGCTGCCAGCTGTGGCCATCGGCAGCAAGCCGTTGCAGGTTCCAGCAGCCTTGGGCATCGCTGGCCACCACCAGCTGCTCGGCCTGACCGGGGCTCTGGATCCAGAGGGGCTGGAACAGAGCCGTCTGGGGCTGGCCCGCCGCGATCCCGGCCAGAGCGCGGGGTGTGCTGAGGCTGCCGTTGTCGTTGACCTCGGCCAGCCACAGGGTGTTGCACTCCCAGGGCATCACCGGGTGCTGCCATTCGAGCCAGGCCAGTTGGCGGCCGCTGGGGCTGAGCACGGCGTCGCCGCAGAAATCGGCACAGGCGTGGAGCAGCTCTGCGTCGCCACCCGCCAGCGGCACCGCCACCAGCTGGTCACGGCCCCCGGCTTCCATGACCCCCAGCCAGCGCCGCTGCCGCAGGTCGATCACCCCGCCGCCGAAGGCCCGCGGTTGGTCGGCGGGGGCCGGGGCGGTGAGACGTGTGAACGCCGTCGCGCCGGGGGCGGCGGTCAGCCCCTCCAGATCGAGGTGCCAGAGGCAGCGGTCGCCGTCGTGCACAACCACCAGATCGCGCCCGGCGATGGCTGCGGCGCCACCGCCGTACTCGTGGATGCGGCTGCGCACGTTCCAGGGGGCTGGGGTCAGCTCCAACGGCTCGGCCTGCGGATCGGTGGCAGAGCGCCGCAGCAGGGTTGTGCGTCCGCGCTCGTGGGGCCGCTGCTCGAGCCAGTAGAGCTGGTCGCCAACCAGGCGCGGCTCCTTGATCGCTGGCGTCGTGCCCACCGCGTCGCGGGCGCTCAGGAGGTTCGGCATCAGCGCCCCAGAGGGACCGCCCTAGAATCCACCCAACGTATTGGTTGGGACCGGTGGCGCGCAGCTTTGCCCAGATGGCTCGCTCCGCTGAGCAGAGCAACCGCACGGTCCAGGTCCCCAAGGTCGCTCTCGACGAGCCCCCGATGACGATCTGCACCCTGGGGTCCCAGGAGCTGCGTCAGAGCGCCCGGCGCATCAGCAAGGTCGATGAGTCGGTGCGCGATCTGGCTCGCGACATGCTGCGCAGCATGTACAGCAGCAGCGGCATCGGTCTGGCGGCACCCCAGGTCGGCATTCATAAGCAGTTGCTGGTGATCGATCTCGATCCTGAAAACGCCGCCACCCCTCCGATGGTGCTGATCAATCCGGAGATCCGCTCGTTCGGCTCGGCGATCGAGACCTACGAGGAGGGCTGCCTCAGCATTCCCGGTGTCTACCTCAACGTGGTTCGGCCCTCGGTGGTGGACGTCACCTACCGCGATGAGCAGGGCCGGCCGCAGCGCCTCAAGGCCGACGGGCTGCTCTCGCGTTGCATTCAGCACGAGATGGATCATCTCAACGGAGTGCTCTTCGTCGACCGGGTCACCGACGAGCTCAGCCTCAACGAAGGCCTGCAGCAGAAGGGCTTCAGCCGGGCCGACGTGCAGTCGATCCGCTGAATTCGATCTGTTGAATTCAATTCTCTGAGTGCCCCGATGACGATGAAACCCCTGGCGGGCCTGTTCCTGGCCCTGGCCTGTGTGCTGGGGATCGCAGCCACCGGTTCGATCTTCGAGCTGGCCTACGGCGATCCCGAACTCGGACTGCAGACCACCCGATTGATTCTGGGTGGCAGCCTTCCGGGCGCCGTTGTGGCCCTGGTGCTGGCGATCCGCATCAACAAACCGGCCTGAGCCCCTGGCCCCGGCGCGCCAGCGGCCATACGATTCGACCCGATACCGGATTGATCGATGCGCTGGTCTGCACTGCGTTCAAGCCCAGCCGTTGTGGCTTCGCTGATGGCCGCCACCGCCCTGCAGCTGGCCTCTCCGTCAGCGGGTGTGCAAGCCCGTCAGCTGTTTGATGCGCTCGAGGTGGACCAGGCCCGTTTCGTGATCGTGGCCGTGCCGGTCGGCAGCAGCGGCACCAAGGCCCAGCTGCAGATCTATGAGCAGATCGATCCCCGTCGGCGAGCCTGTTTTGAGACCAGTGGCAGCAACCCGGTCGCCGTGGCCCCCCTGCTGGGCACGTTTGACTTCACCGGGATCTGTCGCCGTTACATCGACTCCCAGGGCTACTCGGCCCGGGTCGGCAGCGAAGACCTGGGCAGTGGTTACCGCTTCGTGGTGCGCAAGGTGGGTGCTGACAACCTCCTGATGGCCGCGCCAGCGGGCGGTGCAGGGGGCAAGCCCGAGATGCTGGTGGGCCGCACCTACGGCACCGCCGGGCCCACGGCCTTTCTGGCCTTCACATTGGAACCCGGCTGGCGGGTGATGCGCCGCGCCTATGGCGGCCGGGCCCTGGGCCATGTGTATCTGTATCGCGAGGGTTGGCCGGGGGATGCCCAGACAGGCACCGCCCCCAGCCCTACGGCCCCCGCGGCCAGCTCGAGCCGTGACGCCCAGGCGTCAGCCCAGGTGCCGCCCGTGCCACCGCTGCGTTGAGGGGTCAGGGGTCGGGTGTCAGCCCGCTTGCTAGGGTTGGCCCTCTGACATTGCGATCACCGGCTTCATGACCCAGGTCACCGTGGGCGAAAACGAGGGCATCGAATCAGCCCTGCGCCGTTTCAAGCGCCAGGTCTCCAAAGCCGGAATCTTTGCCGACCTCAAGCGTCTGCGCCACCACGAGACCCCAACCGAGAAGTACAAGCGCAAGGCCCAGCAGCGTCGCCGTCGCCGCTGATCGCCACGGCTGCCTTGCCGGGTGGCACTGGCTGCTGCGCTAATCAGCCTGCTGCGCT
>JBBASJ010000036.1:6133-7802 GCA_040399325.1 Prochlorococcaceae cyanobacterium
CCTTTTGGGCTGAAACGTTCAGCCCATCTGATCGAACGACCTGTAGCTCAGGGCTTCGCCGATCGCTCTCTCGCCGATCGTGCTGTCGCCATCGAGATCAGCGATCGTCTGGGCGACCCGCAGCACGCGATCGGCCGATCTGCCGCTGAGGCCCCGCGTGGGGATCGCGTGTTGCCAGAGCCTGAGTGCTGCGTCATCGATCTGCACACGCCGGCGAAATGCCGGGGTGCCGAGACTGCCGTTGCTCAGCCCGTCGGGGTTGCGACGCTGCATGCGCTCTCGAGCCTTCCGCACACGCGCCGCCACCCCTGCTGTGCTCTCGCCGCCTGAAGTCTCCGGTCCTGCGGGGTGCGGGCGGTAGCTCTGGCCCAGCTGCTCGGCCGTCACTGGCTGCACCACCACCTGAAGATCGAGCCGGTCGAGCAGCGGTCCCGACAGCCGTGCCCAGTACCGGGCACGGCTTGACGGCAGGCATTGGCAACGCGCGCTGTCGTGGCCATGCCAACCGCAGGGGCAGGGGTTGGTCGCGGCCACCAGGGTGGTGCGGCAGGGGAAACAGGCCTGCAGCCGGGCCCGGTGGATCCAGATCTCGCCCGATTCGAGCGGTTGCCGCAGCTGGTCGAGCACATCCCTGGGGAATTCGGCCAGTTCATCGAGAAACAGCACCCCGTGATGGGCGAGGCTGAGCTCGCCGGGTCGGGGGTTGCCGCCGCCGCCGATCAGGGCCGTGGCCGAGCAGCTGTGGTGAGGGCTCCGAAACGGCCGTTCGTTGATCAGCCCGGGGCCGTGCTGCAGCAGTCCTGCCACCGAATGGATCTGGGTGATGGCCAGGGCTTCGGCCTCGCTCAACGGGGGCAGCAGGCCGGGCAGTCTGCGGGCCAGCATCGTCTTGCCGCTGCCCGGCGGGCCCACCAGCAGCAGGTGATGCTCTCCGGCGGCCGCGATCTCCAGCGCCCTGCGGCCGTGGCTCTGGCCCTGGACATCGGCCAGATCAACCGCAGGGGCAGCGGGGGGTTGGGGCGGTAGTGACCGGAGTTGCGGCGGGCTCCGCCGCGACGGGCCATCAGGGGTCAGCAGATCCAGGGCCTGACGCAGCGAAGCAGCAGCCCAGACGCCAAGACCATGGACCAGTGCCGCCTCGGCGCCGTTGGCTTCGGCCACCAGCAGGGCACGGGCACCCGCCCGGCGGGCGGCGATCGCCAGGGCCAGCACGCCCCGGATCGGCCGCAGCTGGCCATCCAGACCCAGCTCGGCAGCGCACCAGAGCCCCGCGAGTCGCTCAGGCGGCAGCTGTCCACTGGCCACCAGCAGGGCCAGGGCGATCGGCAGGTCAAAGCCGGTTCCCTCCTTGCGCAGCGCCGCAGGGGCCAGGTTCACCACGATGCGGGTCAAGGGCACCCGCAGGCCGCTGTTGCGCAGCGCCGAGCGCAGCCGCTCGCGGGACTCATGGATGGCGGTGTCGGCCAGCCCCACCATCTGCAGGGCCGGCAGACCCGGGCCCAGATCCACTTCGACGTCAACCGGGATGGCTTCGAGTCCCTGCAGGGTTGCCGTGGTGCAACGTGCCAGCATGCGATGGTCAGGCTTCTGTCTGATCAGTGCCACCCCCTGTCACATCGGCCATGGCTTCTGACGGCGACACGGTCTTCGGCAACACCGTCTTCGGCAA
>JBBASJ010000036.1:7902-23979 GCA_040399325.1 Prochlorococcaceae cyanobacterium
GTCTTCGGCAACACCGTCTTCGGCAAGATCCTGCGGGGCGAGATCCCCTGCGATCAGGTGTATGGCGATGATTTGTGCATTGCCTTCCGCGATGTGCAGCCCCAGGCGCCGGTGCACCTGCTGGTGATCCCGCGCAAACCCATCCCCCAGCTGCCCGATGCTGGGCCTGAGGATCAGGCGCTGTTGGGCCATCTGTTGCTGGTGGCGGCCCGGGTCGCGCAGCAGGAAGGTCTGCAGAGCTGGCGCACGGTGATCAACAGCGGGGCCGAGGCCGGCCAGACCGTGTTCCATCTGCATGTGCATGTGATCGGCGGGCGTCCACTGGCCTGGCCGCCCGGCTGAAGCGCCAGGCCCACCGCCACAATGGGCCGAGCAAGCGATCCCCATGAACCCCTTTCAGGCCCTGCGGGCCCAGCTCGGCAAGCTGCAACGGTTGGCCCAGCCCTACTTTCTGCCGCTGGAGAACGGCAGCAGCAGCGGCAGTGCCTGGCAGTTTCTGCTGCTGGTGCTGGCCCTGCTGGCCGTGGTGGTGGGGGTCACGCTGTTGCTGCTCACCGGTGCCGTGACCCTGGCGGGCAGCCTGGTGCCCGAGCTGCGCGACCGCTTCCTGCCTGGTGTGCCCCAACGGGTGGCCGCCGTGTGGCAGGGCCCCATCGGTGTGGTGGTCATGGTGCTGATGGCTGCGGGGCTGAGTGGCTTTGTGGCATGTCGCACCCGCCTGCGCCAGGGCCGCTGGGTTCCCTGGTTGCTGATGGGGGTGATCACCTTGCTGATCCTGGTGATCAACGGCATCAATGTGGGCATCAGTTTCATCGCCCGCAACGTCGATAACACCCTTGTCGCCTATGACCGCGATGGCTTCTGGAAAGCCATCGCCATCTATGCCTTCTGTCTGGTCCTGGCGCTGCCGATTAGGGCGCTGCAGAGTTATTTGATTCCCAAGCTCGGACTGCTGTGGCGCGAATGGCTCAGCGGCCGTTTGTTGTCACGCTATTTGCAGAACCGAGTTTATTACAACCTTAACCCCAACGACGAGTCGAACGAGGAGATCGACAACCCCGATCAGAGGATCTCGCAGGATGCCGCCAGCTTCACTGGTACCAGCCTGAATGTGACGGTCGAAATTCTCTCGGCTTTGCTCACATTTGTGAGCTTTATCATCGTGCTGTGGAGTATCAACGTACAGCTGGCACTCCTGCTTCTGGCCTACTCAGTGGGGGGCACGGTCCTGGTGGTCGTCGCCAGCCGCAAACTGGTGGTGTTGAACTATCAGCAACTCAAGCTCGAGGCCGACTTTCGTTATGGGCTTGTTCATATTCGCGACAATGCCGAATCAATCGCCTTCTACCGTGGTGAAAGCCAGGAGGGCAAAGAGACGAGCCGCAGGCTCAGCAGGGCAATTCGTAATTATGACCGCCTGATCATCTGGGAAGCGCTCATCAATGTGATTCAGCGCTCCTATGACTATTTTTCGCGTTTTCTGCCCTGGCTGGTACTCGCACCAATCTATTTCGCCAAGGGCGTTGATTTCGGTGTCTTCGGTCAGGCCGGCATTGCCTTTTCCATGGTGTTTTCTTCGGTCAGTTATATTGTCAATAACATTGAGCGGCTGTCGGCATTTTCGGCATCCATCAGCCGCCTTGAGGGTTTTCAGGGCAAGGTCGATCAGCTCAGTCGAGAGGCGGCTGAGCTGCTTGATCGCGATGGCCCTGAACCATCCGAGCCGGTGCCCCAACGTCAGGGTTCGATCCTGCTGAGCCATGTGGACCTGCTGCTGCCCCGGTCGCAGCGCTGCCTGATCCGCGATCTGAGTCTCAGCGTGGATCGCCAGCAGCGGTTGCTGGTGGTGGGCCCCTCAGGTTGCGGCAAGACGTCGTTTCTGCGGCTGGTGAGCGGTCTCTGGCCGGCCGCCGCAGGCCAGGTGGAGCGCCCACCGGTGGGGGATCTGCTGTTCATTCCCCAGAAGCCCTACATGCTGCTGGGCAGCCTGCGCGAACAGCTCAGCTACCCCCAGGCGCCCGATCGCTTCAGCGACGAGCAGCTGCGCCACGTGCTCGAGCAGGTGCGCCTGGGTGAGCTGGTGCAGCGCTACCCCGACCTTGAGATCAAACAGGACTGGCCCCGGCTGCTTTCGCTGGGTGAGCAGCAGCGCCTGGCCTTTGCCCGTCTGCTGCTCAATTCCCCTTGTTTCGTGGTGCTTGATGAGGCCACCAGCGCCCTCGATGTGGCGACCGAGTCCTATCTCTACGGTCTGCTGGCCGAGCGGGAGATGGCGTTTGTGAGCGTTGGTCACCGCCCCACCCTGACGGCTTTCCACGACACTGTGCTCGAGCTCGACGGTACGGGAAGCTGGCGCTTGCTTCCCGCTGCCGGTTACGACCTCACCCGCCATGGCTGATCCGATGACCACCCCTGAGACCAGTGCCACCACCTCCGAGGTGCCGGCCTTCGGCTGGAGCGCCTATGCCGAACGGGTGAACGGTCGCTTTGCCATGGTGGGTTTCGTGGCTGTGCTTCTCGTTGAGCTCATCAGCCACGACACGTTTCTGCACTGGGCGGGCCTGGTGCCCTGACGGCTGCTCAGGGCAGCGTTACCAGATCGATCTGCCAGAGCCCGTCGCGGCTTACCTGGACCGCCAGCTGGCGCCCGTCGGCCCTCAGGCCGACCGCCGTGGCAATGGCTCCAGGGCCCATCGCAATCGGTTGCAGGCTCTGCAGCGAGCGGCGATAGAGCACCACCTCACTGCGGCCCTCGAGCTGCCGCACCAGGGCCAGACGCTCGCCGCGGGCATCGACGCTGACGCTGATCGGCAGGGCATCGGCCCGGTTGAGTCCGGGCAGGGGCACCGGCCGCTGTTGCTGCAGATCGATCAACTGCACCTGCTCGCGGCCGCCCCGCTGCTCGATCACCGCCAGCCAGCGTTCACCCAGGGCAGGGTTGCGATGGCCGCCGGCCTGCTCGAGCTGGCGGTTGAGCCCGTTCAGCGGCACCGGCATCGCCCCCATGCAGCCGCCGACCAGGATCGGCAGCAGGGCGCTCAGCAGCAAACCCGGCCTCAGGCGCGGCGCTCTCATGGCACTGGTCTCATGGCAGTGCATTGCTGCTGCGCAGACCTGGAGCGCGGTCGGGTTCCAGCAGGGTCGAGAGGTCAAACAGCTGGACCCGCTGCTGGCCGCCCTGCACCAGTTGCAGGGCCAGGGTCTGGCCGTCAGGGGCGAGGCTCAGCTGCTCGACCCTGGCGCCGGGCGGCGGCGGCAGCCGCAGCAGCTGGCCGGTCAGCCGATCCTCGATCGCCGCCATGGTCTGGTGGCCCTGCTGCAGAAGCACGGCCAGGTAGCGGCCGTTCCAGCTCAGGGCCGGCGAGCGGTGGGGCAGATGGCCGCGCAGGTGACGCAGCGCCAGCACCCGCCCGCTGGGCTGCTCCTGCAGCAGCACCATGCTGCGTCCGTTGGATTCGACGATGCTCGCCAACAGGCGGCCGTCTCCGCTCAGGGCCGGATCGCGGCGTTGCTGGGCGCTCCCCAGCGCGGTAGGGGGAGCCTGGCGTCGGCTGAACAGTCCAAGGCCCACACCATCGCCGTCGCAACCCGCCAGGCCCAGGGCGGCGGCGGTGCTGAGCAGCACGGCGATCAGAGGAATCCGGCGACCGGCCAATCAGTCGTCGAACCGCGAGGAGTTGTCGCGGGGCCGTGGTTCGCGTGCAGCGGGGCTCTCGGGTACCGGCCGTGAGGTCGGCGGGGTACTGGGCGCGGCATTCGACGCGCCACCATCAACAGGGCGAAAGTCGGCATCGCTGATGCCCGCCTGGGTTGCTCGGCTGCTGCGCAGCGGTTCGCCCAATGGTGACCGCGCTGGAGCTGTCTGGGATGCGGCAGCGGGTGCTGCCGAACCCGGCCCGCGGCGGCTCGAGCGGGGCATGGCGTCGTCGCTCGCCGACGGACGGCTGCCGCGGCGGGGTTCGGGGCGGGTGTCGCGCTCACGGCGACGGGCGCCGAATTCGGGCGCTTCGGTGCTGCCGGTGCCGCCGGCACTCCAGCGGGAGGGACGCCTGGGCTCGGGGCTATCGCGATCCCAGCCCTCATCGGCATCACGTCGGCTGGCGGCCCGCTCCGGAATGGCGGCGCGGCTGCTGGGACGGCGCGGCCGGTAGAAATCGTCGGCCTCGTCGTCGTCGCGACTGGGGATGCGCCGCCGGATCGGTTCGGGTTCGTCAAAGCGGTCCACGCCCGAATCCCAGCTCCGCCCGCCCATCTGCGGCCGGTAGGGGGCTGGCGGCTCGTCGTCCTCGAAGTAGGACGAGCGGCGGGCCTGCTCGGTGGTCACCCCACGCAGGCGCACGCTCTCGTAGGCAAAGAAGACGGTCGTGCCGGCGAGCAGAAACTGGCCGAACTGCAGGATCGGGTCGAGGCGCCAGCCCTGAAAGAAGAGGATGCCGCCGCAGAGCAGGCCAACGGCAGCGAAGAAGACGTCGTAATCACGGGCCAGGGCCGGCTTGAAGCTGCGCATGAAATACAGCAGCGCTCCGCCCACGGCGAGAACGATGCCGACGATGCTGGCCCAGTTGAGGCTGGCGTTGACCACGCGGTGTCACCCTGGTGAACCCAGCCCGCACGGGCGAGGGGATTGGTACACCCAGTTTAGGGACCCTGTCAGGAGGGCTCCTCGATCAGAGCTTGCGGTCGACCCGGTCGTTCTGGCTGATCAGCACCAGGGCCACCGTGATCGGCACCACCACGATCACCGCGCCCCAGACGAGGCTGCTGAGGAAGTTGGCGAGGGAAGGGGTCATGGCCTGGGCCGCTGCGCGATGGCTCGGATCCTAGGCAGTGATCGTCGCTTCCTAGGCTTGCGCGCGTGCTGCTTAGAGCTTTGTGACGGCCCTGCCCCTGCTTCACCTGGCCCTGGGTCTGCTGCTGGCCGGTTGGACCTTGCTGTTTCTGTTTCGCATCGTCCTGACCTGGTACCCCCAGATCGATCTGAACAAAGGGGTGATGCGACTGGTCGGCGCGCCGACCGAGCCCTTGCTGGCACCGACCCGACGGTGGATTCAGCCGATCGGCGGTGTCGATGTCACCCCTGTGGTCTGGGTGGGCCTGATCAGCCTGCTGCGGGAACTGCTGGTCGGCCAGCAAGGTCTGATCACCCAGGTGATGCAGCGGTCGCTCCCGGTCGCCTGACGGGGTTCAGGGCTGGGGCAGCATCTCCTGCTCCACAAACTTGGTGTGCACGTCCCCGCGCTGAAACTCGGGCCGATCCAGCAGCGCCAGGTGAAAGTCAATGGTGGTCGGAATCCCGGTCACGGCGCATTCCGACAGGGCCCGGCGCAGCCGTTTGAGGGCATGGTCGCGGTCGACGCCCCAGACGATCAGCTTGCCGATCAGCGAGTCGTAGAAGGGCGGTATTTCATATCCGGTGTAGACGTGGCTGTCGACCCGCACACCAGGGCCACCGGGTGGCAGCCAGCCGGTGATCTTGCCGGGCGCGGGTCTGAAGTTCTGACGCGGGTCTTCGGCGTTGATGCGCACTTCGATGGCGTGACCCCGCAACTGAATCTCGCTCTGCTGCACGCTGATCGGCTCGCCACCGGCGATGCGCAGCTGTTCGGCGATCAGGTCGACGCCCGTGACCACCTCGGTGACCGGATGCTCCACCTGGATGCGGGTGTTCATCTCCATGAAATAGAAAGCACCGCTTCGGTCCACAAGAAATTCGACGGTGCCGGCGCCCTCGTAGCCGATGCTGCGCGCGGCGGCCACAGCGGCCTCGCCCATCTGGCGGCGCAGATCGGGCGTCACCGCCGTGCTGGGGGCTTCTTCGAGCAGCTTCTGATGCCGTCGCTGGATCGAGCAGTCGCGTTCGCCCAGGTGCACCACGTTGCCGTGGCGGTCGGCCAGCACCTGCACCTCGACATGGCGGGGCCGGTCGACGAATTTCTCCATGTAAAGGCCCGGGTTGCCGAAAGCCGCTTCGGCTTCGCCCTGGGCCGCCTTGAACAGGCTCTCGAGCTGGTCGGGCCCCGGCACCAGGCGCATGCCACGCCCGCCGCCACCCGCGGTGGCCTTGATCATCACTGGATACCCCATGCGCTCGGCCAGCCCCGCGGCCTGGCGGTGGTCGGCCAGCAGGCCTTCGCTGCCGGGGATCGTGGGCACCCCCACCTTCTGCATGGTGGCCTTGGCCGTCGACTTGTCGCCCATGGCCCGGATGGCCTCGGGGGAGGGACCCACAAAGATCAGGCCATGGTCCTGGCAGATCTCGGCAAAGCGGTCGTTCTCGGCCAGAAAGCCGTAGCCCGGATGAATCGCATCAGCCCCGCGGGAGATCGCTGCCGCGAGGATGTTGGGAATGTTCAGGTAGCTCTTGCTGCTTGGGGCCTCACCCACGCACACGGCTTCGTCGGCCAGCTGCACATGCAGGGCATTGCGGTCGACGGTGCTGTAGATCGCCACGGTGGCAATTCCCAGTTCGCGGCAACTGCGCAGGATTCGAAGTGCGATTTCGCCACGGTTGGCGATCAGCAGTTTGCCGATGGGCATCCGCGAAGGGCTGGGTGCAGCGGGCAGGGCCGCTGCGGACTGTATCAGCGCTCACCCGGTCAGCCTGTGGGTATATTGCTCGGCTGAAGCGGCCCGCCGCTTCTGACAACCACGCGGATGTGGTGGAATTGGTAGACACGCACGTTTGAGGGGCGTGTGGCTTCGGCCTTGCGAGTTCAAGTCTCGCCATCCGCACTTTTTTCTTGATGGCCACCGCTTCTGCCCCAGCCGTGATCGTGCTGGTGAGCAACGGTCCCGGTGAGCTGACCACCTGGGTAAGGCCGCTGGCCCAGCGCCTGCATGACACGTCGCCCTGGCCCCTGCGGCTCGTGCTGGTTCCCTGCCCCAATGCCACCGGGGTCGAGCACGAGGTGGCAGCCCGCTGGGGCCTGTTTGAGCGCATCGTGCCGGCGCGCCGGTTCTGGAGCCTGCTGCTGCGGCCCCGGCGCTACGCAGCGTGGCCGCAGCAGGGCCTGGTGGTGTTCCTGGGGGGCGATCAGTTCTGGACCGTGCTGCTCTCGGCCCGGCTGGGCTATCGCCACCTCACCTATGCCGAGTGGGTGGCGCGCTGGCCCCAGTGGAACGACCGCATCGCGGCCATGGGCCCCGCGGCGGCTTCCCGCCTGCCACCACACCTGCAGCAGCGCTGCACCGTGGTGGGCGATCTGATGGCCGATCTGTCTGAACGGGCACGCAGCTCCGCACCACTGCCCCCGGGCGAGTGGGTGGCCCTGCTGCCGGGCTCCAAACGGGCCAAGCTGCAGGTGGGTGTGCCGTTTCTGCTGGAGACCGCCGACCGCCTCGCCGCCCTGCGGCCCGGCTGTCGCTTTCTGCTGCCGGTGGCTTCCACCACCAGCCCGGCCGAACTTCGGGCCTATGCCGGCGCGTCGAACCCATTGGCGCAGCACTACAGCAGCGGTGAACCCCAGCTCCAGCTCGACGGGGCGCCGCGGCTGCTGACCCCGGCGGGAACCACCATTGCCCTGGTGCTCGACCAACCGGCCCATGGGCAGCTGAGCCAGTGCGCCCTGGCGCTCACCACCGTGGGGGCCAACACCGCTGAGCTGGGAGCGCTGGGCGTGCCCATGATCGTGTTGGTACCCACCCAGCATCTGCAGGTGATGCAGGCCTGGGATGGGGCCCTGGGTGTGGTGGCGCGGCTGCCGCTGCTGCGCTGGCTGCTGGGGCTGGCGCTGACCGCCTGGCGCATGCGTCACCGGGGCTTTCTGGCCTGGCCCAACATCGCGGCGGGCCGGGGCGTGGTGCCCGAGCGGGTCGGTGCGATCACGCCGACGCAGATCGCCGCCGAGGCGGCCGACTGGCTGGCCCGTCCCGAGCGTCTGGCGGGCATGCGCGACGATCTGCGCAGCCTGCGCGGACAGCCTGGTGCGGTGTCTGCCATGGCCGGCCTGGTGCAGGAGCTGCTGCCGGGCTCGCGCGCTGATGTGCCCCTGCGCTGACTAGGGTTCGGCTCCCCGTATCCGAACCATGGCCAACTCTGCTGATGCCTCGGCCTGCGGCCTGCCCAGCGGGCTGCCCCGCAGCCTCGATGGCGATCAGGCGATGTGGCGCGAGCGGCTGACCCCCGAGCAGTTTGCGGTGGCCCGGCAGGGCGGCACCGAGCGGGCCTTCACCGGTGCCTACTGGAACCACAAGGCGACCGGGATGTACCACTGCGTCTGCTGCGGCGCCGAGCTGTTCAGCTCGGCCACCAAATTTGACTCGGGGACAGGCTGGCCCAGCTTCTGGGATGGTGTCGCTGCCGGTGCGATCACCACCATCGAAGACCGCAGCCATGGCATGGTGCGCACCGAAATCCGCTGCAGCGGCTGCGATGCCCACCTCGGGCATGTGTTCAGCGACGGTCCGGCGCCCACTGGCCAGCGCTACTGCGTCAATTCGCTGTCGCTCGATTTCAAGGAGCGCTGACCCCCAGCGCTGCGGCCTCACCAGGGGTCGTCGATCACCTCGGGTTCGACATCGAGCGGTTCGCGCGGGTCGTAGCGGGGCTCCCGCCGCGGCAGGGGCGCCCGCGGTTCGCTGGAACGCTCGGGCTCCTGCCGGTAGCGCGTCTCGTCGTAGCGCCCGTAGTCATCGCGCTCGTAGTCATCGCGGTCATTGCGGCGCTCGCTGCGATAGCGGTCGTCGCTCTCATCGAGATAACGGCGCTGGCGCAGCGGTTCGCGTTCCCGGCGCTCGTCGAGCTCGACGTAATCGAGCTCCTCTTCGGGCACAAAGGCCTGGGTGCTGGCGGGCTGGATGCGGCGTTGCTCGGCCGCACTGGGTAGGCCTGGAGCCAACTGGTTCTCGACAGGCACCATGCCGACCCGGTAGCGCTCGCGTTCGTCGCGCTCCCAGCTGGGACCGCCGATGCCCAGCTTTTCGAGCAGGCCGGTGCCGAGCTGTTTGAGCTTCTCTTCGGCGCCTTCGTAAACAATGATCCGGTCGGGGCCGCTGCTGACGATCTCTTCGACGGTGAGTTCCCAGGTGCTGAGCACGCCTTCGCCCAGCAGCGGAACGCCCACCGCGCCGAGCACCAGGGTGGTGAGCTCGCCGGTCTCGATGTCAAAGCTGTAGCCCAGCACCCGACCCAGGGTCTCGCCGGCTTCGGTGATCACCTGGCAGTTGATCACCTTGCTGTAGCGATCGGGGTTGAACCCTTCGGCCAGGGAATCGGCTGAATCCACCAGGATCACATCGCCCACCTGGCGGATCCGCTCCAGCGGCATCCAGCGGGGCAGCCCCGGCAGAAAGCGGGTCAGGGGGTTGTCACGCAGGCCCAGGGCCACCACTTCGCGGCGGTCGATGTCGACCACCACCTCGCCCACCACGCCCAGGCGCCGGCCCGTGTCGCGGGTGATCACCTGGGTGCCCATCAGCTCCGAACGCAGCCACAGCCGATCGCTGGGGGTGGCGCTGCCCGGATCCGTTGATGGGGGAATGGAGGAGCTCAAATCCTGCAGGTGGCCTTCGCGTCATTGTGGCCCACGCCGGCGGTTCAGGCTGCGGGGGGTAACCCCACCACCTGGGTGTGGGTGCCCCGGGCCTGGGTGACGCCGATCGTGCGGCTCGAGGCGGCGATCATCGGGCGCCGGTGGCTGACCACCAGAAACTGTGCCTCGTCGGCCTGGCTGGCGATCAGGGCGGCCAGCCGTTCGACGTTGACGCCGTCGAGAAAGCTGTCGACCTCGTCAAGGGCATAGAAGGGCGATGGTCTGAAGCGCTGCAGCGCAAACAGAAAGCTCAGGGCCGTGAGCGACTTTTCGCCACCGCTCATCGCCGCCAGGCGCCGCACCGCCTTGCCCTTGGGATGGGCCACCAGGGTGAGCCCACCCTCGAGGGGGGCCTCGGGGTTTTCGAGTTGCAGATGGCCTTCGCCGTCGGAGAGCCCGGCGAAGATCGTTCTGAAGTGGCCATCCACTGCGGTGAAGGCCTCCATGAAGGCCTCCTGGCGCAGCGTGGCCACGGTTTCGATGCGCAGCAGCAGCTCCTCGCGCTCCTTGTTGAGCACATCGAGCCGCTCCTCGAGGTCGGCGAGGCGTTGTTCGAGGTCGGCGAGTTCCTCGAGGGCCAGCATGTTGACCGGCTCGAGCGCCTCCATGCGGGCCTGCAGGCTGCGCAGCTCGCCCTGCAGGGCCTCGAGCCCGCCGCAGCGCACCTCTGCGGGAACCTCGGGCAGCGGGTCGGGCAGGTCCCGCTCCAGCTGCTCAACGCGAATGGTCTCGCTGCGCTGCTGCTCGGCGAGTGCGGTGAGCTCCTCGCCCAGCCGCTGCAACTCCCATTGCTGCTGTTGCAGGGCCTGGCGCAGCTCGGCCAGGCGGGCTTCGGCGGCATCGCGGGCCCGCCGCTGCTGGCCGAAACGCTCCTGCAGTTCGGCCTGCTGCGCGTCGAGGGCCGCCCGTTGCCGTTGCTCGGCCTGTTGCTGCTCCTTCCACTGGGCGCGCTCAGCCACCAGGGCATTGACCGCCTGCACGAGTCGCTGCTCATCGGCTGCCAGGGCCTCGAGCTGGCTGTTGACCCGCTCGGCGGCCAGGCTGCGTTCGCGCCGTGCGGCCAGCAACCCGTCACGGTGCTGGCGCGCTGCAGCCAGGGCCCCATCGGCCGACTCAAGCTCCTGCTGCAGCCCCTGCCAGCGATCGGCATCGCCACTGGCCTGGGCCTGCAGGTCGGCCGCCTCGAGGGCGCTGCGCTGCTGCTGCAGCGGCGCCAGCAGCTGCTCCAGCTCCTGCTGGCGCCGCTGGTCGGCGTTGATGGCCGCGCGCAGTTGGGCCAGGCGCTGTTCGAGCTGCTGCTGGCGCTGTTGCAACGGGTTCAGGTTGCGTTGGGCGGCGGCCCGTTCGGCCTCTAAGGCGGCCTGGCGCTGCTGCCGCTGCAGCAGGGCGGGCCGCAGCCGCTCGAGCTGCTGGGCCAGCTCGGCCTCGCGCCGCTGACAGGCCACCAGACTTTCGCCCAGCTCGAGCAGGCGGCGGCGCAGCGGTTCGGCCTCATCGCCCTCGTTGCTGCGGCCGAAGCTGAGGGCGCCGTTGCGCTGCTGCAGGCTGCCGCCGGTCATGGCGCCGGTCTTCTCGAGCAGCTCGCCCTCGAGGGTGACGGCCCGGCTGCGGCCCAGCTCGCGGCGGGCGTTCGCCAGGGTGTCGAACACCAGGGTGTCGCCGAACACGTAACGGAACACCTCGGCATACACCGGTTCGTGCAGCACCAGTTCGACGGCGCGGCCCACCAATCCCGCCGCGCCGCTGCCAGCCCCACCGCCGCCCCGCTGCAGGGCTGCACTGCCGCTGCCGCCACTGCCACCGCCGCCGCGAATCCTGTTGAGCGGCAGGAAGGTGAGCCGTCCGGCGCGCTTCTGCTTGAGCAGCTCGATCGCCCGGGCGGCGATGCGGTCGTCGTCGACCACCACCTGGCCGAGCCGGCCGCCGGCCGCCACCTCGAGGGCGATGCGGTGGCGTTCGTCGACTTCGCCGAGCTGGGCTACCGGGCCATGGATGCCCTCGAGGCCGGCCTCGAGCAGCACCCGCAGGGCACCGGTGCCGCGGCTCTCCTGCAGGGTTTCGCGGCGGCTGTCGAGCCGGGCGATCTCCCGCTCCAGGCCCGCCTGCTCCTGCTCGAGCCGGCTGCGGGTGCGCTGCTGCAGGGCCAGCTCCTCGGCCAGCTCCTGCACCTGGCGCTGCTGCTGTTGCAGGGCCTCAAGCAGCTGCTGCGATTCGCCGTCGACGCTGGCCAGCTGCTGCTGCACGCTCTGGTTGCTGCTCAGCTCGCTGCTGGCCGCCTCACTGACTTCGCTCAGGCGCTCATGCTGCTGGCGCAGGCGCTCGAGCAGCTGCTGGTGTTCGGCCTCAAGCGGGCCGAGCTGCTCGCTGAGCTGCTGACGCTGTTGGCTGCGTTGCTTCTGAGCTTCGAGCCAGCTGCCGGAGCGACCGGCCACCTCGCCCAGCCGCCGCCGCGACAGCTCGACCGCGGCTTCGGCGGTCTTCACGGCGGTTTCGGCCTGCTGCAGGTCACCCTCGTCGGCGCTCGAGCCGAGGGCCTGCTGCTGGGTGCGCAGCTCGCCCTGCAGCCGGGCCATCTCGTGGCGCTGCCGCTGCAGCTCTTCGGCCTCGCGCTGGTGCTTGTCGGCCTGGCGCGCCAGTTCGCGGCCGCTGGCCTCCAGGCCGGCCAGCTCGGCCTGCACCGCCAGCAACCGGTCTTCGCCCAGGGCCCGCACCTCGGCCTGCAGGGTTTCGAGGGACTGTGAGGCTTCGGCGACGGCGGTCTCGCCCCGGGCGATGGCCTCGCCGGTGATCGTCTGCTGGTGGTTCAGGGCCTGCTGCCGCTGGGCCAGGGCGTTGAGTTGGCGGCGGGCCTCCTCGGCCACCAGCACCTGCTCCTGCAGGCGGCCGCTGGCGTGCCGCTGCCTGAGCTCCTGGTAGGTGCGGGCGCGGGCGCAGTCGCGCTCGAGCTTGTGGCGTGAGGCCAGCAGTTCCTGCTGCACGATGCCGCAGCGCTCCTGTGACTCGTGCACGGCGTCGAGCTTGCTGCGGGTCTGCTCGATGCGGCTGTCGAACAGCGCGACGCCGGCCAGCTCGTCGATGATGCCGCGACGGTCGCGGGCGCTCATCGACACGATGCGGGTCACGTCGCCCTGCATCACCACATTGCTGCCTTCGGGGTCGACCCGCAGGCGCCGCAGCTGGGTCTGCAGTTGCTGCAGGTTGCAGGGTTCGCCGTCGGCGCTGAAGCTGCTGGCATAGGTGCCCCCCGGGGCGACCCGCAGCTTGCGGCTCACGGTCCAGTGCTGCTGGCCGGGTTTGATCCAGGGCCCTTCGGCCGTGGGCTCGAGCCCGGCTTCGGCGTCATCGGGCTGCCAGTCGCTGAGATCGAAACGCACGCTGACCACCGTTTCGGCGGCGCGACCGTTGCGCAGCACGGCGCTGTTGATCAGGTCGGGCAGGCGCTCGGCCCGCATCCCGCGGCTGCTGGCCAGGCCCAGGCAGAACAGCACAGCATCAAGAATGTTGCTCTTGCCGGAGCCATTGGGGCCCGTGACCACCGTGAAGCCCTGCTCGAGCGGGATCGCCATCGATCCGCCGAACGACTTGAAATGACTGAGCTCGACCTGATTGATGTGAACCAACAGGCCCGTGCGCCGAGCAGCAGAAATGTAGCGGAGGCTTTCGCCGGTTCAAGTCCCTTCCTAACTTGTGCGAAGCCTGCACGTTTTCTGGGCGTTTCTGCCGAGACCGCCGATGAGCCTGGACACCAGCACCACCCAGCAGCAGTTCCGCGAGCGCTTCGAGACCCTGCTGCCCTCGATTCAGCGCGAATGGCCCGACGTGGCTCGCCAGGCCCTTGAAGCCACCCGCGGCAGCTTCGACGAGGTGGTCGAGGTGATCGCCGCCCAGACCGGCAAGACCGGCGGGGCCATCCGCAGCCAGCTGCACGACCTGCTGCAGGTGGCGGGCGAGCAGACCAGCCGCCTGGCCAGCAGCCTGGAGCCGCTTGAACGCCAGCTTGAGGATCTGCTCGATGACCTCAATTCCACCCTGCGGCCGCGGCTCGAGAAGCCGGTGCGCGAACGGCCGCTGCTGGCCCTGGGCCTGGCCGGTGCGGTGGGCCTGCTGTTGGGCCTGATGCTGGCCTCGGGCCGGCGTTCCGGTTGAGCCCAAGCGTTGAGTCTGTGGTGCCGCCTGCATGACGCCTGAATCCAGCAACGATCCCGTCAGCCGCAACGGTGCGGCCGCTCCGGGGGTGGCCAGGGCCGCCGCCGGCCGCATCGGTGCCCTGATGACCTCGGTCATGGACCTGCATGTGCGCATGGCCCTGCAGGAGGCCGACCGTGAAAAACGACGGCTCATCAGCGGTGCCCTGTTTGTGAGCGGTGCCCTGGTGCTGCTGGCCCTGGCCCTGATCAGCGCCGAACTGGCACTGCTGCTGTGGCTGCATCAGGCCCGGGGCCTCAGCTGGACCATGGCGGCCCTGGTGCTTGCCGCCCTCGACCTGGTGCTGGCCGGGCTGTTTGTGCGGGTGGGCGGACAGCTGCTCAAGGGTCCCTACCTGCCCCAGACCACCGCAGGTCTCAGCAAGACCACCAAGGCTTTGCTGGGGCGTTAACGAATGTCGTAACGCAACCAGCGGCAGTCGATGCCCCCGTTGCTCACGGGGACACGGCGGCTGGTCTTCAGGCGCAGCGCTCCTGTGAGCTCGGGGTTGCCGCTGAGCAGCCACAGGGTCCAGCCGCTGCAGCGCTCCTTGATCATGGTGCCCAGGTCGGCATAGAGCTGCTCAAGCTCGTCGTGCTCGCCAGCGCCCAGCCGCGCCCCATAGGGCGGGTTGCAGACCAGGATTCCCGCTCCGGGTGGTGGCTCGAAGCTGCGGCAGTCGCCGCTCTGCAGATTCAGCCAGGGTGCAACGCCGGCGTCCTCGGCATTGGCCCGGGCCTGCGAGACGACTGCGGCATCGGCGTCACGGCCCCACACCGGGGCCAGGGCGGTGCCATCGCTGAGGCACCCCGTGCTGCCGGCCTGTCCGGCGTTGCGGGCGGCCTCCAGCTCGTGTTGCCACAGCGCGGGGTCAAAGTCGCTCCAGCGCTGCAGGGCCAGGGGGCGGGCTTCACCTGTGAGCGCATCCAGACCTGGGGGCTGGCCCAGGGCCATGGCGACGGCTTCGATCAACAGGGTGCCGCTGCCGCACAGGGGGTCGGCCAGAGGCACCCGGCCATCCCAGCCCGTGAGCCGAATCAGGCCGGCGGCCAGGTTCTCCTTGAGCGGGGCGAGGCCCTGGCGGGGCCGGTAGCCGCGTCGGTGCAGGCTGGCGCCGCTGCCGTCGATGCTGAGCTCGGCCTGGCCGCCCCCCAGGTGCAGGTGCAGGCTCAGATCGGGGGCGTCGAGGTCCACCGACGATCGCGCCCCAAAGTGCTGCCGCTGCCAGTCGACCAGGGCATTCTTGACCTGCAGGGCGCTGTAGTGGCTGTGGTTGAGGCCGGGGGCGCTGCCGCTGGCGTCAACCCTGAAGCTGCGCTCGGGCGGAAGCCATTGCTGCCAGTCGACGGCCCGCTGGATTCCGCGATAGAGGTCTTCTTTGCCTGTGCACGGGAAACGTGCCAGCTGCCGCAGGAAGCGAAATGGCAAGCGAGCCCGCAGATGTAGCCGGTAAAAGGTGGCTTGATCGCAGCCGAACCGCACGGCCCGATGCAGTGGCTTCAGATCGCTGGCACCCAGGGCGGCCAGCTCGGCCGCGGCGGGCTCTTCGAGCCCGGGCGGCACCACGGCCACGGCGCTGATCAGGGTGGTCATGGCCTCAGTCAAGCCCAGGGCGTGCCGCCGCTGCGCCTATGGCTGGCCCCTGTGACAGCCGTCAAACTGGAGCATCAGGGGCTGCCTGACCGTTCTCGGCACCAGCTGCGCTGGTTACCAGCTGGGGAGTGTGAGGAGTTCTTCCATGGCTTATTGCCACACCTGTGTGCCGGTTGCACTGCCAACCGATGAGCTCTCCCGTTTTCTGCGGGATCTGATTCGTGGTCTGGGGTTGGAGGTCGAGGAGCAGACCAGCGCCCATCACTGCCTGTATGCCGCTGATCCACCCAACAGCGGCCGTCGCCTGGGTGAGCAGGTCGCGCTGGTGTGTGACTGGAGCAACTGGCGCAACACCGGCGAGCTGGAGCTCGAGATTCGCAGCGGTGAGTCGATGGCGCTTGGCGTCACCCGCGCCGAGACCCTGTTCAGCCAGTTGTGCAGCCTGCTGCAGGGCAGTCGCTGAGGTGGGTGACGTCCGCACCCTGCAGCTCCATCCGGCAACTGCCACAATGAACAGGTCCGGTTTCGGCCGGACTAGGTGGCTCACACCAGTGCTTCGGACAGCGGTTCGATTCCGCTCAGCTCCATTCCCCCTTCACGGGGCTGCAATGGTTTCGACGGGGTATGAGGAGGGTGACTGAAGCCTGCTCGGTCAGAGCACACACGTAACTGCGAACAACATCGTTCGTTTCTCCCGTCAGACCGCCCCTGTGGCCGCCTGACACTCTTAACGGAGATGGGGTGAGGTCAGCCTTATTACCCAAATGAC
>JBBASJ010000037.1:0-23864 GCA_040399325.1 Prochlorococcaceae cyanobacterium
CGCACCCAACCAGCAGGCCACCCAGGACTATGTGAGTGGTCGTTTCGGTTGATCTTCAGATTCTGATCTTCAGATTCTGGTCTTCAGATCTCGATCTCCAGATCCTGATCTCCCGTTCCTGAATCCCAGATACCGAACATTTTAAGACGAGCTGCCGTTCTCACCGTGGAGGGCGCAAAAAAAGCCGGCTCATTGAGCCGGCTTTGCTTGTACGGAGAGGGAGGGATTCGAACCCTCGATAGAGTTGCCCCTATACAGCATTTCCAGTGCTGCGCCTTCGACCACTCGGCCACCTCTCCAGCGGCACAATTGGGGCAGATGGCAATGTAGCAGCATGACCCACACGTCTCAGGCGAGCCATCCGATCACCATTCACTGGCGCCAGCAGGGCCGGGTGATCACCCATCACGTCAGTGAGGGTGATTACATCCTGCAGAGCTTTGAGCGCCAGGGTGACCCCCTGCCTTTCAGCTGCCGCAATGGCTGCTGCACGGCCTGCGCCGTGCGCGTGCTCGAAGGCCAGATCGACCAGCGTGAGGCCCTGGGCCTGTCGCGGGAGCTGCGCGAGCGTGGCTACGGATTGCTCTGCGTCGCCCGCGCCACCGGGCCTCTGGTGGTCGAAACCCAAGACGAGGATGAGGTCTATGAGCTGCAGTTTGGACGCCACTTCGGGCGAGGGCGCATCAAGGCTGGGCTTCCCCTCGATGAGGAGTGAGGCGAGACCATGAACCCAGCACCAACTGAGCCCGTTTCAGGGGCCGCTGCCAGGGGCAGCGGTCTCAGCGCTGCCGAACTGGCCGATCTGGCCACCATCGCCCGCGATGCCGCAACGGCCGGCGGACACGAACTGCGCCGCCACTTCGGCCATCTCAGCCAGATCCGCGAGAAGGGACGCAGTGGCGACCTGGTGACCACGGCCGATACCGCCGCCGAAGCGGCTGTGCTGAGCCTGTTGGCCGCCCGCAGCCCCGGACTGGGGGTGCTAGCCGAGGAGAGTGGTCGTCAACCCGGGCAAGGAGATCTGGAGTGGTGCGTTGACCCCCTCGACGGCACGACCAACTATGCCCATGGCTATCCGCTGTTCGGGACCTCGGTCGGCTTGCTGTGGCGGGGGCAACCTCTGCTGGGGGCGATCGCTGTGCCGCGGCTCGATGAACTGTTCTGGGCGGCACCGGGCCACGGCTGCTGGTGCAACGAAGCCCCACTCGCCGTCAGCGGCTGCCGCGACCTGCGGGATGCCCTGCTGGTCACGGGCTTTGCCTATGACCGCGCCGAACGCCTCGACAACAACTACAGCGAATTCGCCTACTTCACTCACCGCACCCATGGCGTGCGTCGCGGCGGCGCCGCCGCGGTTGACCTGGCCTATGTGGCGGCCGGTCGGCTCGATGGGTATTGGGAGCGTGGCCTCAGTCCCTGGGACCTTGCCGCCGGGGTTGTGCTGGTGGAGCAGGCCGGTGGTGTGGTGAGCAGCTACTCGGGTGCAGCGTTCGCGCTGGAGAGCGGCCGACTGATTGCCTGCACCCCAGACCTGCATGCAGGCCTGGTCGAGGGTCTGGGCAGCTGCAAGCCCCTCAGCGGGGCCAGCTATGGCGCCCCCGAACTCGACAAGCCGGCTCCATAGGATCAGACGTCGACCTGCCCTTTGCTGCCGCATGGCGCTGCAACCCGCTGCCGGTGCCCGCGACCTGAATCCACGCCAGGTCGAGGGCAACCGCCGCATCCGCCAACAATTGGCCAGCCTCTACCGGCTCTGGGGCTATCAGGAGGTCGATCCCCCGACGGTGGAGCGCCTGGACACCCTGGCGGCCGGCGGTGGCATCCCCAGTCAGGAGCTGGTGCGACTGGTGAGCGACGACCCCCTGGGGCTGAGACCCGAACTGACGGCATCGATCGCCCGGGCTGCCTGCACCCGCATGGCCGACCGGCCCATGCCCCTGCGCCTGTGGGCCGATGGCAACTGCTTCGGCTGCTCTGTGGGAGAGGCCGGGCGCCAGCGCATCCACCAACAGATCACCAGCGGCGTCGAACTGCTGGGCGATCCATCGCTCAATGCCGATGTCGAGCTGATGCGGCTGCTGTTGGCTGCTGTGGGCCGGCTCGGGCTCAGGCCTGACCACAGGCCTGCGCTGCTGATCGGCCACCACGGGGTGCTGCAGGCCCTGATCGCCCAGCTGCCAGAGCAGATCCGGGAGCAGGCCCAGGCAGCGCTGACGGCCTATGACCCCTTGGCCCTGGCCGCACTCGACGTGGGCGACGCCGAGCGACAGCACCTGCAGAACCTGCTGCAGCTGCGGGGAGAACCAGCGCTAGTTCTGGCCAAACTGCGCGCTCAGCTGGGTCAGATTCCCCTGCTCGACGACCTGGAGCGCATCCTGACCCTGGTGGCCCCTTCGGCCGCCCAGCAGGGCGTGCTGCTTCAGTTCGATCCCAGCTTCCAGCCCCACTTCAATCTCTACGACGGGCTGGTGTTGAAGTTGGTCTGCCAAGGCAGCGCGGTGCCCATCGCCGTTGCCAGCGGTGGGCGCTACGACGCTCTTGTGGGGCGTTTCAGCACCTCCGCCAGCCTGCGCTGCATGGCGCCGGCCGGGGTGGGCTTCGGCTTTGATGTGGAGAACCTGCGCGACCTGCTCGAGATCGGCAACGAAGGCCAGGCTCCGGTGCTGGTGGCCTACAACCGGCCCGAGCAGCTCGCTGCTGCACTGGCTGAACAGGAGCGACTGCACGCCGCAGGGCACCCTGCCGAACTGCTCGGACAACCCGTGTCGAACCAGGCCGAGGCCGAAGCGGTGGCCAGCCAGAGGGGTTGCAGTGGCGCGCTCTGGCTGGATTCCTGATCCGGTTGGCCGTGGTCGGTCCTTACGATCGATCCAAGCCTGACTGATCAACCGTGGCCCACACGATCGTGACCGACATCTGCGAAGGCATTGCCGATTGCGTCGATGCCTGCCCCGTGGCCTGCATCCATCCGGGCGAGGGCGCCAATCGCAAGGGCACAGCCTTCTACTGGATCGACTTTGACACCTGCATCGACTGCGGCATCTGCCTGCAGGTGTGTCCGGTGGCGGGGGCGATCGTGCCTGAAGAGAAGCCCGATCTGCAGCGCAGCACCTGAGCACGGCGCGATCGCTCCAGGCTGGGGGCAGCATCGCCGTGAACGACCATGACCGCCACCACCTTTCGGCTCGAATCACCGGCCTTCGCCAACGGTGCGTCGATTCCTGTGTTGCACACAGCCCAGGGCCTTGATCTCTCGCCCCCCCTGAGCTGGCGTGGTGAACCGGGCCCCACCAGCAGCTATGCCCTGGTGGTCGATGACCCGGATGCAGCCAGGGGCCCGTGGGTGCATTGGATTCTGTTCAACATCCCGAGAGATCTCCATGGCCTGCCCACGGGGCTGCAGCGCCAGGCCGAACTGGCCAATGGCGCCAGGCATGGCGGCTGCTGGGGCGTTCAACGCTTCGAACGGCTGGGCTACCAAGGGCCACAACCACCTCCAGGGCCAAGCCATCGTTACCGGTTTGTGCTGCACGCCCTCGACACCCGGTTGCCCCTGGATCCCGGCAGCACCTTGAAGGAACTGCAGCAGGCGATGGAGGGCCATGTTCTGGCCAAGGCCGAGCTGACCGGGCATTTCGCCGCCGAATCGGCACCGGTTCACTAGCCAACCAAGCCATGCAGGGTCCACTGTGGTCTCCCCATCACCACGTGTCGTGGCCGACCTCCCCTATCTGATCGCCATGGCGCTGCTCGAGCAGGACGGCCAACGTGCCATGCCATTGCAGGGTCAGTCGCTGCGCGAAGCGATCCCGCCAGATGGTGATCCTGGTGATGTCGGCCGGCGCCAGGCTTTCGAACTGCTGCTGCGGGTCTGGCAACGCAGTGATGGGGGTCCACTGCGGCGCGTGGACGGCGACAGCAGCCTGCTGCTGGCCGAGTTACCGATCGCGTCGCTGATGGTCCAATTGCCCGAGCTCAAGGCCGAGTGGCTCAATGGCTGCAACACCAGCAAGCTGATCGATGGGCTGGAGGCACTCGGAGCGGGACGCATCTGGACCCTGAAACTGGAACCCCGTTCACCCTTGACGTTCGTACGGGTCCGCTGAGGTTGGACGCGCCCTGGCAAGCAGAGCGCGTGTGCTGGGCACCCGCAGGCGGCTGGCCAGACCGAGGTCGGCCAGCAGGCGAATGAAGCGGTAGGTGGGATCAGGCAGGTGCACCACCTGGCCATGGCGCAGGCTGAAACCCTGCCTGGCCGAGGCCTGGAAGGCGTGGTGCAGATTGTGCCAGCCCTCCCCCAGGGTGAGCCAGGCCACAAGGCGGTTGTTGCGGCTGGCATCGGCGGTGGCAAACGGTTGATCACCCACCAGGTGCGCCAGTGAGTTGACACTGGCGACGCCGTGAAACAGCAGGGTGGTGCTGAGACAAAACGCCGCCAGCCATGGCAGCCCACCCAGCTGCCACGACAGCCAGGCCAGAGCCAGGGGCGGCACGATCTGGGCGCGGTCCATCAGTCGCAACACCGGGTCGGCTTCGATCTCGCTGGGCAGCTGTGCCGGATGAAAATCCTCGGTGAGCAGCCAGCCCAGTTGCGAGCGCCACACACCACGCCAACCAGCACTGGGTTGCAGTGGAGTGTGCGGATCGGCTGAGGTGTCCACGTGCTGGTGATGCTGGCGGTGATGGGCCACCCACCAGCTGGGGCCCATCTGACCCGCCGATGTGGCCACCAAGGCCCCCAGCCAAATGACTGGGCGTGGAGCCTGATAGCTGCGATGGGCAATCAAGCGATGGAGGATTGCGGTGATGGCCAGCATGCGAAGGCCATAGAGAGCCAGAGCCCAAAACGCAGCCCCCAGGCCCAGACCTGTCACGATCAGCAGGCCGCAGCCCAGGTGGGCCACCGCGATGAACACGGGACCCAAACCGTGAAGAAAACGACGAATCAGGAGTCCCCCGTGGCGCAGTCGGCCGCCAGTTTGCGCCAACGCCGCGACTGGGCTGAATCGAGTGGGGAAGCCTCGATCACAAAGGGGCCCGGGAGATCAAGGTGGCCAAGATGGCGCCAACAGCGCTGCAGAGGGATCACGGGCTCAACAGGCGGGTAGGAAGAAGAGATAGTCAAACGGAATGTTGCTTCTGAAGCTGATCAATCAGGTGATTGCTGGGGCTGGAGGCCCACCAAACCAGCAGTCTGGACTTGGCGGCATCACGCACAGGCAGACATGATGCGAGATCTCAGAAACCGACTCGACTTCTGATCACTCCGGGGGGCTGTGCGCGCAAAACCCTTAGCCAGAGCGGAATCGACGGGTCCAGGCAATGCCAACTCCTGAACCAGGCATGTCGCTCTGATGCAGATCAGCCTACTGGATGCAGCTGCCAGATCTGCGTGGGTGGCGACCGGTAGGCAGGAACCGGCGACGTCTCCATACTGGGGTCATCAGTCGTTTGGACAGCTGACGATGACCCTCCCTAGACCAGTGATTGGAATGCTGGGAGCACTGGCAGCAACGGCATCGAGCGCAGCACTGTTGGGCCTGGTTGTGGCGTGCCAACCACAACCCACGACGCAGCCTCCGACGACAGGAGAGACAGGGGTTCGCATGAAGGTGGAACTCAAGCCGGGCGTCAGCCTCAACTACGAGCCGCAAAATGCCGAAGAGCTGGCGGCGATCCGCACGGAGCTGATCGTGCTGATCAAGAACAAGTCAATCACCGCAGATGAAGCCAGGTCCTTCATCCGGCAACAGAAAACACGTCTGGGCCTCCCCAACCCAGGTCAGACCAAAGGGTTTGACGCCATGCTGCAACAGGAGGGGCTGAACTGACCAGCTCACAGCAGCCCAACAGGAAGCACAACCCGGTGCATCGGGGCTGGTCCATAGGACCTCTGACGGCTTTGGTTGTCGTTGTGGCCCTGCTGGGATGCCGTGACACCGCGCACCAGGGCCGTCTGCGCACCGACCCACCTGGTACAGCGTTCAACGTGAGCACATCGCGTTGGTCGAGCCTGTCATCAACCGGAGCCTATGGCTTCATCAAGCAGGAGGCCACAAGCGTGAACACGTTTGACTTTGAGGAGACCTGGATCCACGGCAAAGGCCCCAAATGGGTCGTCACCATCGGCAAGGGAACCTACGAACCCACGACAGGATTGAACATTTACGAATACAGCAAACCGAAAGGGGTTGTGGTCGTCCGTACAGAAGAAGGTCGCGATGAACAATCAACCAAAGACATCGTGGTCGCCACAACATTGCCGCTGTTCAAGCCAGGCGAGACCATCACGTATTACAAGCGCTGATCGGGGCTTTGCTGCAGATCCAGGCAAGACACACCCAATCCAGGCAGGGATAAAAATCTCTTGTTATCGAGACATCACAGCACGACGATGAAGTGACAAGCACAACCCAGAAGCAAACACAACCAATGGTGAACACCACGGGTTTTTCGCTCCCAACAAGACCATAGTGGTGGTCCATAGCGGGTTCAACATGCGTACAGCAGTCATCGTCTGTCTTGCCGCCTCAGCAGCCATGTTGATGCCATTGACAGCCAGTGCCATCAGCCTTGAGCAGGCTTGTGCCAGATTTGCAGGAAAATTAAATTCTGCCCAATCATCGGGTGACAATCAAAAAGCCCAGGCCATCTATCAGGAAGGCAGCCAAAGGATTGCATCGCGCTTCAATGGTGCAACCTGCCCTAATATTAAGCCTCCCACACCTTGACTGGGTGTTGGAACAAACAGGAGATGGCAGCGCTGACACCAGATCGCACCTGTGCTGGAATCAACATCAAGATCCTGCATTCGTCTTCTGTGTGCACAATTTTTTGGCGAGATCAATACTGTGTGTCGCATTGATTTGCTTCACAACACACCCGCAGGTTGACTGAATCAATCCTGCTGCAGGGGTCTGACCGGCCTTTTCAAAGTCTGACTGCATGGCAGCCGAGCAGCGCTCAAAGATCATTTGATCCATCATGCTCTGGGCATGTACCAACTCGATCGGCAACAGTGTCAAACCAGTAAGTGTGGTGAACTGAGATGCCACCATAAGAAGCCTCGTCACGCCAGCTATCGATAGTGATTCACGAGGTTAACATACATGGAGCGAGGCAATGAACTCCGTAATCCTGTGATCGCCCACGAGCAAGGATTGCCGATGTTCACCGCGTCCACGAGCGATGAAAAAACAATCAACTGGGTTCATCAGCCAGACCCAGATCAGGCTGCAATCCAAGAACCCTGGCCAGAAAATCTGTAGCAGCCGGCAGGAAATAGCCTTGCAAAACAAGGCCATAGAGCACAACAGTCAATGCGAAGGCAGGCATGACAGCCCCCCACTCCACTCCACTGGCAGCAGCCTCAAAGGCAATGGCAATCGGAACCGCTCCGCGGAGACCGGCAAATGCGACAAACGTCTTTTCGGCGTTCTCAAATGGGGAACGGTAAAGAGTGACAAACGTCATCAAAAATCGACTGATGATCGTAATAAAAAACACCAGCAGGGCATACCATTTAAGCGGCCAAACGTCTTGCGGAAAAACTACAATACCCAGGCTGATGAGCAAGATGAGTTCAGATGCACGGTTGATAATGGCAAATTCTGAGACAATCACGCAGTCTATTTTTGCAGAGTTTCCAATCACGCAGCCCATGACATAGGCACATAGCAACGGACTTCCACCACAAAGAAAGGCTATCGAACAACTGAGCATCAGCAAGGACAGGCAAACGATTTCGCTACCAGCACTTGCCTTCTGATAATCAACCCGAGCAAGGATCAATGTCCCCAGGTAGGCACCAACACAACCGACAAGCGCGCCCAAACCAAACTCAAGACCAACATCCCCGAGCAGCAGCAAAGGGTTCTCTAACTGCCCTTTAGCAAGCGCCAGAGCGACACCAGCAAGAATGACGGCAACAGGATCATTGAAAGCCGATTCGCACTCAATCAAATTGAGCAAGGGTCCCGGCAGCTTATTAGCGATCGGACGCAGCAAAGCCAACACAGCAGTAGCGTCAGTACTGCACAACATTGCCCCAAGAAAAAGCGCAAGAGGTAGATCAGCCTGGTATCGGATACCAGATTCCGAGATGAGAGTTGGAATAAAGCCGAACTCATGATTGAGCGTGGACAATCCATAAATCAAGGCGGTTGCCGCACCAGCTGTCACGACACAGCCAATGGTGGCCATGCGAAGACCAGAAACAATCACACGACGCATGGAGGACCAACGTGTTGTAAGGCCCCCATAAAACAAGACGATGGACAATCCCAGCGTGGCAATGGAGTCTGCTTGCGCAATCGACAGAATCGATTGATGCTCACCCACAAAATCAGGGAGAAGCAATCCCATCACTAGAATCAATAACATACTTGGCAGCCTTATTCGCTCGGAAATATCCTCCAAGAGACGCGAAGCAAGAAGTAGGCCACCAAACAGCAGCATATAGATGTATACCATTTTGTCCATTGCATTACCCATCTCTTTGCACAGGATACCAGACATCATCGATTCCATCTCGTCTGGACATGGAAGAGATGAGAAACTTCGGGCTCACACAAGCGTTAAAAAAAGTTCAGGACGCTCAAAATGGTGATTTTATGAATTGCATCAAAGCGGCAAGGTGCATAGCTTACAGAGCTGAGGCTTGGCGCGACAAAAAGATTGAGGATGCGCAAGAACAATGATAGATGAATTCAATAGTTAACGCAAAGCAGTGTCAATGCATGATGCAGATTGAATAGCAGTAATCCAACAAAAGAATGGACATCATGAAATCAGACCAGGGCCAGCGCCAATGCGGCTGGAGCCCGAATCGGGTCGTCACTGGGCAAACGGACATTGAACTGGTCTCGTCAACGGCAGATCATGGAGCCGTGTATTCACCAACAGCACTGATCTCAACATCAGCTGTTGCTGTGGTGCTGACAAGCGGCAGTATCACCGCTCAACGAGGGGAAAACCGGCTGCACTGAAGCAGACTGACTGAGAGCACAAGAATCGCTAGTAACACCAGATTGCATCCACGCTCTCCTGGTTCGATCTTTATGGCCTTCCAAAGAGGGTCTATTACGTGGACCAGATCGGATCACATGACTTACTGTCAAATCAGCACTGCAATATCTGCTGATAAATTGAGGGTAGTTATCAAAAAATCTTCGGTTGCTTCTGTTTACATACGAACAGGCAAAGGCACCGTTTGCCTCAACCAGCACCTCCTCCTCAAATTCAAGGTGGTAGTACTGAATGCAGTCAGGAAGCTCTTCCTCCGTGACCTGGGTAATGGTAATGCCATTCTCGAGGAAACTAGCGTTCACGACCCTTCCGTCAGCCCAGATTCCGTGACAGCGGGAAACCAAGAGATCGTTGCGAGGAATTCCGTCACCGAGAGAACCAGCTTGAATCCTCATAGGCAAGGCTTCTTTGTAACAAAGTCTGCTTACCCTCAGCTTCCAGACTGTTCGCTTTGCAATCCATTTCACGGCCAACGGCCCATGAGAGGTTCTGACAACCTCACCAATATAGATTTCTTCTATTGGCTTCTCATGGCCGTTGTCCATCATGATCAGTGTGCCGCTCGCAAAGCAGACTGGCGTAGCGTAAAGGCTGTACACAAGAGGATACGTGTCAAGGCCAGTATCGCCTACGATATTGCTTGCCTGATAATTAAGCGATGGCGCACTCCATCCTGCGCCTAATGTTGTGTAGTTACCGCGGTTTGCAGCAAGCCTTACCCTTGTATTGGTGTCGTTATACAGTTCTGAGGAGAGCGTAAAACCAAGCCAGTACTGAGAACCCGAAGACAGCCTTAACGTTGATGTAGGCGAATAGTCGTTATAAGCATCTTCAACTGGAGTTGCAGGTCCAGAAAGATAGGAAATGACGGAACCTGGAGTCGATGAATTTATTCCTGCACTATAAACGCCAACTTGAAAATTAGTCGGCGTCACGAACGGAGCTGACGTCCTGGTCCTAATAGAAATATAATCAAGATTGACATCTTCCCCTGGCGTAAAAGTAACATATTGATATTGATAAACACCCGTTGTAGTACGCCACACCCCATTCGAATTGGTTGGCGTTGTGTTTGCAATGTATAGCGTGCTCACATTTGCGAATTAAACTTCACTGAAAATTAGCAGATTATCAATTCTTTGTCAAAAGCTTGTCAGGCGACATTTCGGCGGAGTTGAAACCAAAACCAAGGCAAAATGTTCCATTCATGCGACTTCCATTGAGCTACTGAAGGCATGGAGGCTCTTGCCTCTCATGCCGCAACTGATCGATTGGAGCTGAAATGTCACTTCAGCTCAACACTCCAACACCACAGATCGAGTAGACGTGCCTCCAGAAGGCCGGCTGGCAGCGTGCAGGGTCTCAGTGGTGAGTGACCCCGCATCCTTCAGCAGGAAGCGGTCAGGTTGCTGAGGCTTCAACCCGCATAGGCCGTGCGCTCTTCAAGCCGGTGCACGAGCTGCCAAGGCAAGGTAGCGGTCACCCGCTGCGGTGTGCGGCGCAGCAGCGGCCTGCCCGGTAAAGGGCTGTGAAAATGCAGTCATCAGTTCATCGGAAGTGGACTGGTCACGGGTCGTGAAGTTGTACCGTCGCCAGCCCATAGGCCGCAGATTGAGGTGCTTCTGCAGCAGGCGCTCAAGATCTGCTGATAGGTGCTGCAGCGACAGAGAGAGAGGAGCTCTCACTTCAGGAAGGCTGCGCTGGGGTCAGATTTGGTGACCTGCTCAGATGGCAACTCTCTAAAAAGTCAATCGGGGCGACAGGATTCGAACCTGCGACCTAGTGCTCCCAAAGCACCCGCGCTACCAAGCTGCGCCACGCCCCGTCGCTGGCAATTCTACGGACCCACGCGCAGCACGACCTGAAGTTTTTCCGAACTGGGCCGGCGGCAGGGCGATGGCTGCTTAGTGTGGAAACCAAGACACAGGAGGGACACATGGGGATCGACCGGCGTTCCAATGGCTCTCTGGGCCCAGGCGGCTACGACCAGGGCCCGCTCGAGGTGCCCTCCTGCATGAAATGGGGCAGTGACGGTGAGCTGTCGGCCGTGGATCTGCAGGGCATCCTGCAGCGGCTCAGCGCCGTTGATCAGCAGGCCTCAAGGCTCATGGACTGCCCACTGGAGGGCTGAGACACCAGCGCGATGCAGTCGATCTCAACGCGTGCTCCCCTGGGCAGCGCAGCCGCCTGAATGCAGGCCCTGGCCGGGGCAACCCCCGCGCCAAACACAGCGTCATAGAGAGCATTGACACGGCCGAAATCGCCCAGGTCAGCCAGGTAGACGGTGGTGCGAACGACCTGGGACGGCGAGGCGCCGGCCTCTGCCAGAACGGCCTGGAGGTTGGCCAGCACCTGGCGGGTTTCGGCCTCCACATCGCCATCGCCCACCATGGCCCCAGTGGCAGGATCCAGGGCGATCTGACCCGAGCAATAGAGCACTCCGGCGGCCAGCACCGCCTGGTTGTAGGGCCCCACAGGTGCCGGTGCCGCATCGGTGTTGACAGCTGTAAGCACTGGCGTGGTGGTCATGGCAGGGGAGCAGGAGAGGATGGGCCGGAGCTTATGGCCGTGCTGGCCCACCGTCGATCGTCCCGCCCCCTGCCGAATCCCAGCCAGACCCGTTGTCGCCTCGCGCCCATGTGCAGGTGCAGGATCTCTGGCACCGCTACAGCCCCAGCGACGGCTGGACGCTGCAGGCGATCGACCTGCAACTGCAACAGGGTGAGCTGGTGGGCCTGCTGGGACCATCCGGCTGCGGCAAAACCACCCTGCTGCGGTTGATCGCCGGCTTTGAGCGACCCACCCTTGGTTCGCTCAGCATCCATGGCCGCGAGGTGGCCGGGCCACGGCGCTGGCTTGAGCCCGAGCGCCGCGGCGTGGGCATGGTGTTCCAGGACTACGCCCTGTTTCCCCATCTCAACGCCTGGGCCAACGCCTGCTTTGGCCTGCGCCGTGGTGCCAGCAGCGAGCGGGCCGCCTGGTTGCTGGGGCTGCTCGGTCTGCAGGGGCTGGAGCAGCGCTATCCCCATGAACTCTCGGGTGGGCAGCGGCAGCGCCTAGCCCTGGCGCGCGCCCTGGCTCCTGGACCTGCGGTGGTGCTGCTCGATGAGCCGTTCTCCAACCTCGATGTTGAAGTGCGCCTGCGCCTGCGCAGTGAGCTGCCGGGTGTGCTGAACCAATGCGGCACCAGCGGTCTGCTGGTGACCCACGATCCCGAGGAAGCCCTGGCGATCTGCGACCGGGTGGCCGTGCTCGAAAGCGGCAGGCTGCACCAGATCGCCAGCCCCAGAGCGCTGGTCCAGCATCCGGCGACCGCCTTTGTGGGCAGATTTGTCTTGCAGGGCAATCTGCTGCCGGTCTGCCACCACGACGGAGCCGTGCTGCAGACCGCTCTGGGTCGATGGCGTTGCAGCGATGAGCGAGGAGGCGAACCACTGCCCGCCGCCAGCGAGATGCAGCTGCTGGTGTTGCCCGAAGCGCTGACTCTCGAGCCCGACAGCAGCGCCGAAGGTCTGGTGTTGGGTCGCGAATTTCTGGGTCGCGAATGGCTGGTGCAGGTGCAGCTGGGTGATCAGCAGCTGCGGCTGCGCCTGCCCCTGGCGCAAGACTGGTCGCGGGGACAGCGTTGCCGCGTGCGGCCGCGACCGGGGGCCGAGGCCGTGCTGTATCCCCAACAGGTGCCGCTGCGCGCTCAACCAGACCAATGATCCTTGCTGCGGCGCAGCTCAGCCAGCCTTTCGGCACTGCCGGCACGCACAAACAGATTGGTCTGGAGCTCGAGCTCCACACTGCTCGGGATCGTGGGTCGGCCCTGGGCCCGCAGCTCGAGCACCTGGGCGAGCCGCTGGCGCAGGGCCTGCCTTAGGGGCTCGTCAGCCTGCACCTGGCTGATGGCCCAGTTCAGATTGCCGGCGGTGTATTCGTGGGCGCACCAGACCCGGGTGTGCTCGGGCAGGCTGCAGAGGCGCTGCAGGGCAGCGTGCATCTGGGCCGCGGTGCCCTCAAACAGACGGCCACAGCCGGCGGCAAACAGGGTGTCACCACAGAACAGATCACCGCTGGCTGGCAGGTGATACGCGATGTGGGCACGGGTGTGACCGGGCACGGCCAGCACGTCGATCGGCTGCCCCAGCAGCGCAAAGCAATCACCGTCCACCAGAGGGTCTGTCAGAAACGGAATGCGCTGACGATCGGCCTCGGCAGCAAACACGCGGCAGCGCGGCCAGCGCTGCAACAGATCGGGGGTGCCGCCGATGTGGTCGTGGTGGTGATGGGTCTGGAGCACCGCCACCAATGCCAGGCCGCGCTGCTCGAGCCAGCTCTGCAGGGGCGGGGCGACGGCAGGATCAACCAGCACCGCGTCGTGGCCGCAGGTGAGCGCCATCACATAGTTGTCGCGCAGCACGGGCACGGCCTCGATCTGCAGCGGGGGCCGGTCGGCTCCGGTCACGGGCGTTGCCATCGTTAAAGTCCGCAGTGCGCCTGCACCCATGATCGGCGCGGTTGACCCATGCTGACGATTGCCCTGGCCAAGGGCGCCCTGCTCAAGGATTCGGTGCGCTGCTTTGCCGCCGTGGGGCTCGACTTCTCGACCCTTCTCGAGGCAGACAACCGCCAGTTGATGGTGGCCAGTCGCTGCGGCAGGGCCCGGGCCCTGTTGGTGCGCAATGGCGATGTTCCCGTGTACGTGAGCTACGGGCAGGCACAGCTGGGTGTGGTGGGCTTCGATGTGCTGCAGGAGCAGCAGCGGCCGGTGGCCCAGCTGCTCGACCTGGGCTTCGGGGGCTGCCGCATGAGCGTGGCGGTCAAGGCCACCAGCCCCTACCGGCGGGCGGCCGATCTGCCGGCCCACTGTCGCGTGGCCAGCAAGTTCACCCGCTGTGCCGAGGCGTTCTTTGAAGCCCTGGAGCTGCCGGTGGAGTTGATTCATCTCACCGGATCGGTCGAACTGGGACCGATCACCGGCATGAGCGAGGCGATCGTGGATCTGGTGGCCACGGGCCGCACCCTGGCCGACAACGGCCTGATCGCCATCGAAGACCTGTTTGAAAGCACCGCCCGGTTGATCGGCAATCCACTGGCACTGCGCCTCGATGGCGGCGAGCTGCGGCAGCTGATCAACCAGCTCGAGAGCCAGCGGGCTGCGGCCGTGTGCCGCTGATGAACCGACAGGACCGTCAACGGCTTCGGCGGCTGCTTCCCTACCTGAAACGGGATCGCAGGCGACTGACGCTGACCCTGCTGTTGCTGATCCCGGTGGCACTGGCCGCTGCAGTGCAGCCCCTGCTGGTGGGCCAGGCGATCTCGGTGCTCAGGCGGGAACCGACCGCACCCTGGCTCAGCGGGCTGCCCGTGCCCCAGGCCCTGCAGCTGCTGATCGGCCTGCTGTTGGTGGCGGTGCTGCTGCGGCTCGGGCTCCAGGGCATTCAGAGCTACAACGTGCAGGCGGTGGGGCAACGGCTCACGGCCCGCATTCGCGATGACCTGTTTGGCCACGCCATGGCCCTGTCGCTGCGGTTTCACGACCGCACCCCGGTGGGCAAACTGCTCACCCGACTGACCAGCGATGTGGATGCCCTGGCCGAAGTCTTCGGCAGTGGCGCCGTGGGGGTGCTCGGTGATCTGGTCACCCTGATCGTGATCGCCGCCACCATGATCACGATCGAGTGGCGGCTGGGATTGCTGCTGCTGGTCAGCCAGGTGCCCGTGACCGCCGGCATTCTCTGGCTGCAGAAGCGCTATCGCAAAGCCAATTACCGGGTGCGCGAGGAGCTCAGCCAGCTGAACGCCGATCTGCAGGAAAACCTCCAGGGGCTTGAGGTGGTGCAGATGTTCAGGCGCGAACAGCGCAACAGCGAACGCTTCGCCCGCTCCACGGACGCCTACCGCGGTGCGGTGACCGGCACGATCCTCTACGACAGCGCCATCTCGGCCTTCATCGAGTGGGTGGCGCTGGCGGCCGTGGCGGCCGTGCTGGCCCTCGGGGGCGCCATGGTGACCGGTGGAGCCATGGGATTGGGCACCCTCACCACCTTCATCCTCTATTCCCAGCGTCTGTTTGATCCGTTGCGCCAGCTGGCCGAACGGTTCACCCAGATCCAGGGCGGGCTGACGGCGGTCGAACGCATCGGTGAGCTGCTCGAAGAACCGATCGAGATCCAGGACAGCCGGTTCCTGCCATCTGTACCCACCAGGGCTGCAGCGGCCACGGCGGCCGAGGTGATCTTCGAGAACGTCAGTTTTTCGTACCGGCCCGATGAACCGATCCTGAGGGAGATCTCGTTTCGCATCGCTCCCGGCGAGCACGTGGCCCTTGTGGGCCCCACCGGCTGCGGCAAGACCACGGTGATCCGGCTGTTGTGCCGCCTCTACGAGCCGCAGCGGGGCCGCATTTTGCTCGATGGCGACGACATCAGCACCCTGCCCCAGGCCACCCTGCGCCAACGGCTCGGCGTCGTGCTGCAGGACACCTTCCTGTTCAGCGGCACGGTTGCCGACAACCTGCGCCTTGATGCGCCGATCAGCAGCGACCAGCTGCAGCAGACCTGCCAGGAGCTGGGGCTCACCCCCCTGCTGCAACGGTTGCCCGACGGGCTGGCCAGCCAGCTGCGCGAACGGGGTGCCAACCTCTCGTCGGGCGAACGCCAGCTGCTGGCGGTGGCCCGGGTGGCGCTGCGCGATCCGGCCGTACTGGTCATGGATGAAGCCACCGCCTTCATGGACCCCTCGACCGAGGCCACCCTGCAACGGGATCTCGGGGTGCTGCTGCAGGGGCGTACCGCTGTGGTGATCGCCCACCGCCTGGCCACCGTGGAAGCGGCCGACCGCATCCTGGTGCTGCAGAAAGGGCGGCTGGTGGAGCAGGGCAACCACCGCGAGCTGCGCGCCGCCGGGGGGCTTTATGCCCGACTTGCCGAACTGCAGGAGCGCGGACTGGCGAGCCTGTGATCGAGGTCCGAATCCAATGGGCGGGCAGAACCACGCCCAACGTCGATTGACAGAAGCCCGAGCGAGTGAAAGGATTCTTCCACTGATTTCAAAAGGGCTCAATCGACATGGTCATAGCTGCAACTATTGGCGGCTACAGCATCAACATTGATCCCAACAACGATTCAACGGAACCAACCAATACCAAACGCGTCTACAAAATCACCAACGCCAGCGGGGCAAATATTTTTATCGAAGGCAAAGAAACCTCGACAGGCACAAGCTTAGTCCTTGATGCAGAAGATGACGACATCGGCGATCTCGTCAATCTTCTTGACTCCAATAAGAACGGAATCATCGAGTCAAATGAAGCACAGAATGGGGGAATCCAGCGCATCGATGGCATCAGCCTGATTGACAATCATGCCTACCGCTCCCAGGTCACGCAAAAATACGAAGCCAGCGGGGTTCGCTTCAAATGGGCATCACCGAAAAAAACTCTTTTCGGCAACACCAAAAGTGGCACGCTTGATTTTGCCGACGATATCGTTTCGGTAGGCACCGACAACACCGGCAACATTCTGACGTTGATCTGCCCAAGGGTGACCCAGCCGTTCGTTTCTTTGCTGGGAACGTCAATCAGCTTTTCTGGTGAAGTCGAGATCGGACAGGTCGCCGGAAAGATCGATCCTGTAACCGGAAATGGAACCATTTACCTTGATGATGTCAATTTTAATTTTTGGGGCACAGTTACCACCAAGAAGCTCATTGGGAGAGGTAGGGGAACCACGTCCATCTCTGAAAGTTCGCCTGCAACGGCTCCCGTCCTATCCGGCAACAACAAAGGTTCGCTGATTGTGCTGGACAACATTGCACCGGGTGCCTACGCCGGGCAGGACCCAAGCAAAATTTTCAGCTCGTACTTGGTCAATGCATCAGTTGGGGCCTGGCCCAGCCAACCGCTTGGCCAGACGCTCTTGCTCAACGCTGTCAATGGCTTCACCCATCCCGGTCTGCTTGACCAAGGAACATCGCTGCAGTGGAATATCGACTTGAAGTCAGCGATCACCGTCAACGGGCTCTGATCTGGGGGATCCATTCAGCCACAGATCGGTGGGCGAAACGCCAGAGCCAGTCTGCTGGTGGCCCTGCAGCCATTGATCGATGGCGGCAGCAAGCCGTGCCGGCGCCTGGCGCATCGGCAGATGGCCGATGCCAGCAAGCTCGATCACGGTGTGCTCGGGGGCAAAACCGGCCAGATGGCGCACATAGCGGGGCTCCATGACGCCGTCGCGACTGCCGCAGATCCACAGGCTGGGCACCGTGAGCCGGCTCACCATGGCGGGCAGCTGCTGCACAGACTGACGCCGCATGCTGCAGGCCAGCAGCCCGCGCGCCGCATGCAGATCGGCCCGCAGCGGGCTGGCGATGGCCTCGGCCAGGGGCAGCGCGGCCAGCCAACCGGGCCGCCAGCGCAGAAAGGCCGCACCCCCGCGCCGCACCATGGCAAACGGGCGCGGCTGGTAGATGCCGCCGCCAAACCCCACGCACACCAGGCCACGCAGCTGCGGCCCCAGACGGGCTGCGGCATGCAGGGCAATGCTGCCCCCGAGCGAATGGCCGATCAACACCAGAGGCCGTCCGCCGGCCTGCTGCCGGATCGCCTCGGCCAGCCAACGGCCGTAGCTGGCCAGGCTGGGCTGCAACCCCCTGGGCCGGGGCTCATGGCCGAAGCCCGGCAGGTCAGGGCACCAGGCCTCCTGGCGATCACCCCAGTGCTGCAGCAGCGGCTGCCAGAGCCGCCCAGCCAGCAGCCACCCATGCACGCACACCAGCATGGGAGAGGATCGGGTGGTCTCCATCGACGCGACTGCTCGTAGATCTGTGTCAGAGCTGCTCAATCATCTCTATGGGCAGCAGCATCGCCTCTGCACCACCCCCTCAGGCCAGGTCACTCTGGTGCTCAGCCGTGACCGTGAGATCGACCTGATCGAACTGGAGCAGCTCTGCGACGCGGTGGGCTGGAGCCGCAGGCCCCTGCGGCGGGTGCGCCGCGCCCTGCAGAACAGTCTGTTGCTGGTGGGTCTCTGGCGTCATGATCCGCGCCTGCCCAAGCTCGTGGGCTTTGCCCGTTGCACCGGTGATGGCGTCATCGATGCCACGATCTGGGATGTGGCCGTGCACCCCCTGTATCAGGGCGCGGGTCTGGGCAAACAACTCATGCACTACGTGCTGGACCTCTTGCGGCAACAACAGGTCCAGCGGGTGAGTCTGTTTGCCGATCCCGAGGTGATCGGCTTCTATGCGGCTCAGGGCTGGGAACTCGAACCGCTCGAACGTCGTTGTGCGTTCTGGTATGCCTCATAGAGGCGATCGGCAGCGCAGCCGCGGCGCCAGGCCCGTCGCAGGAACGCGTTGCTCAGGCTGGTGCCGACCAGGCCGAGCCGCTCCCAGCGGCGGGCATCGACCGTGATCGCCAGACCCAGGGCGCACAGCCGTCCCTGACGGCCCAGGCGCTCCACAAACTCCAGGTCTTCCATGAGTGGCAGCGGGCGCAGACCGCCCACCCGCTGGTAACAGGCGCGCCGCAACAGCAGACCCTGGTCGCCATAGGGGCGTTGCAGCAACGCGCTGCGCAGGGCCACCAGTTGCTCCAGCAGGCGGTAGCCCAGCCCCCCATGGTCGATGCGCAGATCGCCATACCAGGCCCGGGGCTGGGCCGCTGCAGGGGTGGCCACTGCGGCCTGCAGCGGCAGCGCCCAGTCGGGCGGTAAGCGCACATCGGCATGCAGCAACCACAGCCATGGGGCTGTGGTGTTGGCGATGCCGGCGAGCAGCTGGCCACCGCGCCCTGGCTGAGCCCGGATGACGCGGGCACCGGCCAGAGCAGCGATGGCAGGGGTGTGGTCGGTGCTGCCGCCATCCACCACCACCCGTTCGGCGATCAGTGCGGGGGCGCGCGCAAGGTCGGCCAGCAAAGCCGGCAGGCGGCCCGCCTCCTGCCGCGCCGGGATCACCACGGCGATGGACGGCAAGGCAGCCTTCATCGCCACACCAGCAGATCGCCGATCGCGTCGAGATCGCTCTGCTGCGGCAACAGCACCGGGGCCAGCCCCAGCTGATCGGCCCTGGCCAGGGTCTGCTGGAACACGCGGTCACCGCCCCAGTCGATCCCGGCAAACAGAGCGCTGGCTCCACGGTTCAGTCCCACCAGCCAGTACCCCCCATCAGCCGCTGGACCCAGCACGCAGGGAGCCTGCCCCAGGGCCGCAAAGGCCAGCTGCAGGTCGGCCGCCGTCAAGCAGGGGAGATCGCTGCCCACCAGCACAACCTGGCGGTAGCCCTGCCGCAGGCCGGCCATGAACTGGCGGGCCATGCGCTCGCCCAGGCCGCCCCGGCCCTGGGTCACAGCCTCGAGCGACTGACCGCAGGGCAGCAACCGGGCCGCGGCAGCCGGACCGGCACCGGCCAGAGCCAGCCGGCCCCGGGCTCCCACGGCAGCGGTGCCCTGCGCCAGCACCGCCAGGGCATGGCCGAGCAGGCGCTGCTGCACCCGCGCCGCACGCGCGGGGCCCAGGCCGCCTGCCGCCAGCCGCGACTTGCAGCGCCGCGGGGCCGGCCAACGGGCCATGACCACCACCAGCCGGGTCGGTTTCAACGCTGGCGAGGCAGTTCGGCCGGTCGCAGGGTGAGCGTGAGCTGCCGCTCACCCCGGCGCACCCGCAGGGTCAGGGGTGCACCGACCCGGGCCCCATCGACGGCGAGCTGCACTTCAGAGGGATTGCGCACGTCGCGACCGCCGACGGTCTCGATCAGATCGCAACTGCGCAGGCCGCCGGCGGCGGCAGGGCTGCCGGCCATCACGTCTACAACAACGACGCCGTTGACCTCAGGCAGCCGACACTCGCTGGTGGAGGCATTGATCTCCCGGGCCAGCTGGGGCGTGAGGCTCTGCAGCCGCACGCCGATGTAGGGATGGCTGGCATAGCCGCGCGCCAGGATCTGGGCGGCGATCTGCCGGGCGACGTTGATCGGCACCGCAAAACTGAGACCCGCGCCGGGGGCCTGACGGATCGCGGTGTTGATGCCGATCACCTGACCCCGGTCGTTGATCAGCGGGCCGCCGCTGTTGCCAGGGTTCACGGCCGCATCGGTCTGGATGTAGGGCACCCGCTGGCCCTCACCCAGGGCATTGGTGCGCTGAATGGCGCTGATGATCCCGGCGGTGACCGTGTTGTCGAGGCCCAGGGGGTTGCCGATCGCGATCGCCCACTCGCCCGGGCGCAGCTTGCTCGAATCGCCCAGGGGGGCCACCGGCAGCCGGCTGGCCACCAGCTTGACCACGGCCACGTCGGTGAGCGGGTCGCTGCCCAGCACCTTGCCGCTGAAGCTGCGTCCGTCGGGCAGGGTCACGGTTACCTCACCGGCCCCCTCGACCACATGGGCGTTGGTGAGGATCACCCCATCGGAGCGGGTGATGAAGCCCGAACCCTGGCCCTGCTGCTGCTGGATCGAAGGGCCCTGGCCAAACAGGCCACCCAACGGATTGACCATGCGCTTGACCGTGTCGATGCGCACGACCGCAGGTCCCACCCGCGACACGGCATCGACGATCACGTTGCTGCCGGGTTGCAGGGGTGCAGCAGGGGGTGCATCACTGATGCGCACCGGTTCCTGCCGCCAGCCGACACCCGGCAACCGGCCGTCACAACCGGTGGCCACAGCACCGATCAGGGCACAGCCCACCAGGGGCAGAACACGTTTCAGCAGAGGCAATGACAGCGAGGATGCCACGGGCAACGGGAGTGTCATGGACGACGGTTCAGCATGGCGGATCTGCGTATAGTCGCGAGTCGTGATCGTGGTTGTCGGTGCAGCAGGGAGAGGAGCTGTGGCACCAGGTTCAGACGACTCTCCAGGCCAGTCTGAGCAAGCCGACCTTCGAGACCTGGATCCGACCAGCCCGCTGCACCGCCTTCGCCACCGGACGACTCGAGCTGGAAGCCCCCAACAGCTTCGCCTGCGGTTGGCTGCGCAAGAACTATCTGGCGGCCATCACGGCGGCGGCCAGCAGCATCGCCGGAGAACCGGTCGAAGTGCATGTGCACAGCGCCAATGGCAGCGACCAGCCCGCCGCTGGCCTGACAGGCAGCCCTGCTGCAGCGGCCGCGCCACCACGCCCTGCCAGCAGCGATGGCAGCGGCCCTGAAGGGCCCACCCGTGTGGTCTCGGGGCTGAACCTGCGGTACGTGTTCAACCGCTTTGTCGTCGGTCCCAACAGCCGCATGGCCCACGCGGCGGCCCTGGCCGTGGCCGAGGCCCCGGGGCGCGAATTCAACCCATTGTTTCTGTGTGGCGGGGTCGGGCTCGGCAAAACCCACCTGATGCAGGCGATCGGCCATTACCGCCTGGAGATCGACCCGAATGCCAGGGTCTTCTACGTGAGCACCGAAACCTTCACCAATGACCTGATCCAGGCCATCCGCAAGGACGGCATGCAGGCGTTTCGCAACCGCTACCGGGCCGCTGATCTGATCCTGATCGATGACATTCAGTTCATCGAAGGCAAGGAGTACACCCAGGAGGAGTTCTTCCACACCTTCAACGCCCTGCACGAGGCAGGCCGGCAGATCGTGATCGCCAGCGATCGGCCGCCCAATCAGATTCCGAGGCTGCAGGAACGCCTGATCTCACGCTTCTCAATGGGACTGATCGCCGACATTCAGGCCCCCGACCTCGAAACGCGCATGGCGATCCTGCACAAGAAGGCTGAGCAGGAGCAGATGAGTTTGCCGCGCGAGCTGATTCAGTTCATCGCAGGACGCTTCACCTCCAACATTCGTGAACTCGAGGGCGCCCTCACGAGGGCGGTGGCCTTTGCCTCGATCACCGGCATGCCGATGACCGTCGAATCGGTGGCGCCGATGCTCGATCCAACCGGGGGTGATGTGGAAGTCACCCCCGAACAGGTGATCGAGAAGGTGGCCGAGGTGTTCGGTGTCAGCCGTGAAGAGATGCGCAGCGCCAGCCGTAAGCGCAATGTCTCCCAGGCACGTCAGGTGGGCATGTACCTGATGCGTCAGAGCACCGACCTGTCGCTGCCCCGCATCGGCGACGTCTTTGGCGGCAAGGATCACTCAACCGTGATGTACGCGGTCGAGCAGATCGACAAGAAACTGAGCAGCGACCCGGCCCTGTCGCGGCAGGTGCAGCAGGTGCGCGACCTGCTGCAGATCGACTCACGCCGCAAACGCTAGTTCAGCGATGCACCTGAGGCCTTTCATCGTTTCCATGGGACATGCCTGGCGGCACCACCCGACTCGATTCAGCGCTGAAGGTTGAAGTCCGACAAAAACAGATTGGTATTGATCCAGACCCCGCCATCCAAGACTTGCAGCCGATGTTCAATCTGGCTGCCAACAAAGCCTGGGGTCTGCGAGAGTTTTCGCTGTGCACGAACTGACGCCATTGAAGTCCAGCGAAACTGACCTGCATTGATCTGCGCAGCATAGGGAACGATGGCATCAGGCAATGCATGCGTTTCGGGAACTGGAACAACGTCTGGATCCCAATCCGCAAAAAACGAATCAATCACCTGATCATTTCCTTCGTTATCCGTCAAGGTATTCAAACTTTGCGCCAGAGTCAGAGTATCCTTTGAAAAGGCACCCTTTTGCGCCAAAAGTGCGAACTCAGCCTGTTGGTCGGAGCGGATGAACAGATCAGAGAACTGTTTCAATCCCTGCTCGCCATATTTGTCATTGATCAAGCAAACCATTCGCACGAATTCATGCTGGACCTGATCACGCGCGAGCTCTAGAACGTTTTGGTGATAACGATCAGTACTCGCATCTTTAGCGAGTGGTCCAAGGTACTTGCCCGAAATCGTTCCCGCCAGACCGCCATGATCAAAACCCGGATACGTGATTTTGGTCACAGGATCAGTGATCGGAATGCTTTTGCCGGCTCCGTAGAGGAAGCCGTTCACTTCACCAGTCATAAGGCCACCGATACGCTGCCCTTGGGATGTCGCCGCAGAGACCACATAGGAGAGGGAATCAACCTCCCAACCATCGACACGACCCCACTGCGTAATGGGATCCTTAAATCCGCTTTCAAGGGAAACTATTTTGGTTTTTCCAATTGCCTGAAGGGGGGCCAATTCAGGGAAGTAACCATAGCCTTCGTCCAGCAAGCGCTGGCCATTCGAATAACCAGCAAGCTTTAGTTCATACCAGTTGCTATGGGAGTAAAAGTCCTGCAATGCATGAGTAATGCGACCAAAATAATCCAAAATCTTGGCGGGATTGCTAGCAAAGATAGATACCAGCGCTTGATAGTTTTCGTTAATTTTTTTCGTTGCTTCTTGTATTTTATTGTTATCGAAATGATAAGAATTCTCAAACTGGCGCCCATAAAAAGGAATGATGCTGTCAGTCTTCTCTTGAGCGTCATTGATAGACTTCAAAGCCGTGTCGTTCAACATCGGCAAATACGCAGAAATCTGGTCCGTATGAATACTGGTAGCGAAAGAAGACGAACGCGTCTTTTCTGTCGAAACATTGAAAGGATTCAGCATTGTTAAAACGGCTAATGCATCTAGAATAGGACAAAACACAAACCTGGACAACCAGGAGAGTCCTAGCGGCACACATTGGACAATGCATCGGCGAACCGGGGCTGGCAGTGCTGGCCTCAGCCCTGAGGATCGCTGAGGGGTAGCGACGGATCAAGCCCTTCCACTTCGCCTGCAAAGACACGGCTGGCGGTGATGTCTTCTGCTTCGATCGTCATCAGATCAAGCCTGCTCAGAGCTTCCCCCATGCGCCTGAACAGACGTCCCGCCTGGCGCATACGGGCCCGATCGATGGCATTGCGAATCGAACGGGCATTGGCAAAAAACGGCAACT
>JBBASJ010000038.1:0-22287 GCA_040399325.1 Prochlorococcaceae cyanobacterium
CCATGGCAACCAAGGAACGGGTCGGCACTGTCGTCAGCGACAAGATGGACAAAACAGTGGTCGTGGCGGTGGAAAACCGCTTCCCCCACCCCATCTATCAAAAGACGGTGAGCCGCACCCAGCGCTACAAGGCCCACGACGAAGCCAACACCTGCAAGGTGGGCGACCGCGTGCGGATCACCGAAACCAGACCCCTCAGTCGCACCAAGCGCTGGACTGTGGCCGAGGTGCTCTCCACCTCGACCGCCAACTGAGGAGGAGCAACCCATGATTCAACAGGAAACCTTCCTCAATGTCGCTGACAACAGCGGCGCCAAGCGCATCCAGTGCATCCGCGTGCTGGGTACCAACCGTCGCTATGCCCACGTCGGTGACGTGATCGTGGCGGCCGTCAAGGACGCGATGCCCAACATGGGCGTCAAAAAATCCGATGTGGTCAAGGCCGTGGTGGTACGCACCAAAGCCACCCTGCGTCGCGATACCGGCAATTCAATCCGCTTTGACGACAACGCGGCGGTGATTCTTGGTAACGACAACAACCCCAAGGGCACCCGGGTGTTCGGCCCTGTTGCCCGTGAACTCAGGGAGCGCAATTTCACCAAGATTGTGTCCCTGGCTCCGGAGGTGATCTGAAATGGCAACGGCAACTCCCAGGGCCAAGACCCCAGAGCGCATCAAGATGCGCATCAAGAAAGGCGACACCGTCCAGGTGATCGCCGGCAAGGACAAGGGCAAGACCGGTGAAGTCCTGCGCACCCTGCCCTACGAGAATCGCGTCGTGGTCCAGGGCATCAACCTGCGCACCCGCCACGTCAAGCCCACCCAGGAGGGCGAGACCGGCAGGATCGTCACCGAGGAAGCGGCTCTGCACGCCTCCAATGTGATGCTCTACTCGACCACCAAACAAGTGGCCAGTCGCGTCGAAATCGTCGTCGAAAAGGACGGCAGCAAGAAGCGGCGCCTCAAGAAGACCGGTGAACTGCTGGATTGACGGCAATCGCCCTAACCGGCCATACCGCTTCCGACAACTCCCCTGTCCCGCCCAGTCCTTTTCTCAACGCCCCGCTTCTGACAACGCCCAGAAGCACAGCCCCCCTCCCCAGCCATGTCACTGAAACAGCGCTACAGGGAGACGATCCAGCCGAAGCTGCTCAAGGATCTCAGTCTCTCCAACATCCATGAAGTTCCCAAGGTGGTGAAAGTCACCGTGAACCGGGGACTCGGCGAGGCCGCTCAGAACGCCAAGGCCCTGGAGGCCTCGATAGCAGAGCTGGCCAACATCACTGGCCAGAAGGTCGTGGTGACCCGTGCCAAGAAAGCCATCGCAGGCTTCAAGATCCGCACAGGCATGCCGATCGGCGTGGCCGTCACCCTCCGTGGCGACCGGATGTACGCCTTCCTGGAGCGCCTGATTCACCTGGCTCTGCCTCGCATCCGCGACTTCCGCGGTGTGAGCCCCAAAAGTTTTGACGGCCGGGGCAATTACACCCTCGGCATCCGCGAACAGATCATTTTCCCGGAAATCTCTTTCGACAAGATCGATGCGATCCGGGGGATGGACGTCACCATCGTGACCACCGCCCGTAACGACGAAGAGGGCCGGGCCCTCCTCCGCGAGATGGGAATGCCGTTCCGCAGCAACTGAGCCCTCTTCCGGACACGACCATGGCAAACCACGACCCGATTTCCGACATGCTCACCCGCATTCGCAATGCGAGTGAGAAGCGTCACGAGACCACCAAGATCCCGGCTTCCCGCCTGCTGCGCAACATTGCGAATGTGCTGCAGCAGGAAGGCTTCATCGCTGGCATCAGCGAGGAGGGCGAAGGCGTCCAGAAGCAACTGGTGCTTGAGCTCAAGTACAGCGGCAAACATCGCCTGCCGACAATTCGCTCCGTGCAGCGCGTCAGCAAACCCGGCCTGCGCATCTACAAGAACAACCGTCAGCTCCCCAAGGTGCTGGGCGGTCTTGGGGTGGCAATCATCTCCACCTCCAAGGGTGTGATGAGCGACCGCGATGCCCGCAAGCAGGGCGTCGGCGGTGAAGTGCTCTGCTACGTCTATTGATTCCGGGAGAACCAAACAATGTCACGTATTGGTAAAGCGCCGATTCCCATTCCCGACAAGGTGAGCGTCAGCCTCAACGGTCTCGACGTCACGGTCAAGGGTCCCAAAGGCGAACTGCGTCGCACCCTCCCGGATGGTGTCGATATTGCCCAGAACGGCAACACCCTGGTCGTCTCACCCAGCAGCACGAGCCGCCGCTCCCGCGAGCGCCACGGTCTCTGCCGCACCCTCGTGGCCAACATGGTCGAGGGCGTCAGCCAGGGCTACACCCGCAAACTCGAGATCGTGGGCGTGGGCTACCGCGCTGCCGTCCAGGGCAAAAAGCTGGTGGTCAGCGCCGGTTACAGCCACCAGGTCGAGATGATTCCCCCCGAGGGCGTCACCTTTGCCGTCGAGAACAACACCTCCGTTTCAGTCTCCGGAGCGGACAAGGAACTCGTTGGCAACGAAGCCGCCAAGGTGCGGGCCATTCGTCCGCCTGAGCCCTACAAGGGCAAAGGCATCAAGTACGAGGGTGAGCGCATTCTGCGCAAGGCCGGTAAGACCGGTAAGAAATGAGGTCTGCCTGAGCGTTGTCACTTCGTATTCCTATGTCCTCCCCATCCCGCAAGCTGCAGACCCAGAAGCGCCATCGGCGCCTGCGTCGCAACCTCACAGGCACCGCCGAGCGTCCTCGCCTGGCCGTGTTCCGCTCCAACAACCACATCTACGCCCAGGTCATCGACGACGCTGCCCAGAACACCCTCTGCGCCGCTTCGACCCTCGACAAGGATCTGCGCGTCGACCTCAAGACCAGCTCCACCTGCGATGCCTCCATCGCCGTGGGCCAGCTGGTCGCCAAGCGTGCTCTTGCCAAGGGCATTTCCCAGGTGGTCTTCGATCGCGGCGGCAACCTGTACCACGGCCGGGTCAAGGCCCTGGCTGACGCCGCCCGGGAAGCGGGCCTTCAGTTCTGATCCCTGCTCTCACCATGACCGAAACCAACGATCAAGTTCTCTCGAACGACATTCCAGCCGCCTCCGATGTGCCCGCCGCCGCTGAAGGGCAGCAGGAGCGCCGCGGCGGACGCGGTGAAGGCCGGGGCGGTGACCGCCGAGGCGGGGGCCGCGGACGCGACAACCGCCGTGGCGGCCAGGAGCGCGATTCCGAATGGCAGGAGCGCGTGGTGCAGATTCGCCGCGTCTCCAAAACCGTGAAGGGCGGCAAGAAGATGAGCTTCAGGGCCATCGTCATCGTCGGCAACGAGCGGGGCCAGGTGGGTGTCGGCGTCGGCAAGGCCGGCGATGTCATCGGCGCCGTCCGCAAGGGTGTGGCTGACGGGAAAAAGCACCTGGTCAAGGTGCCCCTTACCCGTCACAACTCAATCCCGACGATCAGCAACGGCCGCGATGGTGCCGCCAGCGTGCTGATCCGTCCCGCCGCTCCAGGTACCGGCGTGATCGCGGGTGGCTCGATCCGCACGGTGCTAGAGCTGGCCGGCATCAAGAATGTGCTGGCCAAGCGCCTGGGCTCCAAGACCCCCCTCAACAACGCGCGTGCTGCCATGGAAGCCCTGTCAGCCCTGCGCACCCACAAGGAGACCGCCAAGGAGCGGGGCATCTCCCTCGAGCAGATCTACTCCTGAGGTCCCACCCATGTCGATGAATCTCCAATCCCTCAAACCAAACGCCGGTGCACGTCGGCGCAAGCTGCGCAAGGGCCGCGGCATCGCCGCAGGTCAGGGCGCCAGCTGCGGCTTCGGCATGCGGGGTCAGAAGTCGCGCTCGGGTCGCCCGACCCGTCCCGGCTTCGAGGGCGGCCAGATGCCCCTCTATCGCCGGGTGCCCAAGCTCAAGCACTTCCCCCTGGTCAACCCCAAGGCGTTCACCGTGGTGAACGTGGCCAAGCTCGCCGACCTCAAAGCGGGCAGCACCGTGAGCCTGGACTCCCTGGTCAAGGACGGCATCGTGACCAGCCCCAAGCACCCGCTCAAGATCCTGGGCAATGGTGATCTCAAGGTGAAGCTGACCGTTCAGGCGGCGGCCTTCACCGCCAGCGCACGCGCCAAGATCGAAGCCGCAGGTGGCACCTGCGAAGTGACCGACTGAACCGCGGCCCTGCTGCCGACCTAAGGTCGTAGCCGTCAGTGGGTCCCCAGGATCCGGCTGACGGCTTTTTTGCAGTCTGACGCCACGGCAACGCCAAGGTGGCAGCGGCAGCCAAGCGACAACCCTTCAGATCTTCACCCTCCAGACCAGACCCTCTGCCTCCCAACACCATGCTTGTCAGCCGGGGACGCAACCCGAGCGCCGGGGAAATCTTCAGCCAGCTGATCCTTTCCAAGGGCCTGCGCGAACGGGTGCTGATCACCCTCGGGCTGCTGCTGGTCGTGCGTCTTGGCATCTACATCCCCATGCCAGGCATCGACCGGGTGGCCTTTCAGGACTTTCTGCAACGGGGGGGGCAACTCATCGGCTTTCTCGACATCTTCACAGGAGGGGGCATCTCCACCCTGGGAATCTTTGCCCTGGGGATCCTGCCGTTCATCAACGCCTCGATCATCATCCAGCTGCTGACGGCAGCTCTGCCCCAGCTCGAAGAGCTGCAGAAGAACGAAGGCGAGGCCGGTCGCCGCAAGATTGCCCAGATCACCCGCTACGTGGCGCTGGGCTGGGGCATCCTGCAGAGCACGGTGTTCGCCCTGATCCTGCGCCAGTACGCCACCGCTGGAACGCCGGAGCCCGTGTTCGTGATCCAGACCGCTCTGGCTCTGGTCACGGGCTCAATGGTCGTCATGTGGATCAGCGAAGTGATCACCGAGCGCGGTATCGGCCAGGGGGCGTCACTGGTGATCTTCGTGAACATCGTGGCCACCCTGCCCAAAGCGCTGGGCTCGACGATCGAACTGGCCCAGAGCGGCGATCGCAGCACCGTGGGTGGCATCGTCGTGCTGGCTGCAGTGTTTCTGGTCACGATCGTCGGCATCATCTTTGTGCAGGAAGGCAACCGGCGCATCCCGATCGTGAGCGCCAAACGGCAGGTCGGTGGCGTGACCCGGCTCTCGGCGCGCCAGAGCTACCTGCCCTTGAAGCTCAATGCCGGCGGTGTGATGCCGATCATCTTTGCGTCAGCCGTGGTGTTTCTGCCCCTGACGGTGGCCAACATCACCGGCAGTCCCTGGCTGATCAAGGCCGCCAGCTATCTCAATCCGAACAGCAGCACACCCTGGCTCTACGCGCTGGTCTATTTCGCGCTGATCTGTGGCTTTTCGTACTTCTATGCCTCGTTGACCGTCAACCCGGTCGACATCGCCACCAATCTCAAACGCACCGGGGTGGCTATCCCGGGAGTGCGTCCAGGGTCAGCCACAGCGCGCTATCTGGGCGCTGTGCAGAATCGCCTCACCCTGCTGGGCGGCCTGTTTCTCGGAGCGGTCGCGATCATTCCCTCAGCCGTGGAAGGCGCCACCCAGGTGCGCACCTTTCAAGGGCTGGGCGCCACCTCTCTGCTGATCCTGGTGGGGGTCGCCATCGACACCGCCAAGCAGGTTCAGACCTATGTGATCTCCCAGCGCTACGAAGGCATGGTGCGCCAATAGGGCCCTCGCTCCGACCGACCGTCTCTCCTGTCTTGACCCCAAATTCGCCGTGACCAAGCAACATCTGCTCTTCCTTGGCCCCCCCGGTGCCGGCAAGGGCACCCAAGCCCAGCAGCTCGCCAGCCGCCACAACCTGCTGCACCTGTCGACCGGTGATCTGCTGCGGGCCGAAGTGGCAGCCGCCACGCCGCTGGGGCTGGAAGCTCAGGCGGTGATGAACCGTGGTGAGCTGGTCAGCGATGCTTTGGTCCTGGCCATCGTGCGCAGCCGCCTGGAGCAGCAGTCGGCTGCCCTGAGCCGCGGCGAATCGGGACCCAGCGGCTGGTTGCTCGATGGTTTTCCTCGCAATCTGGCCCAGGCCGAAGCGCTTGAAGCGCTGCTCAACGAACTGGATCAACCGATCGATCTGGTGGTGCTCATGGAACTCGACGATGGGCTGCTCATCCAACGCCTGCTGAGCCGTGGTCGCACCGACGACAACGCTGAGGTGATCCGCCATCGCCTCGAGGTCTACCGCGCCCAGACCGAACCGCTGATCACCTACTACCGCGAGCGCCGGCTGCTTCAGGCCGTTGACTCCGACGGAACGGTCGACGCCGTGGCCAGCCGAATCGAGGCCCTGCTGCACTGAGGGCCTTAGGGGTGTTGACCGGTGTGATAGGTTGGCGGTTTGCAAATTCGGAGAGCACAACGCCCATGAAGGTGCGTGCCTCAGTCAAGAAAATGTGCGACAAATGCCGGGTGATCCGTCGCCACGGCCGGGTGATGGTCATCTGCGCCAACCCCAAGCACAAGCAGCGCCAAGGCTGACCTGCCTGCCTGCATGCCGCCATGCCTTACAAGGGCGGCGGCCCATTCCCTGAACCTTTCGTCATCAACACCACGTGGCACGGATCGCCGGAGTCGATATTCCTCGCGACAAGCGGGTCGAAATCGCCCTCACCTATGTGTATGGCATCGGCCTGACACGAGCCCAGAAGATTCTCGCCAAAACAGGCGTCAATCCCGATACCCGCGTCAAGGACCTCAGCGACGCCGACATCCAGAAGCTGCGTGGTGCCGCCGAGGGTTACACCCTTGAAGGCGATCTGCGTCGCCAGGAGGGCATGGCGCTCAAGCGTCTTCAGGACATCGGCTGCCTGCGCGGCCGGCGTCACCGCCTTGGCCTGCCGGTGCGCGGCCAGCGCACTCGCACCAATGCGCGCACCCGTCGCGGGGCCCGCAAGACCGTCGCCGGCAAGAAGAAGTAATTCTTCCCGGCTGCAGGGGCCACATTTCGGCCGCTGCATCGGATCGTCTCCCCCCACGGCTCTGCCGTCTGTCTGCCGTTCAGCGGTCATTCAGCCGTCACCAGAGCTCTCTCCGTTCTCCCGATCACCTCCTGCCTTCGCAGGCCTTCAGCCATGGCCAAACCCGCCAAGAAATCAGGTCCCAAAAAGGCCAAACGCAATGTGCCCAACGGTGTGGCGCATATCCAGAGCACCTTCAACAACACCATCGTTTCGATCACTGACACCGCCGGCGAAGTGATCAGTTGGAGCTCAGCCGGTGCCAGTGGCTTCAAGGGAGCCCGCAAGGGCACACCCTTTGCGGCCCAGACCGCAGCCGAAGCTGCAGCACGTCGGGCCCTGGAGCAGGGCATGCGCCAGATCGAAGTGCTGGTCAGAGGGCCCGGTTCAGGTCGGGAGACTGCCATCAGAGCTCTGCAAGTGGCCGGCCTCGAAATCACCCTGATCCGTGATGTGACGCCCCTGCCCCACAACGGCTGCCGACGCGCCAAGCGCCGGCGCGTCTGATTGACGGCTCTGCCCGAGTCCAGGGCGAATTTTCTCTCTTTGATTCATCAGACCGTGCTGCAGTACCAAATCGATCGCATCGAGCATCAGGTCGCTGCCGACCGTTCCCAGACGGGTGTGTTCCTGATCGGCCCCCTCGACCGAGGTCAGGCAACCACCCTGGGCAACGCCCTGCGCCGCGTGCTGATCGGCGGCCTTGAAGGCAGCGCCATCACCGCAGTGCGTATCGCCGGTGTCAACCACGAATACGCCACGATTCCCGGGGTTCGGGAAGACGTGCTCGATATCCTGCTGAACTGCAAGGAGATCGCTGTCAACAGTCGCAATCGCGACCTCGAGATCGGTCGTCTGAGCATCAACGGGCCCGCCACGGTGACCGGATCAGACCTTCAGTTTTCCTCCCAGGTGCAGGTGATCGATGGAGACCGTCCGATCGCCACCGTGGCCAAGGGCCACAGCCTGGAAATGGAGGTGCATGTCGAGCGCGGCATCGGTTATCGGCCTGTTGATCGTCACGCCGAGGACACCAGCGCCATCGATCTGCTTCAGATTGATGCGGTGTTCAAGCCCGTCAGGCGTGTCAACTACGGCGTTGATGAGACCGCCGTTGGAGAGGGTGGATCCGCCCGTGAGCGGCTCCGCCTCGAGATCGAGACCAACGGCAGCATCACCCCTGATGACGCCATGGCTCAGGCGGCCAACCAGCTGATCGCTCTGTTCCAGCCCCTGGCCAGCCTCACCATGGCCGACGAGCCGGGTCTTGAGCCCGAACCCTCAGCCGAGGCACAGATCCCGCTCGAAGAACTCAACCTTTCGGTGCGGGCCTACAACTGTCTGAAGCGCGCCCAGGTCAACTCCGTGTCGGACCTGATGGGCTTCAGCTACGAAGATCTCCTGGAGATCAAGAACTTCGGCTCGAAGTCGGCCGATGAGGTGATCGAGGCTCTCGAGCGCATCGGCATCACCCTGCCCCAGAGCCGCACCAGCGCCTGAGATTCGTCTTCCTCCCTGCCACGCAGCAACCCACAGAGTCATGAGACACCAGTGCCGAGTTCCCCAGCTGGGACGCCCCGCCGATCAGCGCAAAGCGATGCTGCGAGGCCTCACCACCCAACTGATTCGTGAGGGTCGGGTCACCACCACCAAGGCCCGGGCCAAGGCCCTGCGCGACGAAGCCGAGCGCATGATCACCCTGGCCAAGGACGGCAGCCTGGCGGCACGCCGCAGGGCCATCGGCTACATCTACGACAAGCAGCTTGTGCATTCCCTGTTCGACAAGGCGCAGGAGCGATACGGCGACCGCAGTGGCGGCTACACACGCATCATCCGGACCGTCCCCCGCCGTGGTGACAATGCAGAGATGGCGATCATCGAGCTGGTCTGAACGGGTCTCGATCCGACAGAGCATCTTTCTCTGCCGGGCTACAGCCGATTGAGCAGCGACCGTTGAACGTGGCCAACCTGCGCCGCATCGCGCTCTGCATTCAGTACGACGGTGCCGGGTTCAACGGCTGGCAACGGCAGCGCAATGCACGAAGCGTGCAACAGACCATCGAGGAGGCCCTGCAAGGACTTGATCCTGCAGGGCCTGCCTTGTGTGTGGCCGCAGGACGCACTGACACCGGCGTCCACGCCGCCGGCCAGGTGGTGCACTTTGACACCGCAGGGCCGATCCCCGCGCATCGCTGGCCCAAGGCGCTCAACGGTCGGTTGCCCGCCACCATTCGCGTGGTGGCGGCACGCGAGGTGGCCCACGACTGGCATGCCTGTTTCAGCGCCTGCTACCGGCGTTACCGCTACACCCTGTACAACGGCCGTCTGCCCAATCTGTTTGTGCAACCGTGGAGCTGGCACCGGTACCAGTCACGCATTGACGAGCGCACCATTGCCAGCCTGCTGGGCACCATGGTCGGGGAGCATGATTTCTCAGCGTTCATGCGGGCTGGCAGCCGCCGTCGCAACGGCATCACCACCCTGCAGGAGGTGCAGGTGGAGCGCTCCGGTGACCTGATCACGGTGGAGCTACAGGCCAGCGGCTTTCTTTATGGCATGGTGCGGTTGCTGATGGGCCAGCTGGTCGCCGTGGCCGAAGCACGACTGGACGCCGCGCTTCTGCTCGAGCGCTGGCGGCAACAGCGCCGTTCAGAGATCAAGGAGGCGGCTCCCGCCCAAGGCCTCTGCCTGTTGCGGGTGGGCTATCCCACGCCCGTTTTCACGAAAGCGGAGTGTTACAGTCTTCAACCGCGGTATGTGCTGAGCGGCTCGGATCACCAGGGCTTTTGAACCGTCTGAATCGTGGGTTGCCTGTTCCCGACAGGGACAGCTGGCCATGTCATCGATGGACCATCGGCCCCGGTCACGCCCGTTAACGCACCGTTTCAGAGCTGCTTCCATGACCTGCTCCTGTGGGTCATTCAGGTGCACCCTCTGAGCGATCAGAGCGCTCTCGGGCGATCTGAATCGATCAAGTCAAGGGCCCAGGCCCATTCAACCTTTGCTGATGGCCCTGACCGGCCGGCAGGTAAGGTCAAACCATCACGGTCTGACGCCGGATCCCAACGGATCTGCAGCGACGATCGTTTCCCGGCCCGGCATTGACCGGTGCTTCATCCGGCGACATGAACAAGACACCCCTACCGTCCACCGACACCCTCGAGCGCCAGTGGTATCTGGTCGACGCTGAGAACCAGACGCTCGGCCGCCTGGCCAGCGAGGTGGCTCAGGTGCTGCGCGGCAAAAACAAGCCCTGCTACACCCCCCATCTCGACACCGGCGATTTCGTCATCGTGATCAACGCTGACAAGATCAAGGTGAGCGGCAACAAGCCCACCCAGAAGCTCTACCGGCGCCACTCGGGTCGTCCGGGCGGCATGAAGACTGAGACCTTTGCCCACCTGCAGGCCCGCCTGCCCGAGCGCATCGTCGAGAAGGCGATCAAGGGCATGCTTCCGCACAATGCCCTGGGTCGCCAGCTGTTCCGCAAGCTGAAGGTCTACCGCGGTATGGAACATCCCCACGCTGCCCAGCAGCCCCAGGTTCTCGCCCTCAATCCCTCCGCTTCCGCCCAATGAGCCCGAATTCCGTCGTCTACTGGGGAACCGGTCGCCGCAAGACCGCTGTGGCCCGCGTTCGCGTGGTTCCAGGGAATGGTCAGGTGACGATCAACGGTCGTCCCGGTGACAACTACCTCAACTACAACCCCGTGTATCTGGCCGCGGTCAAGGCTCCTCTGCAGACCCTGGGCCTGGCCAGCGACTATGACCTGCTGGTCAACGTGCGTGGTGGCGGGCTCACCGGCCAGGCCGATGCCATCAAGCAGGGTGCAGCACGGGCCCTCTGCGATCTGTCGCCCGACAACCGCAAACCGTTGAAGACCGAAGGCCACCTCAGTCGCGATCCCCGCGCCAAAGAGCGTCGTAAGTACGGTCTCAAGAAAGCCCGTAAGGCTCCTCAGTTCTCCAAGCGCTGATTCTGCATCGCTGCTTCAGCCATCCGTCCCACCTGTCAACGCCATGCCCAAGGCCGATATCCACCCCACCTGGTACCCCGATGCCAAGGTGATCTGCAACGGAGAAGTGGTCATGACCACTGGCTCCACCCAGCCCGAGATCCACGTCGACGTCTGGAGTGGCAACCACCCCTTCTACACGGGAACCCAGAAGATCCTGGACACCGAGGGGCGTGTGGATCGCTTCATGCGCAAATACGGCATGGGTGGTGGCGACTCGGCGTCTGGAGCCAAGAAGGCTGTCAAGTCTGAGGTTCCCGCTGACGCTGCAGCAACGGAGCCGGTAGCTGCCGGTGACACCTCCGACAAGGCCTGAGCCTGGAGCTCTGAGCCTGCTGGCCCGCCCCCTTGGATTCCCAACTGCTGGATGAACGTCTCGAGGCCGCCCGGCGCACCTTCGAGGCCCTCGAAACCCAGCTCGCGGATCCGGCGGTGGCGGCTGATCCTGTGCAGTTGCAACGCCTGGCCCGGGATCGGGCCAGGCTCGAGCCTCTTGTGATCGATCAAGGGCGGCTGCGCAAATGTCGCGATGATCAGATCCAGGCCCAGATCCTTCTGAAGCAGCACCGCGGCGATGCCGCCATCGAGGAGCTGGCCGCCGAGGAGCTGCAACGCCTGGCTGAAGACATCAGCACCCTGGAACGGCGGCTCACGATCGCCCTGCTGCCCCAGGATCCCCGTGACGAACGCAGCGTCATGCTGGAGATCCGCGCCGGTGCCGGCGGCGATGAAGCGGCCATCTGGGCCGGTGATCTGGCCCGCATGTACGAGCGCTATGCCCAGAGCGTGGGCTGGCAGGTGGAGCCCGTCAGTGCCTCCGAAGCCGATCTGGGTGGCTACAAGGAACTGATCCTTGCGATCAAAGGAGAGCGGGTCTACAGCCAGCTCAAGTTCGAAGCCGGCGTGCATCGGGTGCAACGGGTGCCGGCCACCGAGTCCCAGGGTCGGGTGCACACCTCGACGGCCACGCTGGCGGTGATGCCCGAAGTCGATCCGGTGGAGGTCCAGATCGACCCCACCGATCTCGAGATCAGCACCGCACGCTCAGGTGGAGCCGGCGGTCAGAACGTCAACAAGGTGGAGACGGCGGTCGATCTGCTGCACAAGCCAACAGGAATTCGGGTGTTCTGCACCCAGGAGCGCTCCCAGCTGCAGAACCGCGAGCGGGCCCTGGAGATTCTGAGAGCCAAGCTCTATGAACGTGAACTGGCCGAAGCCAACGCCAAGGAGCGGGCCGGGCGACTGGCCCAGGTGGGCAGCGGTGACCGCAGCGAAAAGATCCGCACCTACAACTACAAGGACAACCGCATCACCGACCATCGCCTGGGGCGCAACTTCAGCCTGGAGCCGACCCTTGATGGTCAGTTGCACGACCTGATCACCGCGTGCATCGCCGCTGATCAGAACCGTCAGCTCGAAGAACTGGCCCAGCAGGCAGCCCTGGGCTGAGGCTCAGGTGAGGCCGATCACATACTTGGCCCATTCACCGTTGCGACCGCCGCGCATCTGGCGGGTGGCTTCAAAGCTGAGGGTGCTCAGGGGCCTGTGGGGCTCGCGCCGCAGGGGCATGCCCGCCTCGCGGGGAGTGCGACTGCCCTTGCGCACATTGCAGGGCAGGCAAGCCGTCGTGACGTTGTCCCAGGTGTCACGACCGCCGCGGCTGCGCGGCAGCACATGGTCGATCGACAGGGGTTCCCTGGCGGTGCCGCAGTACTGACAGCGATGGCCGTCGCGCTGAAACAGATTGCGCCGCGTCAGGGGCAAGGGCCGATAGGGAACCCTCACAAACTGACGCAGGCGGATCACGGTGGGCTGGAGCAGGTCATCGCGGATCATGCGCGAAGGGTCGTGTTCCAGCCCTTCGGCCTTGCCTTTGAGCACCATCACCATGGCCCGACGCCAGGTGGTGATGTTCAGCGGCTCATAGGAGGCATTGAGGACGAGAACCTGGCCCATGCCAGCTCCCTGCGTTGGCGGCATGCTAAGGGGGATGGCAGCGGCAGCATGGTGCGCCTGCTTACCCTTCTGGCAGCTCAGACGCCATGAACGCCTTCCCCCTGGCATCGCCTCCCGAGCCCCACGAGGCCGGCGTCTCCCGCCAGCGGGCCTGGGTGGAGGTCGACGCTGACGCGATTCGCCGCAATGCCGCAGCCCTGACGGCGACTCTGGCCCCAGGCAGCAGCCTCATGGCCGTGGTCAAGGCCGACGGCTATGGCCATGGCGCCGCACCCGTCGCCCAGGCGGCCCTGGCGGGGGGAGCAAGCTGCTTCGGGGTCGCCACCCTCGCCGAAGGGGTGCAGTTGCGACGCGCCGGCATCACCGCTCCGGTGCTGGTGCTCGGCAATCTGATTCATGCCGAGGAACTGCGCAGCTGCCTGCGCTGGCAGCTGATGCCGACCCTCAGCGGCATGCGCGAAGCGCTGCTCTGCCAGAACCTGGCCGCCACGGGTGGGCGCACCATGCCCGTGCATCTCAAGCTCGACACAGGCATGGCGCGGCTCGGGGTCGACTGGCAGGAAGGGCCTCGCCTGGTGGCGGCGATCGCCGATCTGGGGCATCTGGAGCTTGCCGGGATCTACTCCCACCTCGCCTGTGCCGACGCGCACCCTGCCGAGGATGACGGCCTCACCGGCACCCAGCAGCACCGCTTCGACACCGTGCTGGAGAGCCTGCGGCAACAGGATCTGAACCCGGGTTGCCGGCACCTGGCCAATTCGGCAGCCACCCTGCGGGGACGAGCCTTTCACTACGACATGGTGCGGGTGGGACTGGCCCTCTATGGCCACAGTCCGGCTGGGCATCTGGATGGGGCGACCACGCTCAGGCCCGCCATGCAGGTGCGGGCCAGGGTCAGCCTGATCCGGGAGGTGGGCAGCGGCGTGGGTGTCAGCTACGGCCACCGCTTCCGCACCAACCGGCCCAGCCGTCTGGCGGTGGTGGGCATCGGCTACGCCGACGGCGTGCCACGCCAACTGTCGGGCAGCATCACGGTGCTGCACGGCGGCAGATCGATCCCCCAGGTTGGGGCGATCACCATGGACCAGCTGGTGCTGGATGCCACCGAGGCCCCCGATCTGGATGTGGGCTCTGTGGTCACCCTGCTCGGTCACGACGGTGACCTGCAGATCACTCCCCGCGACTGGAGTGATCGATGCCAGACCATCCCGTGGGAAATCCTCTGTGGTTTCAAGCACCGCCTGCCCCGTTTGCCCCTGGGAGCCCACTGAGCTGAGGCCACACTGATAAGCTCAGTCGAGCCCCTGGAGAGGTGGCTGAGTGGTTGAAAGCGGCTCCCTGCTAAGGAGTTACAGGAGGCAACTTCTGTCGAGGGTTCGAATCCCTCCCTCTCCGTTTCCCAGTTCTGCGTGGCCTGGTCCTTGTCCAGGCCCCCTTCACGCGGCAGCCCTGCTCTCGGCTGGCAACCCGACCGATCAACCAACACCCATGAGCCGGGTGCTGATGGCCGGCAGCAGCTCGGCATCATCCGCCCAGTGCGCGCCCTCGCTCATGACAACCAGCAGGGTGGGCGCGCAGCCCTCGAGCTCGATGTAGGCGGCATCATGGCGAGCCTGGCTCATCCAGCCAGCCTTGCTCCACAGGCGTGCTTTGCGGGGAAGTCCCGCCCCCAGAAAACCATCGACCTGGTTCTCGGGATCTGCGGTGCGCGCGTCCACATCAAGAGAGCGTTGCAGCAGAGCCCGCATGCGCGCACAGGCCGGCGGCGAGACCACTGCGGCAGCGATCACGGCCTGCAGCAGGCGGGCCACGCCGTTGCTCGAGAGCCGGTTGCGGTTGGCGTTGTTGCGTCCATAGAACTGGTATTCACGGCCATAGGGCCCGTCATCCCAGGTCTTCTGGCAGGCGTTCCAGCCAGCCAGCTCTGGCCAGCCCAGATCGGCCAGCCAATGGTTGACCAGCTGGCGCTGCTCGATCCATACCGCCATCGCGTCGTCGGCCAGCTCAGGGCCACCGGTGGTGCCACTGAGACGGTCGACCACATACTCGGTGGCGTTGTTGCTCGAGTGCTGCACCATGGCCGCCAGAGCACGGCGCAGCTCTGGTGTTTCGGCCAGCAGGTCCTGCTGCAACCAGGCTTCGGCCGCCACCAGATAGACAAGCTTGACCACACTGGCGGGGTAGCGCAGCTGATCACCGCGCCAGCTGGAGCCCTGCACAGGCCCTGCCCAGTAGGCAGCCGGTTCGAGCTGGGTCGCGCGGTCGATCTGGGACTCGGCGAATCGCAGCCAGGTGATCGACAGATGCTCCCCCAGACCGGATCTGCCAGAGGTCTCCAGGAGGTGCACCAGATCGACCAGGGCCTGGTCCATGGCCGGATCCGGGCTGTAGAACGCCATCACTCCCCGCCGCGGATGTCGTGAGATTAGGGACCATGGCCGCGCTTGAGCTGCTCCGACCGGGCACCGTCTGGCAGCTGCTGAGCCCGATCAATGGCTACAGCCATTGGCAGGGCAGCAGTCTCGCCACCCAACTGTGGCCGGGGCGGGCGCTGCAGGTGCTGCACCGTCCCAGCGACTGCCCGCGGCTGCGGGTGAGAACCCGCGACGACGGCTACCCCTGCTGGCTCGACCCCTGCGATCTTCTGGGGGCGGCCATGGCCAGCGCGGCCACGGGAGCGAGACTGCTCAGCGCAGCCACCATCGGCGCACGCCTGCCCCGGGTGCTGGCCTACGCCCAGGCGGCTCTGCTGCAGCCCAACACCTACCTGTGGGGCGGCAGCCTGGGTCCGGACTTCGACTGCTCGGGGCTGGTGCAACGGGCGTTTGCCGAGGCGGGAATCTGGATCCCCAGGGATGCCTACCTGCAGGAACGGTTCTGCCAGCCCGTGGCGGTGCGTCCAGGCGTGCTGCATGCGCTGCTGCCAGGGGATCTGATCTTCTTTGGCTCCCCCCAGCGCTGCACCCATGTGGGCCTGCACCTGGGCCAGGGCCGCTACCTGCACAGTTCAGGAGAGGAGCACGGCCGCAATGGCCTGGGGGTCGACGATCTGAACCCCCACAACCGCGACGCGGTCGCGACCCACTACCGCCTGCAACTGCGTGGCGCTGGACGGGTCATGCGCTGCCATGACGGCAGCCCCCTGCCCGCCTAAGGTCGCCGCCATGGCTGCCGAACTGCCCCTGTCTGTGGTGGTGCCTCTGTTCAACGAGGAGGCCAGCCTTGAGCCACTGGTGGACCAGCTGTTGACCGTCCTGCGTCCTCTGGGGCAGGAGTTTGAGCTGGTGTTGGTGGACGACGGATCCCGTGACCAGACAGCGGCCCTGCTCACAACGCTGAGCGGCAGGGTTCCCGAACTGGTGGCCGTGCTGCTGCGGCGCAACTATGGCCAGACAGCCGCCATGGCCGCCGGCTTTGACAGCAGCCGTGGCGCCACGATCGTGACCCTCGACGGCGATCTTCAGAACGATCCAGCCGACATCCCGCTGCTGCTGGAGCGACTGCAGCAGGGCTATGACCTGGTGAGTGGTTGGCGGCACCAGCGTCAGGATGCCGCCCTCAGCAGGCTGCTGCCCAGCCTGCTGGCGAACGCCCTGATCGGCCGGGTGACCGGGGTGCGGCTGCACGACTACGGCTGCTCGCTCAAGGCCTACCGCCGCGAGGTGCTCGACGATCTCAACCTCTACGGGGAACTGCATCGCTTCCTGCCGGCCCTGGCCTCGATCGAGGGGGCCCGCATCGCCGAGGTCAAGGTGCGCCATCACCCCCGCCGCTTCGGCAACAGCCACTACGGCATTGACCGCACCGTGCGGGTGCTGATGGATCTGCTGACGGTCTGGTTCATGAAACGGTTCCTGACCCGGCCGATGCATGTCTTCGGCTTCGGCGGTCTGGCGGCCATCGGCCTCGGGGCCCTGATCGTGCTCTGGTTGATCGCCCAGAAGATCATGGGAGCCGACATCGGCGGCCGCCCCCTGCTGCTGATGGGTCTGCTCAGCTTCCTCACCGGCGTGCAACTGGTCTGCTTCGGACTGCTGGCTGAATTGCAGATGCGCACCTATCACGAAAGCCAGAACAGACCCATCTATCGGGTCAGGGCCGTGCTGGGTCGGCCGCCTTCAGCCACCCTGGGGGCTGGGACCGGCATTGCGCGGCCGGCGGGCAACCCGGGCTGACGGAGCTCCAGCGGGCTGCGCTGCGGCACTGCGGCCCCTGAAACGAGCCATCGCCACCGCCGCCGCTGCCACCACCTCAGGGTGGGGATCCCGCAGGGCACGCTTCAGCAGGGGCACGGCGGCACGATCACCCCAGCCAGCCATCTGATCCACAGCCGCCAGGCGCTGCACAGCCGAGGCATTGAGCTGACCGGCCCAACGCAGCAGCCGCTGCCGGCGCACCAGGGGCGGAGCCCCAACGGTGTCAGCGGCCTGGTTGGCTGCGCTGGGAGCCTTGGCCCCAAACGAAGGTGCAGCGGATGGCGACAGAACCAGGGATGTGGCTGCCGGTAACGGAACCGGACGGCCCACGGCGCCCTGATGATCAAGGCCTGAAGCACGACGCCGGCTGAGCAACCACAACAGAACGGCCAGCACGGCGGCGCTGATGGCGGCAGGTGTACCCATGGATTGAACTTTTATGTCGCCCCGCCAGAGGCGGCGGGGCCACTCAGAACGTGCTCCGTACAGTACGCCTGATACCCATTGGCCTTCGCCATGACTGGAGAATTTGCTGCCGCCTGGCTTCCGTCAGTGTTCGTTCCCCTGGTCGGGATCGTTGGCCCGGCCGTGGCGATGGCCCTGCTGTTCAACGTGATCGAAGCGCGCGACTGACACGGGAGCCCCGTTCTGCACGCAACGTCGCCCCTCCTTACGTCGATCCAAATCCCAACCATGACCGTCACACCCGTCGCCGACCCGACCGTCGGCAACCTGGCCACTCCCGTCAACAGCAGCTACTTCACCAAAGCCTTTCTCAACGCACTGCCCGCCTATCGCCCCTCCCTGTCGCCCAACCGTCGGGGCCTGGAAGTGGGCATGGCCCATGGCTTCTTCCTCTACGGTCCCTTTGCGATCACCGGGCCCCTGCGCGCCACCGAGTACGCCAGCACAGCCGGTCTGCTGGCCGCCATTGGGCTGGTCTCGATCCTGACGGTGTGCCTGTCGATCTACGGCACCGCTGGCAACGGTCCCAACGTGCAGCCTGCCGATGCGACGATCGACAACCCTCCTGCAGATCTGTTCACCAAAGCTGGCTGGGCCGAGTTTGCGAGCGGCTTCTGGCTTGGCGGATGCGGCGGAGCAGCCTTTGCCTGGTTCCTGTGCGGCACTGCCCTGGTAAGCCCCCTGGTGAACATTGCCGGTGGCGTCTGGAGCGTCGGCTGAGACCCACCCAGCCACCCTGCTCAGGCGGCCACAGCCACTCGGCTGCCGTAACAAGGCTCGGCTTGAAGCCCCACCAACGGTGGGGCTTTTTTGTGGCCGTTGTCCCTGGCCACTCGAAGCAAGCGCAAAGGACGCCGCCAGCAGTGAGCAGAACCGCTGTGTGAGGCTGCCGATCTGAACCAACTCTGCAGGGAGAGCACCCCTGCACGCCCAACAAGAACAGGCTGAACATGAGTCTCATCCCGATCTCATGGCCCAACCATCTGCCAACACCTATCTCAAGACACCGCAAGCGGTGGATGACCTCTTCACCCTGAACCTGGATTCAAGCCAGCCCCAGCTGCTGGGCAATATTCTCAGCAACGATGGCGGCGGCAAGGCCAAGCGACTGTGGGCGGTCAGCGCCGCAACCGAGTCTGATGGCGACGACATGTCGTCGTTGCTCCAGCAGAACGACTTCAGCTCACCCGTGCAGCTGCAGACCGACAATGGAGCCACGGTCACCATCGATGCGCTGGGCAACGTGACCTACACCCCGGTCGCAAACCTCTACTGCCTGGATGACAGCTTCAGCTACGCCATCCGTATGGCCAATGGCACGCTCAGCGTCGGCACGGTGAGCATCGAACTGCCGCCGCCAGGTTTCTACACAGGGGAGCTCTCTCTGGAAAACCCTTCTGGGAGCGACAATGTCTCTGCAGCAGGCGTTTCCAACGACTTTGACCCTCTGACCAATCGCGCCGATTACTGGGCGATCGAACTGAAGGCGGGTGAGTCCATTTATGTCGAAGGAGCTCGACTGGAGCAAGACTTCGACATGAGCATCTGGTTGTTCAACAAAATCATCACCGATCCCGTCACCGAGTTTGCCGGCGGCTTGAACAGCAAACTCGATGCCGCCGATGCAGGCTATATCGATTTTGCCGATGATGAAATTGAGGTTCCAGGCCCCTTCGGCGACCCACGAACCATCATTTATACGGCGGCAACCGACCAGTGCATCACTGCGATTGTGACCAACTTCCTTTCAGGTCCCGACAGCGGCCTGGATGGCGCCTTTGATTACATGATCGGCGTTCAGGCCTCGGTCTGATCAAGACCACACCAGTTCCCAGCGAAGGCTTGTCAACACGACTTACTGAACAAGAGCTGATCAACAACACGTCCGCCAAACAAGACAATGGCCCTAGTTCCCCCGCCTCACTCGCGGGGGATTTTTTTACACCGTAGGACCGGGTAAAGGGGGTCAGACACAGAGACATAAAAAAGCCCCGGCCGAAGCCGGGGCCAATGGATCGTCCCTCAAAGGGTGGCGAGCTGTCTTGATCAGCCGAACTTGCCTGAGGTGGAAGCGATCAGGAAGGCCGCGTAGGTGACGAAGTAGCCCACGGTGAAGTGAGCCAGGCCGACAACGCGGGCCTGAACGATCGAGAGGGCGACAGGCTTGTCACGCCAGCCCACCAGGTTGGCGAGCGGGGTGCGCTGATGAGCCCAGACGATGGTCTCGATCAGCTCCTGCCAGTAACCACGCCAGGAAATCAGGAACATGAAACCGGTTGCCCAGATCAGGTGTCCGAACAGGAACATCCAGGCCCAGACGGCGAGGTTGTTGCTGCCAGCGGGGTTGTAGCCGTTGATCAGCTGGGAGCTGTTGAGCCACAGGTAGTCGCGGAACCAGCCCATCAGATAGGTGCTGGATTCGTTGAACTGAGCCACGTTGCCCTGCCAGATGGCGAGGTGCTTCCAGTGCCAGTAGAAGGTGAGCCAGCCCACGGTGTTCAGGGCCCAGAAGACAGCCAGATAGAAGGCGTCCCAGGCACTGATGTCGCAGGTACCGCCACGGCCAGGGCCGTCGCAGGGGAAGGAATAGCCGAAGTCCTTCTTGTCGGGCATCAGCTTGGAGCCACGGGCATCCAGTGCACCCTTGACCAGGATCAGGGTGGTGGTGTGCAGGCCCAGCGCGATGGCGTGGTGAACAAGGAAGTCACCAGGACCGATCTGCAGGAAGAGGCTGTTGTTGCCGGCGTTGATGCCATCGAGCCAACCGGGCAGCCAGACGGCGCCGGGGCCAGGGGCATTGCTCACCAGACTGTCGGGATTCGACAGCAGCACGTTCATGCCATAGATCGCCTTGCCGGAAGCGGCCTGGACAAACTGGGCAAAGACCGGCTCAACCAGGATCTGCTTCTCGGGGGTTCCGAAGGCCACGACCACATCGTTGTGGACGTAGAGACCCAGGGTGTGGAATCCGAGGAACAGCGACACCCAGCTCAGGTGGCTGATGATCGCTTCCTTGTGCTCGAGCATCCGGGCCAACACATTGTTCTTGTTGGCTTCGGGGTCGTAGTCACGGATGAAGAAGATCGCACCGTGGGCAAAGGCACCGCACATCAGGAAGATGGCGATGTACTGGTGGTGGGTGTAAAGGGCAGCCTGTGTCGTGTAGTCCCGGGCGATGAACGCATAGGACGGCATCGAATACATGTGCTGCGCCACCAGGCTCGTCACCACACCGAGGCTGGCCAGGGCCAGACCCAGCTGGAAGTGGAGCGAGTTGTTGATGGTGTCGTAGAGACCTTTATGGCCGGCGCCGAGGTCACCAGGGGTGCCCTTGGGCGGGTTGTGGGCGTCGAGGATCTCGCGGATCGAGTGACCGATGCCGAAGTTGGTCCGGTACATGTGACCGGCAATCACGAACAGGCAGCCGATCGCCAGGTGGTGATGGGCGATGTCCGTGAGCCACAGCGACTCTGTCTGGGGATGGAAGCCACCCAGGAAGGTCAGGATCGCCGTGCCGGAACCCTCAGAGGTGCCGAACACCTGATAAGCGGTATCAGGATTCTGGGCATAAACACCCCAGTTGCCGGTGAAGAAGGGACCCAGGCCTGCGGGGTGCGGCAGCACCGAGAGGAAGTTGTCCCAGCCGACGTGCTGGCCGCGGGCCTCAGGGATCGCCACGTGAACCAGGTGACCGGCCCAGGCGATGGAGCTGAAACCGAAGAGGACAGCGAGGTGGTGGTTGAGGCGTGACTCAGCGTTCTTGAACCAGGCCAGGGAAGGCCGGAACTTGGGCTGAAGGTGCAGCCAGCCGGCGAACAGAGCCCAGGCCGACAGGATCATCATGAAGATGGAACCCTGATACAGCTCGGCGTTGGTGCGCATGCCGATCGTGTACCACCAGTGGTACAGACCGGAATAGGCGATGTTCACAGGAGAGGAGGCACCCGCCTGGGTGAAGGCAGCAATGGCGCCTTGACCGAAGTGGGGATCCCAGATCGCGTGAGCGATGGGACGCACGTGCAGAGGATCGGCGACCCACTGCTCAAAGTTGCCCTGCCAGGCGATGTGGAACAGGTTGCCCGAAACCCAGAGGCCAATGATGGCCAGGTGTCCGAAGTGGGTGGAGAACAGCTTCTGATAAAGCCGCTCTTCGGTCATGCCGTCGTGGCTCTCGAAATCGTGAGCCGTGGCGATGCCGTACCAGATCCGGCGGGTTGTCGGGTCCTGAGCCAGACCCTGGCTGAACGAAGGAAATTTCGTTGCCATTGGGAAAGGTGAGGAAAGGTCAGCCGACCGCAAGCATGCGGGCCAGGAAGAAGGACCAGGTGGTTGCGATACCGCCCAACAGATAGTGGGCGACACCGACCGCACGGCCCTGGGTGATGGAGAGCGCACGGGGCTGGATGGCCGGAGCCACCCTCAGCTTGTTGTGAGCCCAGACGATGGACTCGATCAGCTCCTGCCAGTAGCCGCGGCCAGAGAACAGGAACATCAGGCTGAAGGCCCAGACGAAGTGAGCTCCCAGGAACATCAGGCCATAGGCACTGCTGCTCGAGCCATAGCTGTTGATCACCTGAGCGGCCTGAGCCCACAGGAAATCACGCAGCCAACCGTTGATGGTGATGGCACTGGTGGCGAAATTGCCATTGGTGATGTGCTGGACGGTGCCGTCAGCGTTGACGGTGCCCCACACGTCGCTCTGCATCTTCCAGGAGAAGTGGA
>JBBASJ010000039.1:0-22137 GCA_040399325.1 Prochlorococcaceae cyanobacterium
CTACCGGTGTCGCCTCTGGAGTTTCCTTCGAGGTTGCCCATGGTGTTGCCGGCTGCCGGGCTCGGATCACCAGGTTCAAGGCCAGGTCTAGACATTGTCGCTACAAGGTTTGGGCCCGCACCAACCACCCCTCCTCCGGGCGGCTTTCAGGTTGCGCCGAGGCAGCAGGGGCCGGGCTCAGCCGGCGGCCAGCTTGCTGATGCGATCGACCCGCCACTGCTCCTCCACCTTCACGAAGGTGAAATCGAGGGGCAGTTCGTCGTTGCCCTCGCTCTTGAGTTTGATCGTCAGCACGATCACGCCGTCTTCGATGCGGGGGCGACCCGACTTGAGGTTGCGATAGCGGTTGAGTTGCAGGCCCGCCAGAAAGCGAATGAACTGGCTGCGGTTCACATGGGATCGGTAGTTCTTGGTGGTCAGCAGGTAGGCCCCATCGACCTGGCCGCTGGCGATCTGGTTGAAGAACTGCTTGATCAGCGGGTTGATGCCGCGGGCACTGAGCACCAGCTTCACCGCACTGATCGTCCAGTACAACAGCAGCGCCCCTGCTCCGGCCAGCAGGGCCTTGGTGCCGATCTCGCGGGTCAGGGCCCAGTCCATGGACGCTCGGTTCGTTTCAGGGCCACGAGTCTGAACGACAGGGGGTCACAATGGGCCGCGCGCCCCAGCCTCGATGCCGATCGAGCCCCTGCTGCCCCTGTTCCACCGGCTCGACCGGGAGCATTTCGAGGGCACCCTGGCTCCGGGTGGGCAACCGCTGGCCAGCCTGCGCTGGAGCGATGGGCGCATGACCCGCACGGCCGGGTTGTATCGCCGGGGCCCCGATCTCTGCGAAATCGTGCTGTCGCGGCCGCTGCTGGAGCCCTTGCCCCGGGAGGCCCTGCTCAGCACGCTCTGTCACGAGATGATTCACGCCTGGATCGACCGTGTGCTGCAGCGGCGTGAAGTGCACGGCCCTTGCTTCCGCGCTCGCATGGCTGCCATCAACGCCGCCCAGAACGGTTTTGTGGTGCGGCTGCGCCACAGCTATCCGCTGCCGGGTGCGGACGCTGCGGCTGCGCCGCGGTGGTTGGCCCGCTGCCCCCGCTGCGGCAGCAGCGCCCCCTACCGACGCCGGGTGCGGGGTCTGGCCTGCCGCCAGTGCTGCCAGGCACTGCACGGCGGGCGCTGGCATGCCAGCTGTCTGCTCGAGTTTGAAGCGGCCGGATGACCCTTGGCAGGCACGCCCTAGGGTCGGTCCAGACCCGCCGCGGCCATGGACGTCTTCTTGTGGACCCTGCAGTTCGCCGGCCTGGGCATTGCCGCGCTCGGCCTGGCGCTCGAGCGTTGGCCCCGGATGCACCGCCGCTAGCCTGGGCCGATGGCACGCAGTGGTGACGAGGGCCTGGAGCAGCGTCTCGACCGTTGGGTCGAAGCCGGGCGGCAGCTGGTGGATGGGGTCTCTGGCGCGCGGCCCGGGTCGCGCCGCGCGCGCACTCGCCTGAACCCTGGCGAGCTGGGTCGCTGGGCTCAGAACAAGCTGGAGTGGTTGCTCGACGACGAGGGCGACGACGACTGGCGTGAGCCCTGGCAGGCCTCCCGCAGACCCGAGGCCGACCTGGGCCTGCAGACGCGGCCCGCGGGTGGGGGTCGGCGTCGTCCGCTGGAGGCCATCTCGCGCCGGGAGGGATCCCCTTCCCCTGGCAATGCTGCAGCCCCGCGCACTGCTGCCGTCAAGCGCGGCGACGGCTCCGCAGGCCGAGGCTTGGATTCACGGCCCAACCCTGAATCACCCGTCAGCCGCGTCGACGACGATCGCGTTGACGCCGATGGGGCCTGGCCCGATGACGACAGTTTCAGTGTGAGCCGCTGGCAGCGCGAGGTGCCCCAACAGCCCCAGCGCAACCAGGACGCCGCCGCAGCGGCGATTCCGGCCCGGCCCCTGCCCCGTTCGACCCGCAGGCGCTGAGGACAGGGCCGCGCTCAGGCGCTGATGCGAAAGCCGCAGCCGCGTCGCTCGAGTTCGTGATTGACGGCCTTGCGCAGCTTCGGGGGCACGTCTTCGGCCATCTCTCGGGCGCTGGTGCTGATGGCGGGTTCGCCATGGTCAAGATCGGCGAGCAGGTCGGCCCAGAGTTGAACCTGCTGCACGGGTCTGCCGGGCGGATGGTGGCCGTGTTGACGCTGCGCCATGGCCGGGAAGGTGAAGTGATCCCAGCATGGCCACACCACAAAAGGAGTCAATCTGTCAAGGTCCGTTTGCAGCAACACGTGACACTTGTTGCAATCTGTCATCAGTCGGCGTGGCGGCGACCGTGTCAGCTGCCTTGGCGTCGACTGGGGCGTCGGCAATGGCGTCGGCAATGGCGGGCCCCAGCCAGCGTTCAAGCTGTGGTGAAAACACTTCGCGGATCACCGTCAGGGGCCGGCCGTTGCGAAAGAAGCGGTAATGCCGGCTCCAATAGGGGCCGGTTCGTCCAAAGCGTTGTTCGAGCCAGTCGGCCTGCACCTGGGCCAGGCCATCGACCTCGCGAAACAGCTCGGCCCGATCCGCCGTGAGGCTGCGCCAGATCGGTTGGTCGCGCTGCTGCAGATGCTGCTCGGCTGCGGCCTGATTCCACCAGCTCTCGGCCCAGGCCAGGGTCGCCTCGCCGCAGCGCAACCACACCTGGCGCCGCAGCAGGGGTCCCTGCAGCTCGTTGATTTCGACCGGGGCGCCGGGTTGGCCAGCCGGTTCGGCGGCCATGGCGATCACATCCACCTCCAGGGGCAGGCCGCTGAGCAGTTCGAGGTGGCGGGTGGGGCTGCCATCCCCCAGCAACAGCAGGCGCCAGGCTCCGCTGAGCAAAAAACCGGCCGAGCCGCTGGCCACGGTCTGAAATGGCGCCTGCCAGAGGGTCGTGGGGGAGCTCTGCAGCACGGCGGGTTGAAGCCCCATGGGTCCGGGCCGCAATGGAATGCACCTTAGGAACCCCGCTTCAGAAACCGCTGCTGATGCTGAGGCGGCGCTGCTGGCCGCCCCGTTCGATCACGGCGGTGTCGCCGGAGGCCGAGCGCAGCCGCCAGCCGCTGCCGGCGATGCTTTCGCCCACGGACGCACTGGTGGAGCTGCCGCCGATCTGAAAGATCGCTGAGGCGCTGCGGCCCTGGCTCTGCACCACACCCACCAGCAGCGGCAGGTTGGTCGAGGGTTCGCTGGGCAGTGGCGGTGGGGCCGCCGGCGCGCCCGCGCCGATCGCCGGGGTGAAGGGCACCTTCAGCACTGCGGCCTGGGGGGCGCCGGCAGCGGGCAGCTGCGCCAGTTCTTCCATCCAGGGTTCCTGGGGCGGTGGCGGCAGGTCCTCACCCGGTTCGGCCTGGGGTTGGGCCTGGGCCGTGGCCGGCCCCAGCGACCGGATCCGCTCGAGCAGCATCAGGTTGCGCTCCTGGCGCAGGGCCTGCTGCTGACCGCTCCAGAGCATGGCGGCCGCGGCAGTCGCCAGGGCCGTGGCGCACGCCGCGGCGGTGACCCAGATCGGCAGCAGCTGGGTGCGTCCCGTCGGGGCAACCGCTGCAGGGGGCCCGTCGGGCTCGACCACCTCGACCACGATCGGCGCTTCGCTGCTGAACACCCGGTTCAGCATCTGCTCGGCTTTCAGTTCCCAGTAGGCCCTTGAGGTGGGAATGCCGCGGGGAGATGTCACCGTGCTGCAGGATTTGTCACTGAACCTATCGGTGCCTTGCAACTTGTGCCAGAGTCTGGCGGCGATGGCTCAACCCCACCAACACCCGAATAGATCGTGAGCGTGACTGTCGCGTGTGGTGAACGGAAGTCGGTTGCTGCGCTGTTGAGCACAGCGGAATCCGTCCTTTGGCAACACAGCCAACCACGACGAGGCTTGATGGTCGCAGGTCTCCCGATTGACGTGTCGAATGTGATCTGAATGAACGCGACATTTGCAGAACTTGCGCAGCTTGGTTTGTTGCTGCCCTATCTGAAGACAAGGCTGGTCTCCAGTCAGATTGAAAACGTGCAATTGTCCGATGAGGAGGTGATGCAGGCCAGGGCCATGTTTGCCCGTGAGCATCAGATCCAGAGCGAGGCCGACCTCGAGGCGTTTGCGGCGTCACGCCTGGTGCGCGTGGCCGACCTGGATGCCCAGGTTCTGCGGCCGCTGAGGGTCATGAAGCTCTGCCGTGACCAGTTTTCGGCCAAGGCCGAAGCCCGGTTTCTGGAGCGCAAGAGCCAGCTCGACGCCGTTGTCTACAGCCTGCTGCGTCTGCGCGATGCCGGTCTCGCCCGGGAGCTGTATCTCCAGATCGCTGCTGGAGAGTCAGGTTTCGCTGACCTGGCGGCTGCCCATGCCGAGGGGCCAGAGAAGCAGACCCATGGCATCATCGGGCCGGTCCCCTTGAGTCAGGCCCATCCGGTCCTGGCCGACCGCCTGCGAACGGCCGACCCCGGTGTGGTGCTTGAACCCTTTCAGGTGCTCGATTGGTGGTTGATCGTGCGGCTGGAGCAGTACACCCCGGCAACCTTTGACCAGGCCACCGCTGACGCCATGAGCCGTGAATTGTTCGAGCAGTGGGTCGATGAGCAGCTGGAGCTCACCCTCGCTGAGCTTCGTCCCAGTCTGGTGTCGCCATCGTGATTGAGCATCCCGCCTTTGAGGGGCTGAGCGCCGAGGGCCGCTCGCTGCTCGAGCAACAATGTTCTCCGGTGCGCTTCGAGTTGGGGGTTGCGCTCAGTTCAGCGGAGCTGATCCCCTCGCGCATTCTGTTGATCCGGGCCGGAACCGCCCGGCTGCTGGTGCGCGACCAGGGTCGGCTGGTCACGGCCGAGAAGCTGGAGCCCGGCGCCTTCATCGGCCTGGCCTCACTGCTGCGGGCCTCACCCTGCGAGGAGGTGAGCGCCGGCATGGGCCTGGAGGCCTGGGCGCTGCCCGACGCCCTGGTGCTGGAGCTGTTGACCCGCGAACCCAGCTTCAGGGCCTGGTGCGGCAGTCAGCTGTTCACCGCCGAACTGCTGGATCTGCTGCAGCATCTGCTCGCCCAGCAGCCCCGCGATTCGCTCTCCCTGCTGGAGCTGTTGCAGCAGGCGCGCTCCCTGGCCCATCTGGTGCCGCCCGAGGTCGAGGCCTTGGCCGCCCTGCCGGTGTCGCAGGCCCTCTATGCCGGCAGCCACAACCTCCCCGACTTTGAGCTGGCCGCCCGGCTGGATCCGGCAGCCGGCGTGCCGGAGGCGCTGCCGCCGCTGCCGCCGCGCCTGATCGCCCTGCCCGATCACCTGATCGAGCCCCCCGCTGAGGAGGCCCATGCCCTCGTGCTCAGCGTCGAGAGCGGGGCCCAGGCCGATGCGCCCCTGGCTTCGGGTCTGGATCTGGGGCAGCGCGACCGGCCGGTGTTTGAACTCAAGCGGGCCACGGGCCCGCTCGATGAACTGCTCGCCTGTTTTCAGATGCTGGCGGCCGAGTTGCGCTTGCCGTTTCGCCGAGACGGCATCGAGAAGATCCTGCGCGACGCGTTTCGCCGCGGGCAGACCCCCGATCTGCAGCTGTGCGGCAACATCGCTGCCAGCATGGGCCTGCATGTCAGCGGCATGCGGGTACCGGCGAATCAGGGCACCCGCCTGCAGTCTCCTGGCCTGGTGCTGTGGAAGGGCGGCTTCGCCGTGCTGCGCTCCTCCAACGCCCGGGGCCTGCTGCTGGCTTCGCCCCGCGACGGCTGGGTGGAGATCCCGCCCGATCAGCTGCAGGAGTCCTTCCCCGAAGGGATCGCGCTGCTGTTGATGGAGCGCAGCTCCACCTCACCCGAAAAGAGCTTCAACTTCGCCTGGTTCTGGCCGGCCCTGCAGCGCTATCGCGGCATCCTCACCCAGGTGCTGATCGCGTCGTTTGTCGTTCAGCTGTTCAGCCTGGCCAATCCCCTGTTGATTCAGGTGATCATCGACAAGGTGATCAGCCAGCGCAGCCTCGACACCCTGCAGGTGCTGGGTCTGGCCCTGGTGGTGGTCACCCTGCTCGAGGGTGTGATCGGCGCCCTGCGCACGTTCCTGTTCACCGAGACCACCAACCGCATCGATCTGCGCCTTGGCTCCGAGGTCATCGACCATCTGCTGCGGCTGCCGCTGAATTACTTCGACCGCCGCCCCGTTGGAGAACTGGGCACCCGCATCGCCGAGCTCGAGAAGATCCGCAATTTCCTCACCGGACAGGCCCTGACCACCCTGCTCGACACGGCGTTTTCGGTGATCTACATCGTGGTCATGGTGATGTACAGCTGGGTGCTCACCCTGATCGCCCTGAGCGTGTTGCCGATCCAGATCGGTCTCACGGTGCTCGGTGCACCCCTGTTCAGGCGTCAGTACCGCGAAACCGCCAACCAGAACGCCCGCACCCAGAGCCACCTGGTGGAGGTCCTGACCGGCATTCAGACGGTCAAGGCGCAGAACGTCGAGATGATCAGCCGCTGGAAGTGGCAGGACCTGTACTCCCGGTACATCTCACGCAGTTTTGAGAAGACCATCACCGGCACGGCGCTCACCGAGACCTCCCAGGTGCTGCAGAAACTCTCCCAGCTGCTGGTGCTCTGGGTGGGTGCTGCCCAGGTGCTGCAGGGTGATCTCAGCCTTGGCCAGTTGATCGCCTTCCGCATCATCTCCGGCTATGTGACCCAGCCGCTGTTGCGGCTCTCATCGCTGTGGCAGACGATCCAGGAGCTCAAGGTGTCGTTCGAGCGCCTGGCCGATGTGGTCGATACCCCCGAAGAGTCGGACCAGAAGGATCGGCAGAAGATCCCCTTGCCTCCCATCAGTGGTGAGGTCTCCTTTGAGGATGTCTGCTTCGCGTTCACCGCGGGTGCGCCCCAGGTGCTCAAGCACATCAACATCAAGATTCCAGCCGGAACCTTTGTTGGTGTGGTGGGCCAGAGCGGCAGCGGCAAGAGCACGTTCATGAAGATGATTTCGCGCCTTTATTCGCCAGGCAGCGGCCGGATCCTGATCGATCAGTACGACATCGACAAGGTTGAGCTCTATTCCCTGCGTCGCCAGATCGGCATCGTGCCCCAGGAGCCCCTGCTGTTCACCGGCAGTGTGGCCGAGAACATCGCCCTGACTGACCCTGATGCCACCAGCGAGGCGATTGTGCACGCCGCCCAGCTGGCCTGCGCCCACGATTTCATCATGGCGCTGCCCGGTGGTTACACCAACGATGTGGGTGAACGGGGGGCCAACCTTTCGGGTGGACAGCGTCAGCGACTGGCCCTGGCCCGCACACTGCTCTCAAACCCGCGCCTGCTGGTGCTCGATGAGGCGACCAGCGCCCTCGACTACGACACCGAGCGGCGTGTCTGTGACAACCTGCTCGACAACCTTCAGCACAGCACGGTGTTTTTCATTACCCACCGGTTGTCGACCATTCGTCGCGCTGATCTGATCGTCATGATGGATGAGGGAGCCGTGGTGGAAACCGGAACCCACGATGAATTGATGGCCAAGCGTGGTCGCTACTACGCCCTCTACCGCCAGCAGGAGGTGAGCTGATGAGCGGTCTTGTGCGCCGCGGGCAGGCCCTGGTCAGGGCGGCCCAGAACCAACTCGAGCGCAAGGTGAGTTCGAGTCACGAGGAGGTGGTGCTGCAGCAGTCGCCCCGGCTGGCCCGCACCATCACCTGGTTCCTGGTGGGCACCACCGCCTTCGGATTCGCCTGGCTCGCCTTCGCCCAGACCGAAGAGGTGGTGGTGGCCCCCGGCAAGCTGGAGCCCATCGGAGACGTCAAGACCATCCAGGTGCCGGTCGGCGGTGTGCTCGAGAGCCTGCTGGTCAAGGAGGGGCAGCGGGTGAACAAGGGTCAGGTGCTGCTGCGGCTCGACAACGAAGCCAGCCTTGAGCGCGAGCAGGGGATCCAGAAGACCATCGTCGCCAAGGAGCAGCAGCTGCGTCTCAAGGAGGTGGAGCTGCAGCGCTACCTCACCCTCAACGACACCGAGCAGCTGGTGCTGCGGCAGAACCTGCAGCTCGAGCGCGAAATCCTCGATCGGCTCGGCAGCCTGCGCCAGGTGGGCGCCACCCCTGAGCTGCAGTACCTGCAACAGCGCAACAAGGTGCGTGAGGTTCAGGGTTCGCTGGCGCGCACGGTTGTCGATCGGCAACGGCAGGTCGCCATCCTTGAGCAGTCGGTTCAGCAACTGCGCGGCGAGCTGGCCGATCTGGAGAGCCGTCGCACCGAGCTGCGCGTCAACCTTCGCTACCAGGACATTCGCTCCCCCGTCGATGGCCTGGTCTTCGACCTCAAGCCCAAAGGCCCGGGTTTTGTGGCGCAGGGCAGCGAGCCGGTGATGAAGATCGTGCCCTTCAACAACCTCAAGGCCAACGTCGAGATCGACAGCAGCAAGATCGGCTTCGTCAAGGTCGGACGTCCTGCCGACATCAGCATCGACTCCTTCCCGGCGGTCGATTTCGGGGTGCTGCATGGCACGGTCAAGCGCATCGGCTCCGATGCCCTGGCACCCGACCAGCTCAAACAGACCTACCGCTATCCGGCCGAGATCCAGCTCAACAGCCAGCAGCTGCAGCTGCGGTCGGGCCAGCGTCTGCCCCTTCAGGTGGGCATGTCGTTGACCGCCAACATCAAGTTGCGCAAGGTCAGCTACCTGCAGCTGCTGCTCGGGGAGTTCAAGGACAAGAGCGAGTCGTTGCGTCAGCTCTGAGCGAGCGGTTGCGCAACTCCAGCCATAGCAGCAGGGCGTTGGCGTCGGCGGGGCTCACCCCGGGCAGGCGGCTGGCCTGCCCCAGGGTGGCGGGCTGCACGGCGCTCAGCTTCTCGCGGGCCTCGCGTGACAGGGTGCCGATGGCGTCATAGTCGATGCCGTCTGGCAGGGGGCGCTGCTCCTGGCGCTTCAGCTGGTTGATCTGCTGCTGCTGGCGCTCCAGGTAGCCGCTGTACTTGATGTCGATCTCGGCGCCTTCGCGCACATCGCGGGGCAGGTCGGCCGCGGCCAGCCCATGGCGCACCAGATCAGTGCTGTGAAATCCGGGCCGGCGCAGCAGGTCGGCCAGCAGGATCGAACCCTTGATCGGCGCGCCGGTTTCGGCCTCCACCGCGGCAGCGGCAGGGTCGCTCACCTTGAGCCGCACGGTTTCGAGCCGGCGCTGTTCGGCGGCGATCGCCGCCTGCTTGTGCGTGTAGATCTGCCAGCGGCGATCGTCGATCAGCCCCAGCTCGCGGCCCAGGGGCGTGAGGCGCCGGTCGGCGTTGTCACCGCGCAGCACCAGCCGGTATTCGCTGCGGCTGGTGAGCACCCGGTAGGGCTCGCGCAGATCCTTGCTGATCAGGTCGTCGACCATGGTGCCGATGTAGCTGCCCGACCGTTCAAAGTGCACGGGCTCCTGGCCGCGCACCTGGCGCGCCGCATTGAGCCCGGCCACCAGCCCCTGGGCCGCCGCTTCCTCGTAACCGGTGGTGCCGTTGAGCTGACCGGCGCTGTACAGCCCTGCCACCCGCTTGGTCTCGAGCGAGGCCTTGAGCTGGGTGGCCGGCAGATAGTCGTAATCGACCGCATAGGCGGGCCGCAGCATCACGCACTGCTCCAGGCCCGGCAGGGTGCGCAGCAGCTGCAGCTGCAGGTGCTCGGGCAGCCCGGTTGAAAAGCCCTGCACATACAGCTCAGGGGTGTCGCGCCCCTCGGGCTCGAGAAAGATCTGGTGGCTGTCTTTGTCTGCGAAGCGCACGATCTTGTCTTCGATCGAGGGGCAGTAGCGGGGGCCCTTGCTGTCGATGTGACCGCCGTAGATGGGGGTCAGGTGCAGGTTGTCGTTGATCAGCGCATGGGTCTCAGCCGTGGTGCGGGTGATGTGGCAGCTCATCGACTCACCGCTGACCCAGGCCGCCGGATCAAACGAAAAAAAGCGGTCGTGGGCGTCGCTGGGCTGCTCCTCGAGCTGATCGAGGGCAACGCTGCGCCGGTCGACCCGGGCCGGGGTGCCGGTCTTGAGCCGATCGAGGGCAAAGCCCAGGGCCGCCAGGGCTTCGGTGAGGCCTTCGGCGGCCTGTTCGCCGGCACGGCCGGCGGCCATGCTCTGGCTGCCCACCCAGATGCGCCCCCCCAGAAAGGTGCCGGTGGTGAGGATCACGGCCCTGGCGCCATAGCTGCTGCCGAAGTAGGTGCGCACGCCGCACACCCGGGCGGCCGGGCCCTGGGCGGGGGTCCAGTCAGCCCCACCCCCCGCCGGCTCACCCTCGATCAGCAGGCCGGTGACCATGGCCTCGCGCAACGCCAGGTTGGGGGTGTGCTGCAGCAGCTGCAGCATCTGGCGGGCGTACTGGCGCTTGTCGGTCTGGGCGCGCAGGGCCCACACCGCCGGGCCGCGGCTGGCGTTGAGGACGCGTTTCTGCAGGGCGGTGGCGTCGGCGAGTCGGCCGATCACCCCGCCCAGGGCGTCGACCTCATGCACCAGCTGGCTCTTGGCCGGCCCGCCCACGGCCGGGTTGCAGGGCTGCCAGGCGATGCGATCAAGATTGAGCGTGAACAGGGCCGTCTGCAGCCCCAGCCTGGCGCAGGTGAGCGCTGCTTCACAGCCGGCATGGCCGCCGCCCACGACGATCACGTCGAACTGCTCGGTGATGGCGGTGCTCTGCATCGTTCAATTCTCTCTGGCCGTCAAACTGGTGCACTCCCCCTTCAGGCCACTGCGCTCATGAACGAGGCCATTCCGGCGAGGGCTCAGCGAGCCCTGCTGCAGACGACGATTGCCAGCGATCCCAACGACTGGTGCGTCGACCGGTTCAGCCTGCTGGCCGCCCAGATCCGCCAGGCCGGTGCGGCCCGTCATCCCGCCTTTGCGCTCACGGCACAGGATTATCCCGCTGCTGCAGAGGCGCGCGAGCTGCTGCACAGCCAGCTGCGCCATGGGCACTACGGCCAGGTGTGGCTGATGGCCCCCGACCTCGACAACGGTCCGGAACCGGCGTTCTTTGCGGCGCTGGAGGCGGCGGTCGCCACGGGCACCCAGCTGCTGATCGCCCGCGATCACACCGATCTGGGCTCCTCGCTGCTGCAGTTGGGCGGCTGCCTGGCGCCGGTCACCTTGACCCAGACGTTCAAGCGCACCTGGCCGGGCCTGCCCTGCGACAACGAGTACGCCAACCCCGACTGCCCCTCGATCGAGTCGCCCTGTGTGGTCACCGGTCAGAACGGGGGCGTGCAACTCTGTCGCCAGCGCTGCGCCCATCCGTTGCTGGCGTTTGACACCCTGATCCCGGGCCACGTGCTGCTGCCCGCCCATCCCCACGAGGGGGTGATCAGGCCCACCACGGCCAGCCAGCAGGTGTTGCTTTCGAGCTACTCGATCACCAGCGGCCGCGAGCAGATCACGGCGATCCTCGACGAGGCGCCGGGGCGGGGTGCCGTGCTGCACCACTCCACCTTCCACCACTTTGCCGACTTCAACCTGGCGACCGGCCGGGGTGCCCCCGACTTTGTGTCGGACCCCCCCTCGCGGCAGATCGATGATGCACCGGTGCTGCTCAACGATCTGAAGGCCTACGTGGCCTCGGTTGTGGCCTATGCGATCGCGCGGCTTGGCTGAGCCGCTCAGGTTCAGGCAGCCAGGTTGCGGAAGCGGGTGAACTGGGGTTCGAACAGCAGTTTCACGGTGCCCACCGGGCCGTTGCGGTGCTTGGTGACGATCACTTCGGTGATGCCGCGGTCAGGGGTTTCGGGGTTGTAGTACTCGTCGCGGTAGATCATCAAGACCAGGTCGGCGTCCTGCTCGATCGAGCCCGATTCGCGCAGGTCGCTCAGCATGGGGCGCTTGTTGGTACGCGATTCGACGCCCCGGCTGAGCTGACTCAGGGCCATCACCGGCACGTTGAGCTCGCGCGCCATGCCCTTGAGCCCGCGGGTGATGCGGCTCAGTTCCTGCACCCGGTTGTCGGGGGTGCTGCCCTCCATCAGCTGCAGGTAATCGATCACGATCAGGCCCAGCTCTTTGCCGGTTTCGGCCATCAGCCGCCGGCACAGCGAGCGCATCTCGAGCACGCCACTGTTGGGTTTGTCGTCAATGAACAGGGGCAGCTGGCCCAGGCTGTTGATGCCCTGGCCCAACAGCGGCCACTCCTCCTGCTGCAGGCGGCCGGTGCGCAGGCGACCGCTTTCGATGCCCACCTCCATCGACAGCAGGCGGTAGGTGAGCTGCTCCTTGCTCATCTCCAGCGAAAACACGCACACGGGCAGTTGGTGCAGCTGGGCCACGTTGCGGGCGATGTTGAGCACGATCGAGGTCTTGCCCATGGCAGGGCGCCCGGCCACGATGATCAGATCGCTGCGCTGCAACCCCTGGGTGATCGCGTCGAGGTCGTAGAAGTTGACCGGGATGCCCGCCACCGAGGTGCCCAGTGAGCGGCTCTCGATCTCGTTGAAGGTGCTGGTCAGGATCTCGGCGGTGGGCGTGAGGCCCTTGCTGGGTTTTTCCTGACTGATGGCGAAGATCTTCTGTTCGGCCTCGTCCAGCACCTGCTCCATCGGCTTGCTCTGGTCAAAGCCCAGGGCGATCACCTCGTTGCCCGAGCGGATCAGCTGCCGTCTGAGGAACTTGTCCATCACCAGGCGGGCCACCTGCTCGATCGAGGCGGTGGAGATGGTGCGCTCCACCAGCTCCACCAGCCGCCCCTGGCCCCCGACCTTCTCGAGGGCACCGGTGTCGGCCAGCCAGGCCGTCATGGCGGTGAGGTCGGTGGGTTTGCCCTGGCTGTGCAGCATCAGGGCGGTGCGATAGATCTCGCGGTGGCCGCGCAGGTAGAAGGCTTCGGGCTGCAGCACGTCGGCCACCCGGCCGATGGCGTCGGGGTCGAGCAGGATGCCGCCCAGTACCGCTTCCTCGGCCTCCAGGTTCTGGGGCGGCACCCCATCGGGCAGGGCCTCGAAACGCTCGTCGCGGGCATCACGTCGCCGCTGGTCGTTGCCTTGGCCAACGCTGCGCAGGGGCTGGCCATCGGGGCCGGTCGATTCGAGAGGAACGCTCACCATGGAGGAGCCCACGCTGCAGAGGACGCAAGCGCCCGGTCTCTCATCCTGCCTGCGGCGGGTCCGTTTGACCACCCACCAGACACTGCCGGTGGGGTCGAAACAAGCAAGCCACCCCAGCGATGGGGTGGCTTCCTGGCCTGAGCTTCAGACTCAGTGGCTGGCCACCTCGAGGTTGATCTCGGCCGTGACATCGGTGTGCAGCTTGACCTGCACCTTGTAGCTGCCGGTGCGGTGGATCTCGGGCACGCTGATGTCGCGGCGATCGAGCTCCTTCTTGGTGGCCGATTCGATGGCCTCGGCCACGTCGGCGTTGGTGACCGTGCCGAACAGCACGTCGTCACCACCGGTCTGCTTCTTGACGGTGAAGCGGCCGATGGTCTCCAGGGCGGTCTTGAAGGCCACGGCTTCAGCCTTGAGGGCGGCCTGGCGCTCGGCTTCCTTGGCACGGCGGGCCTCCACCTGGCGCAGCACGGCGGCGGTCACCGGCACGGCCTTGCCGGTGGGCACCAGAAAGTTGCGGGCGTAACCGGGAGCGACCTCCACCAGGTCGCCGTCCTTGCCGAGGGTGTACACGTCCTCGGACAGGACGACTTGAACGCGCTTTGCCATAGGACTGACGTCCTCCCAGGATTCATAAACCAATGAGCCACCATAGTGCATTGCACTGAAACGCCTGTCCTCAGGCGTTTCAGTCCTCTGGTTCGGGCTCTTTAGGCGGCGGCGAATCCGATTTAAACTACTGCTTACAGATCAAAGGGGTGATGGCCTCTGTCCTCACTTTGAAGCCATGCATTTAGTCCCTGTTCGGCAATTGCGAATTCGTTTCAATCGTGGAGTCAGTGCTGAAGCCTGGCCGCCCTTGATTGATGGCACTTACGCCATCATTTTGACCCTGCTGGTGATTGAGTTGCCAATTCTGGTGCTTGATTTGTTGCGCGACTATAATCACGAGGAAATAGGCGTTTTGGCTCTTCTGGCGTCGATTGGGCGCCTGTTGTTCGGCTATCTCGGTGTTTTTTTGGTCGTTTATGATATCTGGTCTAAAAAGCGCCAGCTTTTGGATGTTCTTGCATCAACAGGCATGGTCAGCAAGTTTGAAAGTGCGATGCTCCTGCTGTCGTTATTTTTGGCTTCACTATTGCCTCCTTTCTATTACGTCCTGAATCAACTGCGCCAAGATTATGGAGTTAATTTGCAAAAGTTGCAAGGTGCGGCAATTGCTTCAGTAGAGAAAATTGAGGTGGATGTGCTGTCTTCACTTTTTTTGATTGTAGGCATTTCGATCTATGCGCTTATCGCGTTTGCTGCGCATCGTCGAAGCACTAAAATGGCAAAGGTAATTGATGTGGCTCCATTTGTTTCCTTGCGGTTCGATGCGTTGACCCGGATCGCTCTCGCCCTTCTTTTGCCGGTGTTTTATCTCTTTATTCCAGTCCCTTGGCCAGGGGTGGTTTATGGATTGAGTGCTTTCATTCGTTTTGAGCCTGGCAAAGTTGTTAAGGGCGCACCCGGCGATTGACTGTTGGTTGTCGTCCGTTTTAGCCAGTCATTGGGTGAATGACTGGGGAGTCAATGGCAGCTCCCCAGGTTTGCGTGGCCTCAGCCCCTGGCCCGCGCAGCCCCCGGCAGGCGCACCTGGCTGGCCAGGCCCAGGCGGCGCATCAGGCGGATGTGCTGCCAGGTCAGGTCAATCTGGCGGCCGAAGCCATGGCGTGCCGAATGGGGAAAGGCGTGGTGGTTGTTGTGCCAGCCCTCGCCGAAGGTGAGCGCGGCCACCCAGGGATTGTTTTTGGAGTGGTCACCGCTGTCATGGCTGGCCGTGCCCCAGCAGTGGGTGGCTGAGTTCACCAGCCAGGTGCAGTGGTAAACGATCACCAGGCGCAGGGGAATGCCCCACAGCACCAGGGCCCAGCCGCCGGCACCGCTGACGGTGCCGATCCAGAACAGCAGGCCCGCCAGGGGCAGCTGCAGCACCAGGAACCAATTGTTGAGCCAGCGGTAGTAAGGGTCCTTGGCCAGGTCGCCGGTGAGCCTGGGCACGGCGGCCATCGCCGGGATCTCTTCAAACATCCAGCCCATGTGGCTCCACCAGAAGCCCTTGAGGCTGGTGTGATGGTCGACCTCGGTGTCCGAGAACTTGTGGTGGTGACGGTGCAGCCCCACCCAGTCGATCGGGCCGTGCTGGCAGCTCAGGGCGCCGCAGGTGGCGAAGAAGCGCTCCAGCCACTGCGGCACCCTGAAGCTGCGATGGCTCAGCAGCCGGTGGTAACCGATCGTGACCCCGAGGCAGGCGGTCACCCAGTACAGGATCAGGAAGCTGGCCACGGCGGGCAGGCTCCAGAACCGGGGCAGCAGGGCCACCACCGCCAGCACATGGATGGCCGTCATGAACACAACGGTGCCCAGGCGCTTGCCCTGGGGGATCTCCGCCTGGGGTTCGCCGCGGCGCGGACGGTGCAGGGCGGCGGCCCGCAGGGCACCGGCGCGGCCGGTGTTGATGAAGGCAGGGCTGCGGGTGCCGCGGGCGGCAGGGCGGGCGTGGGTTGCAGCGGTCATGGAGACCGACTCCGGATTGATCACCTAAAATGGTAGCAATACGAATCCGTATCAGGCAATCGGTTCATGGGATACCGCGAGGATCTGGCTGCCGGGCGTGTGGCGTTTGCCCATCTGATCCGTGTCTGGCACGAGCGCAACGGTTGGAGCCACCGGGTGTTGCCGGCCCTGGCCGAGACCCTTGACCTGGGCCGGGTGCACAACAGCCAGCTCTCGATGCTGCGCAACGGCAAGCTCGCCTCGCCCGGCCCCGAGGTGTTTCTGGCCCTGGGGCGCATCAACCAGCTGCTCGCGGCCGAAGCTCGCGGCGGTCGCCTGAGCGAGGGGCTCCGGCAGCGGCTGGCCGCCCTGCCCGAGCTGCTGGCGGCGCTCGAGGCCTCGAGTCAGCCGGTGCAGGGCAGTGGCGGGCCCGTGCTCGGGCCGGGCGAGCTGCTTGAGGTGTTTGTGGGTCAGCGGCAGCCGCCGGCGGCGTTTGACCTGCGCATCGATGAAACAGAGGCGGCCGCCCTCAGCGCGGCCCTGACCCAGGTGTTCACCGCCGGCCGGCCCTGGCGTCTGTGCCGTGAGCAGCTGCTCGCGGCCTATCCGGTCAACAAGCGTCTGCGGCGTGAGCGCTTTGCCGAGGTGATGGCCGGCCAGCGCGACTACAGCGCCAGTGAGCTCAACGCCGAGCTGCCCGATCTGCGCAGCACCCTGGCGACCCTCGGCGCCGCGGGCGACGGCGAGCTGGAGGCCGATCAGTTTCTCGAGCTCCTGCGCACCAAGGCCAGAGGGCTGGAGGCCCAGGGCTGGAGCGCGCCCGACAAGGGCGACCTGGCCGCGGCCATTCGGGCGCAGCTCAGGACCGACTGATTGCGGGCAACGAATCGCCTGGATCAGTGCGACATCAGGGGTGAGGCGCCACGCGAATGCGCCGGGCCCAGCCCAGTTGGCGCAGCACCTTGATGTGTTGCCAGGTGATGTCGAATTCGAACCAGCGCAGGCCATGGCGGGCCGAGTGCGGATGGGCGTGGTGGTTGTTGTGCCAGCCCTCGCCGAAGCTGAGGATCGCCACCCACCAGCAGTTGCGCGACAGGTCGGGGCAGTCGAAGTTGCGATAACCGAAGGCGTGGGTGGCCGAATTCACCAGCCAGGTGACGTGATACACGAGCACCAGGCGCAGCGGGATCGCCCACAGCACCAGGCCCACGCCGCCGCCATGGACGCCTGCGGCCTGGCCATACCAATAGAGGGCAAGGCCGAGGGGCAGCTGCAGCAACAGAAACCAGCGGTCGAGCCAGCGGTAGAGGGGGTCCCGCTGCAGGTCGCCGGTGAGCCGGTCGACATGCTCGAGCGCCGGGATCTGGTGCAGCATCCATTCGCTGTGGGCCCACCACAGCCCGCGGCCGGCATCGTGGTGGTCGTTGGGTTGGTCGGAATGCAGGTGGTGATGCCGGTGCAGGCCCACCCATTCGATCGGGCCGCTCTGGCAGGCGAGGGTGCCCATCAGCACCAGCAGGCGCTCCAGCCAGCGGGGCGCTTCAAAGCTGCGATGGGTCACCAGCCGGTGCAGCCCCAGGGTCACCCCCAGCACCGTGGTCCAGTAGAGCGCGGCGAGCACGATCAGCGCCTGCACGCTCCAGAAGCGGGGCAGCAGCGCCACGACCGCCAGCACGTGCATCAGCAGCATGAAGCTGCCGGTGCCGCCCTTGAGCTTGCGCTGCCGCGCCGGCAGGGGGGTGCGGGGGGCGATCAGCCCGGCGCGCAGCTGTTGTTCGCGCGCCGACTGGGGGCGCTCCAGCCGCATCGTGGTGGCGTTGGGCAGAGGCGGCTGCGGGGTGGCTGAAACCAAGGCAACTCCGGCGGGTCAGGTCTGAACGCTGGGCCTGGCCTCCCGAGGAGTGATCCGAGTTCGGATCGGCCTTTGATCAGAAAATGGAATCTAACTGCAGCGGTTCCGCGGCGGCGTTGCTCGGGCTGGGCAGGATGAAGGCTTGAGCTTGTCGTGAGCCCGATGGCCACCGCCCATACCAGCCGCTGGGCGTCTGATCGCATCGATGGCGCCCTGGCGGCCATTGCCCCCCTGGCTGCCGGCCACACCGCAGCGGTGCGGCCGCGCCTGGCGCGGGTGCTTGCGGCGCTGGCGGCCGAGCGTGTTGGTGTGCAGCACTTTGCCTCGGTGAGCGGCTACGGCCATGGCGATCTGGGTCGCGAGGTGCTCGATCGTGTGTTTGCCCGCGTGCTGCAGGCCGAGGCGGCCGCCGTGCGGCTGCAATTTGTGAGCGGCACCCACGCCATTGCCGCCGCGTTGTTTGGCGTGCTGCGCCCGGGCGACCGCCTGCTGGCCCTCACCGGCCGGCCCTACGACACCCTCGAAGAGGTGATCGGCATTCGCGGCAGCGGCCAGGGCTCGCTGGCTGAGTTCGGCATCAGCTACGACGAGCTGCCGCTCACGCCTGAGGGCCTGGTCGACGAAGACCGCATCGCCGACGCCCTGGCGGTGCCCACCCGCATGGTGCTGATTCAGCGCAGCTGCGGCTACAGCTGGCGCCCGTCGCTGGGGGTCGAGCAGATCGGCCGCCTGGTCGAGCGGGTCAAGGCGCTGCAGCCAGGCTGCGATGTGTTTGTCGACAACTGCTATGGCGAGCTGGTGGACGACCTGGAGCCCACCGCCGTGGGGGCCGACCTGATCGCGGGCTCGTTGATCAAGAACTTGGGCGGCACGATCGCCCCCACCGGCGGCTATGTGGCCGGTCGCGCCGAGCTGGTCGAGCAGGCCTGCTGCCGGCTCACCGCCCCGGGCATCGGCAGCGAGGGAGGCACCAGCTTTGACCTCAACCGCCTGCTGTTTCAGGGGCTGTTTCTGGCGCCGCAGATGGTGGCCGAGGCCCTGATCAGCGCCGAGCTGGTGGCCCAGGTGTTCAGCGATCTGGGCTTTGCGGTGAACCCGGCGCCCGGGGCACCCCGCAGCGATGTGATCCAGGCGGTGCGGTTGGGCGACCCCGGGCGGCTCAAGACGGTGTGCCGCGCCTTTCAGGCGTGCTCGCCGGTGGGCAGCTACCTGGACCCGGTGCCGGCGCCCATGCCCGGCTACGCCAGCGAGCTGGTCATGGCGGGCGGCAGCTTCATTGACGGCAGCACCAGCGAGTTTTCGGCCGATGGGCCGCTGCGGGAGCCCTACGTGCTGTACGTGCAGGGGGGCACCCACCACAGCCATGCCGCCATTGCCCTGGAGCGGGCCCTGGCGGCGCTGCACGCCGCTGGCCCGGGCGATGCCCAGTGAGATGCCCTGAGCGATGCCCAGAGAGCAGCGAACAGCTGACAGACTGACGCGGTTTGCTGCCCATCTGACGCTGCGGCCATGGCGCTTCACTTTCCCGACGATTGCCGCTACGCCGACAGCCACGAGACCGTCAAGGACGAGGGCGAGCTGATGCGCATCGGCCTTAGTGCCTTTGCGGTCGAGCAGCTGGGCGACATCGTGTTTGTTGAGCTGCCCGAGGTCGGTGCTGCCATCCGCGCCGGCGAGGGCTTCGGCAGTGTCGAGTCGGTCAAGGCGGTCGAAGACCTGCTGGCCCCGGTCAGCGGCGTGGTCGAGGCCCGCAACGAAGCCGTGCTGGCCAGCCCCGAAGAGCTGCAGAACGACCCCTATGGCGAGGGCTGGCTGCTGCTGGTGCGCCCCAGTGATCCCGGCGAGGCCGACGCGTTGATGGATGCGGCCGCCTACCGCGCCAAGGTCCAGGCGTGAGCGGCGGCGTTCCCTTTGTCGAGCGGCATCTGGGGCCTGGCCCCCGCGAGCGGGAGCAGATGCTGGCCGAGCTGGGTCTGGGCAGCCTCGAAGACCTGGCCCGGGCCGTGGTGCCAGACGACATTCTTCTGCCCCCTGAAGCCGCAGCCGAGGGCCTGCCCGAGCCCTGCAGCGAAGCCGAAGCCACCGCCGAACTCGCCCGCCTGGCCGCTGCCAACGGAGGCCACCGCAGCCTGATCGGCCTGGGCTACCACGGCACCCAGACGCCAGCGGTGATCCAGCGCCACGTGCTGGAGAACCCCGCCTGGTACACCGCCTACACGCCGTACCAGGCCGAGATCTCCCAGGGCCGCCTGGAGGCCCTGCTCAACTTTCAGACGCTGATCAGCGAGCTCACCGGCCTGCCGATCGCCAATGCCTCGCTGCTCGATGAGGCCACCGCCGCCGCCGAGGCCATGGCCCTGAGCCGGGCCGTGTGCCAACGCACCGGCGCCAGCCGCTATCTGGTGGACCGTGAGGTGCTGCCCCAGACCCTGGCGGTGCTGCAGACCCGGGCCGAGCCCCTGGGCATCGCGCTCGAGCTGGTGGAGCCCCAGGCCTGGGCGGCCGATCCCGCCCTGGCCGCTGCTGCATTGGCCGATCCACGGGTGTTCGGACTGCTGCTGCAGTTGCCGGCCGCCTCGGGCGTGCTGTGGGACCCGACTCCGGTGTTGCAGGCGGCCCGCAGCGCCGGTGTGATCGCCACCGCGGCGATCGACCCCCTGGCCCAGACCCTGCTGGCCCCGGTGGGCGCGCTGGGAGCCGCGATCGCCGTCGGCAGCGCCCAGCGATTCGGTGTGCCGATGATGGCGGGCGGGCCCCACGCCGCCTTCTTTGCCACCGAGGAGGCCTACAAGCGCCAGATTCCCGGGCGGCTGGTGGGCCGCTCCCTCGATGCCGAAGGCCAGCCGGCCCTGCGCCTGGCCCTGCAGACCCGCGAGCAGCACATCCGCCGCGACAAGGCGACCAGCAACATCTGCACCGCCCAGGTGCTGCTGGCGGTGATGGCCGGTTTCTATGCGGTGTACCACGGCCCCGATGGCCTGATGGCCATCGCCCGGCGCATCGTGGTTCTGCGGGCAGCCCTGGCCGCGGGCCTGCAGGCCCTGGGCCTGGCACCCGATGCAGGGGTGGGCTTCGACACCCTGCGGCTGCAGACACCCCGGGCCCAAACCCTGTTGGATCAGGCTGCCGCTGCGGGCTTCAACCTGCGGCCCGGTGACGGCTCAGTGGCGATCAGCCTCGATGAGCTCAGCACCCCGGCTGAACTGGAGGCCCTGCTCGCTGCCCTGGCCGCTGACCCGGCGGCGGCCGCTGCCGCCGCTGCCGCCTGCCGTCAACAGCTCGCGGCTGGGGCCCAGGCCGATGCCGCGCTGCTGGCGGGCCTGCCCCTGCGCCGGCAGGCCTGGTTGCAGCAAGGGGTGTTTCACAACCACCGCAGCGAAACCGAGCTGCTGCGCTACATCCAGCGGCTGGTCAGCAAGGATCTGTCGCTGGTGCACGGCATGATCCCGCTGGGCAGCTGCACCATGAAGCTCAATGCGGCGTCGGAACTGGCGCCCGTGAGCTGGCCCGGTTTTGCCGCGCAGCATCCGTTTGCGCCGGCCGACCAGCTCGCGGGCTACCGCCAGCTGACCGGGCAGCTCGAGAGCTGGCTGGCTGCGATCACCGGTTTTGCCGCCGTGTCGTTGCAGCCCAATGCCGGCTCCCAGGGTGAGTACGCCGGTCTGCTGGTGATCAGGGCCTGGCACCAGAGCCGCGGCGAGGGCCACCGCAACGTCTGTCTGATCCCCACCAGTGCCCATGGCACCAACCCCGCCAGCGCCGTGATGGCCGGGCTGCGTGTGGTGCCGGTGGCCTGCGATGAGGCCGGCAATGTCGATCTGGCCGATCTGGAGGCCAAGGCGGCCCAGCACGCCGACCAGCTGGCGGCGCTGATGGTCACCTACCCCTCAACCCATGGGGTGTTTGAACCCCAGATCAGGCGGATCTGCGAGCTGGTGCATGAGCGCGGCGGCCAGGTCTACCTCGATGGCGCCAACCTCAACGCCCAGGTGGGCCTGTGCAAGCCCGGTCTCTATGGCGCCGATGTCTGTCATCTGAACCTGCACAAGACCTTCTGCATTCCCCATGGCGGCGGGGGGCCGGGGGTGGGGCCCATCGGCGTGGCGGCCCACCTGGCGCCCTTTCTGCCCGGGGGCGAGCAGGGCATCGGGCCGGTGTCGGCCGCACCCTGGGGCAGCGCCGGCATCCTGCCGATCAGCTGGATGTACATCCGCATGATGGGCGGCAGCGGCCTGCGCGCCGCCAGCCAGGTGGCCCTGCTCACGGCCAATCTGATCGCCCGGCGGCTCGAACCCCACTTCAAGGTGCTGTTCAGGGGGCCGGGCGGCTGGGTGGCCCACGAGTGCATCCTCGATCTGCGTCCCCTGCAGCGCAGCGCCGGGCTGGTGGTCGACGACCTGGCCAAGCGGCTGATGGACTACGGCTTCCACGCCCCCACCGTGAGCTGGCCGGTGGCCGGCACCGTGATGGTGGAACCCACCGAGAGCGAATCGTTGGCCGAGCTGGACCGCTTCTGCGCCGCCATGACCGCGATCCGGACCGAGGCTGCGGCCATCGAAGACGGCAGCAGTGACCCGGCCGACAACCCACTCAAACGGGCACCCCACACCCTGGCGGCCGTCACGGCCGATGCCTGGGACCGTCCCTACAGCCGTAGTCAGGCTGCATACCCGGCGGGGCCGGCCCAGCGGGTCAACAAGCTCTGGCCGGCGGTGGCCCGCATCGACAACGCCTACGGCGACCGCAACCTGGTCTGCACCTGCCCC
>JBBASJ010000040.1:0-21524 GCA_040399325.1 Prochlorococcaceae cyanobacterium
TGGTGCGTTGTGCCCAGGCCATGGCCGCCCGCCCGCCAGGTGCAGGCCCCGGTGGTGCCGCTGACGTCAGTGGGGCGGCACCCGATCAACGGCATCGGCGAGGTGGAGATCGTTCGCTTCTGAGACTGGCGGGGCAAAGCGCTGCCAGCTGCAGCTGGCCAGCAGCGCCGCGTTGGCGGGCTCCAGGCCCGGGTCGCCCAGGCTGGCGCCGATCGCGGCGGCCAGCAGCTCAGCGGTGATCGCCGCCAGCAGCACCCCATTGCGGTGGTGCCCGGCCGCCAGCCACAGCCCCGGGATCGGGCTGGGCCCCAGCAGCGGGCCCTCGTCGGGGGTGCAGGGCCGAAACCCCCACCAACGCTCCATGGGGGGCCAGCGGGCCGCCTCGGGCAGCAGGGCTTCGATGCCGGCCTGCAACTGGCGTTGGCCGGCGGGGGTCAGCCCCTCAACGAAGCCGGCCTCCGGCTCGCTGGTGGCCCCCACCACCACCAGCCCGTCCTGGCGCGGCACCAGGTAGGTGCCCGGGCCAAAGATCACCCGGTTGAGCGCGCCCCGCGGCCCCTGCAGCGACAGCATCTGGCCCTTGACAGGGTGGATCGGCAGCTGGGGCAGCAGCCGGGCGCTCCAGGCGCCGCTGCACAGCACCGCCCGGCTGCAGCGTGCGCTGCGGGTCTGGCCGGCGGCGTCCACCAGGGTGATGGCCTCCAGCTCGCCGCCGCCGTTCTGATGCAGGGTCTGGACCGTGCTGCCCTCCTCGAACCGCACCCCCCGCTCGACGCAGGCCCGCTCGAGGGCCCGCATCAGCCGCCGGCGGTTGTCGATCTGGCCGTCCTGGGCAAACAACAGCCCCGCCTGCCAGCGCGGGCCGATGCCGCTGACCTCGCGCTCGAGCCGGGCTCGATCCAGCGGCTCACCCCAGGCGGCGGTGGGGTGGGCATCGCGCTCGGCCGCCGTGGCCAACGGCACGACGATGCCGCAGTGGCGCAGGCCGCAGCCGAGTCCGCTGTCGGCCTCGATCGTGGCCACCCAGCCCGGCACCCTGGCCAGGCTCGCCTGCCCCAGGGCGAGCAGGGTGCCGCTGAGGCCCTCGGCATGGGGGGCCAGCATGCCGGCTGCCACAAACCCAGCAGCCTCCTTGCGGTTGCGGCTGATCACCCGCACGCCGTGGCCGCGGCGGGCCAGCTGGTGGGCGATCGCCAGGCCCATCAGCCCGCCCCCCAGCACGAGCACGGGCTCAGGCTGCAGGGTCGGGGCTCTCACGCGGCAGGGGCAAACCGATGACCCATACCTTTTCACAAACCTGACCAGCGCCAGCAAGCACAGCCGCTGGTTGCCCCCCAGCCTTCGGTTGGCCGCCTTTCCATAGAGTTGGCCCAGGCAGAGGCTCTGGCATGGCAAGCGAATCGGCAGCAGCGCAAGCGCAATGGGAAGCCGTCATCGGTCTGGAGACCCATGTGCAGCTGGGCACCGCCAGCAAGATCTTCACCAGCGCCTCGACCGCGTTCGGCGATGACCCCAACAGCCACATCGATCCGGTGGTCTGCGGTCTGCCGGGCACCCTGCCGGTGCTCAACCAGAGCGTGCTCGAGTACGCCGTCAAGGCGTCGCTCGCCCTCAATCTCCATGTGGCCGAACACAGCAAGTTCGACCGCAAGCAGTACTTCTATCCAGACCTGCCCAAGAACTACCAGATCTCCCAGTACGACGAGCCGATCGCCGAGGACGGCTGGATCGAGGTCGAGGTGGCCGAAAAGGGCAAGGAGACCTACCTCAAGCGCATCGGCATCGAGCGCCTGCACATGGAAGAAGACGCCGGCAAGCTGGTGCATGCCGGTAGTGATCGCCTGGCGGGTTCCACCCATTCGCTGGTCGACTACAACCGCGCCGGCGTGGCCCTGGCCGAGATCGTCAGCAAGCCCGACCTGCGCACCGGCCGCGAAGCGGCCGAATACGCCTCCGAGATTCGCCGCATCGTGCGCTATCTGGGTGTCAGCGACGGCAACATGCAGGAGGGCTCCCTGCGCTGCGACGTCAACATCTCGGTGCGACGCGGGCCCGACGCGCCCTTCGGCACCAAGGTCGAGATCAAGAACATGAACTCGTTCTCGGCCATCCAGCGGGCCTGCGAGTACGAGATCCAGCGGCAGATCAAGGCCTACGAGGCCGGCGAGCCGGTGGTGCAGGAGACCCGCCTGTGGGACGAGGGCAAGCAGCTCACCAGGAGCATGCGTTCCAAGGAGGGGGCCAGCGACTACCGCTACTTCCCCGACCCCGATCTGGGGCCGATCGAGGTGAGCCCTGCCCAGCGGGAGGCGTGGCGCGCCGAGCTGCCCGAGCTGCCGGCGGCCAAGCGCCACCGTTATGCCGCCGACCTGGGCCTGTCGCAGTACGACGCCCGCGTGCTCACCGACGAGCGGCCGATGGCCGAGTACTACGAAGCGGTGGTGGCGGCCGGCGCTGACGCCAAGGCTGCGGCCAACTGGATCAGCGGTGACCTTGCGGCCCATGTCAACGCCAACCGGCTCAGCTACGCAACCCTGCCGTTGCGGCCCGGTCAGCTGGCCGAAATGATCCAGCTGATCGAGGGCGGCACGATCAGCGGCAAGATCGCCAAGGAGATCCTGCCTGAGCTGCTCGAGCAGGGCGGCTCAGCCAAGGCCATCGTCGAGGCGCGCGGCCTGGGCATGATCAGCGACCCGGCGGCGATCGCTGCCATCGTCGATGCCCTGCTGGCGGCCCACCCCGACGAAGTCGCGGCGTTTCGCGGCGGCAAGACCAAGCTGCAGGGCTTCTTCGTGGGCCAGCTCATGAAGCAGACCGGCGGCAAGGCCGACCCCAAACTGGCCAACCAGATCCTCAACCAGAAGCTGCAGGGTTGATCCACCTGCAGAAGCGGGGCAGCGACAGCCCCTGCAGCAGCAGATTGCTGACCACCACCACAAAGATCAGCCCCTGAACCTCGGGTTCCATGCTGGCCGCCTGTGCCTCGCTGATCCCCTTGATGTTCGGCAGGGCGTGGACCACCGAATAGGCCAGGGCCAGGGGCACGGCCCCGCGCAGGCCGCACCAGCAGACCAGTGCGGTCTCCCGTTTGTTCAGCGGTGTCAGCGGCTGAAAGAGCAGCACACTCAGGGGCCGCACCACCAGCATCAGGGCGCCACTGATGAGCAGGCCGGCCACAAGATTAGGCGGAATGTAGGCGGGTTCAAACAACACACCGAACAGCAGGAAGACGGTCAGCTCCATCAAGGTGTTGAACGGTTCGAGGCTGCTGGCCATCACCTCCTGGGTGATGTAGGGGTTGTCATAGATGTTGTTGGCCAGGAAGCATCCGGTCACATAGGCGCTGATGAAACCCGAGCCACCCAGCAGCGTCGCCACCCCATAGGACGCCATGGCCACTGCCAGACCAACCACAAGGACCTGATCGCGACTGGTGACCACCGACCTGAGAATGAACTGGGCGATGTAGGTGAGGATCAGACCCACCATGATGCCGCTGCCGATGCTCTTGATGAAGCTCTGGATCTGCAGGATGACTGTGGCGGACCCGCTGGAGTCTGATGCGCCATGGGTGGCTGTGAGCCCGATCACCAGATAGAGAAACAGGATCGCTGAAGGATCATTCACTGATGATTCGAATTCGACCAGATATTTGACCCGTTCGGGAACAAGTTTGCCCACGCTCCGCAGCACGCTCAAGGTGGCGCCGGCATCGGTGGAGCCCAGGCTGGCGGCGATCAGCAGGCAGACCGCAAAGGGCAGTCCCTGCACGGATGCGGGCCAGACCTGACCAAGGCCGTGGGTGACGGCCCAGATCGCTGCACCCAGCAGTCCTGAAGACACCACCACCCCGCCGATGGCCAGGCACAGGCCAAAGCTGAGCAGCTGTCGCAGCTTGCCGAAGTTGGTCGACAGGCCGGCATAGAACAGCAGCATCGCCAGGCTCACCACATGCAGGGCTTCGACCCCCTGCGGGCTGAACAGGGCATAGTCGGGGTTGATCAACACCCCCAGCACCAGCACACCGAGGATCGCCGGGATCCCCAGGCGGATCGAGACCTTGCTGGCCACCAGAGTGGCCAGAAAGGCCAGCGACACCACCGTCATCAGGCCCGGCATCGGCAGGGCGGTGATCGGTGTCTGATTGTCGATCAGACCCTCTCCAGGGGCGGCTAGCAGGATCGAGGTCCAGATCATGGGCTCGGATTCAGGGAATGGGTGGCTTTGATCCGGGCGAACTGCTCGCGGGTCTGGTGGATCAGCAGGCCCGACAGCAGCAGGATCCCGAAGATGTTGGGCAGGGCCACCATCGAGTTGAGCACCTCGGTGACTTCCCAGATGTCGGCATGCCTGCTGACCGAGGCCAGGGCCAGCACGGCGATCCAGACCAGGCGAAACGGTTGCTGGGAGCGCACTCCCAGCAAAAACTCCAGACAGCGTTCGCCGTAGTAGCCGAAGGCGGTGAAGGTGGTGAACGCAAACGGAACCACCGCCAGCATCACCAACCAGGACGCTCCCCCGAGTCCTGTGGCGAAGGCCTGATTCAGCAGCGTCACCGGATCACTGCCCTCCAGTGGAAGGCCGCAACCCAGCACCACCAGGGCAGTGGCCGTGCACACCACCACATCGGCAAGGCTCAGCAGCATCGAGATGCAGCCCTGGTAGAAGGGATCTCCCGGGCGGCCCGCCGACAGAATGATCGGCGAGGTGCCCAGGCCGGCTTCGTTGGAGAGCACCCCGAGCCGAATCCCCTTGCTGATGGTCAGGCCCAGGGTTCCCCCGGCGATGGCCTTGAGGTTGAAGCCCTGGCCAAGAATGTCCCCGAGCATGCCGGGCAGCCGTTCGAGGTGCTGCAGCACTAGCACGAGGCACAGCACCAGGTACACGAGGGAGGACAGCGGCATCAACCAGGCCGACCACAGGCCGATGCGGCGAAGACCGCCCTGAATCACCCACCAGGTGAGGGCCGCCATCACCACACCGGTTGCGAGCGGTGGTATCGCCAGGTCGCGGTTGAGCAGCGAGGCGATCTGCTCGCTCTGCAGACCATTGCCCACACCCAGCACCGCCAGTGAGCCGCACAGGGCAAAGACCGTGCCCAGCCAGCGCAGCGAGCGGGGCAGGCCCTGGCTCAGGTAGTACATCGGGCCGCCGACCACCTCGCCTTTGGCGTTGTGGCTGCGGTAGGTGGTGGCCAGAAAGGTTTCGGCGAATTTGGTGGCGAAGCCCACCATTGAGCCGATCCAGATCCAGACCAGCACGCCGGGACCCCCTGCCATCAGCGCGGCGGTCACCCCGGTGACATTGCCCATGCCGATCATGCCCCCGAGGGCTGCCATCGAGTTGAGAAACGGACCGCATTCGCCCTCGCCTTCAGGCGGCTGACGCACGGTCTTCCACCACATCACGAAGGCTGTGGGAACGAGCCGCAGCGAGATGAAATCAAGCCCCAGGGTCAGATAGATCCCCAGGAACAGGATCCAATCAACAAGCAGTCCCCAGATGAAGCCGTTGAGGTTCTCGACAAGCGTCATCGGCAGCCCATCAACAACCGGACTGTTGCATGTTGGCTGTATCCGCGCAAGCAAGCGTTGCAGGCAGGCCGTGCAGGATGGCGCTCAGAGCGATCCCAGGGCCTGGCTGACCTGCGGGGCCAGTGCGTCCGGGGTGCTGCGGTTGTCGAGGATGCGCGTGGCCAGTGTGCGTTTGCGGGCCAGGGGCCACTGGGCCGCGATGCGGGCCTGGGCTGCGCCGGCACTGAGGTTGTCGCGGGCCATCAGCCGTGCCAGCTGCTGCTGCTCGTCGCAGTCCACCAGCCACACCTCGCTGCAGAGCGGCTCCAGCCCCGCTTCAAACAGCAGGGGCACCACCAGCACCACCGTGGGCGCCGCGGCCAGGCGTTGCAGCTCGGCAGCGAACCCCTCGCGCACGATCGGATGCACCAGCTGCTCAAGCCACTGCCGCTGGGCCGCATCGCCAAACACGATCTGCCCGAGGGCGCTGCGGTCGAGCACCGCCGCCACGGGGTCGGAGCCAGCGGTCAGCACCCGATCGCCGTAGCGGTCAGCCACCTGCCGCGCCGCGGCCGTGCCCGGGGCCAGGGCCTGGCGGGCCATGACATCGGCATCGAGCAGGGGCAGGCCATGGTCACGCTGCAGCAGCCGCGCCACGCTGCTTTTGCCGCTGGCGATGCCACCGGTCAGGCCGATGCGGCGTTGCGGGCTCGTTGCTGTCATCGCCCCCATGCTGACCGGTTGCCAGCTGGCGTCGCCCAGCCACACAATCAAAGCCATGGCAACCGACCCTCCCGCACCCTGGCAGCCGATTCAGGGCGGCATCACGGCCCCCAGGGGTTTCCAGGCCGCCGGCATCACGGCGGGCCTCAAGGCTTCGGGCAACCCGGATCTGTCGCTGCTGCTGGCGCCTGAGGGGGCGGTCTGCGCCGGCACCTTCACCACGTCGCTGGTGCGGGCGGCCTGCGTCGATCTGTGCGCCGAGCGGCTGCGGGCCGGCGGCGGCAGGGCCCGTGCCGTGCTCACCAACTCGGGCCAGGCCAACGCCTGCACCGGCGCGCGCGGTCTGGCCGATAGCCTCAGCGCCACCGCCGCCCTGGCCGATCGACTGGGTCTGGCGCCCGAGCAGATGCTCATCTGCTCGACAGGGGTGATCGGCGTGCCGATCCCGATGAACACCCTGCTGGCGGGCGTTGGGCCCCTGGTGGCGGCCCTCGCTGCCGATCAGGCGGCGGGCGATGCGGCGGCACGGGCGATTCTCACCACCGATCTGACCGATAAGCAGATCGCCCTCGAGGCCGAACTGGGTAGCCGGCGCGTGCGCCTCGGCGGCATGGCCAAGGGCTCGGGAATGATTCACCCGACCATGGCCACGATGCTCGGCTATCTGAGCTGTGACGCGGGGGTGCCGGCTGAGGTCTGGCAGGCCATGGTCAGCCGCGCGGTGGACCGGTCCTTCAATGCGATCACGGTCGACGGCGACACCAGCACCAACGACACGTTCCTGGCGTTTGCAGCCGGCGAACCCCTGGGCCCCGAACACTGGGCCGCCCTCGAGGCCGGCCTCACGGCGGTGTCGCAGCATCTGGCCCGCGCCATCGCCCGCGATGGTGAAGGCGCCACCTGCCTGATCGCGGTTGAGGTGCAGGGCGCCGCCAGCGACGGCGACGCGCGCGCCATCGCCCGCACGGTGTGCGGCTCGTCGCTCGTTAAATGCGCCGTGCACGGCCGCGACCCCAACTGGGGCCGCATCGTTGCTGCCGCCGGCCGCGCCGGCGTGCCCATGGACCCTGCTGCGGTGGCCCTGTGGCTGGGTCCCCACCAGCTGATGGCCGCCGGTCAGCCCCTGGCGTTTGACCGGCCCGCCGCCAGCGCCTACCTGCGCGATCGCGCAGCGGGTGCCTACCTGCGCGATGACACCGCCGAGATTCGGCTGGTGGTGGGTTCAGGCCGCGGCCAAGGCCTGGCCTGGGGTTGCGACCTGTCCGATCAGTACGTCCGCATCAACGCCGATTACACGACGTAGGCGCGCCCAGGCGCAGCGAGCATCAGCAGTTGCCCATTGGCCGTCAGAGTCGTGACCTGTGCCCATAGGGTGGCAGCACTTGTGCTGCGCCCATGAAGCGACTGATCCTGCTCGCTTGCGCCACTGCCTTCTGGCCCGCTGTCGCGTCGGCGCAGCACACCACCAACGGGGCCGTGCCGGCGATGTATGCCACCAAGGCAGAAGCCGAGAAGGCAGCCAGCAAGTTCAACTGCACGGGTGCCCACCAGATGGGCAACCAGTGGATGCCCTGCGCCAAGCACGGTGACGCCAAGACCCATGCCCACTGAGCCAGTGCAGGGTTGCGGCGGCAGACCCAAAGCCCTCGCCATCGGCATTGCACCGCTTGGCATCGTCTCGATCGGCATCGTGCCCATGGGCGTTGTCAGCATCGGTGTGGTGCCGATGGGTGTTCTGAGCATCGGTGCCGTGGGCATGGGTCTGATCAATGCCTGTGTGGTGGGGATGGGAATCCTGGTCGCCGGCGTCAACGTGATGGGGGTCTGGTGGGTCGGGATGGACGGCATGGGTCCCAGGCGTCTGGGGCCCACCAGCGCCATCCATGCCCGACACCACCTCGCACCCCAGGGCCAGAACCTGCACGCCTATGCCAGCAAGCAGGTCGCCTTGCAGAAGGCCAGGGAACTGGGCTGCAAGGGCGTGCATGCCATGGGGTCGTTGTGGATGCCCTGCGAGGCGCATCCAAACGACAGCCACTGATCACCAGATTGCATAGCTGTTGACCTGGTTGGTCATCGCAGCCGTTGAAGCGTCGCCGCTGGTCATCTGCATGATCTGGCTGAGGGTCAGATCACCCCCGGTGTAGATCGCCTCGAGTGCGCCAGCGCCGTAGATGCCGATGCCGCTCACGCCCTTGATGCTGATGTTGTCGCTGAAGCTCAGTTGGCTGCTGGCAACACCGATGATGCAGATTCGATCGAGGGCATCGAGGCCTTCAATGATGTCGCACTTGAGACCATCGGCATTGTTGCCGGCTTTGCCGTACAACCAGTTGCTCAGAAACTGATCCGATTTGATCGCGATCAGATCCGACACGCCATCCCGTTCGGGACGGTAGGTGTTCCAGCCGAAATCCCCATGGAGCTCATCGCGTCCGGCTCCTCCGGTCAGGATGTCGCGTCCATTGCCCCCATGAATGAGGTCGTCGCCGTCACCGCCGTCAAGGATGTCCCAACCGGCCCTGCCGCTGATCACATCAGCGCCACGGCCGCCTGACAACAGCGATCCGGTCGCTTCTGCGACGCCAAAGTCGATCTGTCTGGCCGTGAGGATGTCGCGATCGGCGCTGCCAGTGGCGATGTGATTGATCAGAAGCGCGCCAGACCACGAACCGGTGATGACGGTGATCCTCTGGCTCGACATCACATCCTGCCGAGTCATCACGTCAGGGGGCTGTCTTGCAATCAGCTGTGCAATCACCTCGGCAATCAGGAACCCGGTTGTGATGCCATCGTCCAAGGTGTTGCCCGGTGTGGTCATGGTCGGAGCGTCCAGAGTCGCCACATCTGCCCAGTTCGCTTGTCTCACATTGATGAGATTGCTTGTCTTCGGCGTGCTTTGGGAGCGGCGCTTCAGCGATCGATCTGCAGCAGTTGTCTGGCGGCTGCGCGTTGCCGGTGCCTAAGTTCAGGGCGTTGCGGTTCAGCCACGCTGCTGCCCATGCCCACGGCCACTGCCCAACCGAGGGCCCGCAAGGTCAGCCTGTGGCGACGTCCCCTGCTGGTGGGGTTCTGTGTGGCCCTGGGCTATGGCCTGACCCAACGCGTGCTCGATCTGCGGCTGCCCGCCTTTGTGCAGTGGGGCCAGTCGTTCGATGTGCGCGAGATGCCGGGGACCGGTCTCGAGAGTCTGCGGTTGCGGTTCGGCAGTGAGGGCCACGAGCTGAGGGGGCGGCTTGACCTGCAACCCCTGGCGATGCCAGCCGACAAGCCCGTTGAGGAAGCCCCGGTGCCGACCGAGGTGCCGCCGGATTCCGATACGCAGCAGGACCCCTCCGCAGGGCAGCATTCCCCGGTGCCGACCCAGGGGGGACCGCCGGCCCCCCAGTTGCCCCCACCGGCACCGACCCAGCCATGAGTTCTGCCCCATCCCAACCCGAGTTGAGCCTCCAGGCCAGGGCCCTGGTCAACAGGCTCCAGGCCCGCCTTGGCAGCGGTATCGCCGACCTGGCGGCATCCCTGCTTGCGGCCGCCGAAGCGGCGCCGCTGCGTGCCAGCCGTGAATGGCAGTTGTTCTGGGAGGAGGTGGACCTGGAGGCCGAACGGTTGCGCCACCAGGACGATGGCCAGGCCTCAGCCGCCGATGCTGTGCCAGCTGGCCCTGCCAACGCGGCGGCCCCTGGGGTTCGCGAGCCCCAGCAGTTGATCGATGACCTGCGGGCCCGGGTGGCCTCACTGGCGCAACGGCTCGATGCTTAGGGCGCTGCGCATCTGGGCGGTGGCCCTGCAGCTGCTCGTGCGGCTGTGGTGGAACAGCCAGCGTTGGAGTTACTGGGGCGCTGCCGGTTTCAGCGCTGAACGCCTGGCCCGGCGCCAGCGGCGGCTGTCGCGCTGGCTCACGGCCGAGTTCCTGGCCCTGGGGTCAGCCTTCATCAAGCTGGGGCAGATGCTCTCAGCCCGGCCGGATGTGTTTCCGGCCGAGGTGGTTGAGGAGCTCACCCGCCTGCAAGACCAGGTGCCGCCCATCTCGTTTGAGGTGATCCAGGGTCTGCTGGAAGCCGAGCTGGGCGGCCGTTGTGCCGAGATCATCGACCTTGAAACGACTCCGCTGGGCTCAGCCAGCCTGGCCCAGGTGCACCGCGCCAGCCTGCGCAGTGGCCGCCAGGTGGTGCTCAAGGTGCAGCGCCCCGGTCTTGAGGCCCTGTTCCGCCACGATCTCGAGGTGTTGCAGCAGGTGGCCGCTGCCGTGCAGCGCCACCCCCGCTGGGGTCGGGGCCGCGACTGGCTCGGCATCGCCCAGGAGTGCCGGCGGGTGCTGCTGCGCGAGCTTGACTTTCGGCTCGAGGCTGAGCACGCCGCCCGCTTCAGGCAGCAGTTTCTCGATGACGCCGGCATTCGCATTCCGGCGGTGGTCTGGGAGCTGAGCAGCCGCCGGGTGCTGTGCCTCGACTATGTGAGCGGTATCAAGATCAGCGATCGCCAGGCCCTGATCGAGGCCGGCATCGATCCGGCTGCCGTGGCCGAAAAGGGTGCGGCCAGCTATCTGCAGCAGCTGGTGCGTTACGGCTTCTTCCACGCCGATCCCCACCCCGGCAATCTGGCCGTGGCCGCCGATGGGGCCCTCATCTACTACGACTTCGGGATGATGGGGCAGTTGTCGAGCCGCCTGCGCTCCCGCCTGGGACGCATGGTGACCGCCGCTGCCAGCCGCGATGCCTCGGCCCTGGTCAGTGAGTTGCAGCAGGCCGGTGTGCTGGCGGCCGGCATCGATCCGGGGCCTGTGCGCCGGTTGGTGCGGGTGATGCTCAACGAGGCCCTGACGCCGCCCTTTTCGGCCGACGTGCTGGGCAAGCTGTCGGGCGATCTGTATGACCTGGTCTACGGCCAGCCCTTTCGCCTGCCGCCGGATCTGATTTTCGTGATGCGCGCGCTCTCCACCTTTGAGGGGGTCGGGCGGAGCCTCGATCCGGGCTTTAGCCTGGTCGCCATCGCCAAGCCCTACCTGCTTCCCCTGATGAGTCAAAGCGGTGGTGGTGATCTGTTCAATGAGCTCTCGCGCCAGGCGGCCGACCTGGGCACCCGCGCCCTGGGTCTGCCGCGCCGGCTTGAGGAGAGCCTGTCGCGCATCGAGCAGGGTGACCTGCAGGTGCAGATCCGCGCCGGCGAGACCGATCGCCTGCTGCGCCGACTGGCCCTGAGCCAGCAGGTCGCCGGTCAATCGGTCCTGCTGGGTGCCCTCGCGGTGGCCGCTGCCCTGCTCGCCGCCAGTGCCCGGCCGGCGCTGACGGCCGTGCCCCTGGTGCTGGGGGTTCCGGTGTCGTTCAGCTGGCTCAAGCTGCAGGCCCGGCTGCGCCGTGACAGCCGGCTCGAGAAGGTCCAGGGGATCCAGTGAGCGTGGCTCAGGCCTTGCCGCGCGGGCCCCGATCGTCGACACCGGCGTAGGTCGCCTGGCTGCCCAGCTCGTCTTCGATGCGCAGCAGCTGGTTGTACTTGGCGACGCGCTCGCTGCGGCTCAGCGAACCGGTCTTGATCTGACCGGCGCGGGTGGCGACGGCCAGGTCGGCGATGGTGGTGTCTTCGGTCTCGCCGCTGCGGTGGCTGATCACGCTGGTGTAGCCGGCCCGACCGGCCAGGTCGATGGCCTGCAGGGTTTCGGTGAGCGAACCGATCTGGTTGACCTTGATCAGGATCGAGTTGGCCACGCCCAGGTCGATGCCCCGCTGCAGGCGGCTGCTGTTGGTGACGAACAGGTCATCGCCCACCAGCTGCACGGTGGCACCCAGACGATCGGTCAGCAGCTTCCAGCCGTCCCAGTCATCTTCGGCGATGCCGTCCTCGATCGAGACGATCGGGTAGCGGCTCACCAGCTTGGCCAGCTCATCGACCATCTCGGCGCTGCTGTAGCTGCCGCCTCCGAAGGCGTAGCGGCCGTCTTTGTAGAACTCGGTGCTGGCCACATCGAGGGCCAGCGAGATCTGGTCGCCGGGTCGGTAGCCGGCCTTGTCGATCGCCTGCACCAGGATGTCGCCGGCGGCATCGTTGCCCAGGTCGGGGGCAAAGCCACCTTCATCGCCCACGGCGGTGCTCATGCCGCGTTCGGCCAGCAGACCCTTGAGGGTGTGGAAGACCTCGGCACCCATGCGCAGCGCGTCCTTGAAGCTGCCGGCGCCATGGGGCACGATCATGAACTCCTGGAAGTCGAGGCTGTTGGCGGCGTGGGCACCGCCGTTGATGACGTTCATCAGCGGCACCGGCAGCAGGGTGGCCATGGGGCCGCCCAGGTAGCGATACAGCGGCAGGCCGACACCGTTGGCGGCGGCGCGGGCGGTGGCCAGGCTCACGGCCAGGATCGCGTTGGCCCCCAGGGCGCTCTTGTTGTCGGAGCCATCCAGTTCGGCCATGGCCGCGTCGACGGCACCCTGGTCGAGGGCGCTGAGGCCGCACAGCGCCGGGGCGATCTTCTCCTCCACATTGGCGACGGCCTGACAGACGCCCTTGCCGAAGTAACGGCTGCCGCCATCGCGCAGTTCGTGGGCCTCATGGGCACCGGTGCTGGCCCCGCTGGGCACGATTGCCCTGCCGCTGGCCCCGCCCTCGAGCAGGACCTCGGCTTCGATTGTGGGGGTGCCGCGGGAGTCGAGCACCTCGCGGGCCACCACGGTGTCGATCACAAGGTCGAGGGAATCGATCACGGGCCTGCAAATCGAAAGGAAAGATGAAGGGATCCTATGGGTCGCCCCCGCCCCCGGCTTTGTTGCAACGAGCACCGGGTCGCCTACTGCAGCGACGGCTGGTCAGAATGGAATCCCGGCGTTGGGCCTGATGCGTCTGCTTCACGTGATGCTGCGGGTGGGTGAGCTGGAGCGATCGATCGCCTTCTACACCGAAGTGCTGGGCATGGCCCTGCTGCGTCGCAAGGACTACCCGGGTGGCCGTTTCACCAATGCCTTTCTCGGCTACGGACCCGAATCCGAGACCACCGTGCTCGAGCTCACCCACAACTGGGACACGTCCACCTACGACCTGGGTGGTGGCTACGGCCACATCGCCCTTGGAGTCGATGACATCCAGGCGGCCTGTGATGGCATCGCCGCACGGGGCGGCAAGGTGGTGCGACCCCCCGGGCCGATGAAGCACAGCAGCACCGTGATCGCCTTCATCGAAGACCCCGATGGTTACAAGGTCGAGCTGATCCAGCTTCAGCCCAGCCCGTCGGTCGCCTGACGCCCATGACCCGAGCTCCCGCCCCGGCGCCGCCCTCCCTGACGGCGGACCCCGATCGCTTCAGTGAGGACGCCTGGGACCTGCTGCTGGCCGGCCAGGACCAGGCCCGCCGCTGGCGCCACGGCGCCATGGACGTGGAGCATCTGCTGCTCAGCCTGCTGCAGGAGCCTCGCTTCGATCGCTGGGGGCAGCGCCTGGGTGTGCCGCGCGACGCGGCGCTCGACCAGCTTGAAACCTTTTGCGCCGCCCAGCCCACGGCTTCGGGCAGCGCCCTGTACATCGGCGACGCGCTCGAAGACCTGCTCGAGCAGGCTGACGCCTGCCGGGCGTTGCAGGGCCAGGCCCTGATTGATCTGTCCCATCTGATCGAGGCCCTGGCGACCGAGCCGCGCATCGGAATCGCCCTGCTCGGCCCGGCGCCAGCGCCCCCTGCCCGAGAGCAGCAGCCGGTGGTGGTGGTCTCTGCTGCCAGCGAGGCCAGCGAGGCCAGAGAACCTTCGGCGTTGGAGCGCTACGGCCGAGAGCTCACGGCGGCCGCCCGCCGGGGCGAGCTCGATCCGGTGATCGGACGCGATGGCGAGATCCGGCGTCTGATCCAGGTGCTGTCGCGCCGCAGCAAGAACAATCCGGTGCTGATCGGTGAACCCGGCGTGGGCAAGACGGCCGTGGCCGAGCTGCTGGCCCAGCGCATCGCCAGTGGCGAGGTGCCCGAATCGTTGCAGGGGCTGCGACTGGTGGCCCTCGATCTCGGGGCCCTGATCGCCGGTGCCAAATTTCGCGGTCAATTTGAAGAGCGCCTGCGCAGCGTGCTCGAGGAGGTGCGCCAGGACCCCCAGGGCGTGGTGCTGTTCATCGATGAACTGCACACCGTGGTCAGCAGCGACCGGGCCAGCACCGATGCCGGCAGCATCCTCAAGCCGGCCCTGGCCCGTGGCGAGCTGCGCTGCATCGGTGCCACCACCCCCGAGGACTACCGCCGCAGCATCGCCAAGGATCCGGCGCTCGATCGGCGCTTTCAGCAGGTGCTGGTGCGTGAGCCCGGTCTCGACACCAGCCTCGAGATCCTGCGCGGACTCAAGGAGCGCTACGAGCTGCACCACGGCGTCACGATCAGCGATGCCGCCCTGCAGGCGGCCATCCGGCTGGCGTCCCGGTACATCACCGACCGCTGCCGCCCCGATTCGGCGATCGATCTGGTGGATGAGGCCGCCGCCCAGCTGCGCATGGAGGCCACCTCCAAGCCCCAGATGGTGGAGCAGGCCGAGGCCGAACTGCGCCGCGTCGAACTGGCCCTGCTGGCCGCCGAGACCGCACCCGAGGCCGAGCGGCTGGCCTTGCAGCAGCAGCGCCAGCAGGCCAGTGCCCGTTTGCTTGCCCTGCAGGAGCGCTGGCACCAGGAGCGGGACCGCCTGGTCGAGTGGCGTCAGCTGCTGCAGCGCGACGAGGAGCTGCGCCAGGCCATCGCCGAGGCCGAGCGCGATGGCCACTACGAAGAGGCAGCGCGGCTGCAGCACGACCAGCTGCAGCAGCTGCAGCAGCACCGCGAGCAGCTGGAGCAGGACCTGCAGGCCGATTCCATGTTGCGCGAGCAGGTCGAAGCCGGTGACATCGCCGATGTCGTGGCCCGCGCCACCGGGATCCCGGTGCAGCGGCTGCTGGCCGGTGAGCGCGCCAAGCTGCTCGATCTCGAGCAGCACCTGGGCGAACGGGTGGTCGGTCAGACCGAGGCGGTCGCCGCCGTGGCGGCCGCGATCCGTCGGGCCCGCGCCGGCATGCAGTCGCCGCGGCGGCCGGTCGGTTCCTTTCTGTTTCTGGGGCCCACCGGCGTCGGCAAGACCGAGCTGGCCAAGGCCCTGGCCGCGGCGCTGTTCGACGAAGAGGACGCCCTGGTGCGCTTCGACATGAGTGAATTCATGGAACGCAACGCGGTGGCGCGGCTGGTGGGCGCTCCCCCCGGCTATGTGGGCTACGAGGAGGGCGGCCAGCTCACCGAAGCCGTGCGCCGCCGCCCCTACGCGGTGCTGTTGCTCGATGAGGTCGAGAAGGCCCATCCCGAGGTGTTCAACCTGTTGCTCCAGGTGCTCGATGACGGCCGCCTCACCGATTCCCAGGGGCGCACGGTCGATTTCCGCAACACCGTGGTGATCATGACCAGCAACCTGGCCAGCCAGGCGATCCTCGATCACGCCCGCCAGGGGCAGCCCGCCTCTGCCGAGGCCGAACTGAGCGCCGCGATCGAGGCCGCGCTGGCGCGTCAGTTCAGGCCCGAATTTCTCAACCGCATCGATGAGGTGATCCGCTTCCGGCCGTTGACGCCCGCCGACCTGCAGCGGATCGTGCGGCTGCAGCTGGCCGAGCTGGCCTCCCTGCTGGCCGAACAGCACCTCGTGCTCGATGTTGATGAGGCCGTGGTCGAGAGCCTGGCGGCCGAGGGCTATGAACCCGAATACGGCGCCAGGCCCCTGCGGCGGGTGTTGCGCCGCGCGCTGGAGAACCCGCTGGCCACGGCGCTGCTGGAGGAGCGTTTCACGGAGGCTCGCGGGGTCAGGGTCGAACCTGGGGCCAGTCCGGGTGCCCCGTTGCTGCTGCGCCCCCAGTAGCGGCCGGGCGCTCATCCGGTAGGGTGTTTGTTTGCCGGTCTGCGCGCCAGCGCCGGTGCGTCAGCGCCTGTGGACACGAAAACCCCGTCAACCGATTCCCAGCCCAGCGACACCCAGCCCCTTACAGACAGCCAGAGCCAGCCGTCGCTGGCCTCCGACTCCCAGGTCGCGGCTGGGCCATCGGCTGAGCCCTCCGGGTTCATCCAGACCACCCTCGCGGAGCTGGGCAAGGTGGTCTGGCCCACCCGGGCCCAGCTGTTCAGCGAGTCGGTTGCGGTGATTCTGATGGTGGGTCTCTCGGCTGCAGCCATTGCGGCCGTCGATCGGTTCTATGGCTGGACCGCCATTCAGGTGTTCCGTTGAACCCGTCGATGAATCCCCTCACCCTGGGTTTCCGTTGTTGTGATCTCCCCGCCCGATAGCCCTGTGACTGAGTCTCTGACTGATCTGTTGCCGCAGAGCGGCGATGCCGGCGATCCGCCTGACGAGGCCGGCAGTGCGCTCGCCGAGCTTGCTGGCGGCGAGCCGATCGCTGCCGAAACCGAAGCTCCCCAGGTGGCCCGTTGGTATGCCGTGCAGGTGGCCTCCAGCTGTGAAAAGAAGGTCAAGGCCACCCTGGAGCAGCGGGCCGTGACCCTCGGCGTCGCCAACCGCATTCTCGAGATCGAGATTCCCCAGACCCCCGGCGTCAAGCTCAAGAAGGACGGCAGCCGTCAGTCGATCGAAGAAAAGGTCTTCCCCGGCTACGTGCTGGTGCGCATGGTCCTCGACGAAGACACGATGATGGCCGTGCGCAGTACCCCCAACGTGATCAACTTCGTGGGGGCCGAGGAGCGCCGTGCCACCGGCAAGGCCCGCGGCCACATCAAGCCGCGTCCCCTCAGCCGCCAGGAGGTTGACCGCATCTTCAAGCGGGCTGCCGAGAAGAAGCCCGTGGTCAAGGTCGACCTCGCCGAGGGCGATCAGATTCTGGTCACCGCCGGTCCGTTCAAGGACTTCCAGGGGGAGGTGATCGAGGTCTCGGGCGAGCGCAGCAAGCTCAAGGCCCTGCTCTCCATCTTTGGCCGGGAAACCCCGGTGGAACTGGAGTTCTCCCAGATCAGCAAACAGGGCTGATCGCTTGCGGTCAGGTCCCTGGCCCGCCGAGCCGTAGGCTCAGCAATCCGAAACTGTCCCGATTCACCCGTAGCGCCCTAGTCGATGGCCAAGAAAGTCGTTGCCGTGATCAAGCTGGCGCTTCAAGCCGGCAAAGCCAACCCCGCACCGCCGGTGGGCCCTGCCCTCGGCCAGCACGGGGTCAACATCATGGCGTTCTGCAAGGAGTACAACGCCCGTACCCAAGACAAGGCCGGCTATGTGATTCCGGTGGAGATCTCGGTCTTTGAAGACCGCAGCTTCACCTTCATCACCAAGACCCCTCCCGCTTCCGTGCTGATTTCCAAGGCAGCCGGCATCGAGAAGGGTGCCGCCACCTCTGCCAAGGGTTCGGTCGGGGCGATCAGCCGCGCCCAGCTCGAGGAGATCGCCAAGACCAAGCTGCCCGATCTCAACTGCACCAGCGTTGATTCGGCCATGCGCATCATCGAAGGCACCGCCCGCAACATGGGCGTGGCCGTCAAGGATTGAGCGCAAGCCCGGCCTCTGGTCGTTTGGTCTGCTCCTTCCGTTCCATCCGTTCCCACTGCGGGGGAGACCCAACGGTCGCCTGTACCCCACCCCTGAACCATGCCCAAACTGTCTAAGCGCTTCAGCGCCCTCGTTGCCAAGGTCGAAGACCGCACCTACGCCCCCCTCGAGGCGGTCGAACTGGTCAAGGCCAACGCCACCGCCAAGTTCGATGAAACCCTCGAGGCCCATGCCCGTTTGGGGATCGACCCCAAGTACACCGACCAGCAGCTGCGCACCACCGTCGCCCTGCCCCATGGCACCGGTCAGTCGATCCGCATTGCCGTGATCGCCCGCGGTGAGGCCGTGGCCGCCGCCAAGGCCGCCGGTGCCGACCTGGCCGGTGACGATGACCTGGTCGAAACCATCGCCAAGGGTGAGATGGAGTTCGATCTGCTGATCGCCACCCCCGACATGATGCCCAAGGTGGCCAAGCTCGGCCGGGTGCTCGGTCCCCGTGGTCTGATGCCCAATCCCAAGGCCGGCACCGTGACCACCGATCTGGCTGGCGCCATCAACGAGTTCAAGGCCGGCAAGCTCGAGTTCCGCGCCGATCGCAGCGGCATTGTGCACGTGCGTTTCGGCAAGGCGAGCTTCGATGCGGCCAAGCTGCTCGACAATCTCAAGGCCCTGCAGGAGACCATCGACCGCAACAAGCCCAGCGGTGCCAAGGGTCGCTACTGGAAGAGCCTCTACGTGACCTCGACCATGGGTCCCTCGGTCCAGGTCGACGTGACGGCCCTGCAGGACATCAAGAAGGAAGGCTGAGCCTGCGTTCCAGTCGCTTGAACAGCAGCGAGGCGCTGGTGGTCATCACCAGATACACCAGCGCCACGGCGATGTAGATCTCAAACGCCCGGTAGGTGGTGGCCACCATCAGCTGCCCCTGCCGGAACAGCTCGTCAAAGCCGATCACGGCCGCCAGGCTGGTGTCCTTGATCAGGGTGATGAATTCGTTGGCCAGCGGCGGCAGCACGCGCCGGATCGCCTGCGGGGCGATCACGAACCGCATGCGCTCCACCGGGCTGAAGCCCAGGGCATCGGCCGCCTCCCATTGGCCCCGGTCGATCGATTCGATGCCGCTGCGCAGCACCTCGGCCAGGTAGGCCGCCACGTTGAGGCTCAGTGCCGTCACCGCCGCCGGCAGCCGCTCGATCGTGAACGGCACTTCGAGGGTCTGCAGCAGGGCCGGCAGGCCGAAATAGATCAGAAACAGCTGCACCAGCATCGGGGTGCCGCGAAAGAAGTCGATGTAGATCCGGCACAGCACCTGCACCAGGGGCCTGGGGCTCTGCAGCAGCAGCGCCAGGGCGGTGCCGCCCACCAGCCCGAAGCTGAACGAGAGAACCGTGAGCAGCAGCGTGATGCCGGCGCCCTTGAGCAGGTTCTGGGCCAGCAGAGTCAGATCGAGCCCGGCCAGGGGCGAGCTTCCTGCTTGCAGCGACGGTGCCGTTGCGGGCAGCACCGGTGGCTCGGCTCCCAGCCATTGGCGGTAGAGCGCGGCATAGCGGCCGCTGGCGATCAGTTCGCCCAGGGCCTTGTTGATCGGGCCTGTGATCGGCGCGTTGGTGGGCAAGGCAATGCCGTAGACCTCGCTGCTGAGGTGCTCGCCGGCGATGCGCAGGCCGCTGAGATGGGCGGCCTTGATCGCATAGAGAATCGCCGGGACGTCACTCACCACGGCATCGGCATTGCCGTTGGCCAGCTCCTGCAGGGCCAGGGGGGTGGAATCAAAGCTGCTCACCTGGGCGCCGGCCACCTTCGAGGCGGCGATGGCGCCGGTGGTGCCGATCTGCACGGCAATCCGGCGCCCCTTGAGCTGCTCGAGCTTGGTCAGGTTGGGGCCGTTGTCGCGCACCACGATCGCCTGGCCGGCCTCGAAGTAGGGCCGGCTGAAGTCGATCGCCCGGGCCCGCTCGGGGGTGATGGTGATGGCGCTGATCGCCGCATCGATGCTGCGGGCCTGCAGCGCCGGAATGATGCCGTCAAACGGCAGCGCCACCAGCTCGATCGGGTGGCCCGCCTGTTTGCCGATCGCCTTGATCAGGTCGATGTCAAAGCCGGTGATCTGGCCGCTGCTGTTGTCGCGGTACTCAAACGGCGGAAAGGTGGGATCGGTGCCCACTCTCCAGGGCTGGGCGGGTGCGGCCCAACTGCCGCTCCAGGCCAGCAGCCCCACCGTCAGCAATCCGGTGACAACCAGGGCCAGACGGCGGCGCCAACGGCCGGTTCGCTCGATACTGAGTCTGGGCCTGCTGGTCATGGCCTGGGCTGGCTTGCACCGTTACCCCTGATGATCGCCACAGCTGCTGCAGATCCCATCCTCCAGTGCACCGATCTGCACAAAAGCTATGGCGAGCTGGCGGTGCTCAAGGGGGTGAGCACCAGCGTCAAGGCCGGTGATGTGGTCTCGATCATCGGCCCTTCGGGCTGCGGCAAGAGCACCTTTCTGCGCTGCCTCAACCGGCTCGAGAGTTTTGAGCGGGGGCAGCTGCGGGTCATGGGCCATGACATCGCGGGAGGCCCGTTGGGCTGGCGCCAGTTGCGCGAACTGCGCATCCGCGTCGGCATGGTGTTTCAGCAGTTCAACCTGTTCCCCCATCTGACGGTGCTCGAGAACCTGGTGCTGCCGCCCCGCCAGGTGCTCAGGCTGTCGCTGGCCGAATGCCAGCAACGGGCCCGGCGCCATCTCGAGGAGGTGGGCCTGGGCCACCGAGGCGATGCCTACCCCGCCCAGCTCTCGGGCGGGCAGAAGCAGCGGGTGGCCATCGCCCGCAGCCTCTGCATGAATCCCGCGGTGATGCTGTTTGACGAGCCCACCAGCGCTCTCGATCCTGAGCTGGTGGGCGAGGTGCTGCAGGTGATGCGCCTGTTGGCCGAGACCGGCATGACCATGCTGGTGGTCACCCACGAAATGCGCTTCGCCCGTGAGGTGTCCAACCGGGTGCTGTTCTTCAATAACGGGCTGATCGAGGAGCAGGGCGACCCCGGCGAGGTCTTCAGCAACCCCCGCAGCGAGCGCCTGCGCGGTTTTCTGGCCCGGCAGTGAGCTGCAACGTCATCCCCTACAATTGAAAGCTGGCTTTTGCCAGTAGGGCCCGCGCCCTACCCCAGACAGCAGGTGAGCTGCATCAGGCGCCCCGGCGGCTGATGCCACGTTCATAAATCCTGCCGAGGTGATCGCGACAGCTTTGGCTCTGCAACGGTTCCGGCTCTGCCGGTCGATCGGGCTCAGCCGGAATTCAGCGGCCTCGAGGTGTGGCTGCCGCCATCGTGCGGTTGCCTCTGGGCCGCGGTCCCGGCTTGTTCCCCCGATCCGTTCCAAATCCTATGGGCCGCACGCTGGAGAACAAGCAACAGATCGTCGAAGAGCTCAAAGGGCTCCTCGGTGAAGCCGAAATGGCGCTGGTCCTCGACTATCGGGGCCTGACCATCAAGGAGATGAGCGACCTGCGGACCCGTCTGCAGGCTGCCAGCGGTGTCTGCAAGGTGACCAAAAACACCTTGATGCGCCGTGCCATTGATGGCAACAGCGCCTGGTCGGAACTCGATTCCCTGCTCACCGGCACCAACGCCTTCGTGCTCGTCAAGGGCGACGTGGGCGGTGCGGTGAAGGCCCTGCAGTCCTTCCAGAAGGACACCAAGAAATCGGAAACGAAAGGAGGCCTCTTCGAGGGCAAACTCCTCTCCCAAGCCGAGATCAAGGCCATCGGGGATCTGCCCTCCAAAGAGGTGCTCATGGCTCAGATCGCCGGTGCGATCAATGCCGTGGCCACCAAGGTTGCTGTGGGTATCAACG
>JBBASJ010000041.1:0-10273 GCA_040399325.1 Prochlorococcaceae cyanobacterium
ATCCACTGGCCGTCTTCGATCATCAACAGGGAGATGTCCTTGTTGATCTCGTGGGTTTCCTGGGGGATCCACAGCAGCGTGCCGCCCTTGCTGACCTCGTAGCCGTTCTTGGCGCTACGGGCCTTCTTGATCGAGAGGCCGGGCGCGAAGCGCACGGTGCCACCGGTCTGGGTGCGGAAGCGGTCATCGGCCAGCTCAGCGATCACCTCACCGGTACCGATCTTGCTGCCGGGAGCGGTGTTGAGGCGATAGCGGATGTTGTCTTTGCCCTCAAGGTGCCAGATCTCGCCCGAGTGGGTCGATTCACCAACCAGCTTGCAGTCCTTGAGGGTGAGGCTGGCGGTGACGATCTGAACCTCGCGGGAGTCACCGGCCGATTCGCGCAGGCGCACGGCGCCGCCGTACTCACTGACCAGACGACTCTCGGCCAGGACTTCACCGGTCTTGACCGCCTTGTTGCCCTTGACCACCGGCAGGGCATTGGGCGGCAGGTTGTACACGTCACCACTGAACACCCACAGCCGGCCCAGGCGCTGGGCCTTGAGGGTGATGTTGCCCTGACGGTCGGTGACCTCCTTGGGCTGAATGGCGTCCTCATAACGGACCTGGCCGGCCAGGTCACAGATCACATCCTTGGTCGCCTTCTCGACGCTCTTCTTGACAGCCGCGCCCGAGGAGATCTGGGCCAGGATGATGTCGTTGGCGACGCTGTCGCCGTCGTTGACGAAGAGGATCGAACCGTTGGTGATGTCGAGCTTCTGGGGCTTGCCCTTGCCGCTTGGCTTGAGGGTCAGGCTGAAGTCGGTCTCGGCGATCTGCGCCTCGACGCCGTGGGGGGTGCGGTAAGGGCGAACCCGGGCCTTGGGGCCGAATTCGACGACACCATCGACCTGGGAACGCACCACCCCGGTCTCAGCCGTGGACACACCACCGGTGTGGAAGGTGCGCATGGTGAGCTGGGTCCCGGGCTCACCGATCGACTGGGCCGCAATGATGCCGACGGCTTCGCCCAGATCCACCAGCTCGTTGTGAGCCAGGGCCCAGCCATAGCACTTGCGGCAGACCGAGCGCGAAGCTTCGCAGGTGAGCGGTGAACGCACCACAACGGTTCTGACGCCGGCGGCTTCGATCTGGCGGGAGAGAGGGGCGTCGATCTCACCATCGCGATCGACGATCACGGCGCCACTGGCATCGAGAACCGGCTCGGCGGCCAGGCGACCGATCAGCTTGCTGGCGTACTTGCCCTTGTCGTCGGCATCGATGGGGATGCCGCGGGTGGTGCCGCAATCGTCTTCACGCACGATCACGTCCTGGGCGACATCCACCAGGCGGCGGGTCAGATAGCCGGAGTCAGCGGTGCGCAGGGCAGTGTCCACCAGGCCCTTGCGGGCGCCGTAGGAGCTGATCACGTACTCGGTGACCGTCAGACCCTCGCGGAAGTTGGTGCGAATCGGAAGGTCGATGATTTCGCCCTGGGGGTTGGCCATCAGGCCACGCATGCCCACCAGCTGACGCACCTGGGACATGTTGCCCCGGGCGCCCGAGTTGGCCATCATCCAGACCGAATTCAACGGGTCGTTCTCGTTGAAGTTGCGGCGCACGGCCGCCACCAGACGCTCGTTGGTCTCGGTCCAGGTGTCGATCACCTTGGTGTGACGCTCCACCTCGGTGATTTCGCCGAGGCGGTAGCGCTCTTCGGTCTCGGTGATCTGCTGCTCGGCTTCCTCCAGCAGGGCCGCCTTGTCGCCGGGAATGCGCAGGTCGTCGACCGAGATCGAAACCGCCGCCTGGGTGGCGTATCGGAAACCCAGATCCTTGAGATCGTCGGCCATCGACGCGGTGGCAGCCGTGCCGTGGTGTTTGTAGGCCCAGCCCACCAGATTGCGCAGGGCCTTCTTGTCGATCACCCGGTTGCGAAACGGGGGCGCCTGACGACTGAGGCTTTTGGCCGCCAGGGCCAGAGCCTCGGCAGCGGCAGCCTGCTCAGCAGCTTTCTTGCTGCCCTTCTTGCTGGTTTTCTTGGCGGGAGTGGCGGTCATGGCTGCCGGCGAATGAAGGTGAGGAAGGGGTATGGGTTGAACGTTCAGCCGGGTCTCAGGGGGCCGCCACGGCGTCGATGATGGTGTGATTGATCACCACCCGGCCAACGGTGGTCAGCAGGTAACGACTGATCAGGGCGCCGTCCTCATCGAAGCGGTCGCGGCGGAACAGCCACTGCTCGATCCGGGTGCCATCGCTGAGGGTGTCGGTGACGGTCGGTTCGGCGGCTTCGCCTTCGGTGTCGACCTCGCCGTTGAAACGCACCCAGACCCAGTCGTGCAGGCAAAGGTGCTTTTCCTCAAAGGCGGCGATCACATCCTCAAGGCTGGCAAAAGTGCGGCTGCGGTCGCCAAACGCGGGCTTGACGCTCCCGGGTTGCTCAGCCGTCAGGTAGTAAGCCCCCAGCACCATGTCCTGCGACGGGGTGATGATCGGCTCGCCTGTCGCCGGCGACAGGATGTTGTTGCTGGCCAGCATCAACATGCGGGCCTCGGTCTGGGCCTCGATCGCCAGGGGCACGTGCACGGCCATCTGGTCGCCGTCGAAGTCGGCGTTGAAGGCGGGGCAGACCAGGGGGTGCAGCTGGATGGCACGGCCATCCACCAGCTTGGGTTCAAACGCCTGAATACCCAGGCGGTGCAGCGTGGGTGCGCGGTTCAGCAGGATCGGGTGCCCTTCGATCACCTCCTGCAACACCTGCATCACCTCATCGTCGGCACGCTGAATCAACTTTTTGGCGGCCTTGATGTTGTTGACGATGTTCTGCCGGATCAGACGGTGAATGACAAATGGCTGGAACAGCTCGATCGCCATCTCCTTGGGCAGACCGCACTGGTGCATCTTGAGCTTGGGACCAACCACGATCACCGAGCGGCCTGAGTAGTCGACCCGCTTGCCAAGGAGGTTCTGACGGAAACGACCCTGCTTGCCCTCGATGATGTCGCTGAGCGACTTGAGGGCACGGTTGTTGGCGCCGACCACGGTGCGGCCACGGCGGCCGTTATCGATCAGGGCATCGACGGCCTCCTGCAGCATGCGCTTCTCGTTGCGCACGATGATCTCGGGGGCGAGGATCTCCTGCAGACGCGCCAGGCGGTTGTTGCGGTTGATCACCCGGCGGTAGAGATCATTGAGGTCGCTGGTGGCGAAGCGACCGCCGTCGAGCTGCACCATGGGTCGCAGATCCGGCGGAATCACCGGGATCACATCAAGCACCATCCACTCGGGGCGGGCGCCGGTGGCCACGAAGTTGTCGATGACGCGCAGGCGCTTGATCAGCTTGGCCCGCTTCTGGCCCTTGCTGGCGGCAATCTCTTCGCGCAGTTGTTCGCCGATCTCACCAAGGTCCAGATCCTCAAGCAGTTGCTTGAGGGCTTCGGCACCGATGCCGACCACCGGTTCGTTTTCGATGTCGGAGTCTTCGGCATAGATCTGGTCCTCAATCTCCAGCCACTCGTCTTCAGTGAGCAGCTGCTTGTAGGTCAGATCCTTGTGGTCACCCGGGTCGAGCACCACGTAGCAGTTGAAATAGACAATCTGCTCGACATCGCGCAGGGGCATGTCGAGCAGGATCGCCACGTAGCTCGGGATGCCCTTCAGGTACCAGACATGGGACACGGGTGCCGCGAGCTTGATGAAGCCCATGCGGTGACGCCGCACCCGACTCTCGGTGACCTCGACGCCGCAGCGCTCGCAGACGATGCCGCGATGTCGAACCCGCTTGTACTTGCCGCAGTGGCACTCCCAGTCTTTGGAAGGACCAAAGATCTTTTCGCAGAAGAGCCCGTCCATCTCGGGCTTGAGCGTGCGGTAGTTGATGGTCTCCGGTTTGGTGACCTCACCCACCACCTGCCCGTTGGGCAGGGTGCGCTGTCCCCACTGCATGATCCGCTCGGGGGAAGCGAGCGTGATCTTGACGTAGTCGAAGTGGTTTTCGGTGCGCAGGTTGCTGTTGGACATCGGCTAAAGCTCGCGGCGATCGAGAGAGGAGAGGGATTACCGGGGAACTGCCACAACGGCAGTCCGCGATCAGTCAGCGATCAAACAACCATCAATCGTCGTCGTAATCCGCGACGCCGAGGGATTCGTAGGTGGGACGGCTCGGGGTGCTGCGTCGGGGGTTGATGTCCTGCATCAGATCGACCTCAGCGCCCTCGTCGGTGTAAACGGCAATGTCGAGGCCCAGGGACTGCAGTTCACGCATCAGCACCTTGAACGACTCGGGGGTCCCGGGCCTGGGGATCGGCTTGCCCTTGACGATGGCGTTGAGGGCCTCATTGCGGCCCTGCATGTCATCCGATTTGACGGTGAGCAGTTCCTGCAGGGTGTAGGCGGCGCCATAGGCCTCGAGGGCCCAGACCTCCATCTCTCCCAGACGCTGGCCGCCCTGCTGGGCTTTACCACCAAGGGGCTGCTGGGTGACCAGGGAGTAGGGACCAGTCGAACGGGCGTGGATCTTGTCGTCGACCAGGTGCACCAGCTTGAGGATGTGGGCATAGCCGACCGTGACCGGTTGGTCAAAGGCTTCGCCGGTGCGGCCATCGATGAGCTGGATCTTGCCGGGGTTCTCGGGGTCGTAGACCCACTCCTTGCCGGGCTGCTTGGCTGCCTCCTCGAGGAAGGCCTGCACGGTCTGCTTCGACTTCTCGGCGCCATGCATCTCGTCGAAGGGCACGACCTTGACGCGGCAACCCAGTTGCGCTGAAGCCCAACCCATCAGGCACTCGAACACCTGTCCCACGTTCATGCGGCTGGGCACTCCCAGTGGGTTGAGCACGATGTCGATGGGCGTGCCATCGGGCAGATAGGGCATGTCCTCGCGCGGAAGGATGCGGCTGATGATGCCCTTGTTGCCGTGGCGGCCGGCCATCTTGTCGCCGACCTGAATCTTGCGACGCTGGGCCACGTAGACCCGCACCACCATGTTGGCGCCGGGGGGCAGTTCATCACCCTGTTCCCGGGTGTAGATGCGCACGTCGACGACGCGGCCGCGCTCGGTGCTGGGCACCCGCAGCGAGTTGTCGCGCACATCGCGGGCTTTCTCGCCAAAGATGGCGCGCAACAGCTTTTCTTCGGGGGGTTGGTCGGATTCGCCCTTGGGGGTCACCTTGCCCACCAGGATGTCGCCGCTCTCGACATAGGCGCCGATGCGGATGATGCCCATTTCGTCGAGATTACCGAGGCTTTCTTCGGCAACATTGGGAATCTCTCGAGTGATCTCTTCTGGGCCGAGCTTGGTCTGTCGAGCTTCGATCTCGTATTTCTCGATGTGAACCGAGGTGTAGAGATCGTCGGTGACCAGACGCTCGCTCACCAGAATGGCGTCCTCATAGTTGTACCCTTCCCAAGGCATGTAGGCCAGAAGAATATTCTGGCCCAGGGCGATCTCGCCGCCCTCACAGGCGGAACCGTTGGCCAGCACCTGGCCGGCGATCACCTGATCGCCCTCCTTAACGATGGGGCGCTGGTTGAGGCAGGTGTCCTGGTTGGAGCGCTGGTACTTCTGCAGGAAGTGGGTGTGCTCGCCCCCCTGCTCATCGCGGATGACGATGACCGTGGCATCCACGAAGGTGACCGTGCCGTTCACGCGGGTGATGGGCACCATGCCCGAGTCGCGGGCCACCTGGGTCTCGAGGCCCGTACCCACCAGCGGACGCTCGGGCCGCAGCAGGGGCACGGCCTGACGCTGCATGTTGGAGCCCATGAGCGCGCGGTTGGCGTCGTCGTGCTCCAGGAAGGGAATCAACGATGTCGCCACCGAAATCACCTGCACCGGCGACAGCTGGACGTAATCGACCTGCTCAGGCGGAACCTTCTCAAAATCCTGGCGGTAGCGAACCGGCACCAGCTCGGCGGTGATGCGCCCTTCGGCATCGGTGGCCACGTCACCGGGAGCCACACGCGATTCGTCTTCGAGGTCAGCCGAGAGATAGATCGGATCGCCCTGCTTGAGCACGATCCCGTTCTCGACCTTCCAGAAGGGGGTCTCGATGAAGCCGTACTCGTTGACGCGGGCGTGGGTCGCCAGCGAACCGATCAGGCCGGCATTGGGACCTTCCGGGGTCTCGATCGGGCAGATACGGCCGTAGTGGGAGGGGTGAATGTCGCGCACGGCAAAGCCGGCGCGCTCACGGGTCAGGCCTCCTGGGCCCAGGGCGCTGATGCGGCGTTTGTGGGTGAGCTCAGCCAGGGGATTGGTCTGGTCCATGAACTGGCTGAGCTGGCTGGAGCCGAAGAACTCCTTGATCGCCGCCACCAGGGGCTTGGGGTTCACCAGCTGGGCCGGGGTGAGACTCTCGGTCTCACCGACGGTCATGCGCTCCTTGATGATGCGCTCGAGCCGGTTGAGTCCGACGCGCACCTGGTTCTGCAGCAGCTCGCCCACCGAGCGCACGCGACGGTTGCCGAGGTGGTCGATGTCGTCGAGGCTGGCGCCGCCCACATCCAGCTCGAGGTTGATCAGGTAATCGATCGTGCTGAGCACGTCCTCGGGCGTGAGGGTGCGCACCGAGTCAGGAATGGTGAGGCGCAGCTTCTTGTTGATCTTGTAGCGACCGACCCGGCCCAGGTCGTAGCGCTTGGGATCGAAGAAGCGGCTGTGCAGAAGGCTCTGGCCGCCACTGACCGACGGGGGCTCACCGGGGCGCAGCTTTTTGTAGAGCTCCAGCAGAGCCTGGTCTTCCGAAGAGATGCCCTCGTCGTTGGCCGCCTCGATTGACTTCTGGTAGTACTCAGGGTGACGCAGCTTGTCGAGCACGTCATTGTCTGACAGGCCGATGGCCCGCATGAGCACGTGGGCATTGATCTTGCGCGTCTTGTCGACGCGCACGTGCAGCAGATCGTTCTTATCGGTCTCGAATTTGAGCCAGGCGCCGCGGTTGGGGATCAGGCTGGCGTTAAACGTCTTGCGTCCGTTCTTGTCCTGCTCGTCCTTGAAGTAGACCCCGGGTGAACGCACGATCTGGTTCACGATCACACGCTCGGCGCCGTTGATGATGAACGTGCCCCGCTCTGTCATCAACGGCAGTTCACCGATGAAGACCTCCTGCTCCTTGATTTCGCCGGTCTCCTTGTTGACCAGGCGGCAGGTCACATACATCTGCGAGGCAAAGGTCGCATCGCGACGCTTGGCCTCTTCGACGTCGTGCCGCGGGCGCTTGAGGCGGTACTCACTGCCGATGAAGTGCAGCTCAAGCTTGCCGGTGTAGTCGGTGATCGGTGAGAAGCTCTCCAGCTCCTCGATCAGGCCCTTCTCCAGGAACCATTTGAAACTCGCGCGCTGCACCTCCACCAGATCGGGCAGGTAAGTGGCGGTCTTGGCGACCTGGATCGCGCTGCTCATGCGGTGAACCTGCAGGAACGGGTTTGACGTGTTGTTCGACATTGGCCAGCCGAGTGCCGGCAGCCGGGCGTGTGGACGGGCGGGGAAACACAGGAACAGCCGCTCCTCCACAGGGGGGAACGGCGGCCCGGGCTGGACCCTCTATCCGACTCGCTTCAGGGCTGCAGGCGTGGTCAACAAGGAACGCTTCAGCGTCCAGGCCAATGGAACATCATACATTGTGAAGGGCCAAGCCAAACAGGGCTGCGGCATTGGAAGTGCTGGTATTGGCCACCTGCTCGAGCGGCTCCATCCTGAGTTCTGCCACCCGGGCGGCGACGGCGGCGACGTAAGCCGGCTCGTTGCGTTTGCCACGCCGCGGCACAGGGGCCAGAAAGGGGCAATCGGTCTCGACCAGATAACGGTCAGCCGGCACGACCCTGGCGCAGGTGTGGGTGTCGTCGGCCTTCGGAAAGGTGACCACGCCGCTGAAGCTGATGTAGAAACCGAGCTCCAGGAACGCTTCCATCTCGGCAGGGGTACCGCCCCAGCAGTGCATCACACCGCGGGGACAGGTGCCCCGCTCAGCGCGGGTGCGCAGCAGATCCAGCATGGGCCCGGCGGCGTCACGGCAATGCACGATCACGGGTAGATCGAGTTCGCAGGCCAGATCGAGTTGGGGTTGCAGCACCGTGAGCTGCTCCTCAAGATTCTGATCCCTGAACAGATCCAGTCCCAGCTCTCCGATGGCCACCACACGGCTGTCGGCGCGGGCCGCATCGCGCAGCACGTCCCCGGTGTCGGGAGCCCAGTGCTCGGTGTCGAGCGGATGGACGCCCACCGAGTAGCGCATTTCAGGGAATCGATCGGCCAGCGCCCGGATGGCGGGAATCTCCGACGGTTCAACGCACGCGTGGACGAGGGCCCGAACACCGGCCTCACGCCAACGCTGGGCAACCGCATCGAGGTCCGCATCAAAATTGCGAAACACGATGTGGCAGTGGGAATCAATCAGCGGTGCCGTCATGGCAGCTGAACATCACGGCGCCGCACCATGGTGGCGTAGGCAGGACTCTCAGACCTGGGCAACCGCGGGCTCAATCGCCTTCTTGACCGCAGCGCTGAGGCGAGATTTCTGGTTGGCGCCGGTGTTGCGGTGCAGCACGCCAACCTTGACGGCCTTGTCGATCTTGCTGAAGGCCGCGCTCATGGTCTTCTGCACAGCCTCCTTGGCGTCATTGCCCGGCTCCTGGCTGTAGGCCGAGCAGGCGGTCAGGCAGCGCTTCATCAGGGTGCGCAGGGCCGATTTATAGGTGCGGTTGCGCAGACGGTTGCGCTCGGCCACCAGGATGCGTTTTTTCGAGGACTTGTTATTGGCCACAGGCGATCAGACGCGGAGCACGGCAAACAAAAATCCTACCCTCTTGCAGGGCACCCCGCTGCTTCAGTGCCTCTGCCACTGCACGCACGCCTGAGCTGCCGTCACGCCTTAGGTTGAAGCCTCCGCACTCCCGGTGCCTGCAGCCTGCGCGATGGTCGTCTCCTCCACGCCCCCGACGAACGCCGCCACCATCGCCTGTCTGCACGACAGCCGGGAGGCCACCAGCAGGCTCACGGCCATCGCCGAGCGCACCGGTGGAACCCAGATGGCTGCAGCCGCCGCGAGTGTCGAGTCGATCGTGCGCCAGGTGGTTGAGCAGGGTGATCAGGCGCTGCTGGAGCTGAGCGAGCGCTTTGACGGGGTACGGCCCGATCCCCTTCGCATTCCGGCGGCGCGCCTCAGGCAGGCCTGGGAAGCCTGCAGCGCCGACCTCAGGGATGCGCTGTTGCTGGCGCACCGCCGCATTCTCGATTTCCACCAACGCCAGATGCCGTCGGATCTGTGCGTGACCGGGCCCCACGGCGAACAGCTGGGTCGCCGCTGGCGGCCGGTAGAGCGTGCCGGGCTCTACGTGCCCGGCGGCAGGGCCAGCTACCCCAGCACCGTGCTGATGAATGCCGTGCCGGCCAAGGTGGCCGGAGTCAAACGCGTCGTGATGGTCACCCCGCCCGGCCCTGGCGGCGAGCCGGATCCCACCGTGCTGGCGGCGGCCCATCTGGCAGGCATCGATGAGGTGTATCGCGTCGGGGGGGCCCAGGCGATCGCCGCCCTGGCCTACGGAACCGAAACGATTCCTCGGGTCGACGTGATCACCGGACCCGGCAACCTCTACGTCACCATGGCCAAGAAACTGGTCTTCGGTCGGGTGGCGATCGATTCGCTGGCGGGGCCCAGCGAAGTGCTGGTGATTGCCGATGGGACGGCCGACCCGGATCTGGTGGCCGCCGACCTGCTGGCCCAGGCCGAACACGATCCGCTGGCAGCGGCGATCCTGCTGACCACCAGCAGCGATCTGGCGGCAGCCATGCCGGCCGCCCTGGAAGCCCAGCTGCAGGATCACCCCCGTGCAGCGATCACCCGTCAGGCTCTGCGCGACTGGGGATTGATCGTGGTCTGCAGCGATCTGGAAGAGGCGGCTGCCCTGAGCGACAGCTTTGCTCCCGAGCACCTGGAACTGCTGGTGAACCAGCCCGAGCCTCTGGCCGATCGGATCAACCATGCTGGGGCGATCTTCATGGGCCCGCACACCCCTGAAGCGGTGGGCGATTACCTGGCCGGGCCCAACCACACGCTGCCCACCAGCGGTACGGCCCGCTTTGCCGGGGCCCTGAGCGTCGAGACCTTTTTGCGCCACACCAGCCTGATCCGGTTCAACCGGGCAGCACTGGACGCCACTGGGCCCGCCGTGGTCACCCTGGCCGAAAGCGAGGGCCTGCACAGCCACGCCGAATCGGTGCGCCGGCGGCTGGGATGACGACTGGGCTGACGGCTGGGCTGACGGGACGTCAGCGCTTCACCAGATCGCGCACACC